>JAZNSI010000049.1:0-17698 GCA_045591175.1 Clostridia bacterium
AAGTACTTCTCTGTTGCTTCTGGCGGCGGCACCGGCCGTACCCTGCATCCCGACAACATGGCTGCCGGCCCCGCCTCCTACGGCATGACCGACACCCTGGGCCGTATGCACTCCGACGCTCAGTTCGCCGGTTCCTCCTCCGTGCCTGCACACGTTGAGATGATGGGCCTGATCGGCATGGGCAACAACCCCATGGTTGGCGCTACCGTCGCCGTGGCTGTGGCTGTGGAGAACGCCTCCAAGTAATTGCAGGAATTGCAAGGGTTTGCGGAAAATCAGTAGTGATGAAAGAATTGCTATCGTGATTGCGGATTCATAACTGATCCTTCTGAATAACAACAAATAGTCAGACACATCATTTTGGGTAATAACCTGAGTGATGTGTCTGATTTTTTGGAGGGATGAAGGCTATGAAGAAGCAGAAAATGATGAGTCCGAACGTGATGACTTTCCGCGAGGGGTGCGAGGAGTACCTCCTCAATTGCCGCCAGAGGAACCTGCGGGAAGCGACCATCCGGCATTACCGGCAGAGCTACGCACAGTTCTACAAGCACATCGACCCGGACATGCCGCTGAAGGAGTTTAATGCGCAGGTTTATGACGGCTATGTGCGCTGCCTGTTGGAGAAGCTGGATAACGACGTGAGCGTTAATTCCTACCTGCGGGATTTAATCACGACGCTTCATTTCCTGATGGATGAAAGACATATGCGGCGATTCAAGATGAAGTCTATCCGTGTGGACAAGCAAGCCGTCGATACCTACACAGATGACGAGTTGCAGACCTTGCTACGCAAACCGGATACCCAAAGTTGCCGCTATGTTGAGTACCAATGTTGGGTCATGACAAACTTGTTATTCTCCACGGGGATTCGTCAGCGCAGCATGATGAACCTGACCATCCGCGATGTTGACCTCGACAATCAGATGCTTAATGTGCGTGTGACTAAGAATCGAAAGCCGTTGCTGCTCCCGTTGAATACGACGATGTGTGGAATCTTACGGGAGTATTTTGTTCACCGGGATGCTAAGTCAGATGATGACTTGCTGTTCACCAACGTCTATGGTCAACCTCTGTTGCGTAGCACTTGCTACGGCATGCTGTATGCTTACAACAAGGGGAGGGGCGTTGACACGACGGGAATTCATCGGTATCGGCATACCTTTGCCAAGCAGTGGATTCTCGGTGGAGGAAATGTGGTAGCTCTGTCAAGGATGTTGGGACATAGTAACTTGAGCATCACGCAGAACTATGTCAACCTGCTGGTGAGCGACCTGGCAAAGCAGGTGGAGGAGATCAACCTGCTGGATCGGTTTGCGGGGAGGAAGCATCGCAGAATGTGAGCCTTGTTGACAAGGACTGCTGGAAGTGGCATAATGAACTAAAAGACGTATGTTAATTTGCGGACGGAGGTTGCTTATGACCACACCTGAACAGCATCCAATTGAATCCCTTGCAGCCCAGGTACCCGTCGAAGTCGTCAGCATTGCTGAGGAGCAGGCTGCAGCTATGGCGAATCTGATTTCATTCACAGAGGCTGTACAAGCTTTCGCCTGTGAAGATTACTACAAAGACGAACCCTATGACCTGCTCGTCCGCAGCAGCCAGTATTCATGGAATCAGTTCGATCAGTTCGCGGCGGTGTTGATTGCAGCTGCAGTGAAGGCTGGGATGGAGGAGCGGCTTGTCAGAGACTCGGTTAGCCTGTACCGGCTGCTGTACATCGAGACTCCGAACGAAGCCAACGACATCCTGTCAGCCATTCAGTATGCCGCCCAGGATCAGGAACATACTGACGAGGTCAGTGTGCTGAGTATCCCCTGCGGCAGCGGCAAGTCTACTGCGCTGACCCGGCTGATCGGTGAGGTGCTGGGGCGAAACGACGGCGAGGGCCTGATCATCGTAACCGACAGCGTTGAACGCATGAAGGAATACTGGAAGCCTGATACGCGCAACCCGGCTTTCGACGATGTGCTGCTGAACTTCATCAAGAGGCACGAGAAGCAGGTTGCTGTCATGAACCGCGATAATTATGAATCGATGCGGAAGCAACAGTGGCACAAGCCTGTCGTCGTGCTGACTACACAGCGGTACTTCAGCTGGACGCCGGAGCGTGTGAAGGATCTGCTACGCTGGGAAGGCGGTACGAGGCCGGTGATCATTTTCGATGAGGCGCCATATCTTAGTGTTGAGCGGGGCGTGACAGCCGCGACGATCAATAAGGTGGCGGCAGCGCTGCGCATGGGCATCGAAGCCACGGACGATGCAAGCCGCGAAGCGAAGGAATGGGCTATCACCTTCTGGGAGGATCTCCGCGCGAAGCTGCTTTCCAAGATGGACGAGCTGGAGTACATGCCGGACTTGCAATATGCCTGTATCGCTGGAGAGAAAAACGACGGACTGGATGCCTTCCTTGCTTACGTCCACGAGAACCGCAGCAAGCTCGATACGGACAAGGACAGGATCGTCGACATGGTGGAGGATGTCGTGCGGCTGCTGAAGGACTGGGGCGTTTACAGCCATCGCGGTTCAGCGCAGAGCGGCCAGTACGAGAGCAAGTACACCGTACATGTCGATCACCGTGATCTGGTGACCGGGTTAGATGCGAAGGTTATCGTGCTTGATGGCACGGCCACGGTATCGCCCATGTACAACGAGGACTATGTGTACATGAATCCCACGCGTGATTTCATACGAAGTCTTGCTTACCTGACGATCCGGATCTGCGACGTGCCAACGGGAGAGAGTGAACTGCGCGGCAACGCAGGAGAAACGGCGAAGATGATCTGCGGCTACCTCGCTCAGGCCACAGGTGTTGATCATGATCTGGTCATCTTCTCCAGCAAGAAGATGGAGGAGTCCTTCCGTGCCGCAGGCTTCGACAAGGAGTATACTGGTCACTTCAACAACATCAAGGGTCTGAACAGCTATAGCCGCGCGGTAAACATCGCTCAGGTCGGGCTGAACCGCAAGCCGCCGATTGAGTATCTGACGCTGGATCTGGCGAGAAACGACGATGTACGGGAGCAGCTGATTACCGATACAGCCGCAGAAGGGTACATCGCGGCGATGGACAAGGCCCGTGAAGCTCTGGACTATAGCTGCGAAACGATGACGCGGCACGTCCTTGCCGATATGGAGCAGAATATGTATCGTGGCGTCATCCGCAACGCGGCTAACACGAAGCCCTACACTTACTACGTATTCTTTGCACACGATCAGTATCAGCAGCTGATCGAGATGATCTGTGAGCGCTACGAGCCGCTGGGTGCGAAGGTAGAGCTTGTTTCGCGGGATGAGGTGGAGGCTTACAGGCCGCAGGGAACAGAGGCTGTGCGAGCGGCCATGATTGAGGAATGGCTTGCACACTGGGATGGTACGGCGATTCGACAAAAGGACGTCTACAAGAAGCTGGGGATGGAACGACCGGAGTTCAACAACGCACTGGCCAGTCCTGCTGGTACCCGCGTGAAAGCCCGGATCGACGATGCAAAGCAAAAGGCGAAGGCCGCAGGACTGAAGACCGGATGGCTGCTCGGCGAAAAGCGTATTTTCCACGAGACATAAATAAGACAAGGATATGCTTTGTTGCTAACTGGGCTTAATGGCAACGTGATGTTATGCTCGAAAAAAGTGTATCTTTGCCTTATAGTTAGAACGAAGAAGATACACTTTTGACGCTGTGCACTACATCAACGACGAGACGTTTACGCGCATATGTACCTTACCGCGAGAAAGCATGCAACACCTTTCCTTTCGGAAAGGTGGGGAGATGACGTTGGCGGCGCATCTCTGTTCCGAAGGAACAATCCCTGACGTCTTCCTTAGTACGACACAGAGCACAAAACAAGCCCCTTTGGCTTTCATCGATGTGGCACACAACGCCGAATCGTTAAGCCAAGGGGCCTTGTGTTTCTCCGAAGGGAATCCTTTTGCGGCTGAGAAGAAGACAGTGTGGAGGGTGTGTTGTCGGGGTTCGTGGATGCTTACGTGACTGCAACGTTGGAGAGAGAGCCAGCGTTGGGGAGCGGAGCGAAAAATATGGGCTCCGATGTTGCAGCCTATTATGAGGAGAAAACTGTTGCACCCATAAACGAGTTGAACGGTAGAAATGAGTTACGATTCCCTGACGTGCGACAACAGCTCTAAGACCGAAACGCCGAGAGCATCGGCAATGATCAGGAGCTCATAGTCGGCCACGACTCGCTTGCCCTTTTCAATGCGGCATACGCTATTCTGATTGAGCTGCACACCGCGAACCTGTAACCGAGCGGCAAGATCGGTCTGCGTGACCTTCTTTTGTTCCCGGATGCGCTTGATATTGGCACCGCAAATGTTGCATTTGTTGTCATAACCATATATCTTCATTGCAGTCCTCCATATGCGAATGATTGATATTTCGGCTTGACAATAGCAGAAAATTGACGTAGAATTATGCCAAAGATGTATATTGAGCGCGTTTTGCAATAATTCGTGGTCAATATTCATACTTAAGATGAAAGAAGGGTAAATCTATGGCATTGAAACCATGTCGTGAGTGTGGTCGCGAAGTATCTACCTTGGCAAAAAATGTCCTCATTGCGGAGCCCGAAATCCAACCACTCCTAAGGGGATAGCATTGATTGTAGCTGTTGTCTTCGTTGTTGTCTATTTGTTTTTGATGATGCAGATTGGCTCTTTCTCTAGTAGGGGCAGATCGACAGGTAGCAATACCTGCTATTATTGCGGTGGTTCTGGATGGGTTTCTAACGGATCTATGCCATCCGACGCTATGGATTTCGCATTAAATCACAAGACTTGTCCCAAATGTCACGGAAGTGGGAAAAGGTGATGTATACATCGCACGGTTGATACGATGTTTTTTGCAAATCACCCTACATGACTGCTCCTGTTGCCTCCCAAACTGCCTCTTCAGCATCTGTTGTTCTGGTGTAATTCACCCAATCAACCGCAGATACTTGTACACCGTCGGCCTGCTCAACCCACACACCCGTGCCAGCTCGCTGACATTCAGCTTACCTGCTACGAACGCTGGGTAGTGCTTGTAGAAGATAGCCGGGATATCCTCTCTTGTCACCCTCGGCCTACCAATCTTCTTGCCCTTGGCCTTCGCGTTCTGCATGCCGCTCCTGACGCGTGCCCGGATGATACTCAATTCCAGCTCCGCGAACACCGCGCTCATCTGAATGAACGCCTGGCTCATCGGGTCGATCTGTCCTGTGCGGCAATCCACGGTGATTGAGCCGACAATGACCAACCTCAGCAGTTTCTGCTTGATGGTGTTGACGATCTCGCACAGCTGCTGCGTCGATCTCGTCAGTCGGCTCACTTCCAGCGTGATGATCGTGTCGCCTTCAGTGGCGGCCTCCAGCAGGGACTGCAGCTGTTGCTTTACGATGGCGTCGCCGTGCTCGTACTCGAACACAATCTCATCAGCACCAGCTGCCTTTAGCTCGCGAATCTGCCGGTTGATGTCCTGCTTGTCCTCGGTGGTGCTGCAGCGGGCATAGCCGTAAATCTTGCTCATGATCGTATCCTCCTTGTAACGTAAATGGTCAGTCGAATTAAATTGACGAAAATCGCGGCGAAAGCAGGGGATAAGGCCCTGTTTTCAGCCGCTTTATTTCGTAATCGGTAACATCTGTTTGATTTTACGCGTCTGCCTTGTTGCTTTCTGCGACTTCTTTGTGGTGTGCGGCCTGAAGGTGAATCACACGCCGACGCATGCAGTACAGCGCCGAGCCGATGTCGTTGAACGCACTGCCAGCATCATCTTCTCCAGCATCCCTCGCCAGACGGCAAAGAACGCTTGCTTCATCCTCGAACAGAGTGATTGCACCTTCTACGAGCAACCGCATCTCCGACAGCCTATCACCGGCAATGTCGATGAAATTCATATCCAGGTTCATATGTGCCTCCTTATTCTTCGCCAATGGCAGCGGTGACGTCGTTGTGAAGTTCGATGGCTGCACGCAGGATCATCTCGCTGCAGTAGAAACTGGTATCGTGTGCAAGGTTGCCATCCAGCAGGGTGGAGGTCGCCAGCGCCTTGCTCATCGTATGAATCAGGTTCAGCGTCACGCGGAGCTTGACCTGGATAGCGTCATCCTTCAAGCACATCATCATAATCCTCCTCGCCAAGAATGAGCTTCACCGCCTTGTCAGCCTGACCAGCAGCAGTGACCAGCAGACGCTTGTCGTCCTTCAACACGCCCAGCCAGTGATTGATGTAAGCGGCGTTGTTCTTGAAACTGCTGGGAGTCTCCAGCCCCAGATGGTTCAGCAGGAAACTGGCACCCAGCTCAGCGCACAACTCCTCTCGACTATACTGAGCGCTGCCGAATCGGGCTGTCTCAGTGATGCGATTAAGCCGTTTCGGATGGCCTGTGCTGTGCGTCAACTCATGGAACGCCGTGCTGTAATACTCGGCTGTGTCGCCAAACTGCGTCCTCAGCGGCAATACGACGGTATCGGTCGAGGGCCGATAAAACGCTTCGCAGCTCTCGCGGCAGATGAGCGTTACATCGTTGGCTGTGATGTAGCGATGGATCTTCGCGTCGGCGAGGTCGTGTGCCAGGGCAGGCGTCATGACAACCGGCTCATTGTCGGGATAGTGAGGAACGATGCCTTCGCACTGGTCGATGTGGAAGACGTTGTAGTACTTCAGGAATGGAACCTCTTTCTCTTCACCTGTGGCCTCGTCCTCGATTGTCAGCCATTTCCAGAAGACGACCATGCTGGCCTTCTCGCCCTTCTTGACGCGGCCGCCTTCCTTCTGCGCCTGCTGGAAGGTCAGGTATTCGCCGCTGCGTCCTCCAAGCAGAAGCTGATTGAGCAGGCTGTACGCCTTGCCTGTCGTATGGCTGATGGCAGGCTGGGAACAAGTCCAGGGCTTATGCCACGGGATGGTGCCGGATTCGAGTTCAGCGATGATGCGGTCGGTGATGATGGTGTAAGTATCCTTCATTTGCGTTTTCCTCCTGATTCTGTCTATTCTTTATTGGAAAAATGTGAGTGCGAATGGATGGAAGCAGTGTCTGTTCATCCGTGATCGACGGCATCGAAATCTCTATATTTTATAGAGAAATACGACCAAAACGACAAAAGGGAAGCTCTTGCGAGCCTCCCCTTTATACGTTGCGCTTTACTGTACGGTAAACCTGCGAGTCGTGGTTTCCTTGGTAAAGAAGGCTGCGACGTCAGGCAGCTGCTTCTTCAAAGCGGTCGTGTCAATGCGGCTGGACGTGACGGTCTTCCAGGTGATCTTGGTATCGGTGGTGATGAGTGTATCGACGCCGGTTTCGGTCATGTGGGCCTTGATAGCATCCTCGAGGGTCTTAATCTCGTCGTCGAGCTGTTCAGCCATGAGGCGAAGCTCTTTCAGGTCACGGGCGACGGTGTTCAGTTCGTTGGTTGACATGGGATGATCCTCCTTATCGTGATGGTCGTGAAGAATGAGTGACATGGATATGCTGCAGCAGATTCCGGGTATATAAAAAAGCGCCATCCGAAGATGACGCTGGGATATCAGATCGTTTGCAAGTGACCGGCTGAATGCAAGACATTTACGCTTGAAAAAACGAGTAGATCTGTAGAAGGGACGATTTGCTTTTCCCCAAGATATGCAGTAATGAGAATAGGTGCCCCTCACACGAGGAAAGCTTCATATGATTTGTGGCATATTGCTCACTAAAGCATTTGCACCTGCTGTGCTCCGTCCATCGGGATGAAATCCATGTTAGTCATGGCAGCACTAATAACATCTAGCGCGTTGTACATCGGATTCAGCCAATCCTTCGTAGCCTCTCGCGGCAGAATCACCGGCATGCGGTCATGGATATGTCGGATACAGTCTCCTGGTTCACGGGTCAGAATGGTGAACTCAGGAATTCCACTGTTGATCCGGTAAATCCCGGCCATGTACATTGCCTGGCTGCCCGCGGGTCTAATAGCGTTCTTGATCTTCTGTTTACCTATATGCTCCCACTCAAAATAATGACTGGCAGGAATCAGGCAGCGACGCTGTTGCATACCATCTCGGAACAGCAGCTTCTCTGTGGCAGTTTCGCTGCGAGCGTTGATGATTGGTGCTCGATTTTCGAGCGTATACCCCCATTTCATCGCAAAGGGTGACGGAATCATCGCCTTGCTGTTGGCAATAACGGCGGCCACATCCGAAGGGTAAACCTCGCTCGTCTTGACAGGCGTCCCCTTCACCCGATTCAGGTGGTTGATGATCTGCTGCAACTCCTCGTTGGAGTCATCGTCGGGGATGTAAAAACGTCCGCACATAGCGCCTCCTTACTTGGCATAGAACCACAGGCTTCGGTCGTGGAAGAGGTAGATGGTTGAGCCGTCCTCCAACAGACAGGTGTATCGCATCCCTTGGCCGCCCGCCTTCAGTGAATGACCGGGGCGGATGTCCGACACTTTTACGATCCACTGGGCAGGCTCATCCTCTGCCTTGAACCTGATCGGGATTGTCTGCCCGTCCAGTCGATGGTGAGCCAGGACATCAACATACTGCTTGTCCTTGTTAGGACGCATTTCGGCACACTGCATGAAAATCCTCCTTATCCAGAGAAAAATGGTACGGGATGAATGGTGTGGTCGTCCTTGGGATCGACCTTTGCGATGTTGGGCTCTGCCAGGACAATGCCGCGCACGACGCACAGATTGCCGTATCGCTGGCGTATCGCATCCAGCGCACAGTCCAGTTGGTGGCGCTTCTCACGCTGTTGCTGCCGTCCGAAGAGATCCATCTGCACCGGGGCTCCTTCCATAGATAAGCCGGAACAGCTCACGCCTACACTGCGCAGCGGCAGGGTATGAGTGAAACGCTCTGTAAATAGTTGGCAAGCGACACCGGCAATTTCGCTGGTAACGTTGGTAGCAAAGGACAGCTTTCGCTGGCAGGAGTAAGACATCAACCCGGTCGTACGAACGGAGATACTGACGCACTGGCCTTGCAAATGAGCATCTCGCATACGAGCACCGACGCTTTCGGCAAGCAGGTAGTAAATGCAGCGGGCGTCCTCCACTGTTCTGATATCGTGAGGCGGGGTGATGCTGTTGCCCACGCTGCCAATGGATTCTTCCAGGGTGGTGGGCTTTACTGGAGCACGATCCATCCCATTGGCATAGTCTTGAAGCATGAGGCCGTTCTTACCTAGCTTGTACTTCAGCAGGCTACGTGGTGCATTTGCTAAGTCGCCGATGGTGAGGATGTTGTAGTCCATCAGTTTCCTGGTGGTCTTTGGACCGACGTAGAGCAACTCGCAGGCTGGCAAGGGCCAGATGGTTTTCCTGAAATGATCGGGGTGCACCACAGTGACGGCATCGGGCTTCTTCATATCGCTACCCAGTTTGGCAAATATCTTGTTGTTGCTTACGCCAACAGATATGGTGATACCCAGTTCCTCTTTCACGCGTCGGCGAATTTCATGGGCTTTCACCTCGCCGTCTTCAATGGTGAAGTTGGGGTTTGTCAGATCTACCCAGCACTCGTCCAAACCGAAGCTTTCCACCCGATCAGAGTATTCCTCATAGATATCCCGCAGCATGTGTGAGAAATGCTTGTACAGTGCAAAATCAGGTGGAACGGTTATCAGGCCGGGACAAGCTTGCTTCGCCTGCCAGACAGCCATGCCGGTTTTTATGCCGCATTTCTTGGCCAACTGATTGCTTGCCAACACAATACCGTGACGTTTCTCGGGGTCGCCGCAGACGGACAGCGGCTTTCCCTGGGCTTCCGGGCGGTATAGACACTCAACGGTTGCATAGAAAGAGTTTGCATCAGCATGAAGAATGATGCGTGACATATTACATCGCCTCGCTGGAGAATGTTTGTTCTCATACACTATAACAAGAATGAATGTTCTTGTCAATGGGAACATGTTGAATTTGCTATGGCACATTCGTAAAGTATGTAAATGTTCGTAGAGCGCAGAAAGGTATCCGCGACGAATCAGGTGATTCGGTACCAACGTTGACATGATCTGTGTTGATCGAAGACAATGTGCACCATGGATTGCTGTACAGTCTCAAGCAATGTAGAAATAGTTATGTTCGCTAGAAAACTTACGGATTGACTATGTCTGTCAAGTTCGATACACTAAAGCTACACGAAGGATCCGCGTGTAAAAATCCAAAACAGCACAAGAATGAGGTGTGAGTATGAATGGCTTGACATATATTCGAATTCGTTGTAATGTGTCGCAAAGCTTCCTTGCTCAGAAGTTGGGGGTGACGAGGCAAGCAATCAACCTGTGGGAGAATAGAACAACACCTCCTCCAGGCAAGCGACTGAAGCAGTTGACGGAGTTCTTTGGGATTGATGAGAAGTACTTCGGCGAAATTTCCGAAGAGCAACAGCACGAAATAGATGCAATACCAGCATATCGTCATGAAGAAAATGGGCATACATACTACTGTAATTCAATTTGTCAAGGGGTGTTTCACCAAAGAATTCACTCGTCCTTGGCTTTCTTAGCGCCTCATAGAAAAAGGGGGGGTCGCAAGATAGAAGTCCTATCTTGGTTATTATGGGAGAACGTCTGGAAAGTCAAATATAGAACACCCCGCCGCTAATCCATGCGTAGTTCACTGGATCAGCAGACGGGGATTTGTCATTGACTTTATTCATATTGTTTCTCTTGCTATTTCTGTTTCTCTGCAGTTTGAACGCATTCGCTGGTAGCGATGCGGAGTCGGATGTTGGCAGCTATGTCACCTGTGGCCGTTATCCACAGACAGCACTCAATAAGGATGATATCCCTAATAAGTAGCTGGGCTGGCCCGCGATGGTGATAAATCGCTTCTAATCAGCCGTCATGTGCAGGATTGCATATGGCATAGTCTGGAAGGCTTCATCGTTCATCTTGTTCACACACCAAAATGTACATTGTATTTATTTGACGAAGTAGTATAATCTATCTAGCAACCATGTACTATGCAATTCATTTCAGCTGTTTTCAGGAGGTCAAAGATGAAGATTTGTCGAGGATTGCGGCGTTTGGTTAAAACATCGTTACTGATTGTAATGCTTGCCTTATTGTTAGAAGGGACAGCATACTCGGAAATGGCAACAACGATATCAACTAAAACGGATGATTTGTCTAGTACTGTTGCATCAATTCTTGCCTATCTTGATTTGAATTCAGCAGATGATTATGACATCATTTACAGCGTTTACAACTACATTTGTCAGACTGTGGAGTATGATTGGGACGCCATCAACAATTTCCCGTGGGATGGTGAAAGCACAGATTGCGGTCAAACCGCGTATGAGGCTTTATGTGAAGAAAAGGCTGTTTGTGCAGGCATCGCCAGAGCCATTACGCTGCTGCTGGAAGAAATGGATATTCCATGCAAAACGGTAATTGGATATCAGGCAGGTATAGGTCATGCCTGGAATCTTGTACAGCTCGATGAACAATGGTATTTCCTGGATGCAACAGCAGATCTGGGACAACCCGTCTATGGGCAGTTCCTTCAGTCATGGGATGATTTGGGCGACTACGCGGTTTCATCCGAGAGCGGCTTTGATATTGCTGAATTTGATTTGGCAAACCATTCGTATGTAGACAATGTAGCTGCACAATTGGATAGCTATGAGGGGTTTTCCTTTAATCTGGGATTGGGTGACATTACTATCCTCTCATACACAGGGGGAGAAAAGACCGTTGTAATCCCTTCGGAGATAAAGGGCCGGAAAGTCAAACGCCTGGCGCAGTACTGCATTCAAGGGAACATGGCCATAGAGAAACTGGTTGTCAGCGAGGGTATTGAACGGATCAACGTTCTATTCGTGGGATCATGTCCCTCTCTGCGAAGCATTGAGCTTCCTTCCACAGCCAATTTCATTTCTGGAGAGAATGATGCTTTTGTTTGTGGCCTAGGATTTGTTGATGCCTGTGACATGCTGGAAACAATAACAGTACCTGAGAGCAACCCGTATCTGTGTGTGGTTGACAATGTTTTGTATGATAAGGAGATGCGAACCCTGATTTGCTATCCGGCGAAAAAACAGGGCGCTGTTTTCCAAGTGCCTCAAAGTGTACAAAGAATCGGAAACGATGCTTTTGCGCTGAACTTAGAGATCGAGGAAGTTCTTCTTCCCAATTATATCGAATACATTGGATACTACGCTTTTTCGCAGTGCGGAAATCTGAAACGGATCAATATCCCTGAAGCCTGTACCACAATAGGACAATATGCCTTTCAGAATACAAGCGTTTTGGAGCTTCATCTTCCTGCTGCGCTCGAAGTTATCATCTCGCCCGCCTTTGGCAGCAGGCTTCAAACGATTACGGTTGATGAAGGAAATCCTTTATTCTACGCAGTGGATGATGTGTTGTTTTCCCGCAGTGGAGTGCTTATTCTATATGCTGCGAAAAAAGAAGAGACTTATTATGCCATTCCGTCAGGAATAAAGGAAATTTCATGGCGTGCTTTTGCATATGCGGATAATTTGGAGGAAATTCAAATCCCTTCTGGCGTTGTGGCTGTCGGTTGGCACGCTTTTGAAGGATGTATGAGACTCAGAGAGGTCAATTTGCCGGAAACGGTGGAATGGTTGGATGAAGGTGTCTTCTTTGACTGTCGCGCTCTTGAGAGGTTAACGATCCCTGCGTCGATAACAATGCCGAATGATTCGACGATGCTGGCCAACGTAACGGGAACGGTTATCTGGGGCGCGTCTGGGTCTTCCGCCCAGCTGTGGGCCGAACAATATGGATACGCATTCCATGATATCAGTACCCCCTGGAATGCCTCCGGCATCTGCGGCGATGATGCTTCCTGGCTGTTAACAGAGGATGGCGTGCTGCAGATTTCAGGTACAGGGGCCATGTACGATTTTGATCCTGCGCCTTGGTCGATATATACCAATATGATAAAGAAGGTTGTTATTTCAGAGGGGATTACGAGTATCGGTGCGAATGCATTCGCCAGATGCCCTAAGATAACAGCGGTTGAAATTCCAGACAGTGTGACGAGCATAGGGGATACAGTGTTCGGACTATGTACGTCGCTGAAAAGCATTGATCTTCCCGATAGCGTGACTTACCTGGGACATTATGTGTTCTGGCAGTGTTCAGCGCTTGAGAAGATCACGTTGCCAGAGAATGTGAACCAACTGGGATGCTATGCCTTTTGGGCATGTTCTGCGCTGGAAGAAGTGGAGCTGCCGGAAAATCTGCAAAGTATTGGAGATTACGCTTTCTATCAATGTCTTGCATTGAAAACCATTGATTTGCCCACGGGGCTGCAAGTCATCGGACCTCGTGCTTTCAGCGAGTGTATCGCACTGACCAGCATTGAGATCCCTGCGACTGTAACTGTATTGAGGGAGTTTGCCTTTGACGGCTGCAACTCGCTACAGCGGGTATATCTGTCATGCATCCCCGAAGAGTGCGCAGAGTATCCATTTGGTACAGGGGATGTGGTGATTGTAAGCGCCAATCCTGCTGTAGAAGAATTGGCGCGTTCAAGCGGGTATGCTTTTTCAGCGATCTGTCAGCAGCATAGCTGGGATGAAGGAGTCTATCTGCCAAACGATCATACCCCAACAGCCGGTTCTATCAAATATACTTGCAGCTTGTGTGGGGAAACCAAGTTGCTTCTTCGCGTGATCGGTGATGCCAACAGCAACGGCATCATCGACCTCTACGATGCCCTTCTCGTCCTGCAGTATTCCGCAGGCTGGGATGTGGTGCTGAACGTTCATAACGCGGAGGTCAACGGAGATGGCATGATCGGTATCTCCGATGCCCTCCAAATCATAGAACGTTGTACTGGCAGCAACCTGGTCAGTGCCCTGCGCATGCTGATGGATATGTCAAAGAACATGGACATCACACTGCTGGAAATCATTGAGCATCCCAATGATCAGCAGGTGACCGTGGGAATGCAGGCGCAGTTCACGGTTACCGTTGCGGGTGATGAACTGCAATATCAGTGGTATGTCAACCGCAACGACGGTGCAGGCTGGTGTAAACTGAATGACGCGGCGAGCGCAGCTTATACTACTTCTGCGACGAACATAGATCACGATGGCTATCAGTATCGGTGTGAGATCACAGACGTATATGGTATTAAACTCACCTCCGATGTTGCTGTGCTTCATGTTGTGTTGGAGTTGCCTGTTACTGGCGATGCATCTACCCCTATGCTGTGGTTGGCAATGGGAGTACTGTCCCTGATGCTCCTTGTGCTGCTGATAAAGCAATGCAAGAGCTCCTGCCGATTCGGCTAATGAGCAACCAAATTTCAGCCCCAGTTTTCCGGCTCACAGGGAGGTTGGATTTCCCTGGGGACTGACATTACTATGTCGTTAGTCTCCGTTTTCTATTCAGTCAGCTACACAAGGACTGTGCCGATACCAATCCTCGCGATTCCATACTTCACATGGGGAAACGAGGACCTGATGATATGTAGGTATGGATTGCATGATTTATGAAAGTGCTGTATAATAAGTTAGATTCAATATTGACGCTAGGAGGATAAGTGAATGAAATCTATGGTTCGTAGATTGAGTCTGGTTCTTCTCTTGATGCCTTTACTACTTGTTTTTTGTGCTGCAGCAAAACCTGAAAAGATATATGATGAAGCGCAATCCTTGCTAGCTCACGGTAAATATGCCGAAGCTGCTGAAAAGTTTGGGAGTATTGGTAGCTATGAAGATGCATCTGTTCTTGCCATGTATTGTAAGGCTTGCGCATTAGCTGAAAGTGGTCATTACGACATTGCTATTACTGCGTTGCAACAGATGGGGGATTTTAAGGATTGCCCCATGCGTGTTGTCTACTATTCTGCGCGTTCATATGAAGAGTCAGCGGGTGAAGATGATTGGGAAAGCCTAGAGTCTGCCATTGCGCTCTATAACCAGTATCCACTATTTATGGATTGTTTCGAACGTAGCACATCCCTTTTGAACAAAGTTGAGGGTATAAAGAGTGCCCAATATGATAGCGCAGTAGCCGCAGGTGAAAGTGGGCAGTGGGATGTGGCGAGAAACTTATTTATCCGACTTGGAACTTATCGCGATAGTGCTGAACGCATTCCATACTATGAGCTTCGACATGCCGAAACCGTCTTGGTAGATTCAGTCGATCAGGATTTAGTTCTTGCGGTGGCCGAGATGTATGGTGAGAATCCTGATTATCTTGATTGCGGTAGCCGTTCAGAGACCATGCGAGCAAAAGCGGATAGAATCGTTGCGGGCAAATATGAACAAGTCACCGCGTTAATAGCTGAAGGTAAGTGTAGTGAAGCAGAACATGTTCTTGTCAACTTTGGCGAATATGGCGGTGATAAGATCAAGGACTGTTACGTTGCGATTGCAGAAAAGTATATCGAAATGGGTCAATGGGACGAAGCGTACACTGCGTATGTTTTAGCTGGTTGGGGCACTGATGCTTTTAAAGCATACTATGACAAAGCGGAAACTATGCTTGGCGAAGGTAACTGGGAAGAGGCATCTGAAGCATTTAAAGAGGCGGGTTCATACAAGGACGCCAAGAAACGTATTAATGAGCCCTTCTATAGGCAAGGTGAAGTTTTGCTAGATAGTGGTGATGAAGCTGGTGCCATTGCAGCATTTAAGAGGGCTGGTTCTTATTCAGATGCAGTTAAGCGTTATCAGGCGGTTTATTATGTGCAGGCTGAACGCTATTTAATTGCAGGCCAATGGGAAGAATCTTCTGCCGCTTTTGTGAAGGCTGAATCCTATCTGGATGCCAAGTCGCGCATTAATGAACCTTATTATCGACAGGGCGAGTCGTTGATGGCTGAAGGTAAGTGGGCGGAAGCATCGTCAGCGTTTAAGAAGGCAGGTTCATACAAGGATGCCAAGGAACGCATTAATGAGCCCTTCTATAGGCAAGGCGAAGTTTTGCTAGATAGTGGCGATGAAGCTGGTGCTATTGCAGCATTTAAGAGGGCCGGAGCTTATTCTGACGCTGTTCAATGCTATCAGGCAATATACTATACTCAAGCTGAACGTTATTTGTCCGAAGGTAAGTGGGCGGAAGCATCTGCAGCATTTAGAAAGGCGGGTTCATACAAGGATGCCAAGGAACGCATTAATGAGCCCTTCTATAGGCAAGGCGAAGTTTTGCTAGATAGTGGCGATGAAGCTGGTGCTATTGCAGCATTTAAGAGGGCCGGAGCTTATTCTAACGCTGTTCAATGCTATCAGGCAATATACTATACTCAAGCTGAACGTTATTTGTCCGAAGGTAAGTGGGCGGAAGCATCTGCAGCATTTAGAAAGGCGAGTTCATACAAGGATGCCAAGGAACGCATTGGTGAGCCATACTACAAGCAAGCAGAGATTCTGATGGCTGCGGAAGATTGGCTTGGAGCCGCTGCAGCATTCAAACGCGCGGGAGATTATGGAGATGCTGTGGTGCGCATCAAAGAGGCTAACTACAAGCATGCTGAGGCGCTGTTGGCTGCGGGGAATTACCAGGAAGCTTTCGAAGTATTCTGCGCAATTAGTTATTACCAAAACAGTTCACAGCGTGCACAAGCGATTTACTTTAATGCGCTTAATCCTGACCTCATGAAAGCTGAAGTAGGTAGCCATGTCGAATTCGGCACTTATGATCAGGACAATAATAAAACCAATGGTGCTGAGCCCATTAGTTGGATAGTGCTAGAAAGAACGGATAACCGTCTATTTCTCGTTAGCACAGACGTTCTGGATTGCAAGCCTTTCAACAACCGTTATACAAAGGTAAGATGGGAAAACAGTACGCTTAACACTTGGTTAAATGTGACATTTTTCTATGAGGCGTTCTCTGAGTTTGAACAGGCACTGATACAGGGGAAAAACCCCGTATCACTTCTTAGTCTAGAAGATGTTTACAAGTATTCCCTTGATAAGAAGTTTGTCTCACCTACAGTACGAGCATTGTATGCTGGTGTAATGACAAATCACAACGATCCTGTATATCGTAGCCATCTAAAACGAACTGACAATAATTGTAGTTGGTGGCTTTGCACTTCGGGCGACTATCTCTCCGAGGCATATGTTGTTATGTATAACGGCAAGATTTATGAAACGAATGTCAATTATGATGGCGCAGGTGTACGTCCTGTGATTTGGATAAGCGTTCCAACGATGGATGCTGAAGATGGGAACTAGTTTGTACTATGCTAACGAAAAAGAAAAAAATCCATCTTCCTTGGAAAGTAGCAGTATCCTATTTGGGACTATGAAAAAGACAATGAGCCAACATGAAATCGCGATTACTCGTTACTCTGCTTTAGGGAGAAGAGGGGGAGATAGCATGCCGAGAACACGTTACGATCGAAGAAGAAACTGATCTCTGGTACCGCCATATATGATGTGTTCATAATAAAAACATCATATGATGTGCACGGAAATCGACCAAATTTTCTCGATTGACAGGGATGCATCAATGTGTTATGATGTGCACGGATTAACCGAATATGATGTGTCTAAGTGGAGTCTGCTGACGTGAAGGAAGATCATGCCCTGACCGTTGTGAAGACCACCGCTTACTCCGACGGCGAGCGCGCGAAGGTCAACTGCTACGGCGCTGACGACGTCCGCGAGGGCGTTGCCATCATGTGGCACGAGGGTGTTGGCGTTTCCATCACCGGTAACTCCACCAACCCCACCCGCTTCCAGCACCCCGTTGCTGGCACCTACAAGAAGGAAATGACC
>JAZNSI010000050.1:0-20555 GCA_045591175.1 Clostridia bacterium
AGCGTTCGTCCTGAGCCAGGATCAAACTCTTTCATTTAATCCTGTTATATCTAACCGGTTCATACCGGCAAGACTCAACTCATTCGGAATTACTGTCTCTTTTTTGCGTTATTTCTTGTCTGTATCGTTTTCAAGGTTCAGCGCCGCGTCAGGATTGCTCCATGAGCGAGCTTGTTTATTTTATCACCATCGCAAATAAAAGTCAACACCTTTTTTCAGATTTTTTTAACTTTTTTCATCACTTTTTTGATTCTCGAACAATCGCTTTTGGGCATTTTCCGAACGTTCCGGAAATAAATCGAACATCCCCGGCATTACGCGCCAGGGATGTTCGTCTTTCCAGCGTCCAGGATTTGCTCGACAACCGCGCCGCCGATGCATTTCTCCCCCAGATAGAGCACCGCGCTCTGGCCGGGCGTGACCGCGCGTTGCGGTTCAAGGGAGCGCAGGAGCAGCTTTCCGTCCGCCTGCAGCGTCGCCTCCACCGGGCCGTCCGCCTGGCGGTAGCGGTATTTGCAGGTGCAGCGCAGCGTTTCGCCAACCGAAATCGGCGCGCCGCCCACCCAGGTCACGCCGCCGGCGATCGACAGCGTCGAGTACAGCATGGGGTGATCCTCCCCCTGGGCGACCAGCAGCTGATTCTTCGTTAGATCCTTGCCAATCACAAACCAGCTCCGCCCGTCGCCGCAGCCGCCGATGCCAAGACCGCGCCGCTGGCCGAGGGTGTAGTACATCAGGCCGTCGTGATGTCCCACGACCTTGCCGTCCGGGGCGACCATGTCGCCGGGCTGGGCGGGCAGGAACTCCTGCAGGAAGGTCTTGAACCGCCGCTCGCCGATGAAGCACACGCCGGTGGAATCCTTCTTCTTGCTGTTGATGAGGCCGTGCGCTTCCGCGATGGCGCGCACCTCCGCCTTGGTCATGTGTCCGACGGGGAACATCGCCTTTTTGAGCTGCTCATCATGCAGCATATATAGGAAGTAACTCTGGTCCTTATTGGAATCTGTGCCGCGGAGCAGCTCGCCTTTTTCGTTGGTCTGGACGAAGTGGCCCGTCGCCATTTTTGACGCGCCCAGCTGCATCGCAAAGTCCAGGAATGCCTTGAACTTGATCTCCCGGTTGCACAGCACGTCCGGATTGGGCGTGCGGCCCGCGCGGTATTCGTCCAGGAAGTAGCTGAACACGCGATCCCAGTACTCCTTGGCGAAATTCACCGCGTAATAGGGAATGCCGATGGTCTGACACACCTCACGGACGTCGTTCCAGTCCTCCTCGGCGGTGCAGACGCCGTCATCGCCCTCTTCCTCCCAGTTTTTCATGAACACGCCGACCACGTCGTAGCCCTGCTGCTTGAGCAGCAGCGCCGCCACGGAGGAATCCACCCCGCCGGACATGCCCACCACAATGCGTTCCGCCATTTATTCCGCCTCCATCAAGCGCGCAATGACCTTCTCCGCCACCTCTTTGCCGATCTCCTCCGGGGTACGGGTCGCGTCCACGACAATGAAGCGTTCCGGATCGCGGCGGATGAGTTCCCGGTAGCCCGCTTCCGTACGGGCGTGGAAGGAATCCCCCGCCAGTTCGAGGCGGTCCAGCTCCGTCGCAGCGGCGCGGCGCTTCATGGACGTGACGTGATCCACATCCAGGTAAATGGTCGCCATGGGCATGGTGCCGTCCACGGCGGGCGCGTTGATGTCCAGCACCTTCTGCACGCCCAGCTGACGGCCGCCGCCCTGATAGGCCACGGAGGAATCCACAAACCGGTCGCAGAGCATCACCTTGCCCGCCGCAATGGCAGGGCGGATGACCTCGCGCACATGCTGAGCGCGGGACGCGGCGTAGAGGATCGCCTCGGTAATATCGTCCATTTCGGCGTTGTTCTTGTCCAGGATGATGTCCCGCAGCTTCTCGGAAATGGGGCAGCCGCCGGGTTCGCGGCTCTGGACGAGCTCAAAGCCGAAGCGGTCGATCACGTCCGTCAGCAGGCGGATCTGCGTGCCCTTGCCGCTGCCGTCCAGGCCCTCGATGGACAGGAACGCACCTTCCGGCGTCTTTGCACCGGGGCAGAGGAAGTCGATCACGTCCGCGACGGTTTCGCAGTACTGGGTGCAGCCGGCAGCACGCAGCTCCTCCTCGGAGCCATAGCCGTAGCCCACGCCGATGGACTTCACGCCCGCGCCGATCGCACCCTCCACATCAAACTTGCGGTCGCCGACCATCCAGATGTCGTCGGTTTCGGCGTCCCAGCCCTCGGGCAGGGCGTTTTTGATCAGGTCGACCTTCTCCGCGCCATGTCCGGCAGTGGGGCCGCAGATCTTCTGGACGAACTTGTCCAGGCCAAAGTGGGCCACCACGCGCTCGGAGGTGGTTTGCGGCTTGCCGGTGGCGATGCCGATGTACCACCCCTCCTGCTTTAGGGTGCGCATGAGCCTGCGGATGCCCGGGAACACGCGGTTCTCGAACAAGCCCACCACATTGTAGCGCTCGCGGTAGGTTTCGACGGCCTTGTCGGCGGTGGCGTCGTCCATGCCCATGTACTCGCGGAAGGAATACCCCAGCGGCGGGCCGATGAACTTGCGCAGCGTCGCAGCGTCTGGCTCGGGGAAGCCGAGCTTTTCTGCGGCATACTTCACGCTGTTCCAGATGCCTTCCTCGGAGCGGGTCAGCGTCCCGTCCAGGTCAAAAATCGCACATTTACGCATCAAAGTGTATCTCCTTCCGAGTTCCTGCATCATTTATATGGGTGTAAGGCACGCCTTCGCAGCTGCCGGCAGCCATCACACGCTGCACCCGGCCGCCCATATTGATCTTATCCGCTGTGAACGCATATAGTGTACCACACTTTCTGCGGGATGGCAAATCAAAAGCCCTCCGCCAAAGGCAGAAGGGCCGAAAAGTCACTCCTCCGGAACAAAGCAGTAGAAGCGATTGTTGTTGTTCTCATCGACGGCATACCAGACCAGCTCGTCATTGTCGAACTTGAGCAGCATGATCCCGCCGCCGTCCGGCGTTCCCGCTTCATCGGTGTAGCATAGAAGCATCGCCGTGCCGAAGTCCGGGATCTCCTCAATCTCGCACACGCCGTTGAAAAGGCTCTGCACTTCCCCGGATTGATCGTCGTACACCGCATGCACGCCCTTGCCGTCATGGATGCTCAGCGTCATGCGCACGCCCAGCTCCTGTGCATAGTAGGCCGCGTTGCCGACCTCCACGTAGGTGAAGATCCAGTCGCCCTCAAAATCCGCCATCGTCAGGCCATGCAGGGGCAGCGTGTATGCTTCCGGGGTGAAGATCAGCCTGCAGCCGTCCTCCTCCACGACCAGCGCACCGTCCGTATAGGTGTAGACCGTCACAAGCCCATCGGCCTCCGTGGTCGTGATGCCGGTCGGGGTCACCGCCCAGGTTCCGTCCCGCATCCCATCCATCATCGCCAGCACGCAGGAACCATCCTCATACAGCTCCATGTATGCCGTGACGCCCAGCGCAGAGGGATCAAGGGACTTATCCTCCATCTCAAAGCCGGTCGCCACCCAGTATCCGACATAATCAGCAGCCTCCTGGGCACACGCCGCGCCACAAAACAGCGCCGTCAGCACCAGCAGAAGAGAAAGCGTACGTTTCATTTCTTATCCTTTCCGCGAATCACTGCATGCGCAGCATTCTCATCAGTCCGCAGGATAAAAGTTGTAGTAATAATCCACATCCTGCTCGCTGTCGTACTCGTACCAGGTCAGCTCATCGCCGGGATACATCATCAGCATCAGGCCGGAGCCATCCCGCACGCCGGTCTCATCCAGCGTCATGAAGTACATCACGCTGCTGCCGTCCTCGAACGCATCCACTTCGCATTCACCGTCGTATGCTTCCTGCCCGCCGTCGCCGGTCATTTCCAGACGGCCCTTGCCGTCCGCCAGCGTGAGCTTCATCGCGGTGCCCATTTCCTCCGCATCGTAGAAATCCTGCGTCATCGCCCGGTAGTCATACACCTCCATGTAGGAGAATTCCCACACGCCGTTGAAGTCCGCCAGGGTCAGCCCGCGCATCGGTGCATAGGGCACGAAGATCAGCTTCATGCCGATCTCATCCATGACCAGGTTGCCGTCCTTCAGCGCATAGGTATCCACCTTGCCCGCAGCATCCGTGGTGGTGATGCCGCCTTCCGCAACGGCCCAGGTCCCCTCTTCGGATTCGTCATTCATCTCCAGCAGGCAGGTTCCGTCATCGTAGAGTTCCATATGCGCAGCCAAACCCACCGTCGCAGGATCAACAGGCAGACCCAGCATCTCCACACTCATCAGGATCCACGTGCCGACATAGTTCTCCGCCGCCTCCGCAAAGGCCACGCTGCCCAGCAGCATCGCGATGACCAGCAGCATCGCAAACAGTTTTTTCATCTTGATTCCTCCCGGATCTTCATTGCCGTTCATACGGCTCTCCCCTTGATTATACATGCCTCCGAGCGTCTCCGCAATATTCCGGCAAAAGTTTTACAAAAATCGCCCGCCCGCAACGCCCGGATTGTTTTGTTTGTGCACCCGCCCTTGTCCAGGCCGGAATGTTATGATATAATGAAGGATACCCAAATTGAACGTAAAGGAGCTGTCACCATGAGCATGCTCGATATCATCACGAAGAAGAAGCTAGGGCAGGAGCTGTCCCGGGACGAGATCGTTGAGTTTACCCGCGGCGCTGCGGACGGCTCCATCCCGGATTATCAGCTGGCGGCGCTTTTGATGGCCATCCGCCTCAACGGCATGACCGCTCAGGAGACCACCGACCTGACCCTCGCCATGCGGGATTCCGGCGACGTGTGCGACCTCTCCGCCATCCCCGGCGTGAAGGTGGACAAGCACTCCACCGGCGGCGTGGGCGATACGACCACGCTCGTTCTCGCGCCCCTGGTGGCAGCCTGCGGCGTGCCGGTCGCCAAGATGAGCGGCCGCGGCCTGGGTCACACCGGCGGCACGCTGGACAAGATGGAATCCATTGAGGGCCTGAGCATCAGCCTGACGGAGGAGCAGTTCGTCCATCAGGTGAATGACATCGGCCTGGCCGTGATCGGGCAGACCGCGTCCCTCGCCCCGGCGGACAAGACCCTCTACGCCCTGCGCGACGTGACCGCCACCGTGGACAGCTTGCCGCTGATCGCCTCCTCCATCATGTCCAAGAAGCTGGCTTCCGGCGCGGACGCCATCGTCCTGGACGTCAAGACCGGCTCCGGCGCACTGATGGAGACCGTCGACGACGCAATCGGCCTGGCCAAGGCCATGGCGGATATCGGCAAGCTCTCCGGCAAGCCCGTGCGGGCCATCGTCACCGGCATGGGCCAGCCGCTGGGCACCCACGTGGGCAACGCGCTGGAGGTCAAGGAAGCCATCGAGGTGCTCTCCGGCAAAGTCAAGGGCGACCTGCTGGAGGTGGCGCTGCTGCTGGGCAGCCACATGCTGGTTTTGGGCGGCAAGGCGGAGGATACCGCTGCTGCCAGAGCCATGCTGGTGGATGCGCTGGAATCCGGCGCAGGCCTGGAAAAGCTCCGTGCGATGATTACCGCCCAGGGCGGCAACGCCTCCTGCGCGGACGACGTGATGAAGCTGCCCCAGCCCGCGCTGATCCGCGAGGTCAAGGTGGGCCGCGAGGGCTATATCACCGCCATGGACACCGAAGCCCTGGGCTATGCCGCCCAGGCCATGGGTGCAGGCCGCGTGCAGAAAACCGACGTGATCGACTACGCCGTGGGCTATATCCTGCCCGTGCGCATCGGCGACCGCGTCACCGCTGACACCACCCTGTGCACCCTCTATGCCCGCAATGAAGCCGACGCCGCCAAGGCCGAAGCCGCCATCCGCGCCGCCATCACCATCGGCGATGCGCCCGTCGAGCGTCCCCCGCTGTGGTACGCAGTGGTCACGGCGGACGGTGTGGAGCGCTTTGCATAAAGGAGTCCATCATGAACGTCAAGCAGGAACTGCAGAGGCAATTGGGCCAGATCCCGCACATCCGTCTCAACGATGTGGAGATCGACCCTGCCGCCATCCGCGCCATGATGATCAACGAGGTCGTCCCCGCCGATCCCGCCCAGGATTTCTACGGCGAAAGCGGCGAAGAATACCTCTCCACCGCCATCCCCCTGTTCCGGCAGGCCGGGCTGGAGGTGCACTCCATCCAGGACATTCTTGGCATGGGCGTGTACATCACCAACGCCGTCAAAACGCCCAAGACTGCCTACGCCATCGAGAAAGAACGCATCGATGAGAGCCTCCCCTGGCTGGAGGCCGAGCTAGCCCTGTTCCCGAATTTGCAGGTCATCATGCTTTGCGGCGACGTGGCAAAGAAAATGGTCAACACGATCGTCCGGAAGACCGCCAGGAAGAGCGTCATCCCCTCCGGCGCCACCTACAAGCTGCGCGCGAACACCTATTATCACGGCAGCATCCGGGTTATTCCTTCCTATATTATTACGGGCGGCAATCTGCTGATCGAGAAGTCCAAGGTGCAGATGATCGCCGAGGACATCGCCGCCATGGCGAAAATCATCCGCCGCTAAACCAACGAAACCGAGGCGACTTCCCTCATGAACAAACTCTACCTCAAGGGCGTGAAGCACGGTCTGCCCATCGGTCTGGGCTACCTGAGCGTGTCCTTCGCCTTCGGCATGCAGTGCGTGGGCAACGGCCTGACCGTGCTGCAGGCGCTGCTGATCTCCACGACCAACCTGACCAGCGCAGGTCAGCTGGCCGGACTGCAGGTGATGATCGCCGGCTCGTCGCTGATCGAGATGGCGATGACCCAGTTCATCATCAACCTGCGCTATGCGCTGATGGGCCTGAGCCTCTCGCAGAAGCTCGGCCCGACGATGAACACCGCCCGCCGCATGTTCTTCGCCTTCTCCAACACGGACGAGATCTTCGCCGTGGCCGCCTCCCAGCCGGAGAAGCTGCACCATCACTACCTCTACGGCCTGATGACGATGCCCTACATCGGCTGGTCGCTGGGCACCTTCCTGGGCGCGGCTGCGGGACAGATCCTGCCGGAGTTCGTGTGCAACGCCCTGGGCATCGCCATCTACGGCATGTTCCTGGCGATCATCCTGCCTCCGGCCCGCAGGGAAAAACCGGTGCGCGTGGTGGTGCTCATCGCCGTCGCGGTGAGTCTGCTGTTCCATTATCTGCCCATGCTGAAAGGCGTGTCCGGCGGATTCGCGGTGATCATCTGCGCGGTTGTTGCTGCGGCGCTGGGTGCGCTGCTCTTCCCCGTGAAGGATGCATCCGTCCCCGCAGACAGGGAGGTGCAGGCATGAGCTGGCCGAGCTACCTCCTCTACCTCGCCGTGATGGCGGGCGTGACCTACCTCATCCGCATGCTGCCCCTGACGGTCTTCCGCAGGGAGATCAAGTCCGTATTCATCAAGTCGTTCCTGCATTACGTGCCCTACGCGGTGCTGGCCGCCATGACCATCCCGGGGATCCTCTCCTCCACCGGCGATATCCACACGGCCATTGCCGGCCTCATCGTCGCGGTGGTGATGGCCTGGCGGGGCTGCTCGCTGCTGACGGTGGCCATCGGCGCATGTGTCGCCGTGGCTGCGGCCCAGGGATTGCTGATGCTGCTGTAAACCCATCGACTTCCGAAAGGTCGTGTCCCCATGAAAATGTCCTCCGCCGAGCGCGCGCAGATGATGCTCCACGCGCCGGTTTCCCGCATCATCCCCAGGCTGGCTATCCCGACCATCATTTCCATGCTGATCACCAGCATCTACAACATGGCGGACACCTATTTCGTCAGCCAGATCAGCACCTCCGCATCCGGCGCGGTGGGCGTGGTTTTCTCGGTGATGGGCGTGATCCAGGCAGTTTCCTTCACCATCGGCATGGGCTCCGGCGCGCCGCTGAGTCAGGCGCTGGGCTCCGGCAAACAGGAGGAAGCGCGCACGCTGGCCAATGTCGGCTTCTTCACCGCGCTGATGATGGGCGTGATCATCCTGATCCTGGGCAATGTGTTCATTGATCCCATCGTGGGATTCCTCGGCGCCACGGAGACCATCGCGCCCCACGCCAAGGCGTATGCTTCCTACATCTTCTACGCCGCGCCCTTCATGATGTGCTCCTTCGTGATGAACAACCACCTGCGCTTCCAGGGCCTGGCGACCTACGGCATGCTGGGCATCACCACCGGCGGCATCCTGAACATGGTCCTCGACCCCATCTTCATCTTCGAGCCGGGCACGGTCATCCTGGGCTTCCTGACGCTGCCCTTCGGCTTTGGCCTTGGCACCGCCGGCGCAGCCATCGCCACGGCGCTCAGCCAGTTCGTCAGCTTCTGCATCCTGCTGCTGCAGTCCAACCTGCGCCGTGACACCATCTCCATCCATCCCAAATACTACCGCCCGACGGCGAAGCTCTACTGGAAGATCCTCTACATCGGATTCCCGTCTTTGGGCCGCCAGGGCATCGCCAGCGTCGCCAACATTCTGCTGAACAACACCGTGCTGGCCTGCGTCGCGCCCGCGCTGCAGGACGCAGCGATCTCGGCGGTGTCCATCACCAGCCGCTTCGTGATGTTCATCAATTCCTCGGTGATCGGCTTTGGCCAGGGCTTCCAGCCGGTATGCGGCTTCAACTACGGCGCGGGCCAGTACAGCCGCGTGCGCAAGGCCTTCTGGTTCTCGGTGAAGGTCACGACTGTGATCCTGCTGGTGCTGGGCATCCTCACCTTCATCTTCGCCGAGCCCATCGTCACCGCCTTCCGCGCGGAGGACGCGGAGGTCATCCGCATCGGCACGGTGGCCCTGCGCCTGCACCTGTCTACGATCCCGCTGTGGGGCTTCATCGTGATGGGCAACATGTACACCCAGTCCATCGGCTACGGCGGACGGGCGACGCTGCTCTCCGCCTCCCGCCAGGGCATCTTCCTGATCCCGGCGCTGCTGATCCTCCCCCGCGTGCTGCCGCTGGCCGAGCCGAACGTCCCCTACGCCGTCGCGGCCGCCCAGCCCGTGGCCGATCTGCTGTCCTTTGTGATGGCGATCGTGATCGTCGCGAGCATCCTCCGGCAGTTCCGGCAGAAGGCCGACAAGCCGCTGGACGTCTGACACAACAAATCATCCCCCGGAGCGTGATGACTCCGGGGGATTTGCGTTTATGTAGGAAGACTTCTTTTTTGCAAGAGGGGGCCGCTTTCGCGCGTCGAAGGGTCATCGACCCGCGCGCGCAAAGCCGCCGGGAGAAAGCCAACGCAGGCTTTCCCCCGGGCCCCCTCCTGCTTCGATGGAGTTGAGCGAGCGGCTGCATATGCAGGGCGGCTCTGGTTGCAGAGGATTCCTTGAATTTCCGCTTAACGCGGAAGGAATCCTCTGCAAAATCGCCGCATCGGCCCCTTTGAGGTTATCGTGCAGCCGCAGGGGCTGAGGAAATGGTTCCCGTATTTGGGGTGGCTTGTCAGTCCTCCAGAACAAAGGGAGCCAGCGGCAATCCGCTTTCGCCAAAGACATGCACCTTGGCGTAATTCACCCAGGCGTAGCGCGCCTTGACGGGATGGGCCACGCCCTCCGCGCTCAGGCGGATGCAGCAGCCGTCCAGCTCAGCCTTGGCCGGAACGTACGCACCGTCCTCCCCGGCGACCTCGAACAGGTCGGGCTCGCCGTGTACGGGGTGAGTCAGCTCCACCGTCAGGATGCCGCCCTGCGTGGACTTGGCCACCGCACGGGGCGTTTCGTCATCCCCGAGGAAGAGCTGCGCCAGGCGGGTGCCGGGAGTCAGCTTGTCCACCGGGTGAATGTTGCCGTACTCGCCCGCGTCCAGCATGACCGCCAGATAGCTGTTGCGCAGGGCCTTCCAGGCCTTCTCCTGTGCCTGACGCAGACGCGCCCAGCTGCCGTCATCCTGCGCGCCGGCGTCGATGTGCATGGGCAGCTGCACGTTGTAGAAGGGCAGCTCGGCGTCGCCGAAAAGCTCGCGCCAGCGGGTGACGAGGGTGATCAGCATGTCGCCGTACTCATCCGGGCGGCCCGCATCAGTTTCGCCCTGATAGAACAGGATGCCATTGAGCGCCACGGGGACGATCTTGTCCACCATCGTGCGGTGGAGCTGGCCGGGACGGTAGGGCGAGCCAGGGCCGGGCGGCGGATTCCAGGGGCACACGCCCGCCTGCTTCTCGATCTCCGCCCACTCAATGCCGGGGTTGGTCTCCTTGATTTTGGCGACCTTGCCGTTCCATACGTCCATATCGTGCTGGAAGGCGTCCTGCTTGCGCTGCCACTCGTCCAGCGGGATCTCGCCGTACTTGCTTTCGTAGTCTTCCGCGGCCTTCATCGCAGGGCCGCAGCGGTTCAGGGCCGCCTCATCCATCCAGGACAGGATGGACGTGCCGCCCCAGTTGCAACCGACGATGCCCACCGGAACGCCCAGCTCCCTGCGCACCTCCCGGGCAAAGAAGTAGGCCACAGCGCTCATGTCGCCGCCGACGTGGGGCGCAATTTGCTGCCAGTGGGCCGCGTCGTGAGCGGCCAGGCCAGCCTCGTCCAGCACGGACACGCGGGGGACGTTGAAGTAGCGCAGATCAGCGTCGTCGTGGGTCTGGATGACTTCCTGCCCGCCCTCGGCATTCCACAGGCCCCACTCCATGTTGCTCTGGCCGCCCGCCATGAAGACAAGGCCGACCTGCAGGTCATGAGCTGTGTACTCCGCGGATTCGGAGGTCAGGGTCAGCGTCAGGGGGCCGTTCATCTTCTGCGGCGGCAGGTGGATGAGGAAGCAGCCTGCCCGTGCGGTGGATTCTCCCTCGCCGGTGACGACGCCGTCCGCGGCAGTCAGCGTCGCGCGGATGACTTCGCCCTCGTCCGCCGTGCCGAAGATGCGCAGCTCCTTGCCGATGGGCAGGATGGCGTGGTCGCCGAAAAGCGGCGATACCTTGAACATACACTCGCCCCCTTATTTCTTGAGGTACTCGAGGTTCTTGCGGATCAACTCGCACCGCTGCTTCACGCAGTCCACCGAGCGCAGGGGATCCTCGGGGGTGTTCAGCAGGTAGTCGCACAGGCGGCCGACGTCGGTCTCGGCGACGTGCAGGCGGGTGTCGGAGGAGGCGTAGTAGATGTACACCTTGCCGTCCTCATCCGCGATGGCGCCGTTGGTGAAGACCACGTTGGACACGTCACCGATGCGCTCGTGGCCCAGCGGGCCCAGCAGCATGCCGCTGGGCTCTCCGATGACCTTCGCCGGGTCTTCCAGGCTGGTCATGAAGGCGTAGAGCACATAGCGCAGACCGGCGGCAGTGTTGCGCACGCCGTGGGCGATGTGGATCCAGCCCTTGTCGCACTTGATGGGCGTCGCGCCCGCGCCGTTCTTGGATTCGGTGATGGTGTGGTACTTACGGGCGGAGATGATCTTCTCCTCGTCGATGACGGCGTTGGTGATGTCCTCGCACAGGCCGAAGCCGATGCCGCCGCCGGAGCCGGTCTCGATGAAATCATCCATCGGGCGGGTGTAGAAGGCATACTTTCCCTCCACGAACTCCGGATGCAGCACCACATTGCGCTGCTGGGGGCTGCGCAGGGTCTTCAAATTGGGCAGACGCTCCCAGGTTTCGAGGTCCTTCGTGCGGACGATGCCGGCGGCAGCCACAGCGGCGGACAGGTCGTTCACAGTGTTGTCCTTGCTCTCGGAGCAGAACACGCCGTAGATCCAGCCGTCCTCATGCTGGGTGAGGCGCATGTCGTAAACATTGGTCTCCTCCGCGCAGGTGTCGGGCAGGAGGATGGGGTAATCGCGGAAGCGGAAGCCCTCGGTGGGCTTGTCGGATTCCGCCACGGCGAAGAAGGACTTGCGATCCTGGCCCTCCACGCGGACGACCAGGCAGTACTTGCCGTTCACCTTGATCGCGCCGGAATTGAATGTGGCGTTCACCGGCAGGCGCTGCATCATGTAGGGATTGGCGGCGGGGTCCGCGTCGTACATCCAAAAGGGCGGAATGTGCTGACGGGTCAGCACGGGGTTTTCATAGCGGGTGAACAGGCCGTTGTAGAAGCGCTCATTGACCGGGTTCGGGCGGGAAATGACGCGCTCGTAGGCCTCCATCAGGGAGGCGAAGGAACGAGGCTGCATAGGCAGTTCTCCTTTATATCAAAGTAGGCAGGCCGAAGGAGTCCAGAGGGCGATCGGAAAGCCCTCTGGCCGCGTCCGCAGACGCGGAATTCTGATACAATCAAAGTAGGCAGGGAAGTTTTGACGCTTCCCTGCCTGTTTTTCGCCGAAGCGTTGATAGGTATCTATCTTACGACTTTTTGTTCAGCAGAAGGTTGAGCAACCACGAAATCAGTTCATCTAATACTAAAACGACAGCAGCAAATATCCAAAAGTTTTCCACTTTCAGCAAATGCAGAAGCGGAGCACCAATGAGTACCGTTAATGCCATCTTCAGCAGAGTCAGTCCTGCTTTTTTCACAGAGTGCATCTCCCTTCTTTATGAAACAGATCAATAATCCACGTCCGGGATATCATCGCCCCACTGGAGGTCGGAGTGCTCCTTGATGTAGGTGACAATCTCGTCCACGTTGGTGAAGGCCAGGCCGACGTTGGTGTCAGCGGCGCCGTAGTAGATGGCAATGCGGCCGGTGTCGGGATCCTGCAGGGTGGCGCAGGGGAACACGACGTTGGGCACGAAGCCGGTCACCTCGTAGGGCTCTTCGGGGGTCAGCAGGTGGTTTTCGCAGCGGTAGAGCACCTTGCTGGGCTCGTTGATGTCCAGGATCGCGCCGCCCATGGAGTACACGAAGCCGTTGCAGGTGGTGGCCACGCCGTGGTAGAACAGCAGCCAGCCCTCGCTGGTCTCAATGGGAGCCGCGCCGGAGCCGATCTTGACGGACTCCCACCACTTGGAGCCGCGGCCCATCACGTGACGGTGATGTCCCCAGTATTCCATGTCGGGAGACTCGGACACAAAGATGTCGCCGAAGGGGGTGTGGCCGGAGTCGGAGGGGCGGGACATCATCTTGAACATGCCGTTGATCTTGCGGGGGAAGAGCACGGCGTTGCGGTTGAAGGGGATGAAGGGGTTCTCGATGCGGGTGAAGGTCTTGAAATCCTTGGTCTTGGCCATGCCGATGGACGCGCCGTAGAAGTCGGTGCACCAGATGATGTAGTAGGTGTCATCCACCTTCACCAGACGGGGATCGTAGGCGTAGTGGGGCATCTTGGGGTTGCCGTTCTCATCCACGAAGGGCACCTTGTTGCGCTCCACGTCCCAGTGGATGCCGTCCTTGGAGTGGCCCAGGTACACATGGGGCACGCCGTTGACCTGCTCGCCGCGCAGAACCGCGATGTAGCCGTCTTCCCACGGCACCACGGCGGAGTTGAAAATGCGGGCGATCTCCGGCACGGGGTTGCGGCCCATGACGGGGTTCTCGGTGTAGCGCCACACAGGCGCGGAGGTCTTCAGGTCGGCGGGCTTGTCCTGCCAGGGGATGTTGGGGAGGGAGTTGCAGCCAAGAATCTTCACAGACATGTTGGTTTACCTCTTTCTATATTTATTGTGGGGTCACAAAGGGGAAACAGAGTCACGGTAGACGCCCTCGCCGCCCACGACGATGCGGGAGAAGGGCTTGTTTTCGCCCCGGCAGCGATCTTCCACGCGGCCGACGGCAATGCGGCACATCGCGTCCGTATCGACCCGGAAGGTCGTCAGCGGCAGCGAGCCGGGCACGTTGTTGAAGTCGTCATAGCTGACGATGGAGACGTCCTCCGGCACACGATAGCCGCTCCTTTGCAGCTGGTCGATGAAGGGCCGGGCCACCACGTCGCAGTTGCAGACGAAGGCGGTGGGCATCTTCTCCGGCAGATCGGGCGGCAGGATGACATTGGCCTCGTTCCGGTCCGGGAGGATGCATTCGGGGCGGATGGGCAGGTCGTGCCGGAGCATTTCCGAGGCAAAGCCCAGGTAGCGCTCCATGATGGAGCTGGTGGCCTTGACATTCCCAAGGAAGCCTATGTCCCGGTGGCCCCGGGCGATCAGGTGGCGGGTCATTTCCGCCGCGCCGCTGACGCTGTCGCCCACCACCGCATCCATGGGGAGATGGGGATAGTGGAAGTCCAGCGCCACCACCGGCACCGCCTGTCCCGCCAGCCAGCCCGCATAGGCTTCCTGCGGCTGGCCCAGGAGGATCAGCGCGTCCACCTTGTCACTGCGCAGGAGGTTGGGCAGCTGCATCGTGCGCTGCATGTCCTCGCCGATCAGCTCCAGGATGCCGAAGTGGCCGGCCTCCGTCAGCGTCTGCAGCAGCTGCTTGTAAAACATGGCGTAGAAGGTATCGTTGGAAAAGAAGGCGTCCGGCACGAGGATGCCCACGTCCAGCCCGTTTTTCGCCGGAGCCGGCTGCTTGGGGTTGATGTAGCCGGTCTCCTCCGCCATGGCGATGATGCGCTGCCGCATTTCCTCGCTCACGCCGGATTTTCCGGAGAGGGCCTTCGATATCGTCACCGCGCTCACGCCCAGGCGCTTGCCCAGGTCACGCATGGTCACACCCAAGAGGCTTCGCCTCCTTTCACACATTGATGATTCATTCCGCCTTCAGCGTCCAGCTGACGGAAGCCGCGTCGCCCCAGGGCAGACGCACGCTCACGCCCAGGTTCATCAGCTCGGAGCCGGAGTAGCTCTCGCCGGTCTCCAGGACGGTGTAAACCTTGTTTTCGTCCAGGCCGCGCAGCTTCACCAGGAGGGGCGCGGTGCCGGACTTCGCCAGCGCGCGGGTCAGCATGAAGACGGCCTCGCTCTTGTCCTTGCTCACCGTGATCCACGCGGTATCGTTGCCCTCGTAGGGGGACAGGAGGCGGTGGAAGTCGCCGTAGAGCAGCGTGTTGCGCAGCTCCTTGACGCGCTTCACCTGCTGACGCACCGTTTCGATATCCTCGGCGGAAAGGGTGTTCAGGTCCAGCTCGTAGCCGAAGCAGCCGGACATGGCCACGTTGCCGCGGGTCTCGATGGGCGTGATGCGGCCGGTTTGGTGATTCGGCACCGCGGACACATGGCTGCCCATCGCAAACGGCGGGAACACCAGGGAGGTGGAATACTGGATCTGGCAGCGGCAGAGGGCGTCGGTGTTGTCGGACGTCCAGGTCTGCGGCATGTAGTGCAGCATGCCCATGTCGAAGCGTCCGCCGCCGGAGGAGCAGGACTCAAACAGCACGTCCGGGAATTCCTTCACCAGCTTCTCCAGCACGCGGTAGAGGCCCAGCATGTAGCGGTGGGGCAGCTCCTTCTGCTGATCGGCAGGCAGCAGCGCCGAGCCGATGTTGGAGAAGTTGCGGTTCATGTCCCACTTGACGTAGTCAATGCCGTCCTCCCGCAGGTGGGAAGCGACGCACTCATACACATAATCCTGCACGTCCTCGCGGGACAGATCGAGGGTCAGCTGCTGGCGCTGCTGGATGGGCTCGCGGCCGGCAATGTGGATGGCCCACTCGGGATGCTTCTCGTACAGGTCGGACTTGGGAGAGATCATCTCCGGCTCGAACCAAAGGCCGAACTTCAGGCCCATCGCATGCACCTGATCGGTCAGGTGCCGCATGCCGTTGGGCAGCTTGCGGGTATCGACGTACCAGTCGCCCAGGGAGGAATCGTCGCTGTCGCGATGGCCGAACCAGCCGTCGTCCAGCACGAAGAGCTCCACGCCCACGTCAGCGGCGGTGCGGGCGATCCTGAGCAGCTTTTCCTCGTTGAAGCCGAAGTAAGTGGCCTCCCAGTTGTTCAGCAGGATGGGCCGGGGCGCCTTGGCGAACTTGCCGCGGACGAGATGCTCTGCGCAGACGCGGTGGAACTGGGCGCTCATGCCGCCCAGGCCGCTATCGGAGTACACGGTGACGGCTTCAGGGGTGTGGAAGGTCTCGCCGGAGGCCAGCTTCCAGCCGAAGTCCACATCGTTGATGCCCAGGAACACGCGGCTGTTGCGGCCGGGATCCACATGCACGCTGGCCTTGAAGTTGCCGGAGTACACCAGCGCCGCGCCGATGGCCTCGCCGCGCTCCTCGGTGGTTTCGGGGCGAGCCAGGAAAAGCATGTTGGAGGCATGCAGGCTGGTCGCGCCCTTGAGGGAGCTGACGCCCTGCTCGCCCATCACCAGCGGGCGGCGGAACAGCTCGCGTTCGCGGCTCCACGCGCCGGTGAGGGTGATGAGGTCATAGCGGCTGTCGGGCAGCTCCAGGCAGAGGCTGTAGGCGCGCTCGATGTGCAGATCTGCATCGGAGGCGTTGTGCAGCTTCACGGAGCGCACCACGCCCGCCACATCATCAAAGAGGGAGTAGCTCAGGGTGGCCTCCAGGCCGATCAGCTCGTCCTTCAGGTGAAGCAGCAACGTCTTGGCGTTGTCGCCGAAGGTAGCGGGCAGTCCGGGGACGCCGGGCTTGCCGTCAACGACCTCCCAGCCGGTGACGCGCAGATCAGCCGAGCGGGTGCCGTCTTTCTGGCGGACAGTCAGCGCGCCCTCGCGCAGGTCGCCAAGACCATGAGACGGGTACTCATGGGGCGTGTGATCCAACGCGCAGTTGTGGGGCCACCACTTGCCGTCGGTGGGCAGGTCGTAGTGGCGCAGGATGGCAGCAGGGTTGAGGCTCTCCACGCGCTTGCCGAAGTACAGGTGGGCGGGGACGCCGCCCTCCAGGATATAAATAATGTAGGAAACGTGGTCGTTGCGGAGGTGAATCAGCTGATTCTTGATGAGAATTTCAGTCATAGTTTTCTCCGTTGCAATACTCCCGGAAGTTAGGGGTTCCGCGCTGCGGCGCGGGCAGGGGGCTTTCCGATCGCCCCCTGCACCCCTTCGGTGCAATCTCTTCTTTATTTGTAGTTCTCAATCATCCGCAAACACATGCGGCCATTGTGGTAGGGGCACTTCCACTCCTCGACGATGGGCTTGTTGGTGGGCACGCCGTTCTCATCGGTGGACCAGTACCATTCGCTGCCCTCGCGAGGATCGGAGATCACATTCTTGACGTATTCCCACTGCTGGGCGACGCGCTCCATCCACACAGGGTCGCCGGTGAGCTTGTGCGCCTCGGCAAAGCCCAGGATGGTCTCGGCCTGCACCCACCACACACGGGTATGCTCGACCTCGCCCTCGACGATCTCATTCTCCATGCCGTGGTCGGTGAAGGCGCGCTCGCAGGTGGCCTCCGCCAGGGTGATGCACATGTCGCGGTAGGGGGCACGCTCGTCTTCAGGGATGAGGGTCTCCACGGCGTCCCACATCAGCCAGCTGGCCTCGATGTCGTGGCCGTAGCTCTGCATGTCCAGCAGGCTCCGGTAATCCTTGGCGTAGAAGACCTCCAGACGGCGCTCCGGCTGGTTGTACATGACGTTCAGGAAGCGCTCCAGGCACTTGACTCCCGCCTGACGGATCGCCTCATCCGGCACCGCACGGTAGAACTCCGCATAGGCCTCCAGCACGTGGAGCAGGGTGTTCATCGTGCGCTGGGCAACCTCGCCGCGCTCCATCAGCTTGGGGTTGTCGGAGAGCTTCTCGTTGCCCGCAGGAGAGAAGTCCGGCTCAAAGGCCTCGCCGTAGCCGCCCTCGTCGGAGCATTTGTTTTCGATCACATTGAACAGGCGGAAGGCACGCTCCCGGGCGGTGTAGTAGAGGGGATCCTCCTTGCCCGCCGCGCGCATGTAGGCCGCCAGACCGTAGATCGCGAAGGCCTGGCAATAGGTGTGCTTGGTCTTGTCCAGCGGGAATCCGGAGGCATTCACAGACCAGTACACGCCTCCCCTGGCATGATCCTCAAAGCGCTCCATGAAGCGCAGGGCATGGCGGGCATAATCGAGGTACTTGTCCTCCCCCAGCACGCGGGCAGCCGTGGCGAAGGTCCACAGCACGCGGCTGTTGAGGATGCAGCCCTTATGGGCGTCCTGATGCACGTTCAGGTCCTTGTCCACATAGCCGTACCAGCCGCCAAGCTCCCAATCGGTCAGCTTCTCCCAGAAGGGCAGGATCTTCTGCGTCAGGTGCAGCTTCATCTCGTTAACCAGCATGGGTGATTCCCCTTTCTTGTTAATCAACTTGTTAAGCTTATAAACATTATACACCTGCCATAATGCCGCTGTCAAGCGGATTTTCATGCATCATTTGGGTTTGATTAAGCCAACTCGTCCATCCTCGCAAGATTTACAACTAGCTAACAAGGTGTTTGTCCTTCTTTCTGTGCACTTCATCGTTTCCCACGCCATCCCCTCAGTCCAGCACAGACCGCCTCCATGCCGGCCATTTGGCAGATAAAGGCATCATCAGCCGTGCCCGGTGCCGCACCTTTCCTCACCGGAATTAATCCCACCACATCCGACACGCAGACCTAAGACATGAAAAAAACCGTCAAATCCGATAATTTCCTGCTTTACAGACAGCCCGCATTTCAGTATAATAATTCTGTTAATGGACATCCCAATGCGTAAGATCCCGACTTCGACAAGATACAGGAGGTCTTCCCCATGAGCATTTTTCTCGATAGCATGAAGCGCCCCGACGACATGGTGCGCATCACCACCCCCGAGCTGGCCAAGAAGTTCCTGGACGAGGTGATCCCCGCCGTGCAGGCCCAGGTCGGCTCCAGCAAGGTGCTGCTGGCTCTGTCTGGCGGCGTTGACTCCTCCGTCGTGGCCGCCCTGCTGGTCAAGGCCATCGGCAAGCAGCTGGTCTGCGTACACGTCAACCACGGCCTGATGCGCAAGGGCGAGAGCGAGCAGGTCATCGAGGTGTTCCGCAACCAGATGGACGCCAACCTGATCTACATCGACGCGACCGACCGTTTCCTGGACAAGCTGGCTGGCGTGGCCGAGCCCGAAAAGAAGCGCAAGATCATCGGCGGCGAGTTCATCGATGTCTTCGCCGAGGAAGCCTCCAAGCTGGACGGCGTGCATTTCCTGGCCCAGGGCACCATTTATCCCGACATCCTGGAATCCGACGGCGGCGTGAAGGCCCATCACAACGTGGGCGGCCTGCCCAACGGCATGACCTTCCAGCTCTGCGAGCCCGTGAAGCTGCTGTTCAAGGACGAAGTGCGCGTGGTCGGTGAGGCCCTCGGCCTGCCCCACGACATGGTGTACCGTCAGCCCTTCCCCGGCCCCGGCCTGGGTGTGCGCTGCCTGGGCGCCATCACCCGCGACCGCCTGCACACCCTGCGTGAAGCCGATGCCATCCTCCGCGAGGAGTTTGACATCGCGGGCCTTGCCGGCAAGGTTTGGCAGTACTTTATTGCCGTGCCGGACTTCACCTCCGTCGGCGTGCGCGACCACAAGCGCTACGAGGGCTGGCCGGCCATCATCCGCGCCGTCAACACCACCGATGCTATGAGCGCCACCGTCGAGGAGATCCCCTACGAAGTGCTCCATAAGATCGTCAATCGGATCACCTCCGAGGTCGAGGGCATCAACCGCGTGCTGATGCATCTGACTCCCAAGCCCGTGCGCAGCATCGAGTGGCAATAAGTATATTTCAACAACCGCCCGCGGGAGAAATCCTGCGGGCGGTGTTTTACTTGTCTTCGATCCAGTAAGTATTTTGAAAAAATGGTAGAAATCGTAACAATCCTATTCTATAATACTCTTAAAGAAAAACATGCGTGAAGAATCAGCCGGGGATGCTTTGGATACAGCACCGGCTTATTTTTTACGCTTTAAATTTGTAGATTATCTGAAATCCATTGAAAATTTAGGGCTTTTGTGTTATAGTAATTATGTATAATTATGGGGAAGTGCGCCCTTTACCACATAATCAACATTATGTGGTGGTTAATTATACGGAGAAACAGCTTATCTATTCAGTGATGCTTGTTTCAAATCAAAGTCCTTACCTCCCGGCAGCCATATTACGGGGGATTGTAGAATTCAGTATGGCAACAAAAAATCCGAAAAGGAGAACGAATTTATGAACACGAAAATGAAAATGCGAATGCTCAGCCTTCTGCTGTGTTTCGTGATGTTGGTTGGCTTGATGCCAATAACGGCGCTGGCGGCGGACACCTACACCGTTACCGTAACCGGCGGTACTGCTTCGCCCGCAGGTCCTTATACAGTGGATACAGAGGTTATTGTCACCGCAGATCCTGATCCTGAAGGAAAGAAATTCAAGGAGTGGCAGATAGAGGGCTTATCTACCACCACTTCTGAAAGCAGATCTATTTTCTTCTATATGCCTGCTAATAATGTTACCATAACTGCAATCTATGAAGATGCTAACATTATAATTGAATCGGCAAGCGCCACCATTACCGAGCCGGTTGTGGGCGCCAACCCCGATTTTAACATTGTGTCTGCTGATGAATCGAAATATACCGTAACTGTTGTTAAATGGAATCTTTTAGATGGCAGTAGTTATCCTGTTCTTACGGCAGGCGATAAGTTCGTAAGAGGAGAAAGCTACCAACTCGATGTAAAGTTTGTCGCGAATCCGGGATATGAGTTCTCCGACAGCTGCGTCTATAATGTCAACGGAGTTCCACGTGCTGCTTATAGCTTAACCAAAGGAGAACGCAGGTGTACTTTTGATGTCTATGAAATAATAGACACCATCAACGTTAAGGG
>JAZNSI010000051.1:0-25396 GCA_045591175.1 Clostridia bacterium
ACTAATGCAAAGCCTACGGATGCAGAGCATCCGGAGGCTTTTTTGATGGCGTCAGCAGACGCAGAGCCTGCCCGTGTCGCCCACATCCACGGTGAGCACGTCGCCGGGCTTCACGTCCGCGGCGATGATGCGCCTTGCGATCAGCGTCTCCACCTTGCTCTGCAGGTAGCGTTTGAGGGGGCGCGCGCCGAAGGTCGGGTCAAAGCCCTGGTCGATGACAGCGTCCATCGCGGCGGCGGTGAGCTCCACGCTCAGCTGCTTGTCGGAAAGGCGCTTGTTGAGGGCGTCCACCATCAGGCCGACGATGCGGCCGATTTCCGCCTTGGTCAGCGGCTTGTAGTAGACGATCTCGTCGATGCGGTTGAGGAATTCCGGGCGGAAGTGGGTCTTCAGCAGCCGATCCACCGCGGTGCGGGCGGATTCAGTGATCTCGCCGTTTTCGATGCCATTGAGCAGATACTCGCTGCCCAGGTTGGAGGTCATGATGAGGATGGTGTTCTTGAAGTCCACCGTGCGGCCCTGGGAGTCGGTGATACGGCCGTCGTCCAGCACCTGCAGCAGCACGTTGAACACGTCCGGGTGAGCCTTTTCCACCTCGTCGAACAGCACGACGGAGTAGGGCTTGCGGCGCACGGCCTCGGTCAGCTGGCCGCCCTCGTCGTAGCCGACGTACCCGGGAGGCGCGCCGATCAGGCGGCTGACGCTGAATTTCTCCATGTACTCGGACATGTCGATGCGCACCATGTTCTTCTCGTCGTCGAAGAGGGCCTGGGCGAGGGCCTTCGCCAGCTCGGTCTTGCCAACGCCGGTGGGGCCGAGGAACAGGAAGCTGCCCAGGGGGCGGTTGGGGTCCTGGATGCCCGCGCGGGAACGCAGGATGGCCTCCGCCACGCGGGTGACGGCCTCGTCCTGGCCGATGACCCGCTCATGCAGCACGTCTTCCAGGTGGAGCAGCTTTTCGCGCTCGCCCTCCATGAGCTTCGAGACGGGAATGCCCGTCCAGCGGCCCACGATGCGGGCGATTTCCTCGTCGGTGACCCGGTCGCGCAGCAGGCTGTCCTCGGACTTGGCCTGGTCCGCGACGGCTTCCTCGTCGGCGAGTTCCTTCTGCAATCGGGGCAGCTCGCCGTACTTCAATTCTGCGGCGCGGTTGAGGTCGTAGGTGCGCTCGGCGGCGGCGATCTCGCCGTTCACGCGCTCGATCTCCTCGCGGAGCTTCGTTACCTTGGCGATGGCGTTCTTCTCCGCGTCCCACTTCGCCTTCATCTGGTTGAAGACGTCACGCTGCTCGGCGAGGTCCTTCTGCACCTCCGCAAGGTGAGCCTGCGTCAGCGCGTCGTCGTCCTTCTTGAGGGCAGCCTCCTCAATTTCCAGCTGCATGATGCGGCGGCGGACGTCGTCCAGCTCGGTGGGCAGGGAGTCGATCTCCGTACGGATCATCGCGCAGGCCTCGTCCACCAGATCGATGGCCTTGTCCGGCAGGAAGCGGTCGGTGATGTAGCGGTTGGACAGGGTCGCGGCGGCAATCAGGGCTGCGTCCTGGATCTTCACGCCGTGGAACACTTCGTAACGCTCCTTCAGTCCGCGCAGGATGGCGATGGTGTCCTCCACCGTGGGCTCGCCCACCAGCACCGGCTGGAAGCGCCGCTCGAGGGCCGCGTCCTTCTCGATATATTGACGGTATTCGTTCAGCGTGGTCGCGCCGATGCAGTGCAGCTCGCCCCGGGCCAGCATGGGCTTGAGCAGATTGCCCGCGTCCATCGCACCGTCGGCCTTGCCCGCGCCGACGATGGTGTGCAGCTCGTCAATGAAAAGGATGATACGGCCCTCGCTCTTTTTGATCTCCGCGAGGACGGCCTTGAGGCGCTCCTCGAATTCGCCGCGGAACTTTGCGCCCGCGATCAGGCTGCCCATGTCCAGGGAGAAGATGGTGCGCTCCTTGAGGGAATCCGGTACGTCGCCGGCCACGATGCGCTGGGCCAGGCCCTCGGCGATGGCGGTCTTGCCCACGCCGGGCTCGCCGATGAGGACGGGGTTGTTCTTGGTCTTGCGGGAGAGGATGCGGATCACGTTGCGGATCTCCGAGTCCCTGCCGATGACGGGATCGAGCTTGTTCTGCCGGGCCAGCTCGACAAGGTCGGAGCCGTACTTCTTCAGCGCGTCGTAGGTTTCCTCCGGGTTGTCGGTGGTGACGCGGGTCGCGCCGCGCACCTCGCTGAGCGCCTTGAGGAAGGCCTTCTCGTCATAGCCGATGCGCTTCAAAATGTCCTTCACGCGAGCGCCCGGCTTGCCGCACAGGCCCATCCAGACATGCTCCACACTGAGGTACTCGTCCTTCATCTGCTTGGCGCGGGCTTCGGCCTCGATCAGCGCTTTCTCCAAATCGGGGGAGATGTAGACCTTGTCGGCCTCCCTGCCGGGGCCGGATACGCGGGCGATGCGCCCCACCGCATCCGTCAGCGCAGCACGCAGGGCATCCGCCGACAGGCCGCACTTCGTCAGCAGTTGGGGGATGAGAGCAGTGCTGTCCTCCGTCAGAGCGAGCATCACATGCTCCTGGTCGACCTGCTGGTGGCCGTATTCAACCGCGATCTGCTGGGCACGCTGGATGGCCTCGATGGTCTTCTGGGTGAATTGATTCATATTCATAGGCATTCCTCCTTGATGGAAGATGGTCGGAATGTTTGACTATCTTTGACCTTTGGTCAGATGTATTCTATCTCAGTTTGACCATTCTGTCAAGGGAAAATGTGCAGTTTTTTTGTCAAGTCTTTTTTTCTGTCAAAATATGTGGTATCATGTAGATACTATGCGAAACGAGGTGCCCTTTATGGCCAAGCTTTACTACCGTTATGGAGCGATGGGCTCCAGCAAGACCGCCAACGCCATCATGGTGCAGTACAACTACATGGAGCGGGGCCAGAAGGTGCTCATGCTCAAGCCGAAGCTGGAAAACCGCGACGGCGCATCCACGGTGAAGTCCCGCTGCGGGCTGGAAACCGAGTGCCGCTTCGTGGAGGACATCACCCTCGACGACGTGCGCGGCTACGACTGCGTCATCGTGGACGAGGCGCAGTTCATCACCAAGGAGCGGGTGCAGCTGCTGGTTCGCATCGTGGATGAGCTGAACATCCCCGTCATCTGCTACGGGTTGCGCACGGACTTCCAGGAGAATTTCTTCGAGGGCAGCCTGTGGCTGATGGCCTGGGCGGACTCCATCGAGGAGGTCAAGACCATCTGCTGGTGCGGCCGCAAGGCGATCTGCAACGCACGCGTGGTGGATGGAAAGGTGGTCAAGGAGGGCGATCAGATCCTCCTGGGCGGCTCCAGCCAGTATGTGAGCCTGTGCCGCAAACACTTCCACGAGGGCAAGCTGGGCTGACACCCCAATCACACCAAAAAGCAACGCGCCTGCATTTCATCGCAGGCGCGTTTTTCTGTCAGATTTCGTGCAGATCGACGGTTTTCACCCAGTCGATCTCGTCCCAGGATACATGGCAGTAGCCACCGGGGGTCTTGTCCAGGTACTTTTGATGATACTCCTCCGCCGGGTAGAAGCAGGCCAGTTCGCAGGCTTCCACCATGACGGGCGCAGAGTACTGCGCCTGCAGCTTGCTGAGCTCTGCGCGGACGACGGCTTCATCCGCCGCGTCTACCCAGTAGATGCCGGTGCGGTACTGGTTGCCGACGTCCTCGCCCTGCTGTTCAAAGCTGGTGGGGTCGATGATGCGGAAGAACAGCCGCAGCAGCTTTTCCAGCGGAAGGATCGCGTCGTCATACACCACGCGGACGGTCTCGGCGTGGCCGGTGTCGCCCTTTTTGACCTGCACGTAGGCGGGCGCATCGACGTGGCCGTTGGCAAAGCCGACCTCTGTTTCCTGAACGCCCGCGATGTTGGACAGGTACTTTTCCGCGCCCCAGTAGCAGCCGCCGGCAAGGTAGATGGTGTGGTTCATGGGGATGCCTCCGTTCGGATCGTTGTGGCTTCAGCATACCACATTTCGGGCAGGATGACAATGGTTCATTTTGGCCGGGAACCGCTGCGTTTTCCCCTTGCACCGGATAGCCGAAAGTGCTATAATACCCCGCGCAGGGAACGGAAATCCCCTGCACCGGAGGAAATACCCATGATGAACAAGTTGAAGGAAGTTCTGTATTACGTCCGCGCCTTTGTGGTGTGGACGCTGATGGCTGCGGCGGTGGGTGCTGTCTGCGGCGTGGTGGGCGGCGCGTTCGCTATCGTGGTGGAGAAAGCCACCCACCTGCGCCAGCATACCCCCTGGCTGCCCTGGCTGATGCCCGTGGCGGGCCTGGTCATTGCCGGGCTGTACAAGCTGCTGAAGCTGCCGCTGACCATCGGCACGGACGAGATCATCAAGACCGTCCGCACCCAGGAGGGCGTGAGCATCAAAATGGCCCCGGCGATCTTCATTTCCACTGCGCTGACCCACCTGACCGGCGGCTCCGCAGGTCGGGAGGGCGCGGCGCTGCAGCTGGGCGGCTCCATCGGCGTGGCCATGTCCCGCCTGATGAAGCCCCTGGGGGATAACCGCCGGGTGTTCCAGCTCTGCGGCATGGCGGCGCTGTTTTCCGCCCTGTTCGGCACACCCCTGGCAGCCACCATCTTTGTGGTGGAGATCATCGAGATTGGCCGGATCAACCACCGGGCGCTGCTGCCCTGCCTGATCTCCGCCCTGACGGCGAAGCTGGTGGCCGCTGCCATCGGCGCCCCGGCGGAAGCCTTCCCCCTGGCGGGCGGTCTGGCGGATACCACCTGGCTGACGCTGCTGCAGTCTGCGGGCGTGGGCCTGTGCTGCGGCGTGGTGGCGGTCATCTTCTGCCAGGTGATGCACCTCTCCGGCCGTTATCTGCGCAAGGCTGTTCCCAATGATTTTCTGCGCATTGCCCTGGGCGGCGCGGCGGTCGCGCTGCTGGCCCTGCTGCTGGGCACGGCGGATTATCAGGGCAGCGGCATGCACGTCATTCTGGAGGCGCTCAAGGGACATGCGGCCCCGGAGGCCTTCCTGCTGAAGATCCTCTTTACCGCGCTGACGCTGGGGGTGGGCTTCAAGGGCGGCGAGATCGTTCCTTCCTTCTTTATCGGCGCGACGCTGGGCTGTGTGGTGGCGCCGCTGCTGGGGCTGGATCCGGCCCTGGGCGCGGGACTGGGTATCATCGCCATGTTCTGCGGTGTGACCAATGGCGCGCTGGCCTCGATGGTGCTGTCCGTGGAGCTCTTTGGCGCGGAATATCTGCCCCTGTTCGGCATTGCCTGCGCGGTCAGCTATGCCCTGAGCGGCCACATCAGCCTCTACCACACCCAGGAATTCCTGGAGCCCAAGATGGGTCACCGCGATATACCCCACGCGGTCTGAACCCGCTCATACAGCAAATACACCGCCTTTTCCGGCATTTGCGCAGCCCTGTATTGCGAAATGACGGGAAAGGCGGTATAATATTATCATATTGGATGCGGACGATAAGGGGGGACGAAGGATGTACCAGATTTTCGTCGTGGAGGACGAGCTGCTGATCCGCCAGAATATCCGCAAGGTGATCGAGAGCATGCCGGGCCCGTTTGCCCTGTGCGGCGAGGCGTCGGACGGCGAGATGGCCCTGTCCATGATGCAGGACCTGATGCCGGACATCGTCCTGACCGATATCCGCATGCCCTTCCTGGACGGCTTCGAGCTTATCCAGCATGCCAAGGCCATCATGCCCTGGCTGAAGATCGTCATCATCAGCGGCTACGGCGATTTTGAATTCGCCCAAAAGGCCATCTCCCTGGGGGTGGATCAGTATCTGCTCAAGCCCATCCGTCCGCCGGAGCTGACGAAGGCCATTGAGGAAATGGCCCGCCGCATCGAGAAGGACAAGCAGCAAAGCACCACCGCCCATGGCTACGACAGCGACGAGGTGCAGTATGCCCTGCGCCAGCACTTCATGCAGCAGCTGCTCTACGGCGGGCTTCACACCAGCACGCTGCTGGAAAAGGCGCGGGCGCTGAAGATGGACGTGGTCAGCCCGTGCTATCAGCTGGTGCTGTTCTCCTTCGGGCAGGAGGCGGATTACCGGCTGCTGCAGATCTCCGTGCAGAACCTGATGGAGCGGCTGCAGATGCCCCTGCATTACTTCACCGAGCCCAGCCAGCTGACCGTATTGTGCGACGGGCAGGACGCAGGGCAGCTCAGCGAGCGGGTGTACCAGTTCATCGCCATCTTGCGCCACGAGCTGCGGGAGATCTCTCCGGAGATTACCACGGTGGTGGGCAGCGTCGTGCATCGGCTGAGCGCCGTGTGCCATGCCTATCGCACCGCGGCGGATCTGCTGCGGAAGGTGTACGGCGTGTCCGTGGGCCAGGTGGTGGACGTGAACGACGCTGCGCAGATCGCGGCGGAGATGATCGAGCTGGGGGATCCCTTTGGCCCGGCGTTCCAGCAGAAGCTGCAGCGGGTGTCGGTGCAGGAGGTGCCTCAGCTGGTCAACGAGGTGCTGGAAAGCCCTGAGGGCAACCGCTTCGGCAGCACGCTGATGCGCTACTACGCGCTGATCGACCTGCTGAAGATGACGGTGCAGCAGATCGTGAAGGCCAGCCCCGGCGTGGACGCCCGGGATGTGGCCACCCGCCTCACCAGCGAGCATGACGTGATGACGGCCTCCAGCCACATCGACAGCTTCCGCCAGATGGCGGTGGAGCTGATCCGCCAGGCGGCGTCCCTGCGGGAGGAAAACCTGGGCGCAATGAAATACAGCCACGTCATCAGCAGGGCTGAAAAATACGTGGCTGAGAATTTCTGCGATCCGAATATATCGCTGATCAGCGTGGCCAAGTATGTGGGGCTGTCCTCGGCGCACTTCAGCACCGTGTTTTCCCAGACGGTGGGGCGCTCCTTCATCAACTACCTCACGGCCATGCGGATCGAGCGCGCCAAGGAGCTGCTGGCCACCACCAGCATGAAGCTCTCCACCATCGCCATGGAGATCGGCTATAACGAGCCGAATTACTTCAGCCATGTCTTCCGCAAGATGGAGGGCATCACGCCGAAGGAGTACCGCAGCCGCGCGCAGGGGGATCAGTAACCCCGGCTGTCGATGAGATCCCGGGTGAGGCCCTCAGCGTCAAAGGCGCTCTCGGACACATAGGTCAGCTTCAGGGGCGTTTCGCCCTTTTCCAGCTGCTCGATGACCGCCCGCACCCGCGGGCCATGCAGGGGATTGCACTCCACGTCGAAGCTGATCTCCCCGTTCATGACCATCTCCAGCGCCGTGCGGTTGGCGTCGAAGGAGACGATATGCACATCCTTGCCGGGCACGAGGCCCGCAGCCTTGAGCGCATCGATGGCACCGTAGGCCATGTTGTCATTCTCAGCAAAAATCACATCGAAACCGATGCCCTGGGCCAGGTAAGCTTCCACAAGCTCCTGGCCTTTTGCTTGTGTGAAATCGCCGCTGTCGCGGGCGGCCAGGGTCCAGTGGGGATTGCGGGCCAGGCCTGCATCCAGGCTGGCGGTGCGCCCCGCCTGGGCAGAGGAGCCATAATTGCCCTGCAGATGGACGATGCGCAGGGGCGTATCGCCGAATTTCTGCTCCATCCAGGCGACGGCGGTGTCGCCCTGACGGCGGAAGTCGGAGCCGATCCAGCAGGTGAAGAGGCTGTCGTCCGCCGCGCTGTCTCCGCCGGAGATCATCCTGTCGATGATGATGACCGGGATGCCCGCCGCCCGCGCCTCGGAGAGCACGGTGTCCCAGCCGTCCTCGGTGGTGGGGGCCAGGACGATGTAGTCCACGCCCTGATGGATGAAGTTGCGGATGGCGGTGATCTGCCGTTCCTTCTTCTGCTGGGCGTCGTCGATGATGAGGCGGAAGCCGTTCTCCGGGGAGAGGGATTGCTGCATGCTGCGGGTGTTGGCGTTGCGCCAGTCGCTCTCCGCGCCGACCTGGGAGAAGCCCACGACGATGGGGGCCTCGTAGTCTGCATCTGCCGGCTTGCTTGCGGGCGCGGCGCATCCGCCAAGGAGCAGGCACAGGATCAGCAGCAGCGCCAGTGTGCGGTGTTTCATCGGGATTCCCCCTCCTTTTCTGCAAAGCTGCGGTTCATGGGCAGCAGGATGGACACGGTGGAGCCCTTGCCGGCGGCGCTCTCAAAGGACAGGCCGTAGGGAGCGCCGCAGTACAGGCGGATGCGCTTGTGTACGTTCACCAGGCCAAGGCCGGTGTGCTTGTCCTCGTAGATGCCGGATTGCAGCTCGCGCACCTGCTCCTCGTCCATGCCGGCGCCGTTGTCGGTCACCTTCAGGAGGAGCTTGCCGTCCTGCTCTTCGCCCGTCACGGTGATCAGACCCATGCCCCGGCGGTTCTTGATGCCGTGGTACAGGGCATTTTCCACCAGCGGCTGAAGGATCAGCTTGGGCACCATGCAGTCCATCAGTTCCTGGGGGACGCTGATCTCATAGCGCAATATGTCCGAATAGCGGATCTGCTGGATCTCCAGGTAGGACTGCACCTGCGCGCACTCCGCGCCCAGGGTGAGCACGTCCGCGCCCTTGTTGAGGGAGTTGCGGAAGAAGGTGGACAGGCTGGTGACCATGGTCACCACGTCCTCGGCGCGCTCATCCTCGGCGAGGATGGCGATGGAGTCCAGGGTGTTGTAGAGGAAGTGGGGGTTGATCTGCGCCTGGAGCAGCTCCAGCTCCGCCCGGTGGAGGGAGCGCTGATCCTCCATCTGCTTTTCCATCAGCGCGTTGATGCGCAGGGCCATGTCGTTGAAGCCGGTGTCCAGGGTCTGCAGCTCGGTGATATGGGTGTTGACGGGGGTGGGGGTGAAGTCGCCGCTGCCGAATTGCTGGGCTTTGCGGCTCAGCACGCTGATGGGCCCGGTGATGCGCCGCGTCACCCGCACGGAATACAGCACGATGGCGGTGATCAGCACCAGCACCGCCGCCACGATGACGATGGACAGCACCATCACCTGGGCGCGGATCTGTCCCTGGATGCGGGCCAGCTCCCGCACCTCGTCGCCGATGTAATCATGCATGTAGGTTTCCAGCAGCACCGTCAGGCCGGTTTCGCCGCGGATGTTGCGTTCCAGCAGGATCATGCGCTGGTCGTAAGAATCCTCCAGGGCGATCTCTACCATGTACTGCCGCAGATTCTCGCACATGTCCAGCATGCTCTGGATGCGCCAGCGGTTGTCCGGCAGCGTGGTGATGGCTTCCAGGCGGGTCAGCACGTCCAGGGCGTCATCCAGCACGTCCATGGGCAGCTCCTCCACGGAGCTTTCGCTGCGGGGGCGGATAACGTGGTTGTACATGCCGGAATCCAGCATCACCTTGAATTCCTTGTTGAAATCCGCCGCGGTATTGGCGCTCATGAGCACCGACGTGTAGCGGGAGTTGATGGAGAACAGCGTGACGATCAGCAGTACGATAATGCCGCCCATCACCGGGAGGATGGTCAAGAGCAGCCTGGCGATCTGCTGCTCGATGCTCCGGTTGGCAAAGCGACCTTCTTTTTTCATGGCAAACACCTCTAAAGTCCATTATAGCATATATTTTGCGCGGCCTCATCCCCTGCGAAAAAATCTGTCAAATTTCGAAAGGATTTATCATTTTCTGCTTTTCAGGGAAAATTTCTCAAAAATAGTTGCTAATATCTTTGAAAGAATTTGAATGTAAATCACAACGCGATCATATAGAATAATATCAGAAAGTCCACCGAAATGGACAAATAGAGATAGGAGGCCCTAAAATGAAGAAGTTTGCCCGTCTGTTTGTTGCCCTCATGATGGTGTGCATCATGACCATCGGCGTTGCCGCGGCTGAGATCACCGTGGGCATCGTGAATAACCCCCCGTCCGAGTCCGGCTACCGCGAGGCCAACGTGAAGGACTTCGAGGCCGTCTTCTCCGCTGAGAACGGCTACGTTGCCAAGACCTTCTACAGCCTGAAGAACGACGAGCAGCTCTCCGCCGCTCAGCAGTTCATCACCGATGGCGTGGATTACCTGCTCATCTCTGCCGCCGAGACCACCGGCTGGGACGCCGTGCTGGCTTCCGCGCAGGAGAATGGCATCCCCGTGTTCCTGTTCGACCGCATGATCGACTGTGACGAAGAGCTGTACGCTGCTGCCGTCGTGTCTGACATGGCGAACCAGGGCAAGCTGGCCGTGGAATGGCTGATCGCTCAGGCGCTGCCCGAGTACAAGATCATCCACATCCAGGGCGCTATGGGTTCTGACGCTCAGATCGGCCGTACCGGCGCTCTGGACGCTCAGGTTGCCGCCAACGACAACTGGACCATCGTTGTCCAGCAGACTGCTACCTGGGACGAAGCCGAAGCGAAGAAGATCGTCGAGGCCGTCATCAACTCCAAGGAAGACTTCAACATCATCTACGCTGAGAACGACGGCATGGCCCGCGGCGCTGTGGCTGCGCTGGACGAGGCTGGCATCACCCACGGCGTGGGCGGCAAGGTCATCGTGATGGGCTTCGACTGCAACCGCTGGGCTCTGCGCGAAGTGCTCGCCGGCACCTGGAACTACGACGGTCAGTGCTCTCCCTTCCAGGCTCAGGTCATCTCTGACATGATCCAGAAGCTGGAAGCCGGCGAGACCATCGAGACCAAGCTGGTCATCTCCGAGGAGAAGGGCTTTGACGCTGCTACCATCACTCAGGCTGACATCGACGCTTACGGCCTGGGCGAGTAATCTTCCCTTGAAGCATTAACCATTGAGTGATCTGCCCAGGCAGCGGCCACTGTGGAGGATAACCCCACACCGCTGCCTGGGCTTCGGGTTGTAAAAGCCCTGCATGCATTTTTACAGGAGCATTTCATGCAGGACGCGAAGGAGGAATCTACATGCAGGACAAGATCGTGCTGTCCATGCGGGGCATCGGGAAGTCCTTCCCCGGCGTGCGCGCGCTGCATAATGTGGACTTCACATTGCGGGCCGGGGAGATCCATGCGCTGATGGGCGAGAACGGCGCGGGCAAATCCACCCTCATCAAGGTGCTGACCGGCGTATATACCAAGGACGCCGGCACCATCAGCATCGAGGGCAAGGAGGTCGTGATCCGCTCCCCCCAGGACGCGCAGAAGGCCGGTATCTCCACCGTGTATCAGGAGATCACCCTCTGTCCCAACCTGACTGTGGCGGAAAACATGTTCATCGGCCGGGATAAGGCCGCCCTTGTCGGCTGGCGCAAGCGCTACCAGCGGGCCGGGGAGATCCTGGACAGCCTGCACATCCCCGCCCGTCCCAGGCAGCAGCTTGGCTCCTGCTCCCTGGCGGTGCAGCAGATGGTCGCCATTGCCCGCGCGGTGGACATGGACTGCAAGGTGCTCATCCTGGATGAGCCCACCTCCTCCCTGGACGACAAGGAAGTCGAGATGCTCTTCACCCTCATGCGCGATCTGCGCAGCCGGGGCGTGGGCATCATCTTCGTCACCCACTTCCTGGAGCAGGTCTATGCCGTCAGCGACCGCATCACCGTGCTGCGTAACGGCGAGCTGGTGGGCGAGTATGCGGTGGAAAACCTGCCCCAGGTGGAGCTGGTCGCGAAGATGATGGGCAAGGAGCTGCAGGGCCTGAGCGACCTTAAGCGGGACGACAGCGAGGACGCCTTTGCCGGAACCCCGGTGTACGAGGCGGCGCATCTGTCCAGCGCGGCAGGCATCGCTCCCTTTGATTTTGCCATCCGTAAGGGCGAGGTCAACGGCTTCACGGGCCTGCTGGGCTCCGGCCGCTCCGAGAGCGTGCGCGCCATCTTCGGTGCGGACCGCGTGGGCGGCGGCGCTGTGCAGATGGACGGCCAGAAGGTCAGGATCGGCAACCCGAAGCAGGCCATGAAGCATGGCATCGGCTATCTGCCCGAGGACCGCAAGGACGACGGCATCATCGCCGATCTGTCCGTGCGGGAGAACATCATCCTTGCCCTGCAGGTGATGAAGGGCTTCTTCCGCCCCCTGAGCCAGAAGGAGCAGGAGGAATTCGCGGACGAATACATCCGTGCGCTGGAGATCAAGACCGCTTCCAGCGACACGCCCATCAAGTCCCTCTCCGGCGGCAATCAGCAGAAGGTCATCCTGGCCCGCTGGCTGCTGACCCACCCCAAGTACCTGATCCTGGATGAGCCGACCCGCGGCATCGACGTGGGCACGAAGACGGAGATCCAGCGTCTGGTGCGCAAGCTGGCCGAGGAGGGCATGAGCGTGACCTTCATTTCCTCGGAGATCGAGGAAATGCTGCGCACCTGCTCGCGGCTGATCGTCATGCGCGACCGGCGCATCGTGGGCGAGCTGCGCGGGACGGAACTGAGTCAGGACAATGTGATGCGGACGATTGCGGGAGGTGACGAGTAAGATGAAGGCCCATGCATCCAAATTCAAATGGAGCAAGTATGCCCAGCTGCTCGTGCCGCTGCTGTCCATCCTGCTGATCATGGTGTTCAACCTGATCCGTGACCCCAGCTTCTTCTCGGTATACATGAGCACCAACAACCTGGGCAATCCCGTGCTGGCGGGCAATCTGGTCTCGATCCTCAACGGTGCGTCGGAGCTGGCGATCATCGCCATGGGCATGACGCTGGTCACCGCGGCCTGCGGCGGCCAGGACATCTCCGTGGGCGCGCTGGCGACCATCGCCGGCAGCGTGTTCGTCAAGATCCTGCGCGGGGGCGAGATCACCATCGGCTCCATCGTGGTGGGCTTCCTGGCCTGCTGCGTGGTGGCGATGCTCTTTGGCGCCTTCAACGGCACCCTCGTTTCCGTCTTCAAGATCCAGCCGATGATCGCCACCCTGGTGCTCTTCACCTGCGGCCGCTCCATCGCTTACTGGATCAACGGTGGCGCGACGCCCACCATTTCCAGCCCGCTGATCACCGCCATCGGCAGCTTTATTCCCGGCTGCCCCATCCCCACGCCGATCATCATCGTGGCGGCGGTGGGTCTGCTGCTGGGATTGGTGTTCCGCTTCACCACCCTGGGCCTGTACACCCAGACGGTGGGCATCAACCAGCGCGCCGCCCGCCTCAACGGCATCAACCCCATGTTCATCAAGCTGGCTTCCTTCCTGGTGCTGGGCCTTTGCTGCGCGGTGGCAGGCTGCATCAGCGTCAGCCGCCTGAGCTTGATCAACCATGAGACGATGCTGCTGGAGATCGAAATGGACGCGATTCTGGCGGTGGCCATCGGCGGCAACGCGCTGGGCGGCGGCAAGTTCAAGGTGACCGGCTCGGTGCTGGGCGCTTACGCCATCCAGGCGCTGACCACCACACTCTACGCCATGAAGGTGCCTTCCACCGACGTGAAAGCCTACAAGGCCGTCGTTATCATCCTCATCGTGGTGATCTCCTCTCCCATCGTCAAGCAGGCCATGAACCGCCTGTGGACGAAGGTCAAGGCCCGCATCCCCGCGAAGAAGGAGGTGGCAGCATGATGAAGCGCAATCCTGCCAGACGCCGCGAGCCGCTGACCGATACCATGCTGCTCGTGACCATTACCATCGGTATTTTCTTCGCCATGTACTTCTCCGCCATGGCCATCTGGGGCGGCGGATTCCTCCGCTGGCAGCGCGTGTTTGACATGCTCAACGACAATGCGGCGCTGATCATCGTTGCCTGCGGATTGACCATCGTGATGATCGGCGGCGGCATCGACATTTCCGTCGGCGGCGTGATCGCGCTGGTGGTCATGTCCTGCGTGGTGCATCTCAACAGCGGCGGAAGCATCTTTACCGCGGCGCTGCTGGCCATCGGCATCGGCCTGGCCTTCGGCCTCACACAGGGCTTCCTCATCTCCTACCTGGAGATCCAGCCCTTCATCATCACCCTGGCGGGCATGTTCTTCGCCCGCGGCATGACCACCATCGTCAGCGTTCAGCCGCAGAAGGTGGCCCACGCGGGCTTCAAGGCGCTGATGAAGACCAAGATCGAGATCCCCTGGCTGGGCTACATCGCCAAGAAGGGCAACCTGATCCCCGCCCGCGCGGAGATCGGCGTGGTGGTCGCGCTGGTGATCGTGGTGATCGTGTTCTTCATGCTGCGCAAGACCAAGCTGGGCCGCGGCTTCTATGCCATCGGCGGCAACAGCAACAGTGCGCTGATGCTGGGCGTGAACGTCAAGCGCACCCGCTTTATCAGCTACGTCATCAGTGGATTGCTCTCCGGTATCGCGGGCTTCGTGTTCATGATGCACACCGGCGCGGGCAACGCCACCAACGCAGCCGGCGCGGAGATGAACGCCATTGCCTCCGCCATCATCGGCGGAACGCTGCTCTCCGGCGGCGTGGGCAACGTGATCGGCACCCTCTTTGGCGTGATGACCCTGGCGACGATCAACTCCATCGTCACCACCTCGGGCCTTCGCGATCCCTGGTGGCAGGAGATCACCGTGGGCGCGATGCTGTGCTTCTTCATCCTGCTGCAGAGCGTGGTGCTGACGCTGCGCGGCAAGGGCGGCCTCAAGGCCATGATGCCCAAGTGGCTGAAGAAGGAATGACGCAATATATGCAAAAGGCTCTCCTCAGGGAGAGCCTTTTGTGCAGACAAACACGACGGCCTCCCCATATGCACGGGGAGGCCGTTTTACAATGCGATTTTACTGCGCCGTGGGGGCTTCCACGATGTTCAGCACCATCAGGAACACGCCCATCTTCTCGGTTTCAAAGGTCAGGATGCCATTCTTGAGGGTGAAGGGCACCTCATGCCACACCTCGGTGGGGACGCCGTTCACCATCTCGTACTGCACCAGGACGATCTTGAAGGCGCGGGCCTTGAGCTGGGAGGGGGGCATCTCAAAGAAGATGCTGTCCGGCATTTCGAAGGGATGCTCGTTCAGGTCGATGGTGATCTCCACGCGGCCGGAGAAATCCATCTCCACGCCTTCCTTCTGCAGGCTGGTGACGAACATGTAGAAGGCGTCGGTGACCATGGGGACGTCCAGGGGAGCCGCATCCACCAGCACCACCAGCTCGCCGGGGAGCTCGGTCATATCCAGGTGCGCGCCGGCATTGCCGGAGGTCTCCATGCTGGAGCCGTCCCCCTGGCTGATGCGGTGACCGCAGATGGTGCACAGGCTCATTTTTGTGCCGCCGACTACGCTGGTCACCGGGGAGCAGGCGGCGGTGTAGCCGCTCTCGCAGCCGGGGCGGGAGCAGGTGGCGGTATGGGTGCCGTCGCCATTGTAGATCCAGCTGCTGTAATCATGGCCCAGGGCGGCCTTGATGTCGGTGGCGTAGGTATCGCCGCAGCGGGTGCAGGTGTTGGCGACGTAGCCGATGTTATCGCACATGGGGCGATGGGTGACCTTGTTGGAGTAATCATGCCCATAGGCGGAGCCAGGCGCGGGCCGGGTGGTAGTGGCATTGCAGTGGGCATTGGAACAGCGAGAGGTCTCCGTGCCGTCGGTGGTGCAGGTGACGTCGCTGTTGTAGGTCCAGGTGGCGAAATTGTGGCTGGACCACACCGCGGACGCGCCGCACCAGCGGCAATGACCCGAGCAGCTGTTGGGGGACAGGCCGGAGTTGTAGCTGTTGGGGTCATGGTTGCGGGAGGTGGTGTAATCGCAGGCCTCGCAGTACCAGTGGCACCAGGCGCCGGAGCCGATCAGGCTGGTGTTGGAGCTGCCGCACTGGTCGCAGGGGTGGGCTGCGAAGGCCACGCCGCCCATCACCAGCAGCAGCGTGACGAGGGATAGCATAAATACGAGCTTTTTCATCAAAGAATCTTCCTTTCGCAAGGGCAGATGTCGGGTTGTGGGTGACATACATTATACCATATCCGGCAGGATATGACAACCGGCTTTTTCTTCCTGAGAATTTCGTTAGAAATCGACCCATACAGCCAAAAGACTTGCTCAATTCACAAATCGCTGATATAATAAACGATGGCTTATCAGACCATTTTCGCATTGTCAAACAGATCATCCGAAAGAGGCAATTATTCATGTCGAATCAAGCATTTATTTCCCAGGCCACGCTGCAATACCTGATGCAGCAGTACCCGGAGCATACGCCGGGGTGGCTGGAGAGCTTCCAGGCGGAAGTCCGCCGACTGGAGGATATGTGGGGCGTGAAGGTGGAGGGCTTTGAGCGGGAGTCCCGCTTTGGCACCATCCTCTACGGCCAGAGTGAAAAATACGGCAAGGTCGCGGTGAAGATCGTGCCCTGGTTCTCCCCGCGGCTGCAGGGAGAGGTGTACTGCTATCGTCACCTGCCCTACAAGGAGATGTGTCCCCTGTACGAGGTGGACGAAAAGATGGGCGCGCTGCTGCTCAAGTACGTCACGGCGGAGGAGAATGCTGAGCCTGCCTGCAAGGAAGCTGCCATTGCCGCCCTGTATGCGCAGCGCTGCGCTGCCACGGCGGAGGACGAAGCCCACGTCCCCCATTATGAGGACGTGCTGGCGGAGGTCAGCGCCAATGCGCTGCAGGAGATCGCCCGCACCGGCGATGCAGGCTATGCCCACCTGGCCCTGTCCATCGAGCGGGCGGAGAAGGCCATGGCTGCCTTTGCAGGGCGCGAGCGCTGCCTCATCCACGGCGACGCCCATGCCTTCAACCTCCTGGAGGAGGGGGATTCCTGCCTGATGATCGACCCGCTGGGGTACATTGCGCCCTTTGCCTTTGAGTGGGCGCGCTATCTGGGCACCGCGATGAAGGAGAAGCCCCTGCCGGCGGATTATTTCCGCAGCCTCGTCCTGCGGCTGACGCAGAACAACGCGCCCATCGAGGAAGTCCTTCGTGCCTTCGCCATTGACACCACGCTCAGGGCCTGCAACACCTTTATTGAGGGCAACACCTATCAGGAGATCTGCTATTCGGCAGACTGGGCACGCCGCGCCTGGGACTATTATGACGCGCTGGCGAATACATAAGCAATCAGGAGGCGAAAGCCATGTCGTTTTCCGAAAAGGTCAGGGCGTTTATCGCGGACATGCGCCGCGACGTTCCGGCCAGCTATAAATCCCTCGAAACCGAGGAACCCTTCGACAAGATCTTCACCAAGCCCCTGGGCTACCTCTTCACCCGCTTCTTCATCCACATCAAGTGGACGCCCAACATGGTCACCATCCTGTCCATGTTCATCGGCGTGGCGGGCGGCATCCTGTTCTACCCGGACAGCTTCGGGTGGAACCTCGTCGGTGTGCTGCTGGTGATCTTCGCTAATATCCTGGACTCCACTGACGGCCAGATGGCCCGCCTGACCGGGATGAAAACGCCCCTGGGCCGCGTGCTGGACGGCACCTCCTCCACGCTGTGGTACATCGCGATGTACTGCGCCGTGTGCTGCAAGCTCTACGATGACCCCATCCCCTTCCTGAACGGGCCCACCTGGGGCTGGATCATCTGGGCGATTGCCATCGTCTGCGGTCTGGGCGGCCATGCACAGCAGTGTACCATGGCGGATCGCTACCGCAACATCCACCTGTTCTTCCTCAAGAACAAGCACGGCGACGAGCTCCAGCGCAGCGCGGACATCCACCGCGAGCGCATGGCTTTGCCCAAGAAGGGCGCGGCCCTCAAGAAGATCGAGCTGCTGATCAACGAGATCTTCACCTTCTCCCAGGAGAAGATCACCCCCACCTTCCAGAAGGTGCTGGACGGCTATCTGGCTGCGGACGATGCGACCCGCGAGGGCATCCGACAGGATTACCTCACCGGCTCCCGCCGCTACATCCAGCTGACCAATGTGCTGACCTTCAATGCCCGCGCGTACCTGTTCTTTGCCCTGGTGCTGCTGGGCGTGCCGCTGCTCTATTTCCCGCTGGAGTTCATCGGCTTTGGCGCGCTTAAGATCTACACCCAGCGCAGCTATGAGAACCTCGCGCTGAACATCCTCAAAAAGTATAAGCTGCCCGGTTACAACGAGAAGAAGCCCAAGTCGTCCATCTGGAACAAGATCTTCTTCGGCGTGGGCGTGGTGGGCGTGATCGTGATGATCGCCTCGACGGATTTTTCCGGCGTGGACTGGTCCGGCATGGTGCTGGAACGGCTGCCCCTGTGGCTGCCCGCACTGCTGCTCCTGTGGGGCCTGATCTATGTGCTGCAGGCGCTGGGCTACGGCGTTATCATGGGCTGGCGGGGGAAGAATCCCTCCTTTGGTAAAATGCTGCGGGTGACGATCTCCGGCTTTGCCCTCAACCATGTGACCCCCGTGGGCCTGGTGGGCGGCGAGTTCTACCGCATCATGGAGATGAAACCCCACCTGGGCACGGAGAAGTCCGTGGCCTCCACGCTGACCTTCACGGTCATGAACACCTTCTCCCATGTGATGTTCTGGTTCACCGGTGCGGTGCTGTATCTGGTGAGCGGCTGCCCCGGCTCCGGCTGGGTGACGGCGGGCGTGGTGCTCATGGCGCTGCTGTGCGGCGCGGGCATCGTGCTGTTCCTGCGCTACTGCAAGCGGGGACTGGTGGTGTCCATCATGCACCTGCTGGGCAAGCTGCCCCTCGTAGGCAGGAAGATCGTTGCCCTGATGGAGAAGAAATCCGCCCAGTTTGAGGAGATCGACCGGGACATGGAGGCCTTCTACAGCCGCCACATGGATTTCTGGCTGACCACCGCCATCGAATATGCCGCCCGCCTGCTGGAGGCGGCGGAATTCTTCCTGATCTTCCTCTTCCTGGAGCTGGAGGTGCCCTTCATTTACTGCGTGGTGGCGCTGTCCTGCGCGTCGCTGGTGGGCAACCTGTTCTGCTTCATCCCCATGCAGATCGGCACCCGCGAGATGGGCCTGGCGCTGGCGATGTCCTGGGTGGATCTGGCTTCTCCCCTGAGCCTGACGGCGTCCATCATGTCCCGCATCCGCGAGATCGTCTATACCGCCATTGGCACGGCGATGATGCTCATCAGCAATGGCGAGCTGCCCAAGGCCCCCACGCTGGACGCGGTGGAGGAATCCGCCGAAGCCCCGGAGGAGGTGCCGCTCCAATGAATGCGGCGCTGATCCTTTCCGGCGGCGTGGGCGCGCGCTTCGGTGCTTCCGTCCCCAAGCAGTACACCCGCATCCGCCGCAAGATGGTGATCGAATACGTCATCGAAGCTGCCATGCAGGCCAAAACTGCGGACGTGGTGATGGTCGCCGGCGCGGACTGCCCCCAGCTGCGCGCGCTGCAAAAGAAGCATGGCTTCCGCACGGCAAATGGCGGCAGCGTCCGCAATGAAACGCTGCTCAACGGCCTCAATGCCCTGCGGGAGCTGGGCTGCGAGCGGGTGGTCATCCTGGATGCGGTGCGTCCCCTGGTGACCGGCGAGCTCATCGACGAGTATCTCCGCCTGCTGACGGAGGGCTGGGACGCGGTCTCCACCGTGCAGCCCATCACCGACAGCCTGGGCTGCCTGGACATGCACGAGGTGGACCGCAGCCGCTACTACCTGATGCAGTCCCCTGAGGGGTACGACCTCGTGAAGCTGCTGCAGCATTTTGACCCCAACTCTCCCCTGACCGAGGTGGCGCATCAGCTGCCTGCGGACAGTCGGATCTGCCTCTACCGCGACTTCCCGGAAAACCCCAAGCTGACCTACCCCTGGGAGAAATTGAGCATCGCCCAGGCGCTGAAAGAACGGGGGAAATAAGCGGTTCCTGCGAAATAGCATGCAAAACAGGCGATGCAACCGCAAGTTTACATTTGGAAACGCAGGATTGGTGGGCTTTTTCTGGCGGAAGCGCTACAATCAGAGTGACGCTGCGTCAGAGAAAGGGAGGAACAAGTGATATGACAATCGGTGAAAAAATCGCAAAACTGAGAAAAGAAAACAACTACACACAGGAACAGCTGGCTGATTTGCTGGGCGTGTCCCGGCAGTCCATCAGCAAATGGGAGTCCAACATCGCCTATCCCGAAACGGCCAAGCTCGTTGAACTGGGCAAGCTGTTTGACTGCTCCATGGATTATCTGCTGAAGGATACTGTCGCCGAAAAGCAGGCGACTCAGCCCGTTGGGCAGGAAGGTACTGGCGACTGGTACCGGAGGCTCTTCCGGGAATACAAGAGCGAGAAGATGGTCATGGGCATGCCCCTGTACCACGTCGGGCGCAATGCGCACGGGTTTATCGCCGTGGGCCTGAAGGCCAAAGGCGTGATCGCCGTGGGCGTGCTGGCGCAGGGTGTGTTTTCGCTGGGATTGCTGTCGATGGGCGTACTGTCCCTTGGCCTGCTGTCGCTGGGCGTGTTTGCGGGCGGAACGTTGGCTGTGGGTCTGCTGGCCGCCGGCGCCATCGCGCTGGGCGTTATGGCGGCAGGTGCGATCAGCATTGGCATTGTCTCCGTGGGCGCGCTGTCGGTGGGAAGTTTCGCGGTCGGCGCGCTGGCTAACGGCCATTATGCTGCTGTCGGCGACGAAGCCTGTGCGCTGATTGCCGTGGGCAAAACGGCAGCGGAAGGCAGCGTCTATGCCCATATCGGTACCATCGATACCGCAGACGTCCCCCTGATGCTGGACTGGCTGGACGCCAACGTGCCGGCCTGGCTGTCCTGGGCCAAGGCGATCTTCCGGACGATGCTTCACTGATGATTTATCCAATACAAAACCCCTCTGCATGACGGCGTGTCATGCGGAGGGGTTTTTGCTGTGCCAAGCGATTACTTTTCGGCTTGAGCTTCCTTCGGCTCCTTATACACCACGAACTTCTGGAACAGGTACTCGGTCACGAGGTTCGTGCACATGACGATCAGCTGCACCAGCCAGTCGTGTACGCCAACGGACTCCAGCCAGTTGCCCAGCCAGGTGGAGGCGGGGGTGAACACCGCGTAGAACAGCACGACCAGCAGCATATCGCGCACGACGTGGCCGGTGGGCTTGAAGGTGTACTTGCGGTTGAAGGTGAAGTTCCAGATGACGGACAGCGCCAGGGAGGGCAGGTAGCTCATCCACCAGCTCTCCCAGCCCAGCACGTCGTGGAACAGGGCAAAGCTGGCGACCTGGATGATGCCGGCAGAGAGGCTGAACAGGGTAAATTTGATGGCCTGGAGGACGTTCTTATTCATAGGGATACGCTCCTTCTTCATTGGTGTCAGAGTGGAAACGGCGGTACCAGCCGTTGGTATCGGTGCTATGGGAGTAGATCACGCAGCGCTGGAGGAGGTATTGCAGAATCATTGCAGCATAACCCAGCAGGTTGCTCATGGCTATCAGTGCCTCCTCGCCATTGCGGGCGGCGAAGGCCACCGGGAAGTGGCTCAGCCACTGCCATGCCAGTGTGAAAACCAGCATGATCGGGAGGGCGATGTACCACTTCTCTGTTGCGCGGAAGGTGAAAAAACGGTGCACAAGCGTCAGGATGGTTGCGCTGAGGAGAATGTGGGCATAGCTGTGAATGGACAGCCACATCCCGGTGGAACTGTTGGGTGATGACATGATCGCGTTGAGGATGGGGCCATTGGCCAGCCCAAGAATTGCGCCCACCGCCATGTTGATGAGCAGGAACTTGACAATACGCCACAGTTCAACGTGGAATCTGTTCATATGTACCTCCTTACACCAGCCGCAGCGCGGGCATGGCGTTGAGCGTCAGCGGCGCGGTTTCGCCCTTCATCAGCCGGAAGTAGGCGGCGGAGGCGATCATCGCGGCGTTGTCGGTGCACAGGTTCAATTTCGGCATAAACAGCGGAATTCCTGCTTTGTCGGCTTCCTCCTGCATCATGCGGCGCAGCAGGCGGTTCGCGGAAACGCCGCCGGCCATGGCGAGGGCCGGAGCCTTCGTTTCCTTCGCGGCGAGGATGGCTTTCTCCACCAGCGCAGACACCACCGCATGCCGGAAGGAGGCCGCCATGTCCGCCTTCGGGAGGGGCTCGCCCTTCATTTCCAGCTTGTTGGCGGCGTTGAGGAAGGCCGTCTTCATGCCGGAGAAGGAGTAATCATAGCGCCCGGGCGTGTGGGGATGGGGCAGCTGCATGTAGTGGGGATCGCCCTCTTCGGCCAGCGCGTCGATGCGGGGGCCGCCGGGATAGGGCAGCGTCAGCACGCGGGCGGCCTTGTCGAAGGCCTCGCCGGCAGCGTCGTCGGTGGTCTGGCCCAGCAGGGTGTAATCGCCGTAGTCATTCACGCGCACGATGTGGCTGTGTCCGCCGCTGACTACCAGGCACACGAAGGGCGGTTCCAGCTCGGGGTTGGAGATGTAGTTGGCGCTGACGTGGCCCTCGATGTGGTTGACGTGGATGAGGGGCTTGTCCGCCGCATAGCTGAGGCCCTTCATGCAGCTCACGCCGGTGAGCAGCGCGCCCACCAGGCCGGGGCCGTGGGTGACGGCGAGAGCGTCCACATCCTGAAGGGACATATTGGCCTCGCGCAGGGCCTCGTCGATGACCCGGTCGCAGGCTTCCACATGGGCGCGGCTGGCGATCTCCGGCACCACGCCGCCGTACAGCGCGTGCAGGTCGATCTGGCTGAACACCACGTTGCTGACGATGGTGCGGCCGTTCTCCACGATGGACGCGGCGGTCTCGTCGCAGGAGGTCTCCAGGGCGAGGATGCGGACGTGCTCCTTGGCGCGCAATGTCTCGGCCTGGGCAAGGGCGGATTCAACGTAATTCATGGGGTCACTCCCCCTTCAGTTTGTTTGGTTTGTTGATGATGATGGTGCTGACGACCAGCAGCCCGGCCATCCCCGTCAGCCACAGCCCGCCGATGATGGCGGCGTAGCTGATGAAGAATTCAATGGGCATCAGGCGGATGAGCAAATCGGTGCGCGGGTCGAGCAGCCACAGGTCGTTGGTGAAGGCGACCTGGTGGAACAGCACGAACAGGCTGTCGAAGTCGATGCAGGCCAGAACGATGCCGGCCGTCACGATGCCAAGGATGACCAGCAGTGTGCGGCGGAAGGTGCGCCAGGCGAGCCTCCTTCGGGCAGACAGACCGCCGAAGATGACAACGCCCCAGCCCAGCCAGGCCACAAATCGGCACAGCCGGAACAAGTCCTGCACGTCTGCCATGTGCTGCTGTTCCTTTTGGTTGAACGCGGCGAACTCGGTACCGTCCACCGTGAAAACATGCTGGAAAGCGTCGTTTCCGCCCTTCAAATAGCGGGTGATCATGTCCGCCACCGGAGCATATTCCTCAGCAGGAAGGCGAGTGACCTCCGGCGGAGCGTAGTGCTCCATCAGCGGGAGCATCACCCAGTCTGCCGTGGCAGGGATGTAAATCGCAACGGCAAGGAGGCCGATGCTCATCAGCAGAGCGGCCAGGATGGAGAGAAGTCGGTGCATAGAGCCCTCTCAGTCAGCTTGCGCTGACAGCTCTCCCAGGGGGAGAGCCTTTGAATATAGTCCACTAACCAAAAGGCTCCCCCTGTGGGGGAGCTGGCATCGAACGTGTTCGATGACTGAGAGGGCTCTCCCGCAGGCAAGACCTTTCAGAAAGATTACTGCATCTTCAAATACGCGGTCACGAAGCCCTTAATATTGCCGTTCATGACGTCGTCAATGTTGCCGGACTCAAAGGAGGTGCGGTGATCCTTGACCATGGTGTAGGGCTGGAAGACGTAGGAGCGGATCTGGCTGCCCCATTCGATCTTCTTCATCTCGCCCTTGATCTCGGCCATTTCTTCTTCGCGGGCACGGATGCGCAGCTCCAGCAGCTTCGACTTCAGCATGGCGATACAGGTTGCACGGTTTTGCACCTGGTCGCGCTCGGTCTGGCAGGCCACGACGATGCCGGTGGGATAGTGGGTCATACGCACGGCGGAGGAGGTCTTGTTGACGTTCTGGCCGCCCGCGCCGGAGGAGTGGTAGGTGTCCACGCGGACTTCGTTCATGTTGATCTCGATCTCCTGGTCGATGTCATCCAGCATGGGGGCGACGTCCAGGGAGGAGAAGGAGGTGTGGCGGCGGGCCTGGGAGTCGAAGGGAGAGATACGCACAAGACGGTGCACGCCCTTTTCGCCGCGCAGGTAGCCGTAGGCATGGTCGCCGCTGACCTCGAAGGTCACGGACTTCACGCCGGCTTCGTCGCCGTCCAGATAATCAAGGACCTTCACCTGGAAGCCCATCTGCTCACAGTAGCGGGTGTACATGCGGTAGAGCATGCCGGTCCAGTCCTGGGCCTCGGTGCCGCCCGCGCCTGCGTGCAGGGACAGGATGGCGTTGGAGTCGTCATACTGGCCGCGCATGAGGGTTTCCAGCTCGAGGGCGGCGGTCTTTTCCTTCAGGTCAGCGAGCATTTCGCCGGCCTCGTCCACCATGGATTCGTCCTGCTCCTCCTCGGCCATTTCCATGGCGACCTCGATGTCGTCCGCCTGGGACAGCAGACCCTCGTAGTGCTCGATCTTGTTGCGGATGTTGCCGGTCTTCTGGTTGATCTTGTTGGCGCGGTCGGCGTCGTTCCAGAATTCGGGCTGGTTCATTTCCTCGGTGAGCTCCTCCAGCTGCTCCTTGAGGGAGTCGATGTGGAGGGCCTCGCCGGCCTCGGTCAGGGTCTTGCGGAGTGCCGCCAGATCCTGGGTGTACTGCTGCAGGTCAAGCATTGACATGGTGTGATACCTCTATTTCTATGTCGTCTGAATTCTTGTGTGATGTGCGGAGGTGCGGGCAGCGCGTTCTCCCTCAGTCTTCGCTCATGGCTTTTCAAGCCGCTCGCGAATCCAGCTCCCTCCCGGAGGGAACCTTTTGGTCGTTTCCCTTGCTGCGGTTCAGCGCAAGTGGCGGTGGAACGGGCGAGCAGCGGTCAGCCCCATAGGCTCCCTCCGGGAGGGAGCTCCCGCCGCAGCGGGTGAGGGAGAACGCGGTACAAACTTGCTATGCCCATTGGCATATGAGCTGGTTCCCCGGTTACCCTTCCGTCGGCTGATTCTTGCCGCAGCAGGCCTTGTACTTCTTGCCGGAGCCGCAGGGGCAGGGGTCGTTGCGGCCGACCTTCTGCGCCGCGGACACCCTGCGGGGCTGCTGGACGCCGCCGCCGGCACGGGCCGCTGCCGCGACCTTGCCCTCCTGGGTGGCCTTCACGGTCTGGATGCGCTCGGGGGTCTTCTCGATGCGCACCTGATAAATGCGGCGCACCGTGTCCTCGCGGATCAGGTGGTTCAGCTCCTCGAACATGTAGCCCGCCTCGATCTGGTACTCGGTGACGGGGTTCTTGCCGGAGTAGGCGCGGAAGCCGATGCCGTCGCGCAGCTGATCCATCGCGTCGATGTGATCCATCCAGCGCACGTCCACGGAGCGCAGCAGCATCACGCGCTCAAACTCGCGCATGTCCACGCCCAGCTCGGCCAGCATGGTTTCCCGCTCCTCGTACAGGCTGCGGGCGTCGTTCTTCAGCGCCTCGATGAAGCCCTCGCGGTCCTCGTTCTTGATCAGCTCGCGCAGCTCCCCGATCTTGCCGTGGCGGACGCACAGGTTTTCCAGGTACTTCTCCAATTCGGAGATATCCCATTCCTTGCTGTCCTCGGCGTTGCAGTGGCGGTCCATG
>JAZNSI010000052.1:0-39249 GCA_045591175.1 Clostridia bacterium
CTATTTTTTGCAAAAGGTAAAGGGCACGGCACCGCGCCGCACCCACGGCAGAAGAGGTTAGATTTCTTCCACCGTTTCCATACCGTCCATGACCTCGACCATGATTCGGGTCGCCAGGATGAACCCATCGGTGAACGCCTGTCGAGCCGTCAGGTCGCAGATCTCACTTTGGCAGTCCTTGAACTTTTCGAAAGTTTCTTTCTGCTGTTCGGTGAGGGTGGACATGAGGCTTTCCTCGTTTTTGCAGATAAGCTTTACCAATTTGTCCATCCGCGATCCGCGCTTCATATCGCGCTCGCATGGGCTGATGTTGCCGTAGTACAAATCTTCAAGCGTTGTCATGTTGATCCCACCTCACATAAGAAGAGGGCGGCTCAGTATCGGTCATTCCCGATATCGAGTCGCCCTCTGATTTCATTTTGTCCGCTGCGATCAACGCATGCTTGACGATCAGCATCTCAATCCACGTCCGCTCGTCATATTCTGCCGGACGACCGTTCCTGAGATACTCCGCCATCGCCGCACTCATCACGCCGTACTTTTCGCCGTTGTAAACTTCTTCAATCGTTATTCGTGCCATATTCGCACCTCCTTTGCAGTACACAACAGTACCACAGGAGTTTGCGGAAGTCCAGCTCTTTTTGATATATTTTTTGCTTATATTTTTGTCGCGAACTATAATTTTTCAATATACAAAAATTTTGACTTAAATAATTCAAAATCTTTGTTTGTAAAATACTTAATTTTACCTTCCTTTAGTACTTCACCATTTCGGCTCCAACGAAGATTCCAATTGCAATTGCATGGATGAAGGATTGGATATAATAGTTTTCCTTCGTCGTTTTCTATATACCATGTCCATCTTGGCTCTGCTTCCATAGCATCATAAGGTTCGACATCCCACAATTCGATTTTTTCAGCATTCTCTAAGTAGATAGTTGATGCAACATCAATTAATACACCGTAATATGTTAATTCATGTTCGGTATATCCACAATCGTGCAACTTTAGCAAGCCCATTTTAACCCAAAATTTTTCCGATGTCTTAGGTTCGCAAAATAGTTTTACTGCTTTGAAGCCCTTTTCAACGAAATAATTACAAACATCATGGTAAAATAATTCTCCAAAACCTTTTCCTCTATAGGAGGGATGAATTACAAATATATCAATATTCACTAATATATCATCGGACTCGTTCCAAACGATCAAACCGATACTTTTATTTTCATGTTTAAAAACAATTGCATTTCCTAATCTAAATGAATCCATTATGATATTTTTATTGTTGTAAAATCCATGCCCTCGAGCGTCGCGGTCTCTTTCTTCTTTTAACCAAACTAATATTTCTTTTATATCTTGTAATGTAGGAGCCTTTTCTATATGGTTTTCAATTGTTCTCATAATACATACCTCATTTATATTAATACGAATCTAATGGACGAACTGTTAAATTGCGAGATATCTTTATTAAATCAAAATCCCATCGCAATGATCTACTTCATGCTGAATGATCTGCGATGTCCATCCAGTGTAGGTCTTGATACGAGTCTGCATCTCTAAAGTCTGATACTTAACCTTGATAGATTTATAGCGTTTGCACGGACGAGGGCCTCCAAGGAGCGATAGGCAACCTTCTTCGGTGTTGTACGCACCGTCCTTCTTGATAATCTCTGGATTGAACATCACCGTATATGTAGGCGTTCGTCCGCTTTCGTCAAGAAACGCAATGATGCGCTTGCGCACGCCAATCATATTTGCCGCCATGCCGACACAAATATCTTTGTGCGCCATCAGCGTGTCAAGCAAGTCCTCTGCGACATGCAAATCATCTTTTGTTGCAAGCTCCGACTTTCCCGCAAGAAATATGGGATCGTGGATTAGTTCTTTAACCATTATAAATCACCAGGTAAGTCCTTTACACATTCACAATAAAACCAACTACAGCAGCATAGAGCTTTTTGCTCATTTCAGCATGGAATTTCTTCATACGGGGCCAGTCGATTTCGTTATTTACGCTTACACCCTTTAATTCCATATATACTCTTGAAGATTTTTTATCGTCACCACGATCCCAAAGGACAGCGGAGCCTATGGTTGCTTCAATTTCAGTTTTATGGGAATACGCAATATCGTACAGTTTCTTGTTCAACTCTTTATCATTGGTTCCGATGTATATTTCAACACGAGCACTATCAAAATTAGCCACACAAGAAACGCTACATCCACTTACACCATAAAAACCAGATATCCAATTTTCTTTACTTCCAGTGCATCCACTAAAACAGCCAGTATCCTCATGAGCCTTCTGTATATCGGGCAATGCATACGCCCAATACTTTCTTCTTGTCTCATATCTAGTACCTGCAATTGCGGACTCTTCCTCAAGATCATCTCTCATGTAAAAAACAAGATCTTCAGGATTGGCACCGTACATAACAAAAAACTTACGCAAGGTATTGATTTTATACTGGGTGCTAGTATTCGTCCAAACATAAACACCCGTGTCAATTTCGACGCATTTTGAAAATGCAGACTCTGTATTACTGACATGCAACGCAAGTTCCACAGAATCATCTGTGGTGTATGCTAAGCTGGACAAAACAGATTTGTCCTCCGAATGAAGAAGTTTCAATACTTGCTGATACATATCAACCCAACTGGTAACAGGCTGTTCCATCCCCTTGTAGCCAAAACGCGCAATTACCTTACCAGTAAATTCCACGTCATCATCCAAGGTAAAGCTATCCAACTGCTTTTCGGGTGCAACATATGTAGTAACCGGAGCAGCCCAAATTTCTAAGGCACGCTGCTGAAGCAAGGTGTTGCGTTCTATCAGCTCCGGAAGTGCCCACGACTCCTTCTGTGCAATGCGCTGATTCATGCGGATACCACTATCCTTGAAGCCGTTCTGCATGTCACGCTTTTCAATAAATGAGTTGTTGCTGTATTTGGAATTTCTTTATGAGAATAATATCCGTTATATTCAATTCCGATATTTTTTGATGGAATGAATATATCAATTTCACGTTTATCCAATATATACCTGTTTAATGTATCAGGAAATGCCTGCTTCAAATAATAGAAAATTGCTTGCTCGGGAAAAGATGTTTGACTTTGCTGTGCACAAATAGGACAGCCCTGTCTATTGCTGCGTTGCTGAATGGACATCAAATAATCCTCGTGTCCTAGAAGGCAAGTCCAATACACTTGCTTTTTTGAATATCTGGTAACCTCAGTAGGTTTAATAGTGTTTTTCTTGCTCCATTCAGCGGCTAAGTCGGGTGATTGTGATTGCAAATCATTATATCCAATAAGAACTTTTTGTCCTACACAATACGGACACGAAGAGCCTCTTAATGTGCGATTTGCAATGATTGCTTCGTATTCTCCACCACATTTTTTGCATTTCCACCAAACCTTCTTATTACTTGCAAATGTAACGGTTGCAGGAGTGAGTTCACCATTTTTTTCATAATTCCATTCGTCTGCAACTTGAGGATAAAAAGTTTTCAAGTCATTATAACCCATTAATACTTTTTTTCCTGCGCAGTAAGAACATCCATTTCCATTAACCCTGTTTTTAATTTGAGCTTCATAAGAGTGTCCTTTTTTGACATTTCCACCAAACCTTCTTCTTGCTGCCACAAGTGAGAGTATAAGGGTCAAAACCGAATTGTGTATTCTTTTCCCAATCCCATTCTGCCATCAGTTCGGCATTATCAATTACAAATTCTTTTTCCTTTTTGACTGCCATCTTATACCCCCTTCTTTTACAATGTTTTTCTATCTATTTTTTAGAAAATCTTCAGCTTCATTTATCCCTTTTTGTATTTCTGCTTTAGTGCGATAATCAAGCGGTACCCATGTATTCATTTCATAAACAAATACAGGCATCCGGACACTCGCAATATCATCATAATTACAGTTTGCAAAATTAGTTATATCAACACCTTTATATTCTAAATCCTCCGTAGGATTAAAATATAATATAAAGCCGAGAGGAAAGGTTGATATTTCGCTTGAAATAGAGAAAGTGTTATTCTCGATTTTCATAACGCTTGATAACCCATTTAATTTGTGCAAGCTACTTTTGGTAACATACATGCAAACCTTAAATTTCTTGCTATCTAAACCGCTTGCGTTTTTATCGAGAACAAATCTTCTAAGTTCATCAACCAATTTTGATGCTTGATATAAACTCTTTTTAGATTCAATCATCATTTGCACGAGCGGGTTATCCTGCAAAGATATTTCTTGTTCTGCCATATTATAAGCTCGTAAAGACTCTTGATTATTTACCGAACAAAACATACAAATAACCTGTTTAATAAAACGCAAAGGATACATCTCTTTTATTTCAATGCACTGGGGAAAATCGGCTGATGTGATCTGTGCCAGAGCTTCAACAAAAATGTGAGAAATCTTTTTATATTCCTTTACATACCATACGCCTGCCGTGCTATTACACACAGAACATAACGAATATTTCCCCATACCTCTTTGTAAATTGTCGTAAGGTAAATGCTTCAAATCCCAAGGAACGGTAGTCTTTCCGATAAAATCTTTTCCTGAAACAGCCCTCGCAGAGAATTTATTAAAAGCTGATCTTGGAGGAATGTGCTCGAATGATAAATCATCAAAGTATTCACCGCATAACGCACAAAATCCTGGATGCTTTTTCGCCATATTTTCCTCCTCGACTTAATTTATAATAATTATATCACATTTTATTATTTCTTTCAATTCCTACAGAAAATGTCGTAAAATTGTTTCAACGCATTCAATATAGGAGTTGAAAATAGATAGACCGATGGGTTCCAAAAGGTTTGTTTTTCAATCTTCTAATTGCCGAATTTGATTTTTTCTGTTTTTAGTCCAGTTGACAAAAAGAAAATGCGACCTCGAAAAGCCGCATAAATACTGGGTTTTATAATAAAAACACCATTGAGTCTGAACTTGAGGGTTCAGATTTCAATGGTGTCTTTACGTGGCGGAGACGGTGGGATTCGAACCCACGGGACCTGTTACAGCCCAACGCATTTCGAGTCATTAACCTTTCACCGCACCTCACGGAAGTTAGTGGAAGTTGGAAGAAGATAAACGGATTTCCAGACCTCTTGGATTTACCGTTGTTCTGGCCTCCAAAGTGGTTCAAACCATTGAGATTACAGGTAATTCGAACCGTGCGAAAATCGGTCCAAAAACCTGTGATTTGGAGAGCAAATGGAGAGCAAAATGCGATTTGGAGAGCAAATTGGAGAGCAAACTGGAGAGCAAAATGAGTTCATGTAGCATGGTCATCCACCTGCTGTTACCGATTACTTCAAGATGGGTGATAGCATGCAATACAGTGAACACGACTTCCAGAATATCCTTGAAGCCTACCCTGAAACCATAACAAAAGAACAACTGTACAAGATCTGTGGCGTCTCAAAGAAAACTGCCCAGCATTACCTGATGAACGGTGTGATCCCATGCGTTGATACTGGCAAGAAGACACGGCGGTATACCATACGCACTGTGGATGTGATCGAATTTCTGAGAAAGCGTCAAAGCGACCCTCACGCATACTTGGCTCCCCTCGGCTGGTACAAACCTAATGGCATCAGAGAAAACAAACCGCGCAACCACACTCCTGTCATGTGTGCAAGGCTGGTTAAGGCTCTGCGCTGTCTGATTGAACAATACCCCGACGTCATGACGGTTCCTGATGTGGCAAATCTGACAGGTTATCATCGTGAAACCATCGTCAGATGGTGCAGCAAGAACAAGATTGAGCATTTTCTGATCAGACGGGCATACCTGATTCCCAAGGAAATCCTGCTCCAATACCTTACTGCTGACCGCTGCTTCGCCATCAACGAAACAGCCAAGCAGCACATTCTCATTACGTTCAAGCAGATGGATACTTCTTTGCAAGATAACTGAACATTTCCATTCCAGTCCCCCGTTATGCGTACTGCATAGCGGGGGCTGCTTTTGCTGCTCAAAATCCGTAACAGAAAGGAATGATTCCCATGGCAATCCGAGGCGGTTTTGACGCAATGCGGCTCCTGATGGAGGAACCGGAGAACGATCAGTATGACAGCGGCGCAGACGGCATTCTTCCTGAGTGCCGGTCATGTCGGCTGCATCGACCGTTTGACCCCGTTCAGACCTGCGTGTATCGCTACTGCCCCTATTCCGTCGATGAGGTATCGACCCTGCGCACCCAGCCGTTGCGGCTGGTGATTGTTACCCCCCGGCGTTCTGAGGGAGGTGAATCAGAGTGAATGCGTCTGTCATCGCAATAGCCAATCAGAAGGGCGGCGTTGGTAAAACAACCACCGCAGCCAATCTGGGGATTGGTCTTGCCCAGGAAGGCAAGAAAGTGCTGTTGGTTGACTGTGATCCGCAGGCCAGCCTGACGATCAGCCTTGGCTATTCTCAGCCTGACCAGCTTCCCACCACGCTTTCCACTTATATGGTGAAGGCTCTCAACGACGAGGCAATGCCTCCCGGTGAAGGGATTCTGCATCACCCCGAAGGCATCGACCTGCTTCCTGCCAGCATTGACCTTGCCAGCATGGAGCTGCGGCTGATCAGCGCAATGAGCCGCGAAACTGTTCTCCGCAAGGTGCTGAAGCCCCTGAAAAAGCAGTATGACCACATTCTGCTGGACTGTATGCCCTCGCTGGCTCTCCTGACGATAAATTCCCTGACTGCGGCTGATCGGGTCCTGATACCTGTCCAGCCGCATTATTTATCGGCGCGAGGACTGGAAGAACTGGCGAAGTCCATTGATCAGGTTCGGCGTGACATCAACCCGAAGCTGAAAATCGACGGCATCCTGCTGACGATGATGGACAATCGCACCGTATACGCCCGCGAGATTGCTTCCCTGATGCGTGAGAGCTACGGCAGGAAGCTCAAGGTGTTTGACACCGAGATTCCCCATTCTGTCCGTGCGGCAGAGATCAGCGCAGAGGGCAAAAGCATCTTCACACATGACCCCAAAGGCAAGGTGGCAACCGCTTACCGCGCCCTGACGCAGGAGGTGATGCAGATTGAAAAGCAGCGCGCGACACGTCAAGCTGGCCTCAGTCGATGAGCTGTTCACATCTGACACGGAACGGGAAAAGGTGGAGCAAATCCCCCTGACCGATCTTCATCCCTTCGTAAATCACCCCTTCCGGGTGGTCAACGACGATAAGATGCAGGACACAGCCGAAAGCATCAGGGAATACGGTGTGCTTGTCCCGGCCATTGCCCGCCCACGGGAGGATGGCGGCTACGAACTGGTATCCGGGCATCGTCGCCATTTCGCCTGTCAGCTGCTGGGGCTTGAAACCATGCCGGTGATCGTCCGTGATCTGGACGATGACGCTGCTACCATCATCATGGTGGACAGCAACATTCAGCGTGAAACCCTGCTCCCCAGCGAGCGGGCATACGCCCTGAAAATGAAGCTGGACGCCATAAAACGGCAAGGTTCCCGTTCCGATTTAACTTCTGTGCAAAATGCACAGAAGTTGTCCGCCGAGAAAGTTGCCGATGAAGCTGGCATGAGCCGCGACCAGGTACGCCGTTTCATCCGTCTGACAGAGCTGATCCCAGAGCTGATGACGAAGGTGGATAACAAGGAAATCGGCGTCACACCTGCGGTTGAGCTTTCCTACTTGACGCAGGAAGAACAGGTTCTGCTTCTGGATGCGATGGAGAGCGAACAGGCCGTGCCATCCCACTCTCAGGCGTTGCGGCTGAAGAAATTCAGCCAGGAAGGCGCTCTTTCCATAGACGTCATGCGGGCGATCATGAGCGAGGAAAAGAAAGTCGATACCGACAAGGTTGTTATTCCCATCAAGGAAGCAGCCAGATTCTGTCCGAAAGGCTATGATTCCCAGCAGATCACCGACTACATCATGCGTGTGTTGGAGCGGGTGTGGCGTCAGAAACAGCGTCAAGCGCAGCAAACCCGGTAAATTCAAGGAAAGGAAGGTATTTTAATGGGTTCTCGTAAACGGCGGGATTCATTCACCGTCATCAGCAACATCCCCCTCCGCGATCCCGACCTGTCGCTGAAAGCGAAAGGTTTGTTCTGTGTCATCCGTTCTCTGCCCGACGATTGGGAGTATTCCCTGCGTGGGCTTTCCCACATCTGCGTAGAGGGCATTGACGCCATCCGCGAAGGTGTCAAGGAGCTGGAACGGGCTGGCTATCTTCATCGGGAGCGCAGCCGCAAATCCAATGGCAAGTACACCACGATGAAGTATGTGATCCACGAAAAGCCGCTGGAACCCCATATGGCGGAAACTGCCACGGTGGAATCTTCCGAACCGGAAAAATCACCCTCGGAAGATTCAACTGAGGATGACCATCCACAGGGTACGGCAACGGCGGCTGACTCAACGTTGACTCCTTCTGCGTTGACCGGTGCAAGACAATCAAAGAAAGATAGATCAAACACCGATCAAAAAAAGAAAAAAGAAAAAAATACGTATCCATCAAGTACGGAGGTATCAAATCCATATCAATCAATCAGAGGGCAGGAGAAGGGGTGGTCAGGAGTACCTGTCGCACAGCTCTGTGAGATCGTGAAGCAGCACATCAGCTATGACATCATGTGTCAGGAGTATGACAGTAAGCGGCTTGACGAGATCGTCGCTCTGATTGTTGAGGTTCTTTGCAGCAAGGCAGACATATTCAACATCGCCGGTGAGGATTACCCGGCTGAGTTGGTTCACAACCGTCTGCTGTCCCTGAACAGCCTGCATATCCAGTACGTTTTTGAGTGCCTTAACAAAAACACCAAGGCAATCTACAACATCAAAACGTATCTGCTCGCCACGCTGTTCAACGCCCCCGCCACCATCAGTAACTACTACGACGCCAGAGTGCGTTATGACTTTTCACATTGACAGGAGGTATAACCATGTCCAAGAACAATCGCAACAAGCGCAGCACCACCGTCGTACTGGCGGTCATTCTCCTTCTCTTCGGCCTGTTTGCCATCGGCGGCTCCTACTGGATGCAGGAGAACGAGATCAGCCAGGGCGCTCAGGAGTACGAAAACATGACCCTGGAACTCAAGCAGCCCTCTGAGGATTCCAAGGCAGAAACCGGCGTGATGGATGTCCCTGTTGAGGACGACCAGACCGTGACCGACGCCTCTGCCGATGATGCCGAGAACATCGAGGACACCACCGAACAGACCGTAGCTGGCGAGGAGCCTGCTGCTGACACCGAAAACGAGGCTGACAGCGACGCCCAGCAGGACGATCAGGAGCTGTCCGAGCGTGACAACACCGATCTGAAGGAGCCTGTCACCATCCCTGCGGAGTCCGACCAGTCTTCCGGCAAGGCTCCTGTGGTTGACAAGCCCGTTGTGCAGCCCGGTCAGGCTGCTTCCAGCGGCAACACCGGTGCTGATCTGAATGCCTGCAAGGCGATCAACAAGGACTTTATCGGCTGGCTCCAGATTCCCGGCACCGATGTGGATTATCCCGTGGTGCTGACCAACGATGTGGACTACTATCTGGATCACACCTTCAACGGCAAGGAGAGCATTATCGGCTGCCTGTTCTCTCTGGGCAAGTCCGATTACCAGACCCCCAGCCAGAACATTGCCGTGTACGGTCATCACATGCGTCGCAGCCGTGCCACCACCATGTTCCAGCCCCTGCACAACTACAAGGATTCCGGTTTCTATGCTTCCCACAAGACCATCAACTACGACACCCTGTATGGTGCTGACACCTACACCGTGTTTGCCGTCATCAACAAGCGTGAGTGCGACTGGGATGTGTCCACCGCCGATTTCGCTTCTGCTGCTGACTTCCAGGCATTCATTGACCGCGCCGTTGAGTGGTCCATCTATGATACCGGCGTCACTGTGACTGCGGATGATCACATTCTGACCCTTGTCACCTGTGATCGTGACTACAACTCCGAGGATGGACAGCTGGTGATTATGGCCGTGAAGGACTAACCGAACGTGCCATTCACAAATAAAAACAAGGAGGTTCTCATGAGAAACACGTCGATCCTGACCAGGGTGCTTGCTCTTGTCCTTTCGCTGGTTCTTGTTCTGACGGGGATGCCCGTGGCAGTCTTCGCAGAAGAGATCGCCACGCCCACGGAACTGGAGCAGCCGGAGGAAAACGCCACCGCCACGGAAGAAGTGGTGGAAGAAGTGCCGGTTACGGAAGAAGAGCAGCCTGCGGAAGAAGAGGTTCCCGCAGAGGGTGAAATCCCTGTGCTTGATGATTCCCAGCTTCCTGCAGATGTAGTGGACGAGCTTGTGCCGTCCGATGATCCGGTAGAGGAAGCCCCCGAAGATCTGCCTGCCGACGATGGCGAGCAGGAAGAACTGCCCGATCAGGAGGAGATCCCGGAGGAAAACGCCGACGAGATTCCCCCTGTCGAGGATGAAATCATCGTAGAAGACGAGCCTGCCAACGATATGCCGGAGGAAGAAGAACTCTACTTCGAGGATGAAATCGCCACCGAACCGGAAGAAATCACCGTGGATGATCATCCTGTCAAGGTGATGCTTGATGCTTCCGGCTATGCCTATGTGATGACCGATGATGCGGTAAGCGCATATGCCGACGCTGACCTTCAGGAGTATATGTGCAGCATCGCTCCCGGCAGCGCACTCCTGGTGACTGCTTTCATCGAGCTGGATGCCATGGATGTGCTGGAAGTGCAGTTCATGGCTGATGCCTGTGAGCTGGCCTATGTGGATGCCGCCGATCTGCCCGAAGCCGTTCTGACGGATGATGATCTGGCAATCCTGTACCAGACCGCCCCCTTCGCTCTGATCCTGCTGGATGGCATGGAAGCGGCTGTCTTCGCGGCAACCGTAGAATATCCCATCGAGGAAGAACAGCCTGTTGAGGTTGTGCCGCCCGTTGAGGACATTCCCGTGGAACAGCCCACCGAGGAAGATGCGGTGGTCGAAGCACCTGTTGAAGACCCCATTGAGCAGCTGCCGGAGGAATCCGGTGATGAACTCCCGGAGGAAGATCCCCTTCCCGTAGAGGATGAGGAGCTTCCCGGTGAGGTTGTCGTAGATCCCGAAGGTGAAATCCTGCTCCCCGAAGATGGCGAACTGCTTCCTGATGCATCCGAAGAAATGACTGAGGACGAACAGGAGCCTGCTGATGAAGTCTGGGTTGCCCAGGAAGGCGACTTCGTGCTGGTCAGTCCTGATACACGGGCCTTCCTGTCCGTGGATGATACCGCAGCCGAGGATTACGAGGGCGATCTGGCGATTGGCTTCTTCGTGAACGACGCTGCTGTTCAGGTGGAAACCGTGGAACAGGATTCCCTTGACCGCTGGTGGTATCGCATCACGTTCATGTACGGCGATGACCATGCGGACGGCTCCCTGAAGTGGACGGACTTCGACACCCTGTATGTGCTGGCAGAAGAAACTGAATACACCGATGTCCAGGACTTTGACGTCACCGACTATGCTTTTCCCTTCGCCCCCCGTGCGATGACTTTCAGTCTTCGCTCCACTACGGCGATGAATGGCTTCAGCCTTCGTGACATCAGTGCAAGCCTGGGCAATTTTTATGCCGGTCAGACCGGTCTGCATGGCAGTTCCGGCAGGGATAGCGATTATCTGCAGATTGCTACCATGGCTGGACACGGCAAGATCTATGCCACCCCTCACTTCCTGGAGGGATATGTAGTTTACTGCCTTGAACACCTGCTCCCCGGTCCTGGGGAGCGGGTGTCCGGTGGCAGCAACCAGCCCACCGGTCCCTACGCGGTGGTTGATCTGGCGTCCTACATGAACACCCCCGGCTATTCCGGTGTAATGTACAAAGAATCCACCATGCACGCTATCGGCTGGGTGCTGCGGCATACGGTTCCCTTCATGGAACTGGATCGTTCCGACTCTGATAACCGTACCTGGAGCCGTGTGGCTGGTCAGTTCGCCATCCGTGAGGTGATCAAGCAGCTGGAAGGCTCGCAGTATGTCCGTGATTACTGGCAGATGGAGGACTTCTACGCTGCCAGCGGCAATGCGCCTGCGGTGTATCTGGAGTACGCCCGCTGGTTGGCAACCAACGGCATTGCCCGTGGTTCCATGACCGGCAAGATCACGGTTTCCAACAAGAGCGTGTCTTCTGTCAATGGCAGGACTGTCGGTACTGTCAAGCTGACGACTGATGCCGATCTGATCCGCATCAGCAAGAGCTACGGCACCGTCACCGGTCATACCTACGGCGAGGATGGTTCGTATTATTACCTCAATAGCGGCGATACGATCACCATTACTTCCACGGCTTCTGCCTTCAGCTTCAAGGCGGAATCCATGTCTTCTCCGGAAGAAGAAGCTGGTTTCTTCGTCGGTGTCCCCCAGGAAGCCATTCAGAAGCTGTTGATCCCCATCGAAGGTCTGCCTTACCCGCTGAAGTCCGTATCGGTGTCCTTTGAGATTCCTTACGGTTCCATCAGCGTGACCAAGAAGGACGCAGCCTCCGGTGCTGTCCTGGCTGGTGCCGTCTTTGATCTGATGAGCGGCAGCACCGTCATTCAGACCCAGACCACCGGTGCAAACGGCGTTGTAACCTTCTCCAACATCGCTCCCGGCACCTATACCATTCGTGAGCGCACCGCTCCGCAGGGGTATACGCTTGGCAGCGTCAATGTGCAGAACGTGACCGTCACCAATGGTCAAACTTCCGGCGTCACCTTCAAGAACGACAAGACCACCGCCAAGATCAAGATTCGGAAAACCGATCAGGTGACTGGTTCCGCGCTTGCTGGTGCAACCTTCACCATCACCCGACTGTCTGTTCCGGCAACGGACAATGGCGCAGGTGTGGGCGAAGTCATCACCATCACCACCAACGCCAATGGTGTGGCTGAAACCGGCTGGCTCAAGTGGGGCAAGTACAAGATCGAGGAAACCGCTGCACCTGATGGCTATCTCAACAGCGGCTATTCCACAGTTGTGGAGTGCTACGAAAACGGCAAGACCTATTCCTTTGATGTGGAAAACGAACCCATGGCGGGCTTTATTCAGATCGTGAAGACCAACAGTCTGGATGATCAGCCCATCGCCGGTGTGCAGTTCGACATCTTCCATGCAGACGGTTCCGGCCTTGCTGGCAGCATGACCACCAACGATGAAGGCGTGGCTATTTCTCCGCCGCTGCGCAAGGGCAAGTACACCGTTAAGGAACATGCCAACCCCGAAGGTTATGTTGCCGAGCTGGTGGAGCTGGAAGCAGTTGTTTCCTCTGACGAAACAACCGTTCTGGAGGCGACCAATCAGCCCATTCAGGGAAAGATTCGGATCGTCAAGAAAGATCAGCTCACTGGTGATGCCCTGGCTGGTGCGGAGTTCACCATCTCCCGCGTATCCGGTCTGCCGTCCCACAACGGCGCAGGCAATGGCGAAGTGGTGGCTGTGATCACTACTGACAAGAACGGCATTGCCGAGTCTCCGCTGCTGACCTACGGCGTCTATCGGGTCGAAGAAACCAAGGCTCCCGAACACTTCGTGGATGCCGGTTTCTCCACGGAGGTGTCCATCACCAAGGACAATCTTCAGACCTACGAGATCAGCGTAGAGAACGAACCTACCAAGGGCTGGATCAAACTGACCAAGGCGGATGCTCTGGATGGTCATGCCATCGCCGGTGTGCAGTTTGACATCTACTACGCTGGCAGCACCGACCTTGCAGGCAGCATGACCACCGATGCCAACGGCGTGGCGGTTTCTCCTGCGCTGCCCAAGGGCAAGTACACCGTCAAGGAACATGCCAATCCCGAAGGCTATGTTGCCGAGCTGGTGGAGCTGGAAGCGGTGGTTTCTTCTGACGATACAACCGAGCTGGAAGCGACCAATCAGCCCATTCAGGGCAAGATTCGGATCGTCAAGAAGGATCAGCTCACCGGCGATGCACTGACTGGTGCGGAGTTCACCATCTCCCGCGTTTCTGGTCTGCCTTCCCACAATGGCGCTGGTAATGGTGAGGTTGTGGCTGTGATCACAACTGGCGAAAACGGTGTTGCTGAATCCCCGCTGCTGACCTATGGCGTCTACAAGGTTGAAGAAACCGTTGTCCCTGAACACTTTGTGGACAACGGTTTTTCTGTGGACGTCACCATTGCGGATGACAACCTGAAAACCTATGAAGTGGTTGTAGAGAATGAACCCACCAAGGGCTGGATCAGGCTGACGAAGACCAACAGTCTGGACAGTCACCCCATTGCCGGTGTTCAGTTCAACATCTACTACTACGACGAGTTTGGTTCCGGCCTTGCAGCCAGCATGGTAACGGATGAAAACGGCGTCGCAACTTCCCCTGCACTCCGCAAGGGCAAGTACCTTGTACAGGAGGTAGACGAAGCCACCGGCTATGTCTCCGATCTGGTGGAACTGACTGCGATGGTGGAATCGGATGAAACCACTTATCTCAGCGTAACCAATCAGCCCATTCAGGGTGTTCTGCGCATCCGCAAGCTGGATGAACTGACCGGCGAAGCTCTGGCAGGTGCCGAGTTCACCATCACGCGGATTTCCGGTCTGCCGTCCCACAACGGTGATGGCGATGGCGAGGTGGTCGCAGTCATCACTTCTGACGCAGAGGGTGTAGCGGTATCTCCGCTGCTGACCTATGGCCTGTACAAAGTCGAGGAAACCAAGGTTCCTGAACACTTTGTTGACAAGGGCTTTTCCACCGAAATGGTGATCAACGAGGAAAACTTCTGCACCTACGAGATCACCGTGGAGAATGAGCCGACCAAGGGCTGGATCAGTTTGACCAAAACAGACCGGCGCAACGGTAATCCCATCGCTGGCGTTGTGTTCGATGTGTACTACAATGACCAGTATGGTTCCGGCCTTGCCACTACCATCGTGACGGATGAGAATGGCATCGCCATGACCGAGCCGCTGCGCAAGGGTAAATACATCGTTCAGGAGCGAAACAGCACCGCTGGTTATGTCTTTGAGGAAATCCTGCTGGACGCCACGGTACACAGCGACGAAACCACAAAACTTGCTGTCACCAATCAGCCCGTCATGGTCAAGCTGAAGCTGTACAAGCGCGATGTGAATGAGTACGACGGCGATCCTGCTGCGGTACCCGGCACTCGCGGCGACGGTGTTCTGACCGGTGCAGAGTTCCAGGTGCTTGCTGCTGAGAACATCCTTGATCGTCAGGGCAATGTGGTACACAGCAAGGGAGATGTGGTCGTTCCTTCTCTCCTGACCGCTGGTGCAGATGCTTCCGTTACCACGGATGACCTCTGGCCTGGAAAGTATGAGGTCATCGAGCTGACGCCGCCCAAGGGCTATCAGCCCGCCAAGGGTTCCATCATCGTGGATGCCCGAAGCGCTGCAAAGCAGTCTGAGGAAGCAGTTGTCACCTATGATGGCGTCATCAAAAACGAAATCCTCTATGGTGCGCAGGCTATCGTGAAGATTCTGGGTGAGCATACCGTGGAAGCCGATCCCACTCGCGTGGAAACCCCTGAAAAGGGTGCTGAGTTCAGAGTATATCTGAAAGCGGCAGGCTCCTATGAGAATGCCCGGAAATTTGAGCGCGATGTGCTGAAGACGGATAAGAACGGCTATGCCATGAGCAAGGCGCTGCCTTACGGCATCTATGTTCTGGAGCAGACCAAGGGCAAGGAAGGCTATGAGATCAAAGGCCCCATCACCTTTGAGATCGACGGTACGGAAAGCCTTGTGAATCCGCCTCCGCTGACCCTCTCTGACAAGCCCATCCTGTACCGCCTCAAGTTCATCAAGACTGACGGCGAAACCGGCAAAACCATCATTCTCTCCAACACCACCTTCAAGCTCAAGGATGCAGCTGGCGAGTATGTGAAGCAGAAGGTCTTCTACCCCCGTGAGCAGGTGATCGACACCTTCACCACGGACGAAACCGGCAGCGTCACACTCCCCGAAACCGTCACCTGGGGCCTTTACACCATTGAGGAGGTCAAGTCCCCCGAAGGCTACCTGATCCGTACCGAGGACTTCTCCGTGTTCGTCGGTAACAACGGCGACCAGCCCGGTCAGACCTATGAACTGGAGATCGAAATCCCCAACGATCCCGTCAAGGGCCGCATCCTGCTGGATAAAACCGGTCTGCAGCTGGTCGGCTTCAAGGAAACCAAGGATGCCTGGGGCAACGAAGTCAATACGCCTGAGTACGAGGAAGGTTATCTGGCTGGTGCCGTCTTTGAGGTTCGCGCTGCCGAAACCATCACCGGCAAGGATGGCACCGTCTGGTTCCAGCAGGGTGAAGTGGTGGACACCATCACCACCACGGAACAGGGCGGCGATGCTTCCAAGGAACTGCCTCTGGGTAAATACGAGCTGGTGGAAATCAAGGCTCCCGAAGGCTATTTCTTCGACCCTGCTCCCATTCCGGTTGAACTGGCGTATGCCAATGACCATACCGCCGTGGTGGAACTGCGTGTGGAAGTCGGTAACGATTGTCTGCCCGCGAAGATCAGCCTGATGAAGGAGATCGACGAGCTGCGTACCATCAGCAGCGGCAAGAATGGCGTCAAGTCCATTCTGAACACCGCACCCGGCGAGGGTTTTGTGTTCGGCCTGTTCCGTACCCACGACATGCCCTATGCCTATGGTACGCTCATGGCTGATACGCTGGTGGCAACCGGCGCAACCGACCGCAATGGTATGCTGACCTTTGAGGGTATCTATCCTCATGGCGACTACTATGTTAAGGAGCTGCAGGCCAAGGCTGGCTGGAAGATGAGCGCTGACCGCTACAATCTGTCCATCACCCCCGACCGAAAGGCATCTGATGAGAACGTGCTGCGTGTGATTCTGGTTGACCCCATTCACAACGATCTGGTACATGGCAGAGTAACCCTCACCAAGACCGACATCACCGGTGAAAAGACCCTGCCTGGTGCTGTGATCGAGGTATACAACGACAAGGGTGAAGTGGTCTACCGTGACACCACCGATGAATACGGCAGAATTGCCAGCATTCCGGTGACGCCCGGTCGCTATACCTTCCGTGAGATCTACGCTCCGGATGGTTATGCCCTGAATGATGCCATCATGTCCTTTACTGTGGATGGCGATGGCGTTGTGACTGGAACCACAACCATTCGGGATGACTACACCCGCTTCTCCATTGCCAAGTGCGATGAGAACGAGGCTCCGCTTTCCGGGGTAGAGTTCAGCCTGATTCGCCCTGACGGTTCCACGCTGATGACCGTCAGAACCAACCGCAGCGGTATCGCAACCTTTGAAAAGGTTCCTCACGGCAGCTATCGTATCGTGGAAACCCGCCCGCTGGCTGGTTATCTCCCTGCCGAGATGGATGTGCAGGTCAATGTGGACGGAACCTTCCTCAATCCGGAAGAACCGCTGGCTGTGATCGTCAATGTTCCCAATGAAGTGCTGATCCAGAAGGTCGATCAGGACGGCAAGCCCCTCTCTGGTGCTGAGTTTGCCCTGATTGATGCCTTTGGTGATCGCTTTGCCGTGGCAACATCCGACGCCAATGGTCAGGTGCGTTTCCACAAGGTTCCCTACGGCAGCTATACCATCCGTGAGTTGAAAGCCCCTGATGGTTATCTGGCCAGTAAGGAAGAGATTACCCTGAAGGTAGACGCCAACTTCCGCAGCACCGGTACGCCCATGGCGACGGTGGTCAACCACCAGAAGCGTGTCAAGTTCATCAAGGTCGATACCTCTGGCAAGTTCCTCCCTGGTGTGGAGTTCAGTCTGCTGAACGCTGTCACCTATGAGGTTGTGGAAACTGTCACCAGTAACCAGAAGGGCGAATTCATCTTCACCCAGTTCGATTACGGTGACTGGATCATCCGCGAAACGGCTGCACCTGACGGTTATAGCCGGATGGAGGACTACCTGCTCCATGTGGGTGCCGACTGGACGGAACCCGATCCCATCACGCTCATCAACATCCCCAGCACCTACATGTTCTTCAAGTCCGACAACCGCAGGAATGCCCTGGCTGGCGTTACCTTTGTGGTGGAAGATGAGAAGGGCAAGGTGGTTCAGGAAGTCGTATCCGGCGAGGACGGCGTTGTGTACATCTACGGCCTGATGCCCGGTAAGTACACGATCCGCGAGACGGCCACGGTGGAAGGCTTCGCCGTCAGTGACGATACCATTGAGATCGTCATCGACGAAAAGTACACCGTTCCCACCAAGCTGAAGCGCTTTGTGAACTATCCCAGTATCGCAACCGGCGTGGATGTATCGCCCACGACCCTGACCTGGATCGGCGTTGGGCTGTCCGGTGCTGCCGGTGTGATTCTGCTGCTGGGTCGCCGCAAGCGTAAGGCTGCAGCACCCAAGCGCAAGTAAAATAGCATAACTGCCCGACGTCCTTCTTTCCCCTTCAGAAGGACGTTTTCTTATGCCTGAAAGGAGGTGAAATATGCTCCGTTACCTGCTGCATCGGTTGGTGGTGCCGCCTTGGCACATGCCAATCTTCCTGCTGAACCAGAAAGGAGGTGAACATCTTGCAGGAAGATATTGAAAACAGAACAGTTACCCTGGCAATCAACAGCAGCAAGCTGACCGGCAGGGTGCTGAAAAGTGCCTTTTCGAAGGTGCTTGCACATATGCAGAACAAGCCACACAAAGATGTGACGCCTCACGGAAAGCAAACCGTGAAGCAGCTTGTGTCGCAGAATCAGGGCGTCAGCAATGTGGAGCTGGATAATCCGGCTATCAAGGATTTTGAACGCATTGCCCGAAAGTATGGCGTCGATTACGCCATCAAGAAGGTTAAAGGCGACAAGCCCAAATACCTGATCTTCTTCAAGGCCCGCGACGCAGACGCCATCACTTCTGCCCTGAAGGAATATGCCAGCGACCGCGCCCAGAAGCAGAACCGCCCTTCGATCCGCAAGCTGCTGCAGACGCTCCGCGATGCTGTCGCCAATAGAGATCCCACCAAGCACAAGAGTCAGGAGCGTAGCCGATGAACATCAAGAAGCTGCTGATCCTGAATGTACCGTATGTGGTGATCGGCCTGATCGCTACAAAGCTGGGGCAAGGCTGGCGGCTTGCCGAAGGTATCAACGCATCCGAAAAGGTTTTGAACCTGATGGATGGTCTGGCTGCTGCCTTCCAGAGCATCCTGCCCAGCTTTCATCCGGTTGATCTGCTGGTGGGTCTGGTCGTAGGTGCCTTCCTGCGGCTGGCGGTCTATACCAAAGCCCAGAACGCCAAAAAGTACCGAAAAAATGAAGAGTACGGCTCTGCCCGGTGGGGTACGAGCGAGGACATCCGACCGTTCACCGATCCGGTCTTTGAGAAGAACGTGATCCTGACGCAGACAGAACGGCTGATGATGTCTTCCCGGCCCAAGAATCCGGCTCACGCCCGAAATAAGAATGTGCTTGTGGTTGGCGGTTCGGGCAGTGGTAAAACCCGCTTTTTCCTCAAACCCAATCTCATGCAGTGCCACTCCAGCTATGTTGTGACAGACCCCAAGGGGTCCATTGTGGTCGAGTGCGGCAAGCTGCTCTTGCGGAAGGGGTATCAGATCAAGATTCTGAACACCATCAACTTCAAGAAAAGCATGCACTACAACCCCTTTGCCTACATACGCAGCGAAAAGGATATCCTGAAGCTGGTTACGACGCTGATCGCCAATACCAAAGGTGACGGCAAGTCGGGCGACGACTTCTGGGTCAAGGCTGAAACGCTCTTGTACACTGCATTGATTGGCTACATCCACTATGAGGCTTCCGAAGCAGAACAGAACTTCTCCACGCTCATTGACATGTTGAACGCAATGGATACCAGGGAGGACGATGAGGACTACCAGAATCCTGTTGACATCATGTTTGAGCGTCTGAAGCAGAAGAACCCGCAGCATTTTGCCGTGCGGCAATACGCCAAGTATAAGCTCGCAGCCGGCAAAACCGCTAAGAGTATTCTGATCTCCTGCGGAGCCCGTCTTGCGCCGTTTGACATTCAGGAACTCCGTGACCTTACAGCTTATGACGAGCTGGGGCTGGATACCTTGGGTGATCGTAAAACGGCGCTTTTCATTATCATCTCGGATACCGACGATACCTTCAACTTCCTCGTCAGCATGTGCTACACGCAGCTATTCAATCTGCTTTGTGAAAAAGCGGATGATGTATATGGCGGCAGGTTGCCGGTTCATGTCCGCTGCTTGATCGACGAATGTGCGAACATCGGACAAATCCCCAAGCTGGAAAAGCTGGTGGCAACCATCCGCAGCCGTGAAATCTCCGCTTGCCTGATACTGCAGGCACAGTCACAGCTCAAGGCTTTGTACAAAGACAACAGCGACACCATCATTGGCAACATGGACAGTGTGCTGTTTCTCGGCGGCAAAGAGCGTTCAACGCTCAAGGAATTGGAGGAAACGCTGGGCAAAGAGACGATTGACACGTACAACACAGGTGAAAGCCGTGGGCGGGAAACCTCCCACAGCTTGAATTATCAGAAACTCGGCAAATCTCTGATGTCTATGGATGAGCTGGCGGTGATGGACGGACGCAAGTGCATTTTGCAGCTGCGCGGCGTCAGACCTTTCTTCTCGGACAAGTTTGACATTACCCAACATCCCAACTACCGCTTCACATCAGACGCCGATCCCCGGAACGCTTTCAACATCGAAAAGTATCTCTCCGCCCGTCTCAAGCTGCGCCCGGATGAGGCGTATGCCGTGTACGAGGTGGACGTCAATGAAGAAATGGAGGAACAAGAAAATGACTCAGATCAATGAAAAAGTTCAGGCAATCATGGAACAGGTTCAGAAAGACAGCTCCAATGTGGTGGATCCCCAGGTTATCCAGCTTGTGAATCAGCTGAAGGAAGCTGTGGCTCTCAGCCAGCTGAAAGCTCAGATGCATATGGAGGAAAGTGAAGAGATCGAGGAAATGCTGGAACATGAACATTCCAAGGGAATCGCCATGAACATGCACACCCTTGCTGTAATCATGGATATGTACAACGATGAGATCATCAGCGAAGAACAGGCTTACATGTTGATTACCGATATTGTCGAAGGCTGGGGGTATTGTTAATTGATTCTCCCATGCCGTGCGCGTCCTCCTCCCATAACTGAATATCATCACCTGCTGCCGGGGGCGGCCATTTCTACGCTGTTTTGAAATGGTCGCCCCCTTTTTCTTTTCCCCTCACAACAAAAAGATTGAAAAATGGAGGTAACAAATATGGCTTTCTTCACTTCTGCGGTTTCTACCCTGTCCACTCTCGTTATCGCGCTCGGTGCTGGCCTCGGCGTCTGGGGCGTTGTGAACCTTCTGGAGGGCTATGGTAACGACAACCCCGGCAGCAAGAGCCAGGGCATGAAGCAGTTCATGGCCGGTGCGGGCGTCGCCATCGTGGGTGCTGTCCTCGTTCCCATGCTGTCCAGCCTCTTCGGTTGATCGGCTCTCCGGGGCTTCCTTCGGGAAGCCCCGGATAACCCCGAAAGGAGGCGAAATCTGATTGGAATTCCTATGGAATAAGCTGACGGAATGGCTCAAGGAGATGCTGGTCGGCGGCATCATGAGCAATCTGACCGGGCTTTTTGACAGCATCAACGACCAGGTGGCAGATATCGCCGGAACCGTTGGAGCTACACCGCAAGGCTGGAATGGCAGTGTCTTCGGGATGGTGCAATCCCTCTCCCAGAATGTTGTGGTTCCCATTGCCGGTATCCTGCTCGCCATAGTGATGGCGATGGAGCTGATCCAGATGATCGTTGACCGAAACAACCTCAACGATTTCGATGTCAGCCAGATTTACAAGTGGGTCATCAAAAGCTTTATCGCCGTTGTGCTTGTCACCAGCACATGGGACATCGTGATGGGTATCTTCGACTTGTCACAGGCCGTCGTGAACAATGCAGCCGGCGTCATCATATCCGACACCGCCCTCGATCTGAGCAGTGTCATCACGGATATGGAAGCAAGGCTCATGGCTATGGAGATCGGACCTCTGTTCAGCTTGTGGATTCAGTCCGCGCTGATCGGCATCCTTTCCTGGATATTGACGATCTGCATCTTCATCATTGTCTATGGCCGCATGATCGAGATTTACCTTGTCACATCCATCGCCCCGATTCCCATGGCAACGCTGGGCAACCGTGAATGGTCGCAGATGGGTCAGAACTACCTGCGAAGCCTGTTTGCCTTGGGTTTCCAGGCATTCCTCATCATTGTCTGCGTAGCGGTTTATGCGGTGCTGGTGCAGAGTATTGCGACGGAAGCCGATGTCATCAAGGCCATCTGGACTTGTATTGGCTATACTGTGCTGCTGTGTTTCACCCTGTTCAAAACCAGCTCGCTCAGCAAGAGCATCTTCAACGCCCACTAATCACAGGAGGTATCTATGGCGCACTCTGCCTATGTCCCCATTTCAAAAGATCTGTCGCAGGTCAAAACCAAGATTCTGTTCAACCTGACTGCGCGACAGCTGATTTGCTTTGGCAGCGGAATCCTCGTTGGATTGCCGCTGTTTTTCTTACTCAACAACGTCCTGCCCAGCAGCGCAGCCGTGATCGTCATGATCTGCGTCGTGATGCCGTTCTTCTTCTTCGGCATGTATGAGCGCAATGGCCAGCCGCTGGAAAAAGTGCTGCATTACTACATTCAGAGCCGCTTCATCCGTCCGAAAAAGCGGCCCTACAAAACTGAGAATGTCCATGCTGCGCTGATGAAGCAGGCACAGATCGAAAAGGAGGTCAACCGTATTGTCCAAGGTGCGAAATAAGCGAAAAGAGCGGCGCAAGGTTCAGTTGACCCGCGCCGAGCGCAAACAGATCGAACAGATCAGGGCGCAAGTCGCCAAGCCCAAGCATCCCCAGTCTGCCCAGCAGACAATTCCTTACCTGCGAATGTACCCGGATGGCGTTTGCCGGGTCACGGATAAGCTGTATTCCAAGACCGTGCAGTTTTATGACATCAACTATCAGCAGGCCCAGGATTCTGACAAGGACGCCATCTTCGGCGGCTGGAGCGGTATCCAGAACTTCTACCAACCGGGGGTTCACATTCAGTATTCCTACCCCAACTTCAAGACAAATGAAGCTGAGTTTGAGAGGGATCTGATTCTGAATCCTCAGGAGGATGGCAACAACGACATCCGGGATGAGTTCACCGGCATGCTGATGGGTCAGGTGGAAAAGGGTAACAACGCCATTGTGCGTACCAAGTATGCCACCATCTCTGTTGAAGCGGACAGCCTGCGAAGTGCCAAGGTTCGTCTGGAACAGACTGAGCTTCAGATGCTCAATCACTATAAGCGACTGGGCATCCGGGGAGAACCTATGGACGGCAAGCAGCGGTTGGAATTGCTCTTCCGTATTCTCCACATGGATGATCCCCAGTCTGCCTTCCGCTTCGACTGGAAGTGGCTTCCCGCCAGCGGCTTGTCCACCAAGGATTTCATCGCTCCGTCCAGTCTGTATTTCAAGGAAGCCCACCGTTTCTGCATCGGCAAGAAGATGGCAACTGTCAGCTATCTGCACATCCTCGCCGCAGAACTGGATGATCGTGTGCTGGTTGACTTCCTCAACATGGAGACCACCCAGGTCGTCACCATGCACATCCAGTCCATTGATCATGTGGAAGCCATCAAAATGGTCAAGCACAAGCTGACTGACCTGAACCGTTCCAAAATCGACGAACAAAAAAAGGCCGTGAGATCGGGCTATGACATTGACATCCTGCCCAGTGATCTGAATACCTACACCTCGGATTTCAATGCCATGCTGCAGAGCCTGACCAGCCACAATGAACGGCTTTTCCTGATGACCTTCACCATCCTGCATACCGGCGATACCCGCAAGGAGCTGGATTCTGTGATTATGCAGGCCAAGGGCATCGCCCAGGAGAAGCTGTGCCAGCTGATTCCGCTGGACTACCAGCAGGAAGAAGGCTTTGTTTCTGCTCTGCCGCTGGGTCTGAACAAAGTGGAGATTCAGCGCACCATGACCACTTCTGGTGTGGCTATCTTCCTTCCGTTCATTACACAGGAATTGTTCCAGCGCGATCCGGAAGCCCTGTACTACGGTCTGAACGCCCTGACCAACAACCTGATCATGGCGAACCGCAAAAGCCTGAAAAACCCGAATGGCCTGATTCTGGGTACTCCCGGCAGCGGTAAATCCTTCTCTGCCAAGCGTGAGATCGCCAATGTCTTCCTGGCAACGCAGGATCATATCATGATATGCGATCCCGAAGGCGAATATTACCCGCTTGTCAATCGCCTCAAAGGTCAGGTGATCAGGATTTCGCCCACCAGTACGGATTACATCAACCCGCTGGACATCAATGTCAACTACTCGGATGGAGATGATCCCATCCGCCTGAAGTCTGACTTCATTCTGTCCCTGTGTGAGCTGGTTCTGGGCGAGCAAGAGGGTGTTGGCGCTCAACAGAAGAGTATCATCGACCGTGCGCTGCGGGAAATCTACAAGCCATTCTTCGCTGATCCCGTACCCGAGAAGATGCCCATTCTGGGCGATCTCTACAACAAGCTGCGCAGCATGGAAGAACCGGAAGCTGCGGAAGTGGCGACCGCTCTGGAGTTGTATGTGACCGGCTCTCTGAACGTGTTCAACCACCAGACTAATGTGGAACTGAATAACCGCTTGGTGTGCTATGACATCAAGCATCTGGGCCAGAACCTCAAAAAGCTGGGTATGCTCATTGTTCAGGATCAGGTCTGGAACCGTGTCACGATCAACCGTGCGCAGCGCAGATCCACCTGGTACTACATGGACGAATTCCACTTGCTGCTGCGCGAGCCGCAGACGGCAGCTTACTCCATCGAAATCTGGAAGCGTTTTAGGAAGTGGGGCGGCATTCCTACGGGCATCACGCAAAACGTGAAGGATTTACTGATCTCCCGCGAGGTTGAAAGCATCTTTGAAAACTCCGAGTTTATCATGATGCTCAATCAGGCTCCCGGTGACAGCGCAGAACTTGCCAAGCGTCTGCACATTTCCGACCATCAGCTGAGCCATGTCACGCAGGCCGGTGAAGGTGAAGGACTTCTGTTCTTCGGGAATGTCATCATTCCCTTTGTTGACCGCTTCCCCAAGGATACGGAACTCTACCGTATCATGACCACAAAACCGAGTGAAATGCTGAAGGAGGATGAAGCTGTATGATGATTTTCCTTTCTCTTCTGGCTCTGCTGGTCCTTGTGATCATGCTCTCCGCCTGCCGCGCCGCCTCCATTGCGGATGACAATATGGAACTTGCCTTCGCGGAATGGCTGGAAAATCATCCGGAAAAGAAGGCTGAGTTCCAGCATCTGCAGAAGAAGACAGCCACCTGATGGGAGAAGGTGCGAATATGAAGGAAGAAAAGCAGCCTTCTGCACCCCGGCTTCAGTTCAGGGATGAAGATCAGCAGTTTCCTGAACTGAAAAAGCCCATGCAAGCTGCTGAAAGCGCAGCCGACAAACGGGATCGGATGAAAGCTCGCTTGCGGCATGAGCATGGCCCGAAAAAGCAGACAGCACCAACTGCCCCCAACGCAGCCCCCGCATCCTCTGGCGAAACTGCCAAGCCAGCCCCGCCCCGTCTTCTGTTCTCTGACGATGGCGGCGTGAAAGCTCCGAAGAAGCATGGACAGGGCATCGTCAAACAGACGGTATCTGCCGAGGTACACCGGCAAGTGGTTCAGGATGAGGATGACAACACGGGGCTTCAAGCCGTTCATAGCACAGAACGTGCCGGTCATAGCACGCTGAGTACCGTTCAACACATGCATCAGTCCAAGCTCCAGCACGATCACAAACGGCTGGTCAGGGCGGAAAAGAAGCTGGATCATGCCAATATCCGGTTCCTGCAGAAGGAGCAGGAGGTCAAGCACCCGGAGCATACCGGCAGCAACCCGATCTCCCGTGCCAATCAGCGGCGAGCCATCAAAAGGGAGTACCTTGCAGCCAAGGCAGGGCGCAGCACCGGATCTACCTACGGCGCGAGCAAGAATGCCAGTAAGGCGGTCAAGAAAACGGCGTCTTCTACGGAATCCGTGGGCAAGTTCATCGCCAAGAAGAAGCACTTCCTGCTGATTCTGGGGCTTGTGGCAATGCTCATGTTTGTGATGAACGCCCTCTCTTCCTGTACGCCGCTGCTGGAAGCCGGACTTCATGCGCTGGTGATGGGTACATACCCGGCAGAAGAACGGGATGTAAAAGCTGCAGAGCGGGTGTACAAGGGAAAAGAAGATGACCTGAAACGTGAGCTGGAACGCTATGAGCGTCATCACCCCGGTTATGATGAGTATATCATCGAAGCCGATACGGATGACATCTGGCACGATCCCTACGCCCTGATCGCCATTATCTCTGCCTACCACGGCGAGGAATGGACGATTGATGATGTTTACGGCATCATCGACATGCTGTTTGAGTGGCAGTACAAGGTAACGGAAACTGTGACAACGGAGACACGCTCCCGAACAGAAACGCGGGAGGATACCCGGCTTGTCACCGATCCCGACACCGGACGCAGCTACTGGGAGCGGTACACCTACGAAGTCACTGTGCCGTATGCCTACACAACCTGTACGGTCACGCTGGAAGCGGAAATCCTGTCACACGCTCCTGTGTACATCATGTCCCGTGAGAAGATGGGCATGTATGCGCTGTATATGTCCACCCTGGGCAATATGCCGCATCTGTTCAGCGGTCCCCATGCGTCCACGCTGAAAGACCCGCTGGTGTATGATGTGCCGCAGGAACTGCTGGACGCCGATCCGCAGTTTGCTCTCCTTGTAGAGGAAGCCAACAAGCGGCTGGGCTATCCCTATGTATGGGGTGGATATGATCCGTCCACATCCTTTGACTGCTCCGGCTTCATCAGCTGGTTGTTCACATCAACTGGGGTGAACAACATCGGTCATATGGGTGCAACATCCCTGTACGGATACGGCGATCCGGTGCGACCGGAAGACGCAAAACCCGGCGACGTCATCTTCTTCCAGGGAACCATGGGAGAAGGCACAGAAGGAATCACTCATTGCGGATTGTATGTTGGCAACAACATGATGATCCATTGCGGTAATCCCTGCAGCTATGCTGATCTGACAGATTCGTACTGGCAGACACATTTCTACGGATACGCCCGTCTTTACGACCATTGATAAGGAGGGATGAAATGAAACGGCGTAACCAGAGCAACCGCGCCCTGCTTGAGAAACATAAGCAGGAGCTGGCATCCATCGAAGAAAAGATGGCTGCTATGACAGCCCGGAAAACTGAACTCCTGGCTATGATTACGGAAGAAGAAAACGTGGAGATCGTCAACATGGTTCGTGCCGGAGCCGTGACACTTGAGGATCTTCGCAAGATGATGGAGGGACAGCGAAACAGCGTTGTCCCTGTTTTGATGGCACAACCCACCGATAAGGAGGAGATCGAACATGAAAATGATGAATAAGCACAGTTTTAAGCGCTGGCTGACGATGCTGCTGTGTGCCATGCTGGTCTGTGTGTACATGACCGGCAGCATTGCCGCTGGTGAATCCACCACGCCCACCGATCTGGAGATCGTCGAAGAGGATGAATCCTACTGGCTGGACGAGGTAGAGGGCGAGGTCATTCTGGACGACCCCGCTTACTTTATGGACGAAGATGGCGAGGAGCCTGCCGTGGACACTGGCGCAGATGTACCCAGTGAGGAAGCGGACGATAAGGCAACCGAGGACGCCGCTGGTGGCGAGACGCCCGCAACGCCCGATACCTCCACCACCGAAGGTGAGGTTGATCAGACAACCGGCGATGATGCTGCACAGCAGCCCTCTGACACGCCCTCGGATACACCCTCTGATACACCTGCTGATGTCCCTGTTGGGGAACCCGAAACGCCTGTGGAGCCTGAAACGCCGCCCGTTGATCTGAAAACCCTCTTTGAGGTTAAGATCAAGGTGCCGTCCACCTGGCGCAACAGCTACTCCGCTCCTGTCCGTATCAAGATCACTCCCAGCAGCGATGTCATGTGGGATAAGGTCAAGTACCGTGTGGGCGACGAAGACTGGGAGGAGCTCAAGGATAATGTGTTCCTCTATGATGGCTTCTATTACACCGATGTTGATGTGTACTACAACGCCAAGATCGTTGTCCGCCTCTTCGGTGCAGATGGTGAATACTTTGACACCAAGGCCGACATCAACATCTTCGATCACTACGCCCCCGAAGTGACTGCCGGTTTCAAGGATATGGTGCTGCATGTTGAGGCGGTGGATGATCTGTCTCAGGTGGCTGGCATTCAGGTCAACGGCCTGCTGTTTACCACGCTGACGGACGGCAAGCTGGATGTGCGTATGGAAGACCCGCTGCTGGGTTACAAGCAGCTGGCGATCCGCGCCTATGACTATGCTGGCAACTTCTCTGATCCGGTCACTCTGGACAACCCCTACTATGTGGAGCCCACGCCGGAACCCACCAACACCCCCAAGCCTACCAAGAAGCCGACCACGACCAAGAAGCCCACGAATACGAAAAAGCCGTCCGGTTCCAGCGGTTCTTCTTCCAGCGGCACCAGCTCCAAGCCCACCGCTACTCCTGTGGTCACGGAAGCCCCTGTTGTTACCACGGCTCCCACGCAGCAGATCATCTATGTGACGCCTGATCCCAACTACTTCAACTACATGCAGCCTACCGTGACGGCAGAGCCTGAAACGGTGTATGTTCCCCTCGGCCCCGGTCAGCCCTACAAGTCCGAAGGGAATATGCAGACGCTGGATATGCTCTATTCCGCATCCACCAACAAGCAGTTCATCACCGTTCAGACCCGCGCTGGCGAAACCTACTACATGGTGATTGACTACGACAAGCCCATCGACGAGGAAAACGAGATTTACGAAACCTACTTCCTCAACCTTGTTGATGACCGCGATCTGATGAGCGTCGTGTCGGAGGATGAGATTCAGCCCACGCCCACGCCTCAGATCGTGTATGTCACGCCTGAACCCACGGAGGTTCCTGTCCAGCCCACGCCCATCCCCGTAGAAGATGACGAGCCTGCTGCACCGTCTTCTGCCACCCTCCTGCTGATCGTCGGCATTGCCGCCATCGCCGGTGCTGCGTTCTGGTTCGTCAAGGGCAAGAAGAACAACGCTGCGCCCAGTATGGATGACTACGAAGATGAGTACGAGTTTGAGGACGAAGAAGATGAATCCGATGCCTGATACCACCATCCGGGAGGGGTACGCTGAGTACCCCTCCTTCTCTGAAAGGAGTGTGAAACATGCAGCTGATCGTTGCTGAGAAACGCACCGTTGCTGACGCCATCGCCAATGTGGTCGGGGCATCTGTGAAGCATAGCGGCTACATTCTCGGCCCTGGTCGCATCATTACCTGGTGTGTCGGGCATCTGGTCGAGCTGGCACCTGCTCACAAGTACGATCCCCGCTATCTCAAATGGAAATGGGATGATCTTCCCATCGTACCGGAAACATGGGAATACTGCGTCAGCGAAAAGAGCAAGCAGCAGTTTATGACGATCAAAAGACTGATGCTTGACCCCACGGTGGATGAAATCGTCTGTGCCACCGACGCCGGTCGTGAAGGTGAGCTGATCTTCCGTCTGGTCTACAACATGGCAGGTTGCACAAAGCCCGTGAAGCGGCTCTGGACTTCCTCTCTGGAAGAAAGTGCAATCTGCTCCGGACTTCTGAACCTGATGGATGGTTCTGACTTTGACACGCTTTATCAGGCAGCTTTGTGCAGGGCGCAGGCTGATTGGCTGGTGGGCATCAATGCAAGCCGTCTGTATTCCCTGATGTACGGGCCGACCCTCAATGTGGGGCGTGTGGTTTCGCCCACCCTCGCCATGATCGTCTCCCGCGAAGCTTCCATCCGGGCGTTCCAGTCGGAACCCTTCTACACGGTGCAGCTGAGCTGCGGTTTTCTGGTGCAGTCCGAGCGAATCAAAAGCAAGGAAGAAGCAGAGGCTATCTACCAGAAGTGCAATCTGAGATCGGCGGTGGTGAAAAGCGTCACCAAGGTCAAGAAAACCGAAAAGCCGCCCAAGCTCTACGACCTGACCACCCTGCAGCGTGACGCCAACAGAATGTTTGGCTACACCGCCCAGCAGACGCTGGAGTACATGCAGACCCTCTATGAACAGAAGCTCCTGACTTATCCGCGCACGGACAGTCAATATCTGACCAGCGACATGGAAGATATGCTGCCGGAACTGGTGGAAGAAGTGGAGGAAGCCTTTCCGTACACGGCGGGTCTGAATCTCCCCATCAATACTGGTCAGGTCATCGACGATGAAAAGGTGTCCGACCACCACGCCATTATTCCCACGCGGAGTATGCTCCAAGCTGATCTGAAATCTCTGGCAACCGGCGTCCGGGATATTGTTCAGTTGGTGGCAGTTCGACTGCTCTGTGCTGTGGGCGATGCCCATGTATATGAGGAAACCTGTGTGGAGCTGGAGTGTGAGGGCATCCGCTTCACCGGCAAGGCGAAAGTGATCACGCAGATGGGATGGAAAATCCCCGAAGCAACCTATCAGGGCAGTCTGGGAAGCCGGTACAAGCGTGAGAAAAGCGAAACTGAGTATCCGATTCCCGAAGTAAAGGTAGGTGAAACCCTGGGGCCTGTGGTTGCCAAGTTGAAAGAGGGCAAAACCACCCCGCCCAAGCACTACACCGAGGATACGCTGCTGGCAGCGATGGAACATGCAGGTGCGGAGGAAGCTCCTGAAGATGCAGAGCGCAAGGGGCTTGGAACTCCCGCTACCCGTGCCGGGATTCTGGAGAAGCTGGTTTCCTCCGGTTTTGTGGAGCGTAAGGGGGACAAGCGTACCAAGCATCTGGTTCCCACGGATAAAGGTGTCGCGCTGATCACGGTACTGCCTGAGCAGCTGCAGTCTCCGCTGCTCACCGCCGAGTGGGAGCATCGTCTGAAGCGGATTGAACACGGCGAAGAAATGCCTGACGACTTTATCCGTGACATCACAGATATGGTCAGAGAGCTGCACCACGACGCCAAGCCAGTGCCTGGGGCGCAAACCCTGTTTCCTCCCCGGAAAGACGAGGTAGGCGTCTGCCCTCACTGCGGTATGGCGGTGTACGAAACCAATGATCGCTTCATGTGCGGTAATCGGGGCTGTGCTTTCTGCATCTGGAAGGATAACAAGTTCCTGAACGGCAAGCATATCCAGCCCACTACCAAGCTGGTGAAGGCGCTGCTGAAAGACCGAAGTGTTCTGATCAAGGGGCTTCGCTCGCAGAAGACAGGGAAAACCTATGACGCCACACTCCTTCTGGAGTGCAAGGAGGACGGTTCTGCCCGGTTCCGATTCTCCTTCGACACTCAAAAGAATGGGGGTGCTGCACATGGCTAAAGCTAAACCGTCCTTTGACAGGCAAATCAAGGACGCTCTCTGTGAGTATCTGTGTCAGTCTCACCGGGGCGAAGGTGCTGCGGTGTGCAGCAAAGTGCTGGAGCAGAGCTTTCACCTCAAAGGCAGCGAAGTGCGGCGTCTGATCAATGCCCTGCGGTGCGATGGCAAGCCCATCTGCAGCAACTCCGCAGGATACTTCTATGGTGCGAACGCCCAGGAAGTACAGAACACCGTGACTCAGCTCAGCAGCCGTGTTCACAAGATCACAAAAGCGCGTGACGGGCTGATGCGATTCATCAGCAGTGCCCCGCAAGTCGAATAATCCAGCCCTCTGCTACACCGGCAGAGGGCAATAATTATGAAAGGAGAACATCATGAAGAATCTTTGCAAAGATGATGAACTGATGAAGCTGGAATTTGGCCGCACTCTGGTCGGTCAGGAACAGGATCAGCTGCTGATCAGCAATCCCTTTGATTCCTTCGCCATCTACCAGCTGGGCGTCCATGAGAAAACCGAAGATCTTCGCTTCATGCCCATGGATTACCTGAAAAAGCATAACCTTCCGGTGGAACGCAGCAACTATGAGCTGGTCTATACCGCCGCCCTGCCGAACAGCGGTGGCAAGGAGGTTCCCGCGCTGCTCAATGACCTGTTCTTCCAGTTCAACCATGAGCATCCGAAGGACTTTGAGGGTCACAGCCTGTCGGTGAGCGATGTGGTGGCACTCAAGGTGAGCGGTCAGGTCAGCGTCCACTATGTTGACCGATGGGGCTGGGAGGAACTGAATGGTTTTCTGGCGGATAACCCGCTGAAAAATGCGGAAATGCTGCTGGAAGATGACTATGGGATGATCGACGGCATCCTGAACAACGGCAAGCGCGATCCTGAAAAGGAACGCCCGTCTGTCGCTGAACAGCTTCGCACCCCTGTTAATCACAAGCCCAAGGCTCCCGGCAAACCCCGTAAGAATGAACCCGGCATTGAATAACCCTTCACTCCGGCATGGCCAACATGCCGGAGTTACCTTTTATGATTAAGGAGGCTACTATGAGTAATTCCAAGAACCCCAAAATCACATCCAGTCGCAAGCAGGACTTCATTGAGAAGGTGTATCTGCTGCTTCTGACTTCCATTCCGGCTCAGACCAAGGCAGAGCGCCGCAAGCTCATTGTCAAGGTCACTCATGGGCAGATGAACCGATATGTCCGCTTCATTGACTACGGCAAGTGCATGGACTTCCAGATCGACGGAAACGGCAATGTGTCCGTGGAACTGAAAGCAGATTACCATGAAGGCCACTGGGAGCAGCTCTTTGAGTATGTGGACGATGCAGAAGCGCAGGCTGACTTCCTGCGTAAGCTGAAGGAGATTCTTTCCTGGCTGATTCGCGTCTTCATGGATCTGGACTGCTTCACCTATCACACCTACATGCAGTATGTGGAGGATAACGGCTTCATCACCAGTGCCCATGAGAAGATGGTTGCCGAATACCGTATGTATTATGGCAAGAAGCGTGGCCGTCCTGCCAAGGAGGTGGAGTGCTGATGAAGGACGAGAAGCGCATGGCTGGCAGTTATGAAATCATACACGCTATGCAGATCGGTGATAAGGAGATTGTCATCGGCGAAGATCCCGCAGCCGCTCCTGGGCAGATGTATATGTGCGCCTTTTGCGAACAGAACGACTTCTTCGCTCGGTATGAACAGGTTCTGTCCAGCGATGACTATGCCGAGATTGTTGGTATCTTTGGTTGGCGAGTGACAGAAAGCGCAGAAGAAATCCGCCGCACATTCTCTGAGCTGGATTTGCAGGGCGAACAGAACCCTATGCTGACTGCCGCGAACTGTACGCCCATCACCTCTGACAATGATCTGAACAACAAAGTGGTGGTCATCCGACCGGATGTGCTTCGTCGGGAGTTCCGTAAAGCCAGCAGTCAGATCAAGATCTGCGATGGCGGCTTTGGTGCATCCCCGAACAGCCGTGGTTCTGCCTGCTACTGCGTAAACCCTCTCACGGGTGAAACCAGCCGCTTTGACCGCATGGATATTCTGGGTATCCTGAAAGAAGATCAGGTACCCAAATGGGCACAAGCCGGGATTCTCAAGCATCAGAAGAAGCGTGAAAAGCAGGCTCAGAAGCACAAAACCCCTGAACGATAACGAAAGGAGAATGGCTATGACCGACAAGGTTTCAACTTATGTGCAATTTGCACAGAAGTTCTCCAAGCAGATCATCAGCAGCCATGCGAACTGGACTTCGTACCTCAACACGGCGGCACGAATGTACAAATACCAGTATCAGGATCAGTTGCTGATCTATGCACAGCGGCCTGACGCCACTGCCTGTGCGGAGTATGATCTGTGGAACGATGTGATGCACCGCTATGTGCGTCGAGGTTCCAAGGGCATTGCCCTTTTGCAGACGCAGGGCGACCAGACCCGGCTGCGCTATGTGTTTGATGTATCAGACACGGGTACCCGTCGCACTTCCCTTGATCCCTTCCTGTGGGAGATCACGCCCCATAACGAGCTTGCAATCGCCGCCATGCTGGATCAAACCTATGGGGTAGATTCCAATATGGGTTTATCCTACCAGCTGACGCATATTGCACAGCAGCAGGCCACTGTCTACTGGCAGGATCACCGTCAGGAGATTCTTCGCATCGTTGACGGTTCGTTCCTGGAGGAGTACGATGAAATCAACGTAGGGATGTCCTTCAGGAGAGCAGCTTCAGCCAGTATTGGCTACACCCTCCATGTACGGTGCGGACTGGATGCCCATTCCGTTTTTATCCCGGAGGACTTCACCAACGTCTTTGACTGGAATACGCCGGATGCTGTGGGAACGCTGGGTGCAGCTGTCAGCGAAATCAGCGGCACGGTACTTCGGCAGATCGAACTGACCGCCAAGAGCGTCGAAAGGAGTTTGGAAAATGAGCGAACTGACTTACACCAAAGTGGGAGACTACCTGTTCCCGAATATCAGCCTGCCGCAGCAGAGCATGAAGCCCCTGAACAAGTACGGACGGATGCGGAAGAAGTTTCTGATGGAGCATCAGCCGCTGATCTTCCAGACCATGCTGCTGAACGGGACGTTGGATACGCACCTGCAGGAGATCAGCGAGACGGCGGAGAAGCGTCTGGAGCAGATGATGCAGGAGCTGATGAAGACGGAGAACGTGACGGAGGAGCTGAAAGCCAGCGACCCGATGCGCTGGACCGGCCTGATGAACAGCCTGAAAGCGCAGGCAGAGGAAATCCTGCTGGCGGAGCTGGTCAACAGCTGACCCTCTGGGATGCTGCCTACGCCATCCCCGACGAGGCAGAACAAATCAATAACCTCATGGAAGCGGAGCGTGCGATCTTTGCACCCTTCGCTTTTTCTTTGCCGCAGGAGGATATTGACCACATTCTGCGCACCGGCAGCAACACCCGCAACCACCGCATGATCCTCGTTGCGGAGTTCTCCAAACAGAAGCCGCTGGAAGAGATGACTGCCATGCTTCGCAGGGTGTACCACGGCGGCAATGGTATTGCTACGGAACACGGGCGTGTAGCTGCCTGGTATGCCGAAGATGGCATCCATCTTGCCACCGGAGGAACCGCACGTTACACCCGAACCGCGCAGGTGCTTTCCTGGACGGACGCTGCCAAACGGATTGGCGAGCTGCTGGATGCAGGTCATTTCGCCACCAATATTGAAGTGGCGGCAGCAGCGGGGCATGAACGCCACCGCATGGCAGAGGCCATGGTCAACCTGTATTGGGATACCTCTGCCGAAGCCCGTGAACAAGGCTATATGGCTACCCTCGGCGGAATGTGCAGCGGTTCCCATCCTGCCAGTGTGGAAGCTGCCACCAATGCACTGGCTGACCCTGCCCTGATGCCCGCCATGCTGGCTGAGTACAAGGATTTCCGCGCTGCCTGCAAGGAAACGCCCAGCTTGATGCGGTTCCGCTACCACTTCATTGATGAACTGGATGTGCTGGTGAACGAGTACACCATGCCTCGCCGTGAGTTTTCGTCCACTATGCCGGAGATCCCGAATGTGCTGCCGTTCATCACAGATGACGAATTGGCGGAAGCCATCTCTCATGGAAGCAGCTTTACCTCTGGCAAAGCCCGTATCTATGAGTTCTTCATCCAGCCCCACACGCCCAAGGAGTATGCCGACTTTCTGAAAAAGGAATATGGTATCGGCGGGCATTCTCACGCGATTTCCGGTGCTACATACAGTGATGAATCCTATGACGGAAAGGGACTTCATTACAAGAAGCGTGATTGTCCTGACATCCATCTCAGCTGGCCCCAGGCCGTCAAAAGGATTCAGGACCTGATCCGGCTGGATCGCTACCTGAAGCCGCAGCAAAAAGCCGAGTTGGACGCCATCCGCGAAATGCATGATGTACCGACAGAAATCCCGGATGAACGGATTCTGGAAGTCCGTGATCCGGATGAGATCAATGTGGAATACGCCCGTGCAAGACTGGAAGAAGCCGGTATCGTCAACGGCGAAGTGGTAGACCCTGAAAAGCTGGCAAACGCCCCGATTGTCCGTGCTGTGGAAGCCATTGCTGCCGAACTGGAACAGGAAGCAGATGAACCCGCTGCGCTGACAGATGCTGAATATGCACAGCAGTATCTGACGCCTGAAGAAACAGTCTTTGAGATCGACGGACGCACCTACATGGTTGACCGTGTGAATCTGGAAGCCGGTACTGTCAACATTCAGGACATCACCTTCAGCAACGCTCCTGCATCTCCCATCTTCCGCGTGGAGCCGATCTCCTTCGTGAGAAAAGCCATCGAGGAAGCCGATGCCGCCAATCCGCTACTTGATCCGACCAGGTATCAGCTGATGGAGATCGCAGGTCAGGAAGCCATCTTCAGCAATGGCCGCTTTGACCGTGATAAGCTCCCGGACTTCCTGCATTGCTACGACATTCGGGATGACAGCTACGGCAATCCTGTCCGTCTGGAACCTTCCGTAGTCGTGAACCATTTCGGCAGTATCCTCACGAAGAAACCCATTGAGTTCCCGCCTGAAGGGTACATTGATCTGATCGCAGATGATGACTGGACATTCGGTGAAGAGCAGCTGACCGTGGCTGACTTCATCCGGCGACCTGAACCCCGCGAATACACCGCAGAGGTGGAAGCAGTCTATCCGGCAGAACAGAACGGCACACCATTTGAGATTGTGGTGGAAAAGCTGCGCTTCGACCCTCCGGCTCAGGAGAAGCCGGTTCCTGCTGCTGAAGCAGCGCAGCCGGTTGCTACGGAAACCGCATACAGGGCTGGCGACATCCTCTATCTGGATAACCGGCCTTTTATTGTGGAAAGCGTCGGTATCTATGACGTACACATGCGTGATCCTGAAGCGGTCTATCCCATCATGCGGGCAGAGAGCAAGGAACGGCTTGAACGGCTGCTGGCATTGGATAAGCGCAATGCTGCCTATCTCCCCAGGGATAATGCGGCCCTTGATCCTGTCCCTGTTCCGCAGATCACACCTGATAACTACCGGATTACGAATGATCGCCTGGGTGAAGGTGGGCCGAAGGAGAAGTTCAAAAGGAACGTTGAAGCCATCCGTGTACTGAAATCGCTGGAAGCCGATAACCGCCCTGCGTCGCCGGCTGAACAGGAGATTCTTGCTCAGTACGTTGGCTGGGGCGGTCTGGCAGACGCATTCGACGAGCATAAGGCTGCATGGGCATCCGAATATGCTCAGCTCCGCAACCTGCTGACGCCGGAAGAATACAACGCAGCAATGGGCAGCGTTCTCAACGCTCACTACACCAGCCCGACGATCATCCGCGCGATCTACGATGCTGTGGAGCGCATGGGCTTTACCAGCGGAAACGTACTGGAACCTGCTATGGGTGTGGGCAACTTCTTCGGCATGATGCCGGAAAGCATGAGCGATAGCCGCCTGTATGGCGTGGAACTGGACAGCATCTCTGGCCGTATCGCCAAGCAGCTGTACCCGAAAGCTGACATCACCGTGGCTGGCTTTGAAACCACGGATCGGCGCGACTTCTTTGATCTGGCTGTGGGTAACGTTCCTTTCGGCAACTACAAGGTGGACGACAAGGCGTACAACCGCCTCGGTTTCAGCATCCATAACTACTTCATCGCCAAGATAATCGACCAGGTGCGTCCCGGTGGCGTGGTGGCGGTAGTCACATCCCGCTATACGATGGATCAGCAGACACCGGAAGTACGCAAGTATCTTGCGGAACGAGCCGAACTGCTGGGGGCTATCCGTTTACCCAATGACGCCTTCCGTGCAAACGCCGGAACGGATGTGGTAGCGGATATCCTGTTCTTCCAGAAACGGGAACGTGCCATGACCATTGAGCCGGACTGGGTACACCTTGGCGAAAATGCTGACGGCTTTGCCATCAATCAGTATTTCATCGACCACCCTGAAATGGTGCTGGGTGAGCAGACCTCAGAAAGCACACAGTATGGTCAGCCGGGATATACCGTCAGCCCCACGGCTGGCGCATCCCTTGCCGATGAACTCCGCGACGCCGTGCAGCGCATCCACGGAACGTATGTGGCAGCGGCCTTGCCGGAGTTGGCAGAGGGTGAAGAAATCCGCGAATCCATCCCCGCTGACCCCAGCGTGAAGAACTACTCCTACACCATTGTGGACGGACAAGTGTTTTACCGAGAAAACTCCATCATGGTTCGCCCTGACCTCAACCAGACCGCTCAGGAACGTGTCAAGGGGCTTGTGGGGCTGCGTGACTGCGTTCACGCACTCATTGACGCCCAGATGGACGAAGCCGGTGACAGCGCCATTCAGGGGCTGCAGGCAGAGCTGAATCAGCGGTACGACGCCTTCACAGCGAAGTATGGCCTCATCAATGCCCGTGGCAATGCGCTGGCTTTCTCTGATGACAGTTCCTATTACCTCCTGTGTTCTCTGGAGGTTCTGGACGATCAGCAGCAGCTCAAGCGGAAAGCGGACATGTTCACCAAACGCACCATCAAGCAGCAGAAGGTCATCGAGCATGTGGATACTGCTGTGGAAGCCTTGACCGTCTCCATCGCTGAGCGTGTCGGCGTGGATCTTCCATTCATGGCGCAGCTGACTGGCAAGCCCGAAGATGAGCTTGCCGACGAACTGACCGGCGTGATCTTCCCGCTGCCTGAATCCGTGGGAGCAGGCCAACCCTTGCAGTACGTGACCGCCAATGAGTACCTTTCCGGCAACGTAAGGCAGAAGTTCCGCGACGCCCGTCTGATGGCTGAGCATGATGCCCGGTTCGTTCCTAATGTGGAAGCCCTGGCAGCGGCTCAGCCCAAGGAGCTGGACGCATCGGAGATCGACATCCGTCTGGGTGCAACTTGGGTACACAAGGACTACATCCAGCAGTTTATGTACGAAACCTTCAGCACTCCGTACCACCTGAAACGGCAAATCCAAGTGCATTTCTCTCCCTACACCGCCGAGTGGAACATCACCGGCAAGACCGCCATCTCCAGTACCAACGTTGCAGCCTACACCACCTTCGGCACGGACAGAGCCAACGCCTACCGCATCCTGGAGGACACCTTGAACCTGCGTGACACCCGCATCTATGACATTGTGCTGGATGAGGAAGGCAGGGAAAAACGTGTGCTGAACCAGCAGCAGACCACCCTTGCCCAACAAAAGCAGCAAGCCATCAAGGATGCTTTCAGGGATTGGGTGTGGCGTGATCCTGACCGTCGCCATGCGCTGGTGCAGGAGTACAACGAGCATTTCAACTCCACCCGTCCCCGTGAGTTTGATGGCTCCCACATCTCCTTTGTGGGCATCAACCCGGAGATCACCTTGAGAGAACACCAAAGAAACGCTGTCGCGCACGTCCTGTATGGCGGTAACACGCTGCTTGCCCATGAAGTGGGCGCG
>JAZNSI010000053.1:0-8760 GCA_045591175.1 Clostridia bacterium
TGCGAGCATATCGATGATATCATTGCGGATTTGGATCAGGCGCTGGAAATGCTGTAAATAAAGAAAGGACGGGAAACCGTCCTTTTTTGATGAACAAAAGGGGGATATTGTTTATTAAGCATAGCCGGGCGTCTGAGTACAGTGTCGCCTTCAGCACTCCTTCCACCATCCTTCGGATGGTCCCCCTCCCTCAAGAGGGAGGCTCAAGCTGCTTCCTTTATATAAGCTGCCTTTGGCTCCCTCTTGAGGGAGCTGTCAGCGAAGCTGACTGAGGGAGTGATGCAACGCTTCGGTGTTTTCTCTGCTTCGATATTCCTTACTAAACTTTCGAACCCTATTGCCTATCAAGGAAAAAGCAACAAAAAAGCGCCTTCCTTCCGGAAGACGCTCTTGCTTCTGCTTTGCAGTCTGCGCTAAATTATTCAGCGGTGTAGGGCAGCAGCGCGATGGCACGGGCGCGCTTGATGGCCTCAGACAGCTGACGCTGATGCTTGGCGCAGTTGCCGCTCATACGACGGGGCAGGATCTTGCCGCGCTCGTTGATGAAGCGACGCAGACGATTAACGTCCTTGTAATCGATGTACTCGATCTTGTCCACGCAGAAAGCGCAGACCTTGCGACGGGGACGGCGGCCGCCACGGGGACGGGGCCGACGCTCAGTACGTTCTTCAGACATGAGGATGACCTCCTTTTCAAGCTATTAAGCGTAATGTTTTAGTAGAGATGTGCTCTCCTTAGAAGGGGAGCTCGTCCGTCTCGACCGCGGTGAAGCCGCTGGACTGCGCCATGGGCGCGGGAGCGGAGGCAGCGGGGGCGTTGTAGCCGCCGGCCTGGTCATCGTTGCGGGAGGACAGGAATTCGACGTCTTCGGCCATGACTTCAAGGGACACACGGGTGGTACCGTCATTCGCCTGGTAGGTACGGGCGGACACGGGGCCAACGACGCACACTTTGCGGCCCTTCGCCAGGAAACGCTGGCAGTTCTCACCCAGCTGACGCCAAGCGCTGACGCGGAAGAAATCCGCCTCGGGCTGGCCGCCTGCATTGTTGCGAGAAGTGCGGCGGTTCACAGCGACGGTGAAGTCACACACGCTGTACCCGTTGGGGGTGGTGCGCAGCTCCGGGTCGCGGGTCAAGTTACCGATGATAGTAAGCTTGTTCATGTGCTATTTCCTCTTGCGGTCGGTCGATTACTCAGCGTCAGCAGCGGGAGCGGTCTCTTCCACGGGAGCTTCCACGGCGGGAGCAGCCACGGGACGGGCAGCGCGAGGCTTCACGCTGCTCTTCTTGACCTCCAGCTTCACGATCAGGTAACGCAGGACGCTGTCGTAGATCTCCAGGTTACGCTCAAGCTCGCGGGGCAGGTCAGCGGGAGCCTTGAAGGTCACCAGCACGTACCAGCCTTCGGTCTTGTAGTTAATGGGATAGGCCAGGCGCTTCGCACCCTTGCCCCAAGGCTCCTCATTAACAGTCTCCACCTCACCACCGTTAGCAGCAATCAGGTTAGACACCTTCTCGATCAGTTCCTTACGAGCGGTCTCTTCCAGTGCAGTATCGATGATGTAGGTCAGTTCATACCTATTCATCATTTTCACCTCCTCTTGGACGTTTGGCGATGCATCCTTTGTGCATCGCAAGGATGTGCCAATTAAAGATTATAGCAGAAGAATCAAGCTTTTGCAAGGGGTTGAGCCATCTTTTTTACAGAAAATTTCGCGATTTTGAGGAAACGGCCCCATCCGTCTTTGTTCATGGATGAGGCCGCACCTGCCTTCTTAGTTACCTGCACCCTCCACCACCCGCAGCAGGTGGGACAGATTCGCGATCTCCATCCCGCGGATGGTATCGCCGGGGCCGGAGATCTGTTCCTGGCCGTTGCTGGGCTGCATGAGGGTCTCCAGGGGCATGGGGGACAGCAGCAGCATCCGACGGAGCTCCTTGCCTTCGATTTCCGGGACGCGGTAGGCCGGCAGCGTGTGGGGATAGCCGTCGTATATATCCAGCACAGCGGTCAGGAAGGCTGAATGGGCGCGGAAGATGTACTCGCCGTGCTCGCGCAGGATCAGCGACTTCAACGGCCACAGGCAGCCGAAGAATTTCACCGCGAAAATGGTTTCAGGCGCTTCGATCAGGCAATCCACGTTCTTCAGGTAGCGGCTGCCCAGCCACCACAGGGGACGGGCGTGCAGCGTCAGGCCGGCCTTGCGGCAGGTGTGGCGGATGGACAGCATGCAGCGCAGTCGCTTGAAAAAGCAGCGTACATAGGCCCAGAGGATGGTCAGCGCGATCACGCCAAGGACGAAATAAATCAGATATACGGGATTCATGGGGGCTCCTTTCCGCGGATGATCCGCCGGAGGCTTCGGGAAGGCTGCAGCCGGGATGGCAGCGCAGCGGCATTTCTTCAGGTGCGGTTTCTTCTATTATTTATAGCGGAAATGGCAGCGTTTGTCAATCGGGGCGCACAGAAAGCGGCGGACGTCCCGCCGGTCAGAAAAGGAAAATTGTATACAATTTTGCGCGGATCATACAAGGGCGTCCATTTGCGTCAACTAAAACGTTTTCCCACGTCAAAATGGCTCTGCATGTGGGAAATGGTCAAAAATTTTTCCATAAAAATTGCGGAAACGTTTCCAATTTCCTATTGCACAATGGCGAAAAAGGTGGTATACTAACCATAACGGAAAGGAGCGTTCCTTTGACAGGCTGCAGAAAAGCGGCGGGAAAAGGCATTAACCTTCCAAAGTTTACCGCGGGCAAGACCCGCAAACATCAAAAGGAGGACTATCCCATGAAGAAGATCCTTTCTCTGGTTCTGGCTCTGGCGATGATGCTGTCTCTGTGCTCTTTCGCCTCTGCTGAAGGCTTCTCTGGCGAGATCAAGATCTGGGTCGCCGAGAACGTTGTTGAGTTCACCAAGACTCAGGTTGAGGCCTTCAAGGCTGCCAACCCCGAGTACGCCAACATGACCGTCGTCGTCGAGCCTGTGGGCGAAGGCGATGCTGCCACCAAGATGATTACCGACGTTGAGGCCGGTGCTGACATCTTCGGTTTCGCGCAGGACCAGCTGGGCCGCCTGGTGGCTGCCAACGCGCTGGAAGTCGTGTTCGAAGACAACGCTGCCATCATCGAGCAGGCCAATGACGCTGGCTCCGTGGCCGCCGTCAAGATGGGCGACGAAATGTACGCCTACCCCATGACCTCCGATAACGGCTACTTCCTGTACTACGACAAGTCCGTTGTCACCGATCCCACCGATCTGGCCAAGGTCGTCGCTGACTGCGAAGCCGCTGGCAAGAACGTCTACTTCGAGATCAACTCCGGTTGGTACCAGACCGCCTTCTTCTTCGGCGCTGGCTGCACCCTGACCTACTCCACCGATAACCTGGGCAACATCGTTGCCATGGACTGCAACTACGCTTCCGCCAACGGCGTGAAGGCCCTGAAGTCCATGATCGCTCTGGCCAAGTCCCCCGTTTTCGTGAACGGCTCCTCTGCCTCCAACGCCACCAACCTGGGCGCGATCGTTGACGGCACCTGGGACGCTGGCGCCATCAAGGGCATCCTGGGCGACAACTACGCTGCTGTGAAGCTGCCCACCGTGGACGGCTACCAGCTGGGCGGCTTCGGCGGCTTCAAGATGCTGGGCGTCAAGCCCCAGACCGATGAGGCCAAGCTGGCTGCTTGTGACGCTCTGGCTCTGTTCCTGACCTCCGGCGAAGTGCAGCTGGCCCGCTTCGAAGCTGTGGGCTGGGGCCCCTCCAACCTGGAAGCTCAGCAGTCTGAAGCTGTGAAGTCCGACGTGGCTCTGTCCGCTCTGGGCGCTCAGCTGGCCTTCTGCGTGCCCCAGGGTCAGTACCCCGGCGAGTACTGGACTCTGGCCACCGCTCTGGGCGACGACATCCTGGCTGACAAGTACGATGCTTACACCGACGAGCAGCTGATGGAAGTCCTGGTCACCTTCCAGACCACCGCTGGCACCTACATCGCTCAGTAATTTAGCAACAGCGGGCTGGAAGCATTGCGCTTCCAGCCCGTTTTCCCATCTGTGGCTTTATGCAGGAGACGAAAGGCACACCGTTTCCTGCATAAAGGCGCATGAACCCTTCCCCCTTCCCACAAAGATACAAAGGCTGGTGAAAGCATGAACGATCTGGACTACTTGCGGATGAATAAGCTTCAAAAGCTGCTGCATAACGCTGTGAAGTTCTTCCGCGGCATTCCCGGCGCGCTGCTGGGCATGCTCAAAGGCATCCTGAATTTCTTCACCGGTATCTTCACGGGCATCGGCAAGGTGCTCAAGGATATCGTGATGACCTACATCCACGGCGACTGGAAGACCAAGGTATCCTACACCGTGATGGGCTTCGGATCCTTTGCCCGCGGCCAGTGGCTGCGCGGCCTGCTCTTCTTCGTCTTCCAGACGGTATTCAACCTGTACCTGTGGTTCTTCGGCATTGGCTTTGTCTCCAAGTTGCCCACCCTGGGCACCGAGGCCACGCGCACCACTGCGGAAGGCGCCGTCATCTACGGCGACAACTCCTTCCTCATCATGCTCTACGGCGTGCTGACGTTCTTCTTCATCGCGGCGTTCCTGTACACCTGGTACGTCAACATCAAGCAGAACCGCATCAGCGAGCAGATCCTCAAGTCCGGCAAGCCCCTCAAGACCGCCAAGGATGACGTGGCTTCCATGCTGGACAACCAGTTCCACAAGACCCTGCTGGCCCTGCCCGTCATTGGCGTAACGGTGTTCACCATCCTGCCGATCATCTTCATGATCCTGGTGGCCTTCACCAACTACGACAAGGAGCATGCGCCGCCCATGAAGCTGTTCAGCTGGGTCGGCATGGACAACTTCAACACCCTGCTGAGCTCCCAGGAGAACCCGCTGAACGTCACCAAGTCCGTCCACCCCGACGGCACGGTGGCCCTCTCCGTTGTCGCCAAGAACGGCGATACCTTCAACATGTATGTGGATGAAGCCGATGTGGGCCTGATCGAGTCCGCCATGGCCACCACCCTGATGCCTCCCACGGAGTTCCCCATCACCCTCAAGGGCGGCGAAGGCTGGGCGCTGGAGCTGATGAAGCAGTCCCGCGGCGCATCCACCCTGCGCCTGACGCTGGAAAATGGCACCGAGCTGAGCTTCGGCACCAACAAGGCCCAGCTGGACAACACCAACGCTGCCATGGATATGTTCAAGGTCGGCCCCGTTGACGTCCAGATGGATGCGGATACCGCCGCAGCCACCGGCGTCCTGACCCTGACTGGCTCCGACGGCACGGTGATCACCCTGGAGGTCACCAAGCTGGCCGAAAAGCCCGGCAAGGACATCGATGCGGAGTTCGCCCTGCAGTACGATGACACCGCTGCCGAGGGACAGAACCCCAACGGCAAGATCACCTTCGTTGCCTCCACGGGCGATGAGGTCGCCCTGAAGGTTCGCAGCGTCACGGAGGTCGTCATGCCCTCCATGTCCCGCACCTTCTCCCAGGTGCTGACCTGGACGCTGATCTGGGCCTTCTTCGCCACCTTCCTGAACTACTTCCTGGGCATGCTGGTCGCCATCATGATCAACAAGAAGGGCATCAAGTTCAAGAAGGTCTGGCGTACCATCCTGGTCATGACCATCGCCATCCCGCAGTTCATTTCCCTGCTGTACGTCTCCAAAATGTTCGCGGCGGACGGCCTGATCAACGGCATGCTGATGAACTGGGGCTGGATCAAGGAGCCCCTGCCCTTCTGGACCAACGCCACCTGGGCCAAGGTGACCATCATCGGCATCAACGTGTGGATCGGTATCCCCTACCTGATGCTGATCGCCACCGGCATCCTGATGAACATCCCCGCCGACCTGTACGAGTCCGCCCGTATCGACGGCGCGAATGCCTTCCAGACCTACATGAAGATCACCCTGCCCTACATGCTGTTCGTCACCGGTCCCTACCTGCTGACCAGCTTTACGGGCAATATCAACAACTTCAACGTCATCTTCCTCCTGTCCGGCGGCAAGCCCACTGGCATGGGCCTCTCCGGCAACGCCGGCTCCACCGACCTGCTGATCACCTGGCTGTACAAGATGACCGTCAACGACAACAACTACAAGCTGGCAGCTGTTCTGGGCATCCTGGTCTTCGTGGTCTGCGCGGTGATCAACCTCGTTGTCTACAACCTGATCCCGTCTGTCAAGAATGAGGAGGATTTCCAGTAATGGCTAAGAAGAATAACATTCCGGAAGTCGACATCATTGTTGACGAGAAAGCCGGCGTCATCCGCGAGGTGCAGCCTGAAAAGCTGCGTTCCAAGAAGGGCCATGAGATGCGCGTCAATGCCTCCATCTACGTCCTGCTGGTGCTGATGTCCATCATCTGGCTGTGCCCCTTCATCTTCCTGGTGCTGCAGTCCTTCCGCGGCGAGACCGGCGGCCAGGTGGCCTACATCATCCCCAAGCAGTGGACGCTGGCCAATTACGCGTTCCTCTTTGAGGGAGCCCGCTTCGACCTGAGCCTGCTGGTGAAGAACGCGGGCGCTGTCATCCTGACGGTGCTGATCAACCTGGCGGGCATCCTGGGCATCTTCTTCTGCCTGCGCCGCAAGCCCAAGAACCCCCTGGAGACCACCAAGGGCAACTGGAAGATGGCTGCGCTGATCTTCGGCGGCCTGCTGGCGCTGAACTTCGTGCGTGCCATTGATTCCTCCGAGTGCAACTTTGTGCGCTGGTTCATCAACACGCTGACCATTGCTTTCTTCTGCGCTATCATCCAGACGATCATGCAGCTGTCCGTGTCCTACACCCTCAGCCGCATGCGCTTCAAGGGCCGCAAGTTCCTGATGAACGTCTGCCTGGTGCTGGGCATGTTCCCCGGCTTCCTGACGATGATCGTGCTGTACTACCTGCTCAAGACGCTGGGCATGACCCAGGAGGGCGCCGTTGCCGGCCTGATCCTGGTGTCCTGTGCTTCCTCCGGTATGGGCTACTACATCTCCAAGGGCTTCTTCGACACCGTGCCGAAGTCCCTGGATGAATCCGCCCGCATCGACGGCGCGACCCGCTTCCAGGTCTTCCTGAAGATCATCATGCCCATGGCCAAGCCCATCGTCATCTACACCATCCTGATGGCGTTCATGGGCCCCTGGGGCGATTACGTCTTCGCCTCCTACGTTGCCTTTGGCGAGACCAGCAGCTACAACGTCGCTGTCGGCCTGTACCAGTGGGTCAACACCAACGACTACCAGGGCTTCTTCACCAAGTTCTGTGCCGGCGGCGTGCTGGTCGCCATCCCGATCACCGTGCTGTTCATGTGCCTGCAGAAGTACTACGTCGAGGGCGTCACTGGCGGCGCTGTCAAGGGGTGACTTCGTCACGTTTTTCCGCCAAACTCGTGTGTTTGCATAGTGGGCCCACGCGCCTGTTATGTGCGCATAGGCGGAATCCCTGGCATTGTACGATCAACGTATCAGCACAGACTACTCACAACAATAGGGAATGCGAAGGTTTCCAAAGGGTAAACACCGATTCACGGGTTTTCTGCCCTTTGCCCGTACCGTCAGGTGCGAATTCGCTCCATAACTGAGGAGGAAACAACAATGGCAAGCGTCAAGCTTGAAGGCGTCAAGAAGATTTACGACGGCAAGGTCGTTGCCGTTCATGACTTTAACCTGGAGATCCAGGACAAGGAATTCGTGGTGTTCGTCGGCCCCTCCGGCTGCGGCAAGTCCACCACGCTGCGCATGGTCGCGGGTCTGGAGGATATCTCCGAAGGCACCCTGACCATTGGCGACCGCGTCGTCAACGACGTGGAGCCCAAGGACCGTGACATCGCCATGGTCTTCCAGAACTACGCTCTGTACCCCCACATCTCCGTGTATGAGAACATGGCTTTCCCGCTGCGCATCCGCAAGATGAACAACGATGAGATCCATCGCCGTGTGTGCCAGGCGGCGGAGATCCTGGGCATCACCCAGTACCTGACCCGTAAGCCCAAGGCTCTGTCCGGCGGCCAGCGTCAGCGCGTGGCCATCGGCCGTGCCATCGTCCGCGAGCCCGCCGTCTTCCTGATGGACGAGCCCCTGTCCAACCTGGACGCCAAGCTCCGTAACCAGATGCGCGCCGAGATCATCCTGCTGCGCAAGCGTCTGGACACCACCTTCATCTACGTCACCCACGACCAGACCGAGGCCATGACCCTGGGCGACCGCATCGTCATCATGAAGGATGGCTTCATCCAGCAGGTGGGCACCCCCGAGGAAGTGTTCGAGCGCCCCTCCAACCTGTTTGTTGCCGAGTTCATCGGTGCTCCCAAGATGAACATCATGCGCACCAACCTGATCGTCGAGAACGGCAAGTACTATGTCACGCCCTACGGCTCCAAGATCGAAGTGGACGGCGAGAATGGTGCTCTGCTGAAGGAAAAGGGCATCGAGCCCGGCGAGATCCTGCTGGGTGTCCGTCCCGAGCATATCAACCTGGCCGATAACGGCGAAAACGCCATCAACGGCCATGTGCTGGTCAACGAAATGATGGGCTCCGAGCTGCACCTGCACGTGAAGGTGGACGAGCAGACCAAGCTGATCGCCCGTGCCCCCACTGTGGAGCTGAGCCGCGAGCAGCGCGCCGGTCTGAAGAACGGCAAGCCTGTCAGCCTGACCTTCCCCGGCAAGGTTATGTACTTCTTTGACATCGAGACCGAGAAGAACCTGATCCACTAATTCTCCTAGTTTATCCGGCGGAGGCATCCGCCTCTGCCGGATTTTTTT
>JAZNSI010000054.1:0-6393 GCA_045591175.1 Clostridia bacterium
CCCACGGCCACGCCGACTCCTACACCCACGGCCACGCCGACTCCTACACCCACGGCCACGCCGACTCCTACACCCACGGCCACGCCGACTCCTACACCCACGGCCACGCCGACTCCTACACCCACGGCCACGCCGAGCCCGACACCCACAGCAACACCATCTCCCACACCAACGGCAACACCCAGTCCCACGCCTGCGCCGATCAAGCTGGTCGAAGCACAGTACGAGCCTTGGGAAACCCTAAAGTTCACCTGCGAGCAGGCCACGCTGACCGTGTATTCCAACGGAACAAGCGATTTGTCGCTGCACTTTACTTCCCGCGACTTTGACTATGCGCTGCCCGACGGCGCGTTCCTGCGCGTCACCCGTGTCAATGGCGTGGAAGGCAACTTCAGCCAGGGAAACATCACGCAGCTCTCCCGTTCGCGCACCTGGAATTCGGAGTTCAGCGCAGCCATTTCCTTTGACCGGGCGTTTGAAAAGAGCGAGTACATGACCGTCGCCATCTGCTATGCAGACGGCTCGGAGCTGTCGCAGCTCAAGCTGAAGCTGAGTCGCTTCACCAGCGCGGACGATACCTGGCCCACACCGGAATCCACCCCGCCCGTGCCCACCATTCCGCCCATTCAGCCCACGCCTTCGCCCACGCCCCGCGGCCCCCTTGATCCGTCCACCACCGAGCCGCCCCACGATACGGCCATCGGCTGGGAACCCTTTGAGCTGCAGGAATACCTGGAGGGCCTGACCATCAGCGATGCCTGGCTGCGCCTATACCAGGAAGGTTTCAGCGTGTTGACGGTGCAGTTCAGCTACGAGGGTGACATCCCCGAGGGCTCTACCATGGCGCTCTTCCGCATCTCCGGCGTTGAGGACGACTATGGCAGGGGCCTCATCACCCGCAACGACGACGGAAGCTGCACCGCGCAGATCTTCTGCAACCGGCACTTCCCCTTCCTGAGCAATATCGCCGTCAAGGTCTGTAACCGGGAGGGCGAACAACTCTTCCGCGCACTGCTGAGCGTCAAACGCAATCATTACCCGCAGGAATCCTGGCCCGAGGTGGACAAGATTACCAACTATCCCTACACAGGCCAGCCCGCCCACACCAGCACCCCTGTTCCGCCCGGCTACGGCTACGATCACTGGAACGGGTTCGGACCTTCCCCCACGCCGTGGTACCCCACCCTCGATACTTGGGACGACTGGGTCAACGATTACAACTCCGGCACCTCTTGGATTGAAGAAGGCATGCAAATCCAGACTCCCAACACAGGTGGTTACTGGGGCTGGTAACCCATACAACCACGTTCACTCTCAGAGCGCATGTTCTGAAAGAGCATTTTCACCCACAACAGCAGAGCGACAAGCTAAATGACCACCACAGTTTTTCCGAAGAAGGAGAGCGTCTTATGCAGAAAATCTTTCCATCCATGAACAGCAAGCCGGAAAAAGCACAAATTTTTGCAACGATCCCCTGTTGGATTTGGATTTTTGTCCTTTTCCCCATGTTCATGCCCTTCATCGGTCTTGGCATTTGGGAACAGAAGGTAGTCAGCGTATGGCTGAACATCGGCTACTACGTTGCCAACGGCATTCTCATGTTCTGGCTTATGTTTAGCTATCTAAAAGAAGAATGGTTTATGGTGACAACCAATTTTCGCTATTACCTTAAGCACGTAGCCCTGACTGTAGGCTTGGCTGTAAGCGCGGAATTGGCGTTGTTTGACATACTGTCTATTTTCGGCTTCGATCTCGCAAATATGCTGAACAGCCTTCCGGTCGTTGAGCTGGCGGTCAGTCAAACGCCCCTGTTGTTGGTTAGTCTCGAGCCAATCCTCGGCACCATTACCCTGTCGGTTTTCTCACCCATCAGCGTCTGCGCTCTGTTCTACTGCTTTGGTTTTGCTCCGGTTTGCTACAAAAAACCGTGGCTGGCCTATCTTTGCATAGCCGTGATCACGCTGATTCCGCCTATCATAGACATTCTTTGGCGTGGCCAGTCCGAGCTCGTGCTGAGCGGATACCTTGTACAGCTCCCCATTCATCTGCTGATGTGCTGGTCTTATCAAAAGACGGATAACGTATGGACGCCCCTGGTATCTCTGGCTGCCGTAAATCTGCTGGCGTCTATTGTGCTGCCCATGATCCCGTTTTGACAGGCTATGTGATCTTCCGCACTGCAGATGATCAGAGGCTGATTCATAGCATATACAAGTTGTGGATGCTATGTACAAATAAAAAGGCAGAGAATGAAAACATTCTCTGCCTTTTCTGTTGGTAGGCCGCGTATTGCCAAAGCAGTCCTTTCGAACCGCCCCCTGCAAGGGAGCCTTCATTGGCATGAGCCTGAATCAGAGGGTCAATCAGCCACGACGAGCAGCGAAGCAAGCGCTGCAGAACACGGGACGATCCTCACGGGGCTGGAAAGGAACCTTGGTGGGCTGACCGCACTCGGCGCACACGGCGTCGAACATCTCGCGAGGAGCGCCGGCAGCAGGACGGGAAGCCTTGCGGGCCATGCGGCAGTCACGGCAGCGGGTGGGCTCATTCTGGAAGCCCTTCTCGGCGTAGAACGCCTGTTCACCGGCAGAGAAAATGAACTCATTGCCGCAGTCTTTGCATACCAGCGTCTTGTCTTCGTACATGGTTTGGAACCCCCTGAAAAAATGTAAAGTAGGCTGTTTCTCCGGCTGACCTGGTCTTTGACCCCACACTCGCCGTCTGGGAGGTAGCTCTGCACGATCAGTGCCCTCACGCACTCCTCTCAAGGTTAGGGAACAATGTCTCCGCCTTGGACGGTCTTACTTCTAAACCGCACCATGCTCACCGGCGCTTTGGCCGGGTTACGTGGACCGTTTTGCCTGCGACTGGCATCGGCTTGCAACCACAGACCCGAAGAATCCAACCGCGCCCATTATAGCCCATTTTACAAAGAATAGCAAGAGGAAATTTCCCCGGAAATGCGGAAAAACAGCCAAATTCCTGCAATATTGTGGATTTTCAACGGCTACTGGGACAGATTTCGATCAACACCAGTTCCGGTCTGTTGAAGATGCGGGGCACGCCCATCTGCCGGTGAGTGGACAATCCACGGCTGACGATCAGCGTTGTGCCATCCACCTCATACAGTCCGCCGGCGTACTTCGGGAACCAGCCCTGATTGGGCGCGCATAATCCGTTTACAATCCCCGGGATCCGCACCTGTCCGCCGTGGGCGTGGCCGGACACCACCAGGTCGAAGGCGCCCGTGACTGCATACTTTTCAATCAGCTCCGGACGATGCGCCATCAGCACGGTGAACGCCGGATGGTCAATATCCTCCACGGCTCGGTTCAGGGCGACCTCCGTATCGACGTAGGCGTATGGATCAGGGATGCCGCAGATATTGATGCGCAGCCCATCCACCACCAGACTCACGCAGCTCTGGTCGAGCACCGTCACGCCGGTGTCCGCGATCCGTGCAAGCAGCTGCGGCACGTTATGCTCCCAGTACTCATGGTTGCCGGTGACATAATAGGCGAAAGCGATGCTGTCCAGCTGACGGAACATCCGCAGCTCCGCGCCAGGATCCCCGTCTGCGGAGAACATATCCCCCACCAGCAGGATGGCGTCCGGCGCCAGCGCCGACACTGCCTGCACCAGCTCCGCACCGTCCGGGCCGTAATCGCAGCCGTGATAATCCGTCACCACCGCCAGCCGCACCGGCTTGCTGACCTTGTCGGTTTCCACCGCGTACTGACGGACGACCATCCGCTGATCCAGCCCGATGACGGCCAGTACGATCACCGCCGCCAGCAGGATCAACCAAACGAGCCATTTCCTGCGCATAGGCATCCCCCTTGGAAAAGTTTTCACCTATAAGACGAATGCCGCCGGGTTTTTATTCCCAGCGGCGAAAAATTCTCTTAAATATGCTCGAAGAAGGGCGTGCCGTCCTCATTGCGGAGCACTTCCTCAGCGAAGTGCAGAGGCAGGGGCTTGGCGATCATGTACTTGAGGATCTCGTCCATGCGCACGCTCTCGCGGAAAGTCACCAGGGAGAAGCTCACGCCATGCTTGTGGGCACGGCCCGTACGGCCGATGCGGTGCAGGTAGTACTCATTCTCCTCCGGCAGGTCGAAGTTGATGACAGCCTCCACGTCGTCCACGTCGATGCCGCGGGCGGCCACGTCGGTGGCGACCAGGATCGGGAACTTACCCTTGCGGAAGTCGGACATGACCACGTTGCGCTTGCTCTGGGGAATATCGCCATGCAGGCACTCGGCGGCGTAACCCTCCTTCTTCAGCTGGGAGGTCAGGCGATCGGTCATGAACTTGGTGTTGCAGAAGATCATGATGCGCTGGTAGACGTCGGCGTCCAGCAGGTACAGCAGATTCTCGATCTTCTTGGGCTGCTCGGTGGCGATGACGTACTGCGCGATCTGCGGACGATCCTCCTTCGTGGCCTCGACGGTGATCTCCACCGGATCATTCTGATACTTCCACGCGATGGTCAGCACCTCCTGATGCATCGTCGCGGAGAAGAGCACCAGCTGACGCTCCTTGGGGGTGGCCTCGATGATCTTCGTCACGTCCTTGACGAAGCCCATGTTGAGCATCTCGTCCGCCTCGTCCAGCACCATGGTGTGCACATGATTCAGCTTGATGTTGCCGCGGTTCATATGGTCCAGCAGGCGACCGGGGGTAGCGACGATGATCTGCGGCTTGCGCTTGAGGGCGTTCAGCTGCTTGGGGATGGGCTGTCCGCCGTACAGGACAGCGATGCGGCAGCCCTTGATGTACTTGGCCAGCTTGGTCAGCTCATCGCCGATCTGAAGGGCCAGCTCACGGGTGGGAGCCAGAACGACCTCCTGCACGCACTCGTCCTGCAGCTGCACGTACTCCAGCATGGGGATGCCAAAGGCGCAGGTCTTGCCGGTGCCGGTGGGGGCGATGGCGTTAATGTCCACGCCGTCCATCATCAGAGGAATGGTGCGAGCCTGCACGGTGGACGGGGTGGTGAAGCCCATGTCCTTGATGGCAAGCATGATCTCCTTGGAGAGATCCATGGATTCAAAGGTGATCTGTGTGGTTTCAGACAAAGTGGTTTTCTCCTTTCAAGCAGTCAAAATGGTGCACCGTCCCTTCAACAAACATGCACACACGCTGCTTGCAAGGAACTCTTCAATTTCAAATATCGGACGCTTAGTCGTGGTACGCGCGGATGGCCTTGGACAGCTGATCCGGGCAGGAGGTGTTGCCGCGGCACTCGATGCCCTGCAGCAGCTCGGCGATCTCATCCGCCTTGCGGCCAATCACGGAACGGGCCAGGCCCTCGGTGTTGCCCTTGCAGCCGCGGGTAAACTTGCAGTAGGTGATCACGCCGTCCTGGATCTCCAGATCGATCTGCGTGGAGCAGGTGCCGTTGGTCTTGTAGGTGAACATGTATATCATCCTTTCAAATGTGATGGTATCACAAATATGGCGATATTCTTCGCCGTTCATATACATTCGCCGTAATCCTGCAAATTCCTGCACCCTCGGCAATGATTTTGCATAGTTTGCCGCTAAGGAGGGATGCGCCATGTGGCAGACGGATCTTCGGGTGGACAACAACACACATGTGCTGCATTTCCGCGGATATGATTTCCCCTGCGACCGGGATGTCGAAGCCGCCAAACCTTGGAATGGTCACGCCCTGCTGCTCTCCTCGGACACGGACTGCCTCTCTCTGTGGGACGAGGAAGGGCTGATCCGCACAGCGCGGGTAGGGGTGTATCCGCAGGATGTGGCTATATCGGGCAATACAGCAGTGGTCTGCGGCGGCGCGGACGGTCGGCTGCACCTGCTGTCCCTGCCCGATCTGTATGAAACGGCGGATTATCCTGTGCCCGGCATGCCTGAGCGGGTGTGTCTGCGCGGCGACAACGCCTGGGTGCTGACCCTCATGCCGGAACCCGAGGTGCACACGTTGCTGCTGACGATTGATCTTTCCACGGGGCGCTGGGTGGAGCTGCGACGGTTCAGCGGCATCCCGGAGGCCCTCACCGCAGACGAATCAGGCCTGTGGGTGGCAGTGAGCGAAGGCGCTGTAAGGCTGACACTTGATGAACTGAGCACATGAAAAGAGCGCCCGTCTTGCGACGAGCGCCCTGTGTTTGAGCGTCAAAAAGCCAGTTGGCTTCCTTCAGGCTCTACTTCATCTCCAGCCAATTTCAGGCGCGTGAGCCTACTCAAGGCTCCACGACGTTTGGCGGAAAGACGGGTCGAAGCCCCTTATTCGATGACCTCAGCGATAACGCCGGAGCCGACGGTACGGCCGCCCTCGCGGATAGCGAAGCGCAGGCCCTTCTCCATGGCGATGGGGGTGATCAGGGTGATCTCCATGTCGATGTTGTCGCCGGGCATAACCAT
>JAZNSI010000055.1:0-4547 GCA_045591175.1 Clostridia bacterium
TTCGTCCTCTTGACTTACGCTGGTTCCTTTCTTTCCTGCGCTCCCGTTCCAGAAGTCGCTTAACTACCATCTTGTCCTTTAAGCCGTAGTGTTCTGCTATCTCTCGCTGCGTTTTCCCTTGCTCTACCATCTTCAGAATTGCTGGTAATAGTTCCTTTAACTGTGTGTAGTTTCTTTTGGTCATGACAATACCCCCTATGTAGTTATTATCCTACATAGGGGGCTTTTTGTCTATTGTCCGTTTTTACTGGTTCAGTCTATTGCAGCGTCCTGTCTTTTTGTATGCCTATTCAACCGTCACGGACTTCGCCAGGTTCCTTGGCTTATCCACGTCGCAGCCGCGGCTGATAGCCATGTAGTAGGCCAGCAGCTGCACGGGGATGATCGCCAGCAGGGGCGTCAGCTCGCTGCGGTAGTCAGGGAAGATCCACATTTCGTCGGCTTCGCGGGCAGCCTTTTCCGCCAGCTTTTCCGGGCAGATGATCAGCGCCTTCGCTCCGCGGGAACGCACCTCTCGCACGTTGGAGAGCGTCTTGTCAGCCAGATTCGCCTGGGTCAGCAGCGCGCACACCAGCGTGCCCTCTTCGATCAGCGCGATGGTGCCGTGCTTGAGCTCACCCGCCGCATAGGCCTCGGACATGATGTAGCTGACTTCCTTCAGCTTCAGCGAGGCCTCCATCGCCAGGGCATTGTCGATGCCGCGGCCGATGTAGAACACGTGCCTGCGGTCGTAATACTGGCTGGCAAAACGCTGCACAGCGCTTTCGCAGGCCATGAGCTGCTCCGCCTTGTCTGGGATATCAGTCATCTCGGTCAGGAAAGCCTTCGCTTCTTCAGCGGTCATCCTGCCGCGCTTGACGGCCAGGTCGACGGCGATCATCAGCATGACCTCGACCTGCGTGATGTAGGCCTTGGTGCTGGCCACGGCGATCTCCGGGCCGGCGTAGGTGTACATGACGTTTCTGCCGGCCTCGCGGGCGATGGAGGAGCCGACCACATTGGTCAGTGCCATGACCTTCGCGCCCAGACGGCTGGCTTCGCGCATGGCGGCCAGGGTGTCCGCCGTTTCGCCGGATTGGCTGATGGCCATGAACAGATCGCCTTTGCCCATGATTGGTTCGCGGTAGCGGAATTCGCTGGCGACGTCCACGGTGACGGGAATACGCGCCAGCTTTTCGATTACGTACTTGCCGACTACGCCTGCGTGATAGGCGGTGCCGCAGGCCACGATGGTCAGCCCGGTGAGGCGTTTTGCTTCATCTGCGGTGATGGGGAAAGCGTCGGCGCGCAGTTGCATTTTTTCCACGTCCACATGGGCGGAGAAGGTTTTCTTCAGCGCGTCGGGCTCCTCGTGGATCTCCTTGAGCATGAAGTGAGCATAACCGCCCTTTTCGGCGGCTTCCACGTCCCAGTCCACATGAATGGGATGCAGGGGACGAACATTCCCGAAGCGGTCGTAGACGGTGACAGCGCCGCCCCTAAGCACGGCGATCTCCTTGTCGTCCAGCAGCTCGATCTCTCGGGTGTGGGAAATCAGCGCGGGGATGTCACTGGCGAGGAACTGCTCGCCTTCGCCAAGGCCGACCACAAGGGGGGAATCCTTGCGCATACAGTAAAGCGTGCCTGGCTCGTCGACATTCAGCACGCCCAGGGCGTAGGAGCCCTCCAGCATGGCCTGCACGGTCTGCAGCGTGCGGATCATGTCACCCCTGTCATACACGGTGCTGATCAGATGAGCGATGACCTCCGTATCGGTTTCGGAGACGAATACGCAGCCCTTTTCCCGCAGCATGGCGCGCAGCTCATCGTGGTTCTCGATGATGCCGTTGTGCACGATGGCAATGCCGCTTTTCATGTCCGTATGGGGGTGGGCGTTAATGTCGCTGGGTTCACCGTGGGTGGCCCAGCGGGTATGTCCGATGCCGATGCAGCCGGCAAGGGGCGCATCCGCTGCGCGAGCCATCAGGTTCTTCAGGCGGCCCTTGGCTTTGCACAGGCTGATCTGGCCGTTTCCCATGATGGCGATGCCGGCGCTGTCGTAGCCGCGGTACTCCAGCCGGGAAAGGCCGTCCAGCAGGATGGACTGGGCTTGCTGAAGACCAACATAACCGACGATTCCGCACATATTGCTGTGCCTCCTGTCGACGAAATGGATGAGCGTACGTCACGCCGGGATGGGATGAAATGGGCAATGGCGAACCGTGCTTTGTTGCCGGATCATTCCGGGGATGTCCAAAGGGAAGAAGCAGGGTCGATGGAATGACCGTCCCTCGTGACCCGCAGATGCAGATGCGGCGGCAGGTCGCTTTCCGCCAACAGGCCGCTGCCGACATAGCCGATCACGTCTCCTGCGCGCACCTGATCACCGGGGCGGTAGTCGTTGTTCAGCGCCAGCCCGGCGTAGAGGGCTTCCATACCATCTGCGTGGGAAAGCAGCAGCCACACGCCCTGAAGTGCATCTTTGCCTGCGTCCAGCACAGTGCCGTCAGCGATGGCGCGCACCTTTGCACCACGGGCCGCTTGCAGATCCACCGCATCGTGAATGGCCCACAGGCCCGTTACGCCGCTTTGCACCATCACGGAGGCATCGTAGCCGCGCAGGACGGTGCTTTCATCCAGCGGTGCACGCCATACAAGCGGCGTCGCAGTCGGTGCGGGCGAGGGCGTAACAGCCTCCCGCAGGGACTGCTGAAGCAGCTGGGCAGCAGATACGTCGCCGGAGGGCGGCGGGGTGGGGGATACATAGGGGGCGTCCTGCTGTCGCGACCATAACGCGGTGGCTGCGATGACAGCCACGCATACCGTCACGATGATAGGGAAGCCCTGCCGCTCAACAAAACGCAGATAGGCCTTCCTGAGGCGGATGAATGCAGCGCGCATACGATGGACCTGCTTTCCTCGTTTTCCAGCAGTATGCCACAGGGCCGGAATACTATTCATCGCCGGTGGGGAAGCCTATGCGGCATGATGGGTCGTTATGCGCCGAAAAATGTGGAATTTTGTCACACCTGGCGGAAAATCCACCAAATGCAATATACAAAAGACGTGAATGAGCAAAAAAATAGCGTCAAATTTACTATTTCCACCTTGACGCGGATGGTGAAATGTGGTTCAATAGTAGATGAGATAATACATGGTCGAAAAATATGCGTTCCGCAGACTGGGCGGAGCGATTTGCATGCAAAAATCTTGATGAAGGAAGGTATGCCGATGCGCTACATTGGCCCGACTGAAGAAGTCCGGCAATCGTTTCATCAGGGCACGAACCGGCGCGCATACGAGATGCTCGGCGCTCATCCTGTGGAGCAGGAGGGGCGGGAATATTGGCATTTCGCTGTCTGGGCGCCCAACGCCCGCGCGGTTTCGCTGATCGGCGAGTTCAATTACTGGAACCGTGAAGCCACCCCCATGATCAAGCAGCACGACGGTACGTGGGAGATCCGCCTGCCTGCGGAAACCTTTGACGTCAGCAGCGATCCGCAGCGCTTCAATTATCCTGAGGCGGCGGAGCGGCTGAAGACCTACAAGTACTGCGTGTGTGACTGCGACGGCGTCTGGCATGACAAATCCGATCCCTATGGATTTGCGATGCAGCTGCGCCCCAACACCGGCTCCAAGCTCTGCGACCTGACCAAGTATGAATGGCAGGATGCGGCATGGATGGAAGCCCGCAAGACCCGCGACATGTTCCGCACCCCCATGAACATCTACGAGCTGCACCTGGGCTCGTGGAGACGCCGCCCGGACGGCACGTTCATGACCTACGGGGAGATCGCGGACGAGCTGATCCCCTACATCCTGGACATGAATTATACCCATGTGGAGTTCCTCCCCGTGATGGAGCATCCGCTGGACATGTCCTGGGGCTATCAGGTCAGCGGCTATTACGCGGCGACCTCCCGCTACGGCAAGCCCCACGAGCTGATGAACCTGATCGACCGCTTGCATCAGGCGGGCATCGGCGTGATCATCGACTGGGTGCCGGCCCATTTCCCCAAGGACGATCCCGGCCTGCGCCGCTTTGACGGCACGGCCTGCTACGAGCATCCCGATCCCCGCCGCGGCGATATGCCCCAGTGGGGGACTCATGTGTTTGACTTTGCCCGCGGCGAGGTCAAGTCCTTCCTGATGTCCAATGCCTGCTTCTGGCTGGAGTGGTACCATGCGGACGGCCTGCGCGTTGACGCGGTGTCCTCCATGCTGTACTACGACTTCTGCCGTGAGCCGGGGCAGTGGATCCCCAATCAGTACGGCGGCCATGAAAACCTGGACGCCATCGACTTCCTTCGCAACCTGAACATTGTCGTTGGCCGGGATTTCCCCGGCGCGATGATGATCGCCGAGGAGAGCCACGCGTTCCCCATGGTGACCAAGCCGGTCTACCTGGGCGGCCTGGGCTTCCACTTCAAGTGGAACATGGGCTGGATGAACGACATGCTGGCCTATATCGAGAAGGATCCCATCTACCGCAAGTACCACCACAACAAGCTGACGTTCTCGCTGATGTATGCCTTCAATGACAACTTCGTGCTGCCCTTCAGCCACGA
>JAZNSI010000056.1:0-4204 GCA_045591175.1 Clostridia bacterium
GCCCCCTTCCGGGCGCGGAAGGGCCACGGACCCGCGCGCCCAAAGCCGCCGGGGGAAACGCAAAATGGCGTTCCCCCCGGACCCCCTCGTGCTTCCGTGCGGCTGTGCGAGCGGCTGCAATGCGGGGCGGCTCTGGTTGCAGAGGATTCCCTGAATTTCCGCTAAAGCGGAAGGAATCCTCTGCAAAATCGCCGCACGGGCTCCTTTGCGAGTTGTACTGCAGCCGCATGGGGCTGGAAGGTTTGTCCTTTGCGTGAGCTGTCGGGGGCGGCTGGTTGAGAGGGCCTTCGCAAAATTCACATAGATTCAAGCAAAATCCGCCGAGCTTTATCCGGCGTCGACCTGTTATGATATAGGATATACAAATTCGTTCCCGGAGGTGGCCGCATGACTGCCATCAATCCTGTGATTTACGCTGATTTTCCTGATCCCGACGTGGTGCGGGTGGGTGATGCGTACTACATGATCTCCACGTCGATGCACATGTTCCCCGGCGCGCAGATCCTGCGCAGCTATGACCTGATGCACTGGGAGCATTGCAGCTATGTTTACGATAGCCTTGGCGAGACCGCCCGCCAGCGCATGGACGAGGGGCATATTTACGGCAAGGGCATGTGGGCTGCGTCGCTGAAGCACCGCGGGGGGATGTTCCACGCGGTGTTTACGTCCAATGATACCGGACATAGCTATCATTTTACCGCGGAGGACGCTGCCGGCCCCTGGACGCGCCAGCCCATGACCGGCTTTTGGTATGACCCCGGCCTGCTGTTTGATGAGGATGGCTGCCAGCCGGGCTCCGGCCGCGTCTACGTTGCCCACGGCAACCGCACGGTGCGCATCACCGAGCTGACGGCGGATCTGTCGGCGAAGAAGGCGGATGGCCTTGACCGCGTGGTCGTGGTGGATGACAATCCCCGCCTGGGCTGGGAGGGCAGCCATCTCATCAAGCATGACGGCTGGTACTACCTGTTCTGCATCCACTGGCGGCCCGACGCCATGCGCGCGATGGGCTGCTTCCGCGCCCGCAGCCTCGACGGCGATTTCGAGGGCGGCGAATTCATGGAGCTCGACCTGGACGACCGCCATGCCGGCGTGGCGCAGGGCGGCCCGGTGCAGCTGCACGACGGCTCCTGGGCGCTGTTCCTCTTCCAGGATCACGGCGCGGTGGGGCGCATCCCGGTGGCGGTGCCCTTCCGCTGGGTGGACGGCTGGCCCGTGGTTGATGCGGTGCCCAAGACGCTGAATCTGCCCTCCGCCCGGCCTGATTACCAGTACGCGCCGCTCTACGCCAGCGACGATCTGCGCGGTGGCTGGAGCGTGCTGTGGCAATGGAATCACGAGCCCCATCTTGACCTCATTGACAGCGACGAGGACGGTCTGCACATCACCACCGACCACCTTGCCGCCGACTGCACCCAGGCCGTCAACACCCTGACCCAGCGGTGCTTCGGCCCCCGCTGCACGGCGGAGGTCACCGTGGACGGCACTGGCCTGAACGTGGGCGACCACGCGGGCATCTGCGCGCTGCAGGGCTGCTTTGCCCAGCTGGCCCTGACCCGCACGGCCGAGGGCTACGCGCTGTCCCTCATGACCCGCGAGGACGAGCATGCCCCCTACGCCATTGCTCCTGCGACGGAGCCGGTTTCCGAGCTGGCGCGGATCGCCGCACCGGGCGGATGCGTCCGGCTGCGTGCGGCCTTCGACTTCACCCGCGACACAGTGCAGATGGCCGTTCAGACCGGCGATGGCTGGACGAACATCGGTCAGCCCCATCAGCTGGTTTACCGGCTGGATCACTTCATGGGCTGCCGGGTAGGGCTGTTCGTGTATTCCACGCAGGCGGCGGGCGGAACGGCCTGCTTCCGCGACTTTGTCTATCACGCTGAGGAGGAAAAGGTATGAAGCGCATCGTCATCGTTCTCCTGTCCCTGCTGATGCTGTGCAGCATCGCCCACGCAGCAGAACTGGACTACCAGTCCGACTTCTCCGTCAGCACCGACGGCTGGTATGGCCGGGGCTGCTCTGTCCGCGTGACGGCGGACGGCTTGCTGGCGGACTTCCGCAAGTCCACCTGGAATTCCCCCGGCCGTGCCTTCGAGCTGGTGCCGGGCGAGCAGTACACCATCTCCGTGGAGGTCATGCAGAAAACGCTCGATTCCGGGCGGTTCATCCTCTCCTGCGAGCGCAAGCGGGGCGAGGAGACCTCCTACGAGAACATCGCCTCCGCCGACGTCCCCATGAACGAGTGGACGACCATCTCCGCCCTGTGGACGGCGGGCGACTACGATACCTACGTCCTCTACATCGAAGGCGGCGAACCCACCACGGCTTTCACCATCCGCAATTTCCATATCAAGGGCGCGGCTCCCAAGACCGAGGAGGAGCTGGCCGCCGAGCCCTTCATCATGCCTGAAACCAAGGAGGAACTCACTGCCATGTTCAACGACCTCAAGCTGAACCAGTCCTACAAGAAGGACGGCGAGAACAATCCGCTTTTCACCCAGCGTTTCGGCGCTGACCCCGGCTATCTGGTCTTTGGCGACCGTCTGTACATCTACACCACCAACGATATCATTGAGTACAACGCCGACGGCACCGTGAAGGAAAACGGCTACGGCCTGGTCAACAAGATCAACTGCATTTCCTCCTCTGACCTTGTCAACTGGACGGATCACGGCGCGATTCCCGTCGCGGGCCGCAAGGGCATTGCCAAGTGGGCGAATCACTCCTGGGCGCCCGCTGCTGCCCATAAGGTCATCGACGGTCAGGACAAGTTCTTCCTGTACTTCTGCAACGGCGGCAACGGCGTGTCCGTGCTGACGGCGGATGATCCCGCCGGCCCCTGGACGGATCCCCTGGGCGAGGGCCTGATCACCCGCAAGACCCCCAACTGCGCCAACGTGACCTGGCTGTTCGACCCCGCCGTCTTTGTGGATGACGACGGCACGGGCTATCTGTACTTCGGCGGCGGCGTCCCCGAGGGCAAGACCGCCAACCCCGGCACCATCCGCTGCGTCCAGCTGGGCGAGGACATGATCTCCATCGTCGGCGAACCCCAGGTGATCGACGCGCCCTACGTCTTTGAAGACAGCGGCATGAACAAGATCAATGGCAAGTACTACTACAACTACTGCTCCAACTGGCAGACCGACGGCAACAAGCTGGGCCTGACCTCCGGCGCGATCAACTACATGGTGTCTGACAGCCCCATGGGCCCCTTCACTTACGGCGGCGAGCTGTTCGTCAATCAGGGCCGGTTCTTCGGGCTGTACGGCAACAACCATCACTCCATTGTTGAGTTCAAGGGCGTACACTATCTGGCGTACCACAACCGTCCGGTGGAGAAGGCCATGGGCATCACCGGCAACTACCGCAGCCCCCAGCTGAACGTGCTGCCCGTGAACGAGGACGGCACCCTCGGCCCGGTGAAGGGCACGATGAAGGGCGTCGCGCAGCTGGAGAACTTCAACCCCTACCAGCGCGTTTCCGCCCAGACGATGTACCGCCAGGCGGGCCTGACCATCGAGGGCTACGCGGACGAGGCCCGCACCGTCGCCACCTCCGGCGACTGGCTGCAGCTCAAGAACGTTGATTTCGCCAGTGGCGCAAAGACCTTCACCCTCAGCGCGTCCTCCCGCGAGGGCGGCGCGGTGCGCGTCACCACCGGCAAGATCGACGGCGACGTGCTGTGCGAGTTCACCCTGCCCGCCGGCCACGAGGGCGAGATCACTGTGGATACCGCCAACGTGGAGGGTGTGACCGACCTGTACATCATCTTCGCCGGCAATGTCACCGCGGACTGGTGGACGATCAAGCCCTAAGGATATTCTCCAATAGAAATAACGAGCATCCGGCGATATGCTGGATGCTCGTTTGCTTATGTGGTCGATAACGCAATGCGCTGCGTTCTTAAATATGAAGGGACTCGCGGTTTTGGGGTTGCTTGACAAAATGGGGTTTGTCTGCTTGTGGAATTGTGTAGTTTCTTCAAACTGGGTTTGACCTGTAGCAAGGAGCCGCTTTCGCGCGAAGTCGGATCGTAGCCATGTCGTTCTGTGAGCCAAGGAGTTGGGGAAACATGTTGTCTTCCTAAGACCGCTTGGCCTCCGACTTGTTGCTTGACAAAATGGGGTTTGTCTGCTTGTGGAATTGTGTAGTTTCTTCAAACTGGGTTTGACCTGTAGCAAGGAGCCGCTTTCGCGCG
>JAZNSI010000057.1:0-79938 GCA_045591175.1 Clostridia bacterium
TACTCCTCTTTCATTTCCGCAATATCCCCATCTCCGTTGCGCATAGCCTCGATAGCAGCGTACTGGCTGGTGGTTGGGGCGGACATGATGCCGTACTGGTGAAGCTTGGTCATGGCGGCAATGATCTCCTTGGGACCGCAGACGAAACCAAGACGCCAACCGGTCATAGAATAGGCCTTGGAAAAACCATTAACCACGATGGTGCGTTCATACATATCCGGAATGTTGGCCATGGATGCATGGTGTTGGCCGTAGGTCAGTTCGGCGTAAATCTCATCGGAAATGACCATAATACTGGTCCCGCGCAACACCTCTGCCAATGCCTCCAAATCGGCAAGGCCCATGATGCCGCCGGTGGGATTGTTGGGGTAGGGCAGGATGAGGCACTTCGTCCGGGGGGTGATGGCCTTGCGCAGGGCCTCGGGGGTCAGGCGGAACTCGTCCTCAGCCTTGGTTTCGATGCCCACGGGCGTGCCGCCGGCAAAGACCACGCTGGGGGAGTAGCTGACGTAGCTGGGCTCGGGCACCAGCACCTCGTCGCCGGGGCCGACCATGGCGCGCAGGGCGATGTCGATGGCCTCGGACGCGCCCACGGTCACCAGGATCTCCTTCTTCGGGTTGTACTTCACATCGAAGCGGCGCTCCATGTAGTACGCGATCTCCTCCAGCAGCTGGGGCAGGCCACGGTTGCCGGTATACTGCGTTTCGCCGTCGATGATGGAGTTGATGGCGGCATTGCGGATGTGGTAGGGCGTGACAAAGTCAGGCTCGCCAACACCCAGGGAGATGGCGTCCTTCATCGTGGCGGCAATGTCGAAGAAACGACGGATGCCGCTGGGCGGAACCGCCGCAACGGACGGATTGATAAACTTATCGTACATCACGGAACGATCACCAACCTGTTGTCAGCCTTTTCGCCCTCAAAGACGATGCCGTCCTCCTTGTAACGCTTGAGGACGAAGCAGGTCTGGGTACCGGTGACCTGCTCCAGCGCGCTCAGCTTGGAGGACACGAACAGCGCCAGCTCCTTGAGGTTGCGGCCTTCCACCAGCACCAGCAGGTCGTAGCCGCCGCTCATCAGGTACACGGACTTGACCTCTTCAAAACGGTAAATGCGGCCGGCGACCTCGTCAAAGCCCTTGTCCCGCTGGGGGGTGACGTTGACCTGGATCATGGCCTCCACGCGCTCGCGGTCGGTCTTGTCCCAGTTGATGGTGGGCGCATAGTGCAGGATGACGCGCTCCTCCTCCAGGCGGTCGATGGTCTCAGCCACGACCTCGGTGGTGGAGCCCAGCATCACAGCCAGCTTCTCCAGGGGTAAACGGCAATCTTCACGGAGCAGATCGATGAGCTCCATTTCAAACTTCGTCATCGGGAATCAGCCTTTCTGAAAAGGAATAACAGTATTATTCTACAACATCAACGGATGATGCGCAAGTTTTTCTTGTGTGCGGAAGACGGTGCTTACACCTTCCGGATCGGATGCCGGATAACGGTCTTCCGCTTGTCCGGAGTGGTCTTTCGCGGGTCAGAGAGATAAATCTCATGATGGAGCCGGTCGGCGCTCAAATCATTGGCATAGCCCTGCGCTGCAATGTGCTGATTCATCAGCGCCACGGATGCAGGTTCATCATCATAGGAACCCAGGTGCATGATCTGTACACACAGCCCTTCGCGGATTGTCAGCATTTCAGCGGCGGAGCAATCCAGCTTCTTCTTGCGGGCAGCTTCTGCCAGGGCCCAGTCAAAATCGGCCGGGGTGACGAAATCAGGCAGGCGGATCACGGAGATCCAATGGAAATCGGCCTTGTTGGCGTAATCGACGCCGGTTACGCCTTCCTGCCACCAGAAACCCTCCAGCGGAGGCACCACGTACTCAAAGAAGCCCTCGATCTTGTGATCGTTCTTATAGCTCATTTTGATAGTATAGGCGAGGGCATAAAGGACGGAAATGGCTTGCTGGTATGCGCCGTTTTCTGCATTGGGATCGCCTTGGCCGCGGATGGCGATGTAGTTTGCTGCGGGGACTTCGATGATCTCCGGCTTGGCTTTGGGCTGATAGAGTTCTTTGTACTCCTTTTTGAAATCAAAAGCCATAAGCAGCCTCACTCAATGAACATGGCATCGCCAAAACTGAAGAAGCGATACTTCTCCTCCACGGCCTCGCGGTACACGTCCAGCGCGGTCTCGCGGCCCATGAAGGTACTCACCAGCATCAGCAGGGTGCTTTGCGGCAGGTGGAAGTTGGTGATCAGCGCGTCCACGGCCTTGATCTTCTTGCCGGGGTAGATGAAGATGGCCGTGTCGCCCGCACCGGCGTGGATGATGCCGTCCTCGGTGGCGACGGTCTCCAGCGTGCGGACGCTGGTGGTGCCCACGCAGATGATCCGCCCGCCCTTTGCCCGGATGGCGTTCAGGGTGTCAGCGGCCTCTGCGGTGACCTGATAATACTCCGAGTGCATGACATGGGTGTCCACGTCCTCCACGGTCACTGGGCGGAAGGTGCCCAGGCCCACATGGAGCGTCACCGGCACGATAGTCACGCCCTTCGCCTTCACCTTCTCCAGCAGCTCCGGGGTGAAGTGCAATCCGGCGGTGGGCGCAGCGGCGCTGCCCTCGTTCTTCGCATAGACGGTCTGGTAGCGGGTGCGGTCCTGCAGCTTTTCGTGGATGTAGGGCGGCAGGGGCATCTCGCCCAGCTGGTCGAGGATCTCCTCGAAAACACCGTCGTACATAAACCGCACGATGCGTCCGCCGATCTCCGGCACGCTGGACAGGATCTCGCACTTCAGCAGCCCGTCGCCGAAGGAGCACACCGCGCCCGGCTTGAGGCGGCGGCCCGGCTTGACCAGCGCCTCCCAGTCGGTGGCGTTCTCCCGGCGCAGCAGCAGAATCTCCACGGGTACCTGGGGGCCGTTGGGATCAGCGGCTTCCTTTACGCCCAGCAGGCGCGCAGGGATGACCTTCGTCTCGTTGATGACCAGCGCGTCGCCGGGATTGAGGTAGTCTAGGATATCATAAAAATGCTTATGCTCGCGGGTTCCGTCGCCCCGGTGGACGACCATCAGCCGCGAATGATCGCGGGGCTCCACGGGGGTCTGGGCGATGAGCTCTTCGGGCAGGAAATAGTCGAAATCAGCGGTACGCATGGTTGATATAGTGTCCTTTCGGTATTACAGTTTCTTCTGCATGATGTACAGCGCGCACATGGTGCCGTCCACCTGGCGGATGGCGTCGGGGTGGATGCCCACGATGCGGAACCCAGCCTTCTCGTACAGGCCGCGGGCACGGACGTTGCCCTCGATGAACTCCAACTCCATGATGGTCACGCCCTCGCGCTGGCGGGCAAGCTCCTCCATGGCCTCAAACATGGCGGTGCCGATGCCATTCCCCCAGTATGCCTTGCGCAGGGCGATGGCCACGGTGCAGGCGTGCCGCCGCTTGATCTGCGGGTAGAAGCTCAGGTGGCAGTTGCCGGTGATGTGGCCGTCCACCTCGCAGAGGATCATGCAGTCGTTGGGGGATTCCACCACGTTTTGCAGGAAACGCTCCTCGCCCTCGACGGTGTAGCGGATCTCCTCCGGTGTGCGCAGGACGAAAGGCGTATCGGCAGCGGTATCGTAGAGGTACTGCACCAGATCGGCGGCGTCCTTCACGGGATCGGGCGAACGCAGAATGCCCGTGCGGCCATCCTTGAGCGTGAATTCGACGGAGTTGAAGATCATCGTGTACACCTCTCTCATTGGTGAAATAAAGCGGGCCGGGGAAGCAAGTGACGCATCCCCGGCGCAATCGCTATCTTTATTTATTTCGCCACGCGGGGCATCAATTCCTGCAAGCCCTGGCGGAATTCCTTCCACTCGTCCTTGTTGCGCCAGTAGCGGGTGAGGGCCGTGCCATCCCGGAAGGGCTGGTAGTAGCTGGCCTTACCCCGGATGAACAGCAGCGCTGTGTCCGCGCCGCCCAGATCCTCCGAGATGCTCAGTGGCGCGCCGAAGGTGAAGCCGCCCTCCGTGGACTCGATGGACGTGCCGGTGACTTCGCTCAGACGGGTGAACCAGCGTCCGTACCAGCCCAGAGGACGCACCGCGCCGTGATCCAGCAGGGAAACGTTCACGGTGACCTCATCGCCCCACACGTCCACATACACCTCGCCGACGAGGAACATGTTGGAGATCATCAGCTGATACACCTGACGGCCATCCTGGGTGAGGTCGACGGGCAGGACGTTGTACCACTTGTCGGGCAGGGTCGCGTCTGCCTCCTGCAGGGTCAGACCGGCCACGCAGATGGTGTTGTTGGGGTAGTGGGTGACCTCGGCTTTTTCCACCTCCTTGGCGGGAAGGAGCCGCTTGGCGTCCCAGGGGCTGGGAATGTCCAGCGTGAGCTTTTCGCGGCCGTTGATGGTATCCACATACCAGCCGTAGCCGGGCTCCCAGTCGGCTGCGATGCCGCCGTCGCCCTCGTTGTACTCGGCGCAGACCACATCGCCCGCTTCGGTGAACCACACCACCATGCTGCGGAAGGCTTCATAGCCGTAGCTGGTCATGACGCCGCGGGTGTTGAAGCGCGCGCGGACGCCGCTTTCCGCATAGGCAAACTCGCAGAAACGGCCTTCGCTGTCGAAGATATACTCGTTGAAATGGCGGTCATATCGGGTGACGGTTTCCAGACCGCCGGCGGCATTGTAATGGGCAACGGATTTCCCGCTGCTGCTGTTCCAGTCGATCTCAAAGCCGATCCAGTGGCCGCCCTGAGGCAGACCGGCGGCGGAGAACGTACAGTTCTCGCGGGGCTCTGCCAGGACGACACAGAGCGCGTACTCCCCATCAAGCCCCAGCGCGATCACCAGCGCGTCATCGGGCAGGGGAGCGCTCAGGGTGAGGGTAACAGTATCCTCCGCCGTCTGCACACGGACGATCTCCGGGCATTGCGGCGCAGAGAGCATATCCGGCAGCCTGGTGGACGATGTGGGCACATATTTCTCCGCGGCAGCGCAGGACAGGCACAGCAGCGCCGCAAGGCACAGACATAACAGCTTCTTCATGATAAAACCTCCTGACTGATCGTAAGGCGTTCACCTTATTAGACGAATCAGACAGGAGGTTTGTTGCATGTTCTGGAAATTTTTCGGGAAATTACTCCGCCAGCGCCTTGCGGCCATTGTCGATGGCCATCTGCACCATATCCGGGGCGGGCGCGCCGGGGATGCGGCGCTTCTCCACGCAGGAGAGCATCGACAGGTCGTCGAACACATCCTGCTCAAAGACGGGGTGGAAGCTCTTCAGCTCCTCCAGCGTCAGGTCGAGGAGGGCCTTATTCTCGTTCAGACAGTGGGCGACCAGCTTGCCCACGACCTCGTGAGCGTCGCGGAAGGCCACGCCGTGCTTGACCATGTAGTCCGCCGCGTCGGTGGCGTTGGTGAAGCCGCCGGATGCGCCGCGCTCCATGACCTCCTTGCGGAAGGTGCACGTCTTCAGCATCGCGGTGAACACGGTCAGGCCCTTGACCAGCGTGTCGCGGGCATCAAAGAAGGCTTCCTTGTCCTCCTGCATGTCCTTGTTGTAGGCCAGCGGGATACCCTTCATGACGGTCAGCAGGGCCATCAAATCGCCGTAGACGCGGCCCGTCTTGCCACGGATGAGCTCGGCCACGTCGGGGTTCTTCTTCTGGGGCATGATGGAGGAGCCGGTGGCGTAGGCGTCGTCCATCTCCACGAAGCGGAACTCGTTGGTGTTCCAGATGATCAGCTCCTCGCAGAAGCGGGAGAGGTGCATCATGCAGGTGGAGGCGGCAGAGAGGAAATCCAGCAGGAAGTCGCGGTCGCTGACGCCGTCCAGGCTGTTTTCCGTGATGGCGGAGAAGCCCAGCAGCTCAGCCACGCGCTCGCGGTTGAGGGGATAGGTGGTGCCCGCCAGCGCGCCGGAGCCCAGGGGCATCACATCCGCCGCGTCATAGGCATTGCGGAAACGCTTGCGGTCCCGCAGGAACATCTGGAAATAAGCCATCATGTGGTGGGCCAGGGTGATGGGCTGGGCCTTCTGCATGTGGGTGTAGCCGGGCATGATGGTGTGCAGATTGTCCTGCGCGATGTCCAGGATGACGGCGAGCAGATCGTTGAGCATCTCCTCGGTTTCCCGGCAGGCCAGCTTTGCGTACATGCGCACGTCCAGGGCGACCTGGTCATTGCGGCTGCGGCCGGTGTGGAGGCGCTTGCCTGCCTCGCCGATGCGCTGGGTCAGGATGATCTCCACGTTCATGTGGATGTCCTCAGCGTCCACCATCCACTCGATCTTGCCGGCGTGCACGTCCTCCAGGATGCCCTTCAGCCCCTCGACGATCTTGTCAGCGTCTTCCTGCGGGATGATGCCCTGCTCGCCCAGCATGGTCGCATGGGCGATGGAACCGGTGATGTCCTGTTCCGCCATGCGCTGGTCAAAGGAAATGGAAGAATGGAAATCGTCCATCAGGTGATCGGTGGACTTCGAAAAACGTCCGCCCCAAAGCTTCATAGGGGTTGCCTCCTTAACGCACGGGTCGTGCGGTGTATTCAAGTGGGTATTATAGCAGATTTTGCGGCGGGTGGGAAGGGGGTGTGCAATGAAAATACGGAGTTGGCGGAATCAGCGGCTTGCGCGTTATCCCTCAGTCTGCGAGCAAGCTCGCAGCCAGCTGTCCCGGTCGCAATCATAGATTGCTCCCCGCTTTGGCTAAAAACATGCCACTGGCATGTTTTCTTAACGCGTCGCGCCTCCGGGAGGGAGCCTCTATCTGTGCTGCAGCGGGTCTGCTTCTCTGTTGCTTGTTCCGTGATAGCAGCAGGGAATACGGCCAAAAGGCTCCCTCCGGGAGGAAGCTGTCGCTGTTAGGCGACTGAGGGAGAATGCGCGAGAAACAGAATCAATCTGCGTGCAAAGAAACCTCCGCCGTTGTATCCAGCTAAAAGACAGAATAAAAACAAAATACGCCTTGCATTTTTATTCACGCAGGCGTATAATGCCGTTTGTCAACCCGATAACAATCCGAAAAGGAGATTGATTGATATGGCTAAGATGCGTGTTCTGCTGGCGTACTCCGGTGGTCTGGATACGTCCATTATCGTTCCGTGGCTGAAGGAAAACTACGACTGCGACGTGGTCTGCGTGGCCGGCGACGTGGGTCAGGGCGAGGAGCTGGAGCCCCTCCACGAGAAGGCTGCCAAGTGCGGCGCTGAGAAGCTGTACATCGCTGACCTGCGCAAGGAATTCGTCGAAGAGTTCATCTGGCCCACCCTGAAGGCCGGCGCGATCTACGAGGGCAAGTACCTGCTGGGTACCTCCTTTGCCCGTCCCCTGATCGCCAAGCGTCTGGTGGAGATCGCCCACGAGGAAGGCTGCACCGCCATCTGCCACGGCTGCACCGGCAAGGGCAATGACCAGGTCCGCTTTGAGCTGACCATCAAGGCCTTCGACCCCGATATGAAGATCATCGCCCCCTGGCGTATCTGGGATATCAAGACCCGCGAAGAGGAGATCGAGTACGCCGAGGCGCGCAACATCCCCGTGCCGGTCAAGAAGGATCGTCCCTACTCCATGGACCGCAACATCTGGCACATCTCCCACGAGGGCGCCGATCTGGAAGATCCCTGGAACGAGCCCCCGGCTGACCTGCTGCTGACCATGGTCACCCCCGACAAGGCGCCTGACCAGGCTGAGTACGTCACCGTCGACTTCGAGAAGGGCGTGCCCGTTGCCATCAACGGCGAGAAGCTGGACGCCATCGACCTGCTGACCAAGGCCAACGAGATCGCCGGCCGCAACGGTGTCGGCTGCGCTGACCTGGTGGAGAACCGTCTGGTGGGCATGAAGTCCCGCGGCGTGTACGAGACTCCCGGCGGCACCATGCTGTACGCTGCGCACGGCATTCTGGAGTCCATCACCCTGGATCGCCAGACCAGCCACTACAAGGAGCTGATCGCCAACAAGTTCGCAGAGCTCGTGTACGACGGCATGTGGTACACCCCCCTGCGCGAGGCCCTGTCCGCCTTCGTGGACAGCACCCAGGAGGCCGTCAACGGCACCGTGCGCCTGAAGCTCTACAAGGGCAACTGCATCAACGCGGGCGTGAAGTCCCCCAACAGCCTGTACCTGGAAGAGATCGCCACCTTCGGCGACTCCAAGGATTTGTACAGCCACAAGGATTCCGAAGGCTTCATCAACCTGCTGGGCCTGCCCATGAAGGTCAAGGCCATCGTGGATCAGCGCAACAACAAGTAATCGCATATGAAAATCCCTCCGGCCGTTATGGTCAGAGGGATTTTTGTGTGTCAACAAATCATGGCTTTGATTCATTGCGGATTAATTTCTGCAATCAGGACTCCGTCACATGCTTCCCGCAGATATGCTCCGGGGTGAGTTTCAGCAGCCGGGTCTCATGGGCGAAAGCCTTGATCTCCCGGGCAATATAGGCCTCGTCGTCGGTGAATTTAAGGCTCAGCGCCGTTGCTGCGCGGACGATCTCGTCCATGTCATCGACGATCTCCATCCGGCCGAATACGATCACGCTGGTGACGTGTTTCACCCAGTCGCCGGGCTTTGTCCAGCCCTCGTCATACACGCAGTAGGACACCTTATCGCACCGGGAAAGAGCGTCCTCCCTGTGTCCGCCGTGCCCGCAGTGGAACCACAGGCAGCCGCTTTCTGTGTCGTACCAGTGATTCATGGGCATGCCGTAGGGATAGCCGCCGTCACCCTGCACGGACAGCACGCCGCGCTTTTCGCTTTCCAGCAGGCGGATGCATTCCTCGTGGGTCGCGGCCTTGTGTTTGCGGGTCAGTTCGCGGAACATGTGGGTTCCTCCTTCGTGAAGACCGCGCCGCACTCCTTCACAAACGCCACCGGATCAATGAAGGCAAAGCGCACCTTGTTCATCTGCGCACGGGTGAAGGAAACGGTCAGCAGGGCGTTTTCTGCATGTGTGGCCCGGACTTCCACCGTCAAAACCGGCAGCGCGGCGAAGAGGTCGCGGGCGATGCGAAGGGCCATTCCGCACAGGTATTGCTCTGTATTTTTATGCATCAGGTCGGGGCGAACCGCGTAGCCCGCGCGGAGGGTGTCCGCATCCGCCGTGGTCACGTCCAGCGCGGTGACGTAGGGGGTCAGATCAGCCATGGGATTCTCGGCCTGCAGCACCGCCAGATATGCGGCGACGTCGCCCTTCAGCACGCCTTGTGCATGTTTGTGGTACAGCGCCCACTTGTCCGGCGGGGTGAGACCGTCGGTGGGGGTGGGGGAGACGAGGATATCCGTCCAGTCGATGGTTTCGTCGGCGGTCTTCCACAGCTGACGGAAGGGCGGCAGTGCGGGCTGCTTCGCTGGGACGGGTGCGTCGGCGGCCTTGAGGGTCGCGGTGTTGGGGGCGGCGTCGGGATAGAGATCACCCACGATGTCGGCCATGCCCTTGAGGAGGCTGCGGCGGAGGTCAGTCATTGGCGCGCTCCTCCTTTCCGGGGCGGCACTGCACGCAGGGCGGCTTTGCACCCACGTCGAAATGCTCGATGGTCACGTCGGCGTCGCCGGTGACGGCGTTGTCGAACAGCCAGCGGCTGAGCGGGTTGATCAGCAGGGCTTCCACCTGATTGCCCACGCCGCGGCCGCCGTTGGACAGATCCGCAAGGGCTGCGGCGGAGAGCTCCGCGTAGGCCTCGTCGGTGACGGTGACGCGGATGTTCTTCTGCTCTGCCAGGCGGCGGATGATCTTGTCCACCTGGGCCTTGAGGATGGCCTTGCCGGCTTCCTCGCGGATAAAGTCGAACACCACGATGTTTTCGCCGATGCGGTTGAGGATCTCCGGGCGGCTCAGCTCCAGCTTGAAGTGATCTTCCACCGCCTGGCGCAGCCGCTTTTCCACCTCGGGATAATCCATGTCCATGGTGACGTTCTGATAACGGCGGCCCAGCTCATCCTTGACGTACATGCCCAGGTTGCTGGTGAAGATGATGATCGTCTCGGAGAAGTACACCGTGTTGCCCTGGCCGTCGGTGAGGCGGCCGTCTTCCAGGATTTGCAGGAACTTGTCCAGGATGGAGGAATGGGCCTTTTCGATTTCGTCGAAAAGCACGATGGCGAAGGGGTTCTTCTTGATGGCGTTGGTCAGCTGGCCGCCGGCCTCGTAGCCCACATAGCCGGGAGGCGCGCCCATCAGCTTCTGGTCGGAGTGGGGCTGTCCGTACTCGGACATGTCAAAGCGGATGCAGGCGCTTTCGTCGCCGAAGAGCTTCTCTGCCAGAGCCTTGGCGGTTTCCGTTTTGCCGACGCCGGTAGGACCTGCGTAGAACAGCACGCCATTGGGCTTGGCGGTGGAGGAGGACGACAGGCCGTTCATGCCGGTGACGGCGCGCTTGACCACGTCCAGCGTGCGCTCCAGCGCGGAATCCTGGCCCTTGATGCGCTTTTCGAAGTCCTGCTTGGCGGTGCGCAGGCTGTCCATGGACAGGTTCGCCCAGGGGTTTTCCTTGATGCCGTACTTGTACAGATCCACGATGGTGCACAGGTCACGGATGGGCGTCTGCTCCCGCTTGGAGAGGCGGCGCATGGCGTCCAGCTCGGTGAAGGTGAGGCCCTCGGTCAGGCCGACGAACTTCTCCCGCAGGCGGGTTAGCTCCTCCGGATGCGCCTCGTAGAAGGGCATATCGGTGCGGTAGACCGTGCTGTCAAAGAAGGTGGGCCAGGCCTTGCCGGAGATAAGGCGCTTGCGCTCCTCGCGGTCGGGCGCTTCGATGCGGATGGTCTTGCACAGCGGGTTGTTCAGGTAGAACCACGCGGGCAGGTCATTGAGCTTCTGCACCAGCAGGATCAGCAGATTCTGCCGCTTGCCCATGGGAGTGCGCACCGTCGCTGCCGACATGGCGGACTGCATCAGCAGATTGAAGCTGTTCACGTCATGCTGATCCATCCGCTCGGGGGTGATGATGTAGTGGCTGGCCAGCTCCATCACGACTGCCGTGGCGGCGTTGGTTTGCGCCATCGCCCGGCGGATGATGTTGGGCGCCGTCTGCTGGGAATTGCCCTTGAATTCCGCCGGAATTGCCCCGGATTTCACCTCGCAGCCATTGTTGCGGGCGAATAAATCCAACATTTCCGGTGCATAAGGATTCATGAATCCCACCAGGTTGGAATAGAAAACAACCTGCCCGTAGCCATTGTCGGTCAGGTATCCCTGCAGGTATTCGCTCAGCGGAACGAGCTTGTCCTCGGGGATGGAGCCCTCCACGGGGTAGCGGCACATGTCGGCCACATTGCCCTCCAGAATGATCAGCGGCTTGACGGCGCTGAACAGCTCCAGTTCACGGTGCCATTTGGAAATCAGGGGCGTCATAGGTTCACCCTCCTGGGTCATCGACCCGTTTTTTGTCAGTTTGTATACATTCTACCACGCATTGGCCTTTGTTGCAAGAAAAAAGGAGCGCCGGGGACGCTCCTGATTACGCCTGGGTGCGGTACTGGTCGTAGAAGGAGTCGAAATCCTCCTGGGGCGCAGCGGGTTCGGCGTAGGGCGTGCGCTCCTTGCGGGCGACCCTGCGGCGAAGGAAGACGCCCAGCAGCACTGCGAACAGAATGAATCCGCCCAGGGAGAAGAACAGCGACAGCGCGCCGCCCAGCAGTCCGAAGACCATTTCCACCAGGCCAAATACCAGCTCCAGCACCATTTCCACCATGCCCAGAGCAAAAGAGAGGATACCTTCGATCAATCCAAACATGTCATTCAACCTCCTGTTGACGTTATCATCATATCACACCCTTTATGCCGCATCCAGTGGATTTGGATTAGAAAAGGATGAGGAATGCTTAATGATTGTCTGCAATTTGACAAATGCGGCAGACGCGGCTATAATACTGTATACAGTAATGAATTCACAACGGAGATACATACATGAAACAGTACGAAAGCTTTGGCGACTGCCTCAAGCGCTGCCTGACGGAGATGGATTTGTCCGCGTCGGAAGCAGCCCGGCTGGTGGGCTTCCGCAGCCGCAACAGCATCTTCCGCATCCTCTCGGGGGAGGCCAGCACGGACATCAAGCTGCGCTTCCTGGAATCACTGCACGATGCGCTGAAGGATAAGTGGCCCGAGGAGCGCTGGCGAATGCTGCAGGAGGCGCTCCTGGTGGAGCGCATCGGCCCGGCGCATTACCGGGAGAACCGTGCCTTCGCCCATGTGCTCTTCATGCCGGAGGAAACGGTGGACTGCACGGTGATGAAGCTCCTGGCGGACGGGTCGACGGAGGAATACCCCATGACCCAGGTGCTGCAGGAGATCGCAGCGTCCCGGCAGGCGGAGATCGTCATCACAGGCTGCTATGACGCGGGCCTTGCGCGGATGCTGGCGGAGGTGTGCGGTGAAGCGGGCGATCACGGCCGGCTGAAGATCCGCCATTACATTGACGTATCGGGTGAGAACGCCATTCAGAACATCCTGTCGCTGCTTCCGCTGATGTCGCGCCCCTGGTACAACGCCCGCCTGGTGGAGCCCGACGCCTGTCCGGAGGAGATGATGGCCCTGTACCGTCTCTCTGCCCTGCACGTGGACTGCTGGGATGATCAGGGCGTGCAGCACGGCGGCATGTTCATCCGCTTTGACAAGCAGCTCTTTGCCAGCCGCATGGAGGCCCGCGGCGCCTGCACGGCCATTGCGGTGCTGGACAAATGGCGCTTCCGCCTGGAGTTGCTTAAGCCCCTGCTGAAGCAGGATGGCGGCCCGGAGGTCTTTGTGGAGTACACAAAGCGCTACGGACAGCTGGAGGAGAACTGCGCGATTTACAGCATCAAGCCGGATGCTCATTTTAATTGCATCCCGGCCCGGGTGCTGGAGCAAGCTATCGTGGAGGGCTTTGCCCAGTCCGGCATGGCGGCAGGCCCGGAGCTGCTGGACCTGATCATCGCGCTGAGGAAGGTGCACAACGCCCGCTTTGACAACATGATGAACAAGCACCGACCCACGCACCTGGTGTACAGCCTGCCGATGATGGAGCGCTTCATGCGCACGGGCGTGCTGAGCGACCAGTTCTTCCTGCAAAGGGCCTACACGGTGGAGGAGCGCCGGGAGATCATCCGCGTGCTGCTGGACGCCATGCGGGCGTCTCCCTGGTTCAATGTGCATTTCCTCAAGCCCGGGGCCCCGGAGCTGCACTATGAGATCAGCTGCTATGAGGGCAAGGGCGTCATGTTCACCGACGCCTACACCGGCTATGATCTGGCGACGGATCACTCCGAAGCGCTGATCACCCTGCCGGCCTTCGAGGCCAGCTTCATCCGCTATTTCAAGGAGGAGCTGCTGCCGCATTACGTTCTCCCTCGTGCGCAGGTGATCCAGGAGCTGGAGCGGCTGCTTGTTATGAATGTTCAGGAATGATGATGATGAACACATATTTTTGTGTACACTGATTCTTGCTTTTTTCAACGCGTCTGTGCTACACTGTCACCCGCTGCAAATAAACGATTTGTGTGCAAAAATGCCGGAAGATGACCTTTTTGCACAAAACATAGAGGAGATTGGGAATTATGGCGAAGCATTGGACGGACGATCAGAATCTGGTCGAAGCGATCTCGGGCAATCTTTATCAGGCGCTGCCGCTTTTGCCCAAGCGGCTTGTGCGGGTGGACGCGCTCACTCGTGAGTACGGCATGCCTTTTTCCCATATCCAGATCATCTGCCTGCTGTCGGACGGCGCGATGTCCATTGGCGAGATCAGCATGAGCCTGGGTATTGCCAAGCCCAACATCACCCCGCTGCTGGACGCCCTGAACGAGCGCGGCGTGCTGGAGCGCTGCCGGAGCGAAAAGGATCGCCGCATCGTCAATGTGCGGCTGCTGCCCGAAGGGCAGGAGCTGGCCGATCGGCTGCGCACCAGCATCTGCACCCAGGTGATGGAGTGGCCCCGGAGCTTCAGCCACAGCGACATCAAGCGCCTGAACAACGCCCTGGCCTACCTGGTCGAGATGGGCGCCCAGCTGGCTGAATCGGAGCGCAGTGAAAATCAGTGATGCATACCTGCCCCGCTGTCCGGAATGGATAGCGGGTGTTTTTTATTTTTTGAATTTGTTACATATTTATGGCGCGAAAACATGCCGAATTGGTTGACATAAACAGGCAAACATGGTAAGATACATATTGGGTAATCGTCTATACCCATCTATTGACGTACAAATATGGAAAAACCTGTAAATACATCCATTCTGCTGAAAGGAAGGTCCGGCATGCTTGGTTCCGGGTTATGGAACGGGCTTGTCGGGCGGGGCTGCGAATGAGTACGAATCCGAATGTGAAGGAAACCGCTGTGGTTCAACAGCGGAGCGCGTATCTGCATATCAAGCGAGCTCAGGACGTCGTTCTGTCGTTGGTGGGACTGGTCGTGCTGATGCCGATCCTGCTGCTGATCGCGCTGATCATCGTGATCGAGAGCCCTGGTGAGAGCCCGATCTTCATCCAGACCCGGGTGGGTAAGAACGGCAAGGAGTTCCGCTTCTTCAAGTTCCGCACCATGTACCCTGACGCGGAGTCTCATCTGGAGCAGCTGCTGGCGAAAAATGAGATGAACGGGCCGGTCTTCAAGATCAAGGATGACCCCCGCATCACCAAGGTCGGCAAGATCCTGCGGCGTACCAGCATGGACGAGCTGCCCCAGCTGTGGAACATCCTCAAGGGCGACATGAGCCTGGTGGGCCCCCGCCCGGCGCTGCCCCGCGAGACCGCCCAGTATGACGAAGAAGCCCGCAAGCGCCTGGAAGTCGTTCCCGGTCTTACCTGCTACTGGCAGATCCAGCCCAAGCGCAACAGCCTCAGCTTCGAAGAGTGGCTGGCGCTGGACATGAAGTACATCCGGGAGCGCAGCTACCTGGTGGACTGGAAGATCCTCTTCGGCACTATCGGCGCGGTGCTGCACATGGAAGGCGAGTAACCCACCAAGAGGACACGCAGATGATAAAAGTCCTGATGGCCGGCGTTGACCGGAGCACCAAAGGCGGCATGTGGAGCGTGGCGGAGAATTATCTCAAGGACGAGGCTCTCCGCCGGCAGATCCGGCTGACCTACATCCCCACTGCCTCCTCGGGCAGCAAAGTGAAGCGGCTCGCCTGCTTTATCGGCGGAACCGCACGCATCCTTGCAAACCTCATATTCGCCCGGCCCGATGTGGTGCACCTGCATGTTTCCGAGCGCGGCAGCGTCCGGCGCAAGGCGCTCATCGCCCGCATGGCCCGCAGCTTTGGCTGCAGGGTGGCGCTCCACATGCACGGCGCGGAGTTCCAGACCTGGTATGAATCCCTGGATGAAAAGGGACGGCAGCGGGTGCGGGACTTCCTCAGCGGCGCGGATCGGGTGCTGATCCTGGGCGAGTACTGGCGCGGCTTCATCGGCGGACTGACCGACGCCCCGGAAAAGCTCCGGGTGCTGTACAACGCCGTGCCCGTCCCTGCGGAAAACAAGTTTGATCCCGGCGCAGCGCAGCTCCTGTTCCTCGGCGAGGTGGGGCAGCGCAAGGGCGCTTACGACCTGCTCCAGGCGATGCAGCGCATTGACGCGCAGCTCCCGCCGGAAACGCAGCTGATCCTCTACGGCCCCAACCCGGACGGCGATATCCAGGCGCGTATTGATGCGCTGCAGCTGGGCAGCCGCGTCCGCTACGGCGGCTGGGCCGATCAGCAGACGAAGGATGCCGCCTTCGCAAAAACGGCGGTCAACATCCTTCCTTCCTACCACGAAGGCCTGCCCATGACCCTCCTGGAGGCCATGGCCCGCGGGATCCCCTGCATCACCACCCCAGTCGCGGCGATCCCCGAAGCGGTGGATGATGCAAACGGTGTGCTGCTCCCTCCCGGAGACGTGCCCGCCCTGGCCGACGCGGTCCTGCGCCTTGTGCAGGAGCCTGAAGCGCGCCGCGCCAAGAGCCACAGTGCATACCAGCGCATGAAGGAGCGCTTCTCCATGGAGAGCCACCGGACGGCGCTGATGCAGATATACCAAGAAATGACGGAGATGCGGAAATGAAGAAAGTACTGCTGGCCGCGTCTTCCGGCGGCCACCTGGACGAGATCTCCAACCTGGACAGGCTCGCAGAGGAACACGAGGTCATCCTGCTGACCGAAAAGACGGACTGCGGGGTGAAGGGCTGGTTCCGGCGCGTGTACTGCGTCCCCCAGGTGAACCGCAAGGAAATCCTGTGTTTCCCCAAGCTGATCGCCAACGCGTTCAAGTCGCTGTGGCTGCTGCTGAAGGAGAAGCCGCAGGTCGTGATCTCCACCGGCGCGCTGGCGACCATTCCGGTCTGCCTGATCGCCAGGCTGCTGGGCAAACGGGTGATCTACATTGAATCCTTTGCCCGCATCGACAGCCCCAGCCTCACCGGCAAGCTGCTTTACAAGGTGGCAAACGTCACCATCATCCAGTGGCCGGAGCTCAAACAGTTCTATCCCAACGCGATTTATGGGGGGAGCATCTATTGATCTTTGCAGCAGTGGGTACCCAGAAATTCCCCATGGATCGCCTTGTGACGGAGCTTGACCGCATTGCTGGCGAGAGCCTGGTGACGGAGGAGATCTTCATCCAGTCCGGCACCAGCACCTGCGAGCCCCGGTACATCCAACACAGTCCCTACCTGGAAAGGAAGGACATGGACGCCCGCGTGGCGGACTGCTCCATCCTGATCTGCCATGCTGGCGTGGGCACCATCCTCACGGGGCTCAAGGCTGGCAAAAAGGTGATCGTCGTTCCTCGTTACGCAGCTTTCGGGGAGCATGTGGACGATCATCAGCTGGAAATTGCCCAGTCCTTCGCCCGGGCCGGATACGTCCGTGCGGTGGAGGACGTCGCTGACCTGGCCGACGCGATCCGCGACAGCGCCGGGTGGCAGCCCAAACCCTTTGAATCCAACAAAGACAAGTTCAGCGAGCTGATCCTTTCGCTGATAGCCGACGCGTGACCCTGTAAGGACAGGAAACGCAAAAGGAGGTGAGAATCGGTACATGAAAAAGTATGCATCACGAACGCTGAGCAGAGCGCTCTTCCTTCTTCTGCTGATGCCAGCCGCATCGCTTGGCCCGCCGGCGATGGCGACAGGCCCGGGAGCCGCATCCGGCAAAAATAGCGTCCCCAGCCCTGACACGGCGCGCTGCGGAGGCCCGCCGGGCACAATGGCGCCGATTCTCGCCGGTGCGCCGATCCTACCATATAATAAAGGTGCGCCGCCGGGCTAAGCTTCCTGAAAAAATGCCCCCCGCGAGGGATATTCTTCCCCGGTTTTCCAAGGCAATCTTGTTTTGACATAGATGGATTTTTACTTTAGGAGGATAAGACATGAAAATCGGTTTCTCCCATCGAGTAACAGCGATGATGATGGTTCTGATCATGCTCTTTACGATGACGCCTGCCAACGTCCTCGCAGAGGCTACGCATGACCATGATGCGGAAGTCGCTTCGGTGATTGAGGTGGCTGCGCTGTCCGTCAGCGCAAGCGCGTCCGCTGATTTTGTGTACGCGGGCGAGGAGGGCGTCACGGTCACTGCGAAGATCGCGGGCGGCCTGGCTCCCTACGAGGTCACCCTGCAGGCCGTCAAGGACGGCAGCGTGGTGTCCACCCAGTCCACCGTGACCGAAGGTGCCAGCGCCAAGCTGTCCTTCGCGCCTACCAGCTACGGCGATTACGAGCTGGTCGTCACGGTGCATGACGCTGCCCACACCCAGGATCTGACCAGCGTGTCCCTGGCTGTTGCGGAGCATGATACTGAGAACGAGGCTGCATGGGCCGCGTCTGTTTCCGGTGCGTCCGTTTCCGGCAACTGGGGCAAGTCCCTGCTGTCCGTGGCCAAGACTCAGCTGGGCTATGCCGAGAGCGAGAAGGACTTCGTCCTCAAGTCCGGCGCGAAGCAGGGCTACTCCCGTTACGGCGCCTGGTACGGCACTCCCTACGCTGCCTGGAACATTTCCTTCCTGGCCTTCGCGGCGGAGTATGCCAAGATCCCCAATGACGCGCTGCTGTCCGGCTCCAGCTACCGCAGCTGGGTCAACGGCTTCAGCAACAAGGGCGCTTACATGACCTCCGGCTACACCCCCGTGGCGGGCGATATCGCCTTCCTGTCCGGCAGCCGCGTGGCCGTGGTGGAGTCTGTCTCCGGCGCGAACGTCACCGTCATCGAGGGTGACGTCAACGGCACTGTTGCCCGCAAGACCTATGCCATCAGCAAGGTGGCCGGCTTTGGCAACACGGGCCTGATGCAGGGCCTGTACAACGGCACTGCCACCGCTGTGCCCACCGCCGCGCCCGACGCCACCAAGGCGCCCGAGGCGACCGACAAGCCCGCCGCGACCGCGCTGCCCACCGCTGCGCCCGTGGCGACCCCCGTGCCCGAGGAGGAGGAACTGACCTTCGAGGCGACGCCCACCCCCGGCCCCGGCGTGAACACCGCCCCCAAGGATGACAACGACCCCCTGTCCGGCATGATGGGCACGATGGGCGACCTGGTGGGCGAGCTTGACGCTGCCGCCACGGCGATCCCTGCGCAGTTCAGCGAGGCGTACTACCTGATGCAGGCGGAAATCCGCGCGCTGCTGGAGAAGTACCTGGGCACCGCCAACCCCACCAAGGCTGAGATTGAGGCCTTTGTTGAGGGGCTGGAGATGCAGGAACTGTACTATATTACGCTGGACATTGAAGAAATTGGAGACTACGCACTTAGTATTGGCATTGATCCGCATGAGTATAATGCGGTTGCGGAAAAGGAATTGGCATTTGATTTGTTTGCCAATCAAGTGTGGAAGCATTATGAAGGAATGCTAACCTCCAAGGCTGGTGGTGACATTGTAACCGGAGTAACAATTGCTGGTGCTGATGCATATAGCGGCGGAGTGGCTACATCAAGTGCAAGCAAAGTCTACATTGGTTCTCAGACGAAAACGATTACTATTACGAATAGTACAAGTAATACAGTTAAGATTGATTTCAGCTATAAGATTACCGGCGACGAAACGTGTAAAGCAGAGATTAGCGGTCTTGGCGATGCGTTTACTATGAATGCGACCGGATCCAAGTGGGAGAAGTCTGCTTCTCTGTATGTGATTGTGCAGCCGGGTGCGACCCACACGATCACATCCAAAGTGAGTAATACTGGCTTTCCGCTGTCACGTGCAAATTACACAATTGCACTGAGCGGTTTTTCGGTTAGTACTGTAGTAAGCGCAAACGTAACATTCGATTATGATGAAGCGCTTGGCACTGTGATGGTCGACGGCGAAGTCGTAGGCACTAATACTAGCGTGATGGTGATTGAGCAGGCCACGCTTAAAGCTACAGCTCAAAGTGGCTCTGTGTTCTATGGCTGGGTGAATATGGCGGACGGTCAAATTCTTTCTAGAAATGAAGAGTTTTCATTTTCACCAACTGCCGAGACAACGATTAGAGCGATATTCCTTACGGGTGTAGAACCTTACTTTGTCCGTAATAACGGCTATTTCTATGATAATTTGAATCTTGCAACGGCGGCTGCATCCGCGGGGGACTTTATCGCCCCTATTCAGGATTGCACTTTGCCGGCGGGCACTTACACTGTGCCCAAGGGCGTTACTCTGCTGATTCCTCGTGATGCTGCGTATAACGTGGATAAGACCACTCCCTATACGCCTGAAGCAGATTATGTCCTGCCTACGGCTTTCCGCACATTGACTATGGCAAATGGTGCTAACCTGGTGGTCAATGGTGAACTGTGCGTTAATGGTACTATGTCTGCGGCAGGCGGCCACCAAGGCCACCCCACCGGTACCGTGGGCTTTATCCGCATGCAGGAAGGCAGTGACATTGTCATTGAAAATGGCGGTGCGCTGTATGCCTGGGGCTACATTGTTGGTACCGGCGATGTGCAGGTGGAAGCCAAGAGCGGCGCTGCTGTGTACGAATGCTTCCAGGTGATGGACTGGCGCGGTGGCGATGTTTCAAGCCAGCTGGCTACGGGAAAAAGGGTTTTCCCCATGTCCCAGTATTATGTGCAGAACATCGAGGTGCCGTTGAAGCTTAATGCGGGTGCATCGGAGAACTGCTATTTCGCGGTTACGATTGGCTTTGGCGTTGGCGTCCAAGGTGCAAAGCTGCCGTTCTTTGGCAATGACAATGCGCTGTTCGGTCTCACTTCGGGCTATGCCATCAAGGACTACCAGGAGGGCAAGGGCCGTCTGTCGGTGGAAGGTCATGGCGAGTTCTCGGTCAAAGGCATCAGCATTAACATGAAGCTGGGCATGTTTGGCGACACGAATATCAACTCTGCGGATTTTGAACTGCCCATCAATGGTATGCTGGACATCACGATGGGCTCGGGTACCCTGACGATTGGTCAGGACATTGCTTTGCTGCCCGGCGCCAAAATCACGGTAGACGAGGGCGCGAAATGCGTTTTCAATAACAATGCGAATGCATACCTCATCTCCTGGAAGGACTGGAACACTGGTGAGTATGTAGATACTGCGGGTACGTACAACACCGATACTAATTATGTGTACAACAAACGTAAGTACACTCCGCTTAGCTATGCACCGGGTGGCACTGGATCGGATGGCCGCACGGACGATGCGGCAATCGTGATTAATGGTACGGTTGACGCAAGCGCAGGCTATGTCTATACGTCTATGAACGCGACACCGCCGGTTACCAGTGATGGTACTGGTACAGTTATTGTACGCGCGGGTGAGCCTGTCAAGAAGATTGAGCAGCTTGAACAGGTCGGCGACGATGGTAAGACACTGATCTATTATTATCTGCCGTTTGAACCCGCCAAGCTGAAAAATGCTGACGGCACTTACACCAGCACTACTACGGGCAAATCTGGCTTCTACACCATTGTTGTTGGTGAATACGCTACTGGTGCTTACGATGTCACAATCCAGTCGAATACTGCGTATACTTATGTATACAGTGCAGAGTATGGCCGTTGGGTGCTCCCCTGCGACACGTCTGCAGAGAATAAAGAAGATCATACGCACTATTACTGGTTGGTTAGCGACACAAAGGCTGACTGCGTGAACCCCGGCAGCCAGGTTTACCAGTGTTCGTGTTCTGCTGCTGAGACGGTAACTATCGAACAGCAGGCTTTGGGTCACACCTATGAACGAACCGGCGAAGGTTATCCGACTGCTGGTGAGACGACAGATCCCACCTGTACGGAGGATGGATATATTACTTATACCTGCGCTGATTGTCAGCACAGCGAGGTTGATAAGCCTGATAACTACGCCTCGGAAGATGATATGCCTGAGGCGATCAGGGCTCTTGTGGCCACTGGCCACACCGGCGGCGCTGAGGCCACCTGTACCACTGCGCAGACTTGTACTGTGTGTGGCACGACGCTTGTGGAAGCCCTGGGGCATGACATGCAAAATGCAGAACATGACGACAATGTGTCTCCCACGTGTGAAGCGGATGGTAAGCAGTATAAGAAGTGTAGCCGTTGCGATAACAGCGAATGGGAGACGTTGAAGCAGCTGGGCCATGCATGGAATTCTGGTGAGAACCAAACTGCTACTTGCCAGCATGGTGCGTATGTACTGTACACCTGTACTAGGTGTGGAACCACTGAGAATGGCGAAGAAACGTCTGAACCTGTTGACCATGCCTGGGTTGACGACGGCAACGCAGTCGCCCCCACTTGTGGTGTGGATGGCTACCAGCCGCAGAAGTGTAGCTTTGGTTGTGGCGAGACCCGTAAGGTGATTGACGAAGGGTCTGCAACTAATCATCGCTATGATGTGACAATTTCTGATACACTGGAAGAGGTTGTTGATTCGACCGGCGTTGTTATCGACTACGTTAAGAAGGATTGTACTGTTGGTGGTACAGTAACAAAGATTTGTTCCGTTTGTGGTGATGATGCTTCTTACACGCTTAACCCCAGCGAACAGCATGAAAAACTGGAAAGCATCCCCGAGATACCGGCTTCTTGTACGACTGCCGGTAAGACTGAGGGTACAAAGTGTGCTGTCTGTGGCACGATCACCGAGGAACCGACCGTGATTGAGGCAGGCCATGACTTCTACTATGAGGTGATTGCACCTGACTGTGAGAATCCTGGCTATACGAAAGTGACTTGTACCAGGAACTGTGGTGCAACATTTGCGAATGAGAATCCCACGGCTGCTACGGGTCACAACTATGTTGCTTACCCCGAGGATGAGCGCAATGTGGCACCGACCTGTAAGAGCACTGGCGTTAAGGTAACGAAGTGTGAAAACTGCGGCGGTACGAAGGACGAGGTGCTTGGTGTCGTTCCACATGACTGGCAGGATGTTGAAATAATCGCTCCTACCTGTCAAACGGAGGGTTACACACTCCAGGCGTGCTCCTATGCCGATTGTGAGCAGAAGGAGCAGAAGGTGAATGTCCAGAAGGCTTCGGCCGAGTATCATAGCCTCACGACGGTTGAAAAGGTTGAGCCTGGCTGTACTACTGATGGCTGTGAGGCGTATGAAAAGTGTACGGTTGCTGGCTGTAGCTATACTACCTACACGGCTGACCTCATTATCCCTGCCACCGGCCATAGCGGCGCGTGGACAACTGTGGATGCCACCTGTATGACGGAGGGTTCCAGGACTCGTACGTGTACGACTTGCGGCGCTACCGAGACGGAAACCATTCCTGTCACATTCGACGAGCATAATGCGGCGGGCTATCACAGGACTGTTCCCCAGCAGAATCCCACCTGTCAGGCGACGGGCTGGAATGAATACAGGTATTGCGACGAGTGTCAGCTGGCGTTGGAAGCGATTGTGACATTGCCTGTAGCTGAAGATGCTCATGTCTTGGCTGATGGTGCTGCACAGGAACAGACCTGTACGCAGGAGGGCTGGGAGGCTTATGAGTACTGCACTGTTGAAGGCTGTACTTACTCTACCAAGGAAGTTATCCATGCGGGCCATCCCGTGGATCAGGTTACTTCCTATCCCTATGGCCGTGAGTCTACCCATACTGTGCAGGGCTTTGCTGTTGGCAGTAAGTACTGTGCAAAGTGTGATACCACCTTTGAGGGTGAGCGCCTGCCTCTGCAGGTGGACCATGTCCTTGCTGATACGCCTTACACCACTGTCGCCCCGACCTGTGAAGCGGCTGGCTATGATGTCTACCGCTGCAAGTGGTATGGCGATGGCGATTGTACCCATGAGGAGACCAAGGCTAACGACACTACTGCCTTGAATCATCAGTATAAGGTCGAGGCGGTTAATGTAACCAAGCAGGAGGACGGCACTTACAAGCTGAATAACTGTACGGTTGCTGGTTCTGTGACCTACACCTGTGAACGTGAAGGCTGCAATGCTGAGAATGCGGAGCGTTATACCTACACGGATCCCTATCCTGCAACGAAAACCGAGCACGTGCTTGAGTGGACTTACGTTAAGGACGAGGAACCTACTTGCGTGAGCACTGGCTGGCAGGAGTACAACTGCCCTGACTGTGATTACTATGTCAAGGAAGTTGCTCCGGTGCTGGATCACGATGAAATCCGTACCTATCATGAGCCTGTGGCGCCTACATGTGCCAATGGCGGGCAGGACGGACATGAGGGCTATTACTCTTGTGCCACCTGTGGTATTGATGAGATTGGTAAGGTTTCCATCGACTTCGATACGAACAATGCGGATCACCATAAGTACACTACTGTGGATGCTCAGCCTGCTACGACCTGTACCGAGCCTGGCTATAAGGCATACACCTACTGTACTGTCTGTGGTGACGCAGAAGCGGCGAAGAAAGCAGCGGAAATCCCGGCGGATCACCTTGAGAAGGAGACTCTCGAGGCTGACATTCCTTCCACCTGTCAGACGCAGGGCTATATGGTCGGTTCTACCATCTGTAATAAGTGTGGTGAGATGATCAGCGGTCAGCGTCTGCCGCTCGCTAGCTGTGAGCTCACTGTGCAGACTGGACATCAGGACTCCACCTGTTACGCCCAGGGCTGGACGACTTACGAGTGTGTCTACGCTTACGATGGCTGTACTGCGACCAGGACGGAGTACCATGTTCTGAAAGCCCACACCTATGATGCTGGTGTTGGCGACGAGAACATGGAGCAGAAAGATGGCCAGTGGGTTCGCAAGAACTGTCTGGTTGGCGGTACGGTGACCTACACCTGTACGGCGGACGGCTGTACTGTTGAGGCAGAGGGTCATACCAAGACGGATCCCTATGCGGCGCTTGAGGCGCATACCGGCAGCTGGAACCAGACCAAGGCTCCTACCTGTCAGGAAACGGGTTCCAAGGAGCGCACCTGTGAACTGTGCGGCGAGTATGAGACTGCTGATGTTGATAAGCTGATTCATACTGAAGAAAATGCCTACACGGTGGTTGCAGAGAAGAAGGCGACCTGTATGGAAGCTGGCCACTCTGAATACACGCACTGTAATATCTGTAACCTCGACATCGGTAAGGTGACCGAGGGTTACGAGATCGGCACGTCTGACGCTCACCACGACTACCAGCTTGTTTCTGGTGTGGCGGCGGAGTGTGAAAAGACCGGATTTGAAGATGCCTTCCAGTGTACCCACTGCAAGAAGTGGCGTGATAAGGACGGCAACGATGTTGCGGCGCGGCCTGTGATTCCGACTCTCCATTCCCAGATTGAGGGGATTGAGACGGAAATCACGGTGACCTGTTACCGCGATGGCCACTCTGCTGGCAGCAAGTACTGCCCGACCTGTACTACTTGGTTCGATGGTACCACTACGCCGAAGCTGGAGGAGTGCAATGTGCAGAACCTTGAGTCTGCATATAAGGCGCCTACCTGTACTGAGACTGGTTCTAAGACCATGCAGTGTATCTACTACACTGGCGTGGAAGGCGAATGTACTACTACCGAAACGACTACGCTTGCTGCGCTGGGTCACGATTGGGCGCGGCCTGAAGCTGAGTCTGATGGCTGGACCACGGTGAAGGCACCTTCCTGCTATGAGAAGGGTGAGGATATCCGTACGTGTTCTTGCGGCTACTCCGAGACTCGTTATCCGGACATGGTTGCGCACACCTACGATAAGGCTGCAGGCGTTCCCGGTTTGACGACCAGCAAGTGGAACGCGGTAAGCCAGCAGTGGGAGCGCTGCCAGGGCACGGATACGGTGACCTACACCTGTACGGTCTGTCCCGAAGACAGTGATGGCCATACCAAGACCGAAGATGTAGTGATCGTGGATCATTCCGAATCCTACGATACTCATCCGGCTCTGGCCCCCAACTGTGCCAACGGCGGTACGGCCGGTTACACCGAGTACAAGTCCTGCTCGATCTGTGGTATCGACGAGATTGGCAAGGAGACCGTTGAGTTCGATACTAATGTTGATGCATACCACGATTACAAGGTCTACGCTGAGGGCAAGGAACCCACTTGTTACTCCACTGGCTATGCGAAGAATGCTGAGCAGTGTCAGGTTTGTGAAAAGTGGAAGTCTGGTTTCATGGACAAGGTGCCTTGTAGCACAAGCACCACTACCGTGGAGGCCACCTGCTATGCTGATGGCAAGATTGTGACCAAGTGTAAGTGGTACGACGAAAGCGAAGAATGTACGACCTATACGGAAACTGCTATTACCGAACGTCCGGATCATAACTTCAGCGACTACGTGAGCTCCACGAACCTGAAGCTGGATGACGCGGGTAATCTGGTTCTGGTGGATGGTAAGCCGGTGCTGGTCAGCTGTGTTGTGGCCGGTACTGTGACTTACGAGTGCTCCAACAAAGGCTGTACGGAGACGGAAACCACGAACATTGATGCGTACACTGACCATCAGAATGTTAAGATCGATGCAGCAGAGGCGCCTACCTGTACTGAAGATGGTCTGACTGAAGGCAGTCACTGCGAGGCCTGTGGCGTGACCATCGTTGAGCAGAAGGTTGATCCCATGACCAACCATGCTGATGCGTATGCGCGCACGGTCGAAGCAACCTGTTACTCCATTGGTTACAATGAGGGCAGTATCTACTGTCCGGATTGTAACACCTGGACTACGGCAATTGAGATTCCGATTCAGAATCACAATCTGGTTGAGGTGCGCCGTGATCCTGCCACCTGTACTGCGGATGGTACAATCTACCTCCAGTGCGAATGGTATGGCGAGAAGTGTGATGTTACGGATACCGAACCCATCTCCAAGCTTGGCCATGAGTGGGAGCGGGAATACGAGACTGAAGGGTATGAAACCGTAACTGAGGCTACTTGCTATTCTGAAGGCGAAGAAGTCTGGACTTGTGAGTGTAACGAGACCACGTCCCGCCCGATTGCTATGAAGGATCATGCCTACTCTGTGGTGTCCATTGTGAACGCTGTGGAGAAGGACGGCGCTTGGGTTTGGACTTGGACTGGTGCAGAAGATGATCTGGACTGTTCCATCCCGGGTTCTGTGATCTACGAGTGCCAGAACACTGGCTGTACTGACGAAGCCTCTACGACCCATACCAAGACCGTGACGGTGCCTGCCCCCGGTCATACCTGGGACGAAAACGGCAAGGCAGCTACCTGTACGGAAGCCGGCTGGGGCAGCGTATGTACTGTCTGTGGCTATGTGCCGGAGAATGCAGAAATGGATCCCCTGGGCCACGATTACCTGGTTGTTGCCACCAACGTCACTGGTAATGATACCGACGGCTGGAAGCTGAACAACTGTCTGGTGGCTGGCTTTGTCGAGTACACCTGTCAGCGTATTGGCTGCACGGAGGAAACCGATAAGCACTATGTGAAGGTTGACTATCCGAAAAAGGATAGCCATACCTGGGGCGATTGGAATCAGACTTTGGCTCCCACCTGCACTGCTGAAGGTTCCAAGACTCGGACTTGTAGCGCTTGCGGCGATACTGAAACCGCAGCTGTGCCTGTCATTGAGCACAGCTACGGAGAAATCCTGACTGTTGCAGCCACTTGTGGCAAGGATGGCAAGGAGTACCAGATTTGCTCGGCCTGTAAGGGCGAGAAGCTGGTTAAAACTCTGACTGCTACCGGTAACCACACCTGGGTGCTGATGGATACTTCTGTTGGCGTCAAGGAAGAGAACGGTAAGTATGTCACTGAGAAGTGTGACGTCGATGGTATTGCTGAACTGGATTGTTCTGGCTGTGACGCGACGGAGTCTCGTAAGATCACTGCTCCTGGCCATCAGTATGGCGAAGAGCAGGTTGAGTCTGCGAACTGTGGCGTGGATGGCCGGAAGTACAAGGTATGTTCTGAGTGTGAGCATGAGCTGGTAACTGAGATCCTTAAGGCAACTGGCGAGCACACCTGGAAGATGACTGACGAGTCCGTTGGCGTTAAGGCAGTGGTTGCTGAGGATGGTTCTGTCACCTACGTGGCGACCAACTGTGTTGACGGCGGTACTGTGCATGAGAAGTGCGGTGTCTGTCAGCAGACTCAGACTACTCCGATTGTGTCCAAGGCGCATGAATATGGCGATTGGGTGACTGACACGGAAGCTAAGTGCGAAGTGGCAGGTACCAAGCATCGCGATTGTGCGAATTGCGACTACACTGAGAATGGTACGATCGAAGCTTTGAGTCATGACTGGGAGACCATCACTCGTATTGAAGCTGTGTGTGGCACCGCTGGTCGAACCGGCGGTATCCAGTGCAGCCTCTGTCAGGCCTGGAGCGGTACTCCTTCTGAGGAGATTCCTGCCCTGACGCATAAGTACGACGATGGCGCCTATATCCAGGAGAGCGATAAGCCTACCTGTCTGGATGGCGGTACCTTGACCTTCACTTGTACGCAGCCGGGCTGCAACAGCAAAATTGAAGGTCATAGCTACACCAAGTCGGTTGAAGCATTGGGTCATACTTACTATGACAATGAGGGCAACCTGATTGGTGGCGTTACGACGGCTGCGACTTGTCTGGTGGATGGTTACACGACCTATACCTGTACTCGTTGTGCGGAAGGCGCTGAGGGCCATGTTCATACCGTTGCAGGTGACAAGGCCAAGGGTGAGCACACCTTTGGTAAGGTCGAGGTGCTGAATGCTCCGACCTGTACCGAGAAGGGTCAGACCAAGTACACCTGTACCTACGAGCGTTGCGACACTGAGGGTGGCTATACGGAGATCCGTGACGTTGATCCTACCGGTGTGCATGACGAGACCGCGGTAGAGGGGAAGGAACCCACTTGTACGGAGACTGGCTTGACCGCTGGACTCAAGTGCTCCATGTGCGGTATGTGGCATAAGGAGCAGACAACCATTCCTGCTATCCATGACACCATCAAGGGCATTGAAACCGCTATCCCGGCTGATTGTCAGAAGGCTGGTCATGATGTTGGCAGTAAGTACTGCGAGACCCATGGTTGGTTCGAGGACAAGCCTTTGACTACTGACCATGTGATGGAGCTGTACGAGTCTCACGAAGCGACCTGTGAAACCGAGGGATATGTGATCAACCGCTGTAAGTGGTATGATCTGTGTGCCGAGGAGGAAAAGGTTACCACTGATCCCAAGCTGGATCACATTTGGACCGTTTCTCGCTACGAGGGTGTCGAGCCCGACGGCGATGGCTGGAAGCTTCTGGATTGCACGGTTGCTGGCACGGTTTACTACGTGTGTGAGCGCGATGCAGAGCATATCGATTCGAAGCCCATTGCGGCAACCGGGCACAATAACACTGAGGCCTACGGTGCTCAGGATGTGACCTGCTTGGTGGATGGCTACGAGGCGGGCACGAAGTGTTCTGACTGTGGTGCTATCATCGTTGAGCGTAAGCTCATCGAGGCACAGGGCCACGTTTGGGACAAGGGTGCACAGACTAAGGCTCCGACTTGTACCGAAATGGGTCAGACGACCTACACCTGTACCTTCGACAATTGTGATATCGAGGGCGGTGCGACGGAAGTCCGTACTGATGTCAAGGAACTGGGCCATAGTAATAAGTACATCGCTGAGGTGAAACCGACTTGTTACACGGTTGGCTATACTGCTGGTGTGCAGTGTACTGTGTGTAAGGAATGGACAACCCCGCGCACTGAAAAGGCGATGGTTGATCATACCTACGATGCTGTTGTGACTGCGCCGACCTGTACGGAAGGCGGCTACACGACTTACACCTGTAGCGTATGTCCGGAAAGTACGAAGGATCATACCTATACCGGTAATGAGACTGCTGCACTGGACCATGAATGGAAGGTCAGCTCTTACGAGGGTGTTGAACCCAATGGCGATGACTGGAAGCTTCTGGATTGCACCGTTGCTGGCGCGGTTTACTACGTGTGTGAGCGCGATGCAAGCCATACCGACACAAAGCGCATTGTGGCAACTGGTCACCAAAACACTGAGGCTTATGGCGCTCAGACAGTGACTTGTGAAGTGGATGGTTACGAGGCGGGCACGAAGTGTTCTGACTGTGGTGCTATCATCGTTGAGCGTAAGCTCATCGAGGCACAGGGCCACGTTTGGGACAAGGGTGCACAGACTAAGGCTCCGACTTGTACCGAGATGGGTCAGACGACCTACACCTGTACCTTTGAGAATTGTGACACCAAGGGTGGCGCTCAGCAGACGCTGACTGACATCCCCGCGGCTGGCCACAATTACAATAAGGTTGTCACTCAGCCGACCTGTAATGATGGCGGCTATACTACCTATACTTGTACCAAGTGTGCTGAAGGCACCGAGGGCCATAGCTACGTCGCGGATGAGACGGAAGCCGAGGGCCATAAGTACGGTGAGGGAGTCGTGACTGCCCCGACCTGTAATGATAAGGGCTATACGACTTACACCTGTACTGTGTGTGCGGAGGGTACCAAGGGCCACAGCTACACCGATAATGAGGTGGCTGCTGCGGGCCATAAGTACAATGCGGTAGTTACTGAGCCGACCTGTACTGCTGGTGGCTATACAACTTACACTTGCACTGTGTGTGCTGAAGGCACCGAGGGTCATAGCTACGTCGGTGATAAGACTCCCTCTTATGGTGGTCACACCTATGTTACTCTGCCTGCAGTGCCTGCGACTTGTACAGAAGGCGGCTTGACTGCCGGTAGCTGGTGTGACCGTTGTGAATTGGTTCACGTGCCCCAGACACCTACCCCTGCGCTGGGTCATACCGAGGTTGTTGATAAGTCGGTTGATCCCACATGTACTGCAACTGGCCTGACTGAGGGCAAGCATTGCTCTGTCTGTAATACGGTGCTGGTTAAGCAGGAGGTCGTTGCGGAGAAGGGTCATACCGAGGCCGTTGATGCAGCCGTTGCGCCTACCTGTACCAAGACTGGTTTGACTGAAGGCAAGCATTGTTCCGTCTGTAACGCAGTGCTGGATGCGCAGGAAACCGTTCCTGCAACTGGCCATACCGAAGTGGATATTGCAGCGGTTGCGCCGACTTGTACGGCGACTGGTTTGACTGCTGGTAAGCGTTGTACGGTCTGTAAGGTCACCACGGTACCCCAGAATAAGGTTGATGCTCTGGGCCATACCAAGGAAGTGATTCCTGCGGTTGATGCAACTTGTACCACTGCGGGTAACACTGCTGGCGAAAAGTGCTCTGTTTGCAACGCCGTGCTGACTGCTACTACGGTTATTAGTCCGCTGGGCCACACCGAAGTCAACGATGCGGCTGTTGCACCTGACTGTACGAACACTGGTTTGACTGCTGGCAAGCATTGCTCCGTTTGTAACGAAGTGCTGGTCAAGCAGGAGGTCGTTGACGCGCTGGGTCATACCGAAGTGATTGACAAGGCCGTTGCTGCCACCTGTACCAAGACCGGTTTGACTGAAGGCAAGCATTGCTCTGTTTGCAACGAAGTCCTGGTCAAGCAGGAGGTCGTTGACGCGCTGGGTCATACCGAAGTGGTTGACAAGGCCGTTGATGCTACCTGCACCAAGACCGGCTTGACTGAGGGCAAGCACTGCTCTGTCTGTAACGAAGTGCTGGTCAAGCAGGAAGCAACGGATGCTTTGGGCCATACCGAAGTGGTTGATGCAGCTGTTGCACCCACCTGCACTGAAACCGGTTTGACCGAAGGCAAGCATTGCTCTGTCTGTAATGCAACGATTGTGGCGCAGAAGGTCATCAATGCAAATGGCCATACCGAGGTTATCGATAAGGCTGTTGCGCCCGATTGTACTAACACCGGCCTGACCGAAGGCAAGCACTGCTCTGTCTGTAATGAAGTGTTGGTTAAGCAGGATGTTGTTGACGCTCTGGGGCACACCGAAGTGAAGGACGAGGCTGTTGCTCCCGATTGCACCAACACTGGCCTGACCGAAGGCAAGCACTGCTCTGTCTGTAATGAAGTGCTGGTCAAGCAGGAAGTTGTCGACGCCCTGGGCCACACTGAAGTGGTCGATGAGGCTGTGGAGGCAACTTGTACTGAGACTGGTTTGACTGAAGGCACGCATTGCTCTGTCTGTAACGAAGTGCTGGTTGCTCAGGAAGTAATTGACGCTAAGGGCCACGACATGAGCGCGTGGGTCGAGACGACTCCTCATACCTGTACTGAGGCGGGCGAGGAAACCCGTTACTGTCTCAATGAGTGCGGATTGGAGGAGAAGCAGCCTACCGATGCCGCCCATACTCCCGAAGTCATTCCTGCGGTGCCCCATACCTGTACCGAGGATGGTTTGACGGAAGGCAGCAAGTGTGCTGTCTGCGGCAAGATCCTGGTTTCCCAGGAAGACGATCCTGCTGCCCACGCATGGGAGACTGTCACTCTGCATAAGCCTGCTACCTGTACTGAGGATGGCTCCAGAGACGTTCGCTGTACTGAGTGCGGCGCGACCGACACCATCGTGATCCCGGCTACGGGCCATACCGAGGTGATCGATCCCGCTGTGGCGGCTGTCTGTAAGATAGATGGCAGCCTGATTGATGGCTTGACTGAAGGCAAGCACTGCTCCGTTTGTGAGGAAGTGCTGGTTGCACAGGAAGTTGTCAAGGCGGCCCACCGCTGGAGTATCGCGCCCTGTACGAATGTCAATGCAATTTGTATCCGCTGCGGTTACACCAATGGTTCTGAGTTGCTCCAGCATAACATGGCTCCTGCAACCTGTACCAAGCCTGCAACCTGTACCTACACTGGTTGTGGCTATACCGATGGCGAGGCCCTGGGCCACAAGCTGGTTGACATTGATGAGATCCCTGTGACCTGCGAGGAATCCGGTTGGACTGCTGGCGTTCAGTGTACCGTCTGTGGCGCATACACTACCACGCCCAAGGAAATTCCTGCGTTCAACCACAAGAACAGCGATGGCACCTCTGCTATTGCGACTTACCCGGCGAAGAATCCCACCTATACCTCCGAAGGCTGGTACGAGTACGAGGCTTGCAGCCGTTGTACTTACTCCACCAAGGTGACCCGCGAGAAGCTCCCCGAGCCTTCCATCGACACCTTCGAAGAGTTCATCAAGTACCTGCCCAAGCTGGAAGAGTGGGCTGTGGAGTACTCCAGGAAGACTCCCGGCACTGATCCTGTCAGCCTGGTCATCAAGTACATCCGTACCGGCGTTGATCGCTACAACTCTGGTTCCTGGGGTATCATGGCTGGCTACGAGGACAAGGGCTTTGCTGAATACGTCATTCAGCAGGAGGACGCCTTCAACTCCCAGTTCACCGAGGAACAGCAGGATCAGATGCTCCAGGTGTCCGGCTTCAAGGACATGAAGGAGTTCTACCTGCCCAACAACAACTTTGTTGATTTCGGCCATATGTTTGGCACCATGGACATCACCTACACCAACAAGGGCAGCCAGAATCACGCTGACGTTGGCGGTTGGGCTGGTGACCTGGTTGACCTGCTGAGCACCTCCGATCATGAGTCTCATCAGGATCTGATCAACTCTGTTGGCGACGACTTTGAGGCTCTGGTTGATATCATCCGTACCGATCTGCTCGGTTACGACTTCGACCATGAAGACACGTTTGCCCTGAATGATATCTACGGCGACCTTGACGCGTTCTACATCATGGAGAATCTGGATGCGGATGGCTACGCAAGCGGCGACATGACGAAGCTGTTTACCAGCTACTTCGATGGCAGCCTGAGCGCAGTTACCCGTGCGGACTACCTGCTGGCGAACCGCTTTGACGACGTACGTACCCGCAGTGCAATCCGTGAGGCGGTCTACACCGAGTACACCACCAACGCGATGATCTCTACCCTGGAGGGTACCCGTGACTTTAACAACACCGACGACCTGATCACCAGGCGTAAGGCGGTCTGCTATGCATTCGCCGATTACCTGTGTATCCTGGCCGGCGACTGGGTTGACGACACGGATAACCCCTACCTGACCGACTACGAGTCCTCCTACAGCCTGCTGGCGCCTGGCATCAGCATGGAAATCCACAAGGCCACCTCTCAGGACGGCAAGAACATGGTGTACTACCTTGGTTACGCCGATCTTGCTCGTGAGGACGTCGACGTGATGATCAACTACCATGACCGTTACGTGGACGAGGGCTGGAACATGAGCCGTGTTCTGGATCAGGCCAACAAGGCTGCGGACAAGTACTATGCCAACCCCGAAAGCGAGCACTACATCGAGAACTTCGCTCCTGTGGTTGCCGTGAACGGCGCTGGCTTCGACATGGGTACTGGCGAACCCAGTGGTCTGCTGGTCATGCATGGTGAGGAATACCATGGTATCAACTCCAATGGTTTCTTCGGCATCACCAAGGATGGCAAGGCCATCATTGGCACCACCGCTGAGTACAACTCCACCTACAGGGGAGAGCTGGCGGAAGGTATCGCAGGCTTCGGCACCATGCTGGTGAAGGATGGCGAACTGTGGTCCGGCATCCCCACCACCAACTACTACTCCGACCGTGCAAGCCGTACTGCTGTTGGTATCACTGCCACCGGCCGTGTCGTGTTCATGGTTCTGGATGGTCGTCAGGAGCCCTGGAGCTGCGGCGGCTCCATGATCGAAATTGCTCAGATCATGAAGCTGGCTGGCTGTGTCACCGCTATCAACATGGACGGCGGCGGATCTACCACCTTCGTTGCCCGCAAGGCTGGCGATGAGGAGCTGTCTCTGGTCAACCGTCCCTCCGACGGTGTGCAGCGCAGCGTCTCCACCTCCATGATGATGGTTTCCACTGCTCCCAGTTCCAAGACCTTCGACCGTGCACTGGTCGAATCCAACTACAACTTCATGACCGTGGGCGCTGAAGTCAGCGTGACCTCCACCGGCCTGAGCGCGACCAACAACATCGTTGCTCTGCCCGAGGGCGCGACCTGGGCGGTGTCCGATCCTGAGATGGCGGAAATCGTTGATACCGGCGATGTGGTCATCAATGAGGACGATCCCACTGTCACCAAGAAGACCGCGAAGGTCATCGCGAAGAAGAATGGCGAATTCGAGGTCTACCTGATGCTGGACGGTGTCATCATCGGCCAGAAGACTCTGAACGTCATTGTTCCCGATCAGATCTACTTCACCAGAGAGAAGATCGATGGCATTTACGGCCAGGGTGTTGAACTGCCCCTGAAGGCCCGCTACGAAGGCAAGGAAGCTGCCTTCGTGCCGGAGGACATCGTATTCACCATCAGCAACCCCGCTGTTGGCGAGATGGATGGCCTGACCTTCAATGTGGCCGAGGAATCCACGGTCAAGACCGTGACGGTTACGGCGGCGCTGAAGCTGAATGCTGAAGCAACTGCGTCCATCAATGTGGTTCTCTACAAGGATGGCGAGAACAACTTCAACTTCGACAATGCGACCGGCGGTAACCGCGAGCTGGCTTGGCTGCGCGAGGTTTCCAACGCTAAGCAGGAAGGCACCTCTACCTACTACATCATCGATCCCAAGGAGGACATGGTTACCTCCTACACCGTCGCTCTGGATATGTCCCAGATTCCGATTCCCGAGAAGCTGGAAAGCCTGACCTACATGCTGCCCGGCTCCGACCTGGAAGGCGCATCTGCGTGGACCTTCCTGCTGCAGCTGGCAGAACGTATCAGCGAACTGACCACTGTTACGGCAAAGTTCACGCTGGATCCCAACTTCGCACTGGTCGGCTACGATGAGGAAACTGGCGAATACGACGCTTCCAACCTGTCGCTGATCAACGATTACTTCGTGCTCAACAAGGAAGCGCCTGTCGTCTACAATCCCACGGACAACACCCTGACCCTGAAGCTGAACTGGAAGGGCTTCAGCCAGGCGATCGATCCTGAGACTGCTAACCCGATGTGTATCGTCAGCGGTCTGAAGCTGATCCCCAAGGATGACGCTGCATGGGATGCCAAGGACCGTCTGGTTGCGGTTCATAAGGCTGAGGTGGGCTACAAGGTTTACATGCGTGCCAACGCGCTCCATACCTTCTCCTCCAAGCCTGAGAACCAGGCAACCTTCGGCCTGTACCCCTACGGTCCGTACACCAACTCTCGCGGTATCGTCGAGAACGGCGGCTGGTTCTCCTCCATCTACGCAACCTTCAGCGATACTTACACGCTCATCAAGAGCCTGAAGAATGGTTGGGTTGTTGAAGAAGGCGGCTTCCGCTACTACGTTGATGGTCAGTACCTGACTGGCGTGCACCTGATCGCTGACGATGGCCTGTACTATCAGTTTGACGCGAATGGCATCAACATTGGCCAGACGCCTTACACCGGCATGCATGTGATGAATAACAAGACCTTCTACATGCAGAATGGTGTGCCTGCCAAGGACTGGATCACGCTGGATGATGGATACTGGTACCGCTTCGATACGGAGACTGGCGAGGGTCAGCATGGTTCTTACACGGCCACGTTCACCCATACGAACGAGGACGGTACGACTTCCACCAACCACATTGTTTACGAGTTCGAAAACGGCAAGCTGCTTGACGGCGTGTGGTACAAAGATAGTATTGGCTGGCGTTACTACTACGGTCCGTACTACTACAAGCAGGGCTGGCGTGAACTGACCACGCAGGAAGGCCAGAAGAACGGCACTGGCGAAAAGGGCATGTTCTTCTTCGAAGCCTACTACGCGCAGCAGAACGTCTCTCCTGTTCAGGAAGCTCATGCGACTTACGAGTACTGGTACGAGTTTACTGCCGAAGGTAAGAAGGTACGCAATGCACCCTCTGGCCTGTACTGGTGGGATGACGACTGGTACAAGGGTATGAATGGTACGATCGAACCCGAACTGTACTACGTTGATGAGAACCATCCGGAAGGCAATGGTTACTCGCTGGCTGTGACGGATGGCCTGCGGAAGGTTGGCGATGACTACTACTTCTTCGATCTGTGGAGTGGTAAGGCAGTCCGTAATACTTCTCATTACATCCGTGAGCAGGATGCCAATGGTCTGCTGCCCCAGGGCACTTACCGCTTTGCTGCAGACGGCAAGATCATCCTGACGACCGGCGTGTTCAACGAGAACGGTACACTGTACTACTACTACAACGGCGTGCGTACTGCTAATGCTGGCCTGGTTGAATACGAAGGCAACATCTACGGCGTTGGCAGCGGCGCAATCTGTGCCGCGAACCAGTCTGCCTACATCAACAAGGCCAATGGCCTGGCCGATGGTACGGGTACCTACCGCTTCGATGAGAACGGTCACCTGATCGCCAAGAAGGCTGTGGTTGATGAAGGCGGCATCCTGTATTACTACAATGAGGCTGGTAGGCGTGTTGCCAATGCTGGCCTGGTTGAGTATGCTGGCGACATCTACTACATCGGTCTCTACACGGCTGATGGCGTGGAAGTCAATAAGAATACTGCAATTGCTGCGGTTGACGTTGAGATCGATGTGCCCAAGAATAAGACCAATGGCCTGCTGACCGCGGGTACTTACCGCTTCGATGAGAACGGCAAGGCGATCCTGGCCACTGAGCTGGTCGAGGGCGACGATGGTAAGCTCTACTACTACATGAATGGCGCGCTCCAGAAGGATGCCGGCATGATCAAGTATGAGGATGCTTATTACTACATCGACGCAAACGGCGCTGCGGTCACCAGCACTGAGATGCTGTGCGAGAAGACCATCGCTCCCTTCCCCGTCGATACCTATGAGTTCGGCGAGGATGGCAAGATGATCATCCGCGAAGGCATCTACGAGGGCTACTACTACGTCGGCGGTATCAAGACCGCTGCGGGCCTGGTCGAGGAGGACGGCAAGTACTACTTCGCTGCGGAGGGCGGCAAGATCGTCACCGACACGAAGTATGACGTGCAGAAGACCAATGACCTGCTGCCTGCGGGTATCTACCGCATTGGCGAGGATGGCGCCCTGAACCTGGAGACTGAACTGGTTGAAGAGGACGGCAAGCTGGTCTACTACTACGAAGGCAAGCTGTCTGCCAATGCTGGCCTGATCCAGGTTGACGGTGATTACTACTACATTGGTGAAAACGGCATTGCGCTGACTGACGCCAAGCAGAAGATCACCAACAACAATGGTCTCGAGCTGGCTCTGGGCACCTACCGCTTCGGTGAGGACGGCAAGGCGATCCTGAAGACCGAGCTGGTTGAAGAGGCCGACGGCAAGTTGTACTACTACGATGAGGGCCGCATGGCTGACAAGGCTGCTCTGATCGAGTACGAAGGCGACTACTACTGGGTCGAGGTGAACGGCTTCGTTGTGACCAGCACGAAGATCAGCCTTGGTAAGGGCGAGAAGCTTCCCACCGGTATCTACCGCGTGGGTGCGGACGGCAAGATCATCCTGACCACTGAGCTGGTGGATGAAAATGGCCACCTGACCTACTACAAGAATGGTATCCTGACCAAGGATGCCGGCTTGATCGAGTACAAGGGCGACTACTACTACATCGACGATGCTGGTCAGGCAGTCGAGAACGGCAAGTACGACGTGATCAAGCACAACAACCTCAAGCCTGCGGGTACCTACCGCTTCGACGAGGATGCCAAGATGATCCTCACCACTGAACTGGTGGAGGAAGAGGATGGCAAGCTGTACTACTACATCGACGGTCGCCTGAGCGATACTGCTGACCTGATCAAGTATGGTGAAGACTACTACTGGATCCAGGAGAACGGTACTGCCCTGACGAATGCGAAGATCGAAGTCGGCGAGGACGATCTGCTCGATGCCGGTACCTACCGCGTGGGCGAGGATGCCAAGGTGATCCTGACGACTGAAGTTGTCAAGGAGAAGGATGGCAAGTACTACTACTACGAGAACGGCAAGCTGGGTAAGGACGCTGGTCTGATCGCGTATAACAGCGCTTACTACTACATCACCGCAAATGGCACTGCTGTGACCAACAAGGAGATGGAAGTGGAGAAGACCAATGGCCTGCTGCCTGTCGGCACCTACCGCTTCGACAAGGAAGGCAAGGCAGACTTGTCGACCGAGCTGGTGGAAGGCGAAGACGGCAAGCTCTACTACTACGTCAACGGTGCGTTGGCGGAGGACGCTGGCCTGATCGAGTACGAGGGTAACTACTACTACATCACGGCTGACGGCTCTGCGGTAACCTCTACCACGATGCTCGTCGTGAAGACCAACAACCTGTTCCCCGTTGATAACTACGAGTTCGGCGAGGACGGCAAGATGGTCATCCGCGAGGGCATCTACGAGGGTTACTACTACGAGGGCGGCGCCCGGACCGCGGCTGGTCTGGTCAAGGTTGGCGATGACTACTACTACGCAGGCGAAGGCGGCAAGATCGTCACCGATGCGAAGTTCGACGTCGTCAAGCATAACGACCTGCTGCCTGAGGGCCTGTACCGCTTCGACGAGGAGGGCAAGGCGAACCTGAACACCGAACTGGTGGAAGAGGACGGCAAGCTCTACTACTACGACGAAGGCCGCCTGGCTGTGGACGAGGGCCTGGTGAAGGTCGCGGACGACTACTACTACATCGACGAGAACGGCGCTGCGGTGACCGACACGATGATGCTGGTGGAGAAGACCAATGACCTGCTGCCTGAGGACACCTACTGCTTCGGCGCTGACGGCAAGATGTTCGAGCGCCTGGCGGGCGACGCCAACGCTGACGGTGTGGTTGAATTCGCGGATGCTCTGCTGGTGCTGGAATACAGCTCCGGTGCGGACGTGGAGATCAACTTCCTCAACGCGAACGTCGATGGCAACGAGACGGTCGACCTCGCAGACGCCCTGCTGCTGATGCAGCTGAGCGCCGGCTGGGATGTCGAACTGATCTAAGCCAAATTCCCCAACAAAAATGCGACCCCGGTGCTCCGGTTCGGCGGATGGCAGCGATGCCTCCCCGGCGGAGCGACCGGCGGCGCATGAAAAATGACCAACGCCGTCCATCCCGTGCAAGCGGGATGGACGGCGCGTCGACGAATATGGCAACCTCTGAAAACGGTCGGGTACGATGGCTTTCAGACGCTGCCATAGGCGAAGATACTGCGGCATGGGTTCATGCTGCTGACAAGAATAATTCTGCGGAGTTGCTGCATCGTGATCATCCTGACGAATTGCCTGACCGATACCGCCGACGAGGGCGGACTGAAGGTTGCGACCAGCCTGGCACGGCGCATCAAGGCGGCGGACGCAGCGGTGACGGTGGTTTCCTGCGGCTCGGACGCTGCAGGGGCCGACCAGCACATTCCGGCCAACAAGCTGATGCTGAATCCTGGACTGTGGCGTTTCCTGCGCAAAAAGGGCGGGGATGTGCTTTACATTCCGGCCTTCGCACGGATGCTGCCAACGGCGCTGCGCATTGCGGTGCTGTCGCTGGCGGTGGGTGGCCGGCTGCGTACGCTGCTGGTGATGAAATCGCCCATCAGCAAGCTTGCAAGATTCCTGCTGAAGATGAGCCGGGCGGAAATCATCGCGCTGTCGGAGGACGCCCACACCCATTACCGCGAGGTGATCGGCGAGCGGGCGATCCGCCTCAAGACGGGCGTGGATACCAGCCGCTTCACCCCGGTGGACGACGGGACGAAGGCTGCACTGCGCGAGAAATATGGCGTCCCCCAGGACAAGACGGTGGTGCTGCATATCGGCCACCTGACGGCGGGGCGCAACCTCCAGCATCTGCTGAAGCTGGAGAACGTACACATTGTGTTGGTGACCAGCTCCTTCACCCTGAACGTGAAGGACGAAAACCTGCGGGCAGAGCTGCTTGCCTGCGACAATGTGACGCTCATCGAAACCTACCTCCCGCAGGTGGAGGAGATCTGCCAGCTGGCGGATGTGTATTTCTTCCCGGTCACGGAGGCGTGCAACTGCATCGACGTGCCGCTGTCCGCCCTGGAGGCCGCTGCTTGCGGCAAGCCCGTGGTCACGACGGCCTATGGCGAAATGCGCACACTGGCGGAGAATCCCGGGTTTTACCTGATCGACAGCTTTGATGCGGACGCGCTGAATGCCCTCATCCGCTGCGCGGCGGAGGAAAACATCAGCCCCCGCGAGGCCGTGCTGCCCTACGACTGGGCGCGCGCGGTGGAAGCGCTGCTGCACGACTGATTGCGGAGAACGTCAATGAAGAAGATACTCTTTGTTATCCACGCCATGGGCTACGGCGGAGCGGAGCGGGCGCTGGTGAACCTCCTGTGCGAGCTGCCCCAGGACCGCTTCCAGGTAGACCTGCTGTGTTTTCAGCGGCGGGGCGATTTCCTGGCGCAGCTGCCCGCGTGGGTGAATGTGCTGGACACGCCGCCGGAATTGAAGGCACTCTATGGGCCGACGAAGAAGGCGGGCCGGCTCATGCTGCGAAAGCTCTGGGGTAAGGCGGGAGCGATGATCTTCCGCCGCACCCGCAAGGAGCGCGCCGCCTGGCGCTGGCAGCATGTGTTCAAGCGAGTCATTCCGGTGCTGCCGACCCATTATGACACGGCGGTGGCCTTCACCGGCTCGGAGATCCAGTATTTCATCGCCGACTGCGTGGATGCGGCCCGGCGGATCGTTTTCATCCATAACGATTACCGCACCGCAGGTTATTCCGCCAGGGATGACGAGCCTTACTTTGCAAGGATGGACAATATCGTGTCCATCTCCCGGCGCTGCGTGGAGGTGCTGGAGGAGACCTTCCCCCAGTACCGCGAGCGGATGCTGTACCTGGAGAATATCACGTCCTCGGCGCTGGTGCGCAGCCGCGCACAGGAATTTGTCCCGGCGGAGTATCCGCAGGATGTGCCGGTGATCCTCTCCGTGGGCCGGCTGAATCCGCAGAAGGGCTTCGACATCGCCATTGACGCGGCGGCGATCCTGCGCGGACGCGGGCTGAAATTCCGCTGGTTCATCATGGGCGAAGGCCCGCTGAAAGCTGAACTGCAAAAGCAGATCGACGAGCGCGGCTTGAGCGAGGATTTCATCCTCCTGGGTGCGCGGAATAATCCGTATCCCTACATGGCCCGGTGCAGCGTGCTGGTGCAGTCCTCCCGGTTTGAGGGCAAATCCGTGGTGTTGGACGAGGCCAAGATGCTCTGCGTACCCATTGTGGCCACGGCTTATCCGACGGTGGCCGACCAGCTGACCGACGGCCAGGAGGGCATGGTGACGCCCTTGTCTGCCGAAGGATTGGCCGATGGTCTGCAGAAGATGCTGGAGGACGCAGCCCTCCGCGAGAAATTCACTTCCTTCCTGGCGGCCCATGAATATGGCAACCAGCAGGAGGCGGAAAAGTACGTCAGGCTGCTGGATGAATGATGAAGAAGATACTGATTGTGATCCATGATATGCGGATCGGCGGGGCGCAGAAGAGCTTGTTGTCCTTTCTGCAAAGCCTTGATGCAGCGGGAAAATGCGGGGCATATGACATCCATGTGCTGCCGCTGAATCCAACGGGGGAGTTTCTTTCCCAAATCCCCGCAGACGTCACGGTGGACATGCCGGACAACACCCTGTGCTGGCTGGGTCAGCACATGAGCCGCGAACTGCTGACGAAGCATTTCTCCCTGCGCGGCCTGATCGGCGAAGGACTATGGTTGCTGCGCAAGAAGCTGAAGGGGTTCCCCAAGGGGCTGAACCTGGCGCAGCGGGTATGGCATAGCTGGCGGGGGATCATTCCCGTTCGCCGCGATGTGTATGACGTGGCTATCGCCTACATGGACGGCGCGCCGGCCTACTATGTGATGGACAAGGTGCAGGCGGACAAAAAGGTGATCTGGCTGCACAGCGATTATCAAAAGCAGGGGTACGATCCTGCCTTCGACGCCCGTTTCTACCGGGAGTGCGACGCGGCGGTGACCGTATCGGCCGAGTGTCTCGAAACGCTGCGCAGGGCACATCCCGAACAGGCGGACAAGCTGCATGTGCTGGAGAATATTTCTTCCTACGCGCTGGTCAAGGCCCGCAGCGGGGAGGACACCGCACCGGAGTTCGATGACGCGCAGGGCATGAAACTGCTCTCTGTGGGACGCTTGCATCCGCAGAAGGGTATGGATATTGCCGTGGAGGCTGCTCGCTGCCTGAAAGAGCAGGGCGTCAGCTTCCGCTGGCTGATCGTGGGCGAAGGAACCGAACGTCCTGCGCTGGAGAAGAAAATTGCCGAATATTGCCTGGAAAACCAGCTTTTCCTGCTGGGCTCCCGGCTCAACCCCTATGCGTACATGGCGAAATGTGATATACTGATTCAGCCTTCCCGCATTGAGGGGAAGTCCATTGTGCTGGATGAAGCGAAGATGCTCTGCGTGCCCATTGTGGCGACGCGCTATCCCACGGTGGGCGACGCCATCCGCCATGGCGAAAATGGCTGGGTGGTGGATATGAACGGCGAGGCCGTCGCAGAGGGAATCCTCCGCATGCGGCAGGATGAAGAACTGCGCGCGGGGATCATCCGCAGCCTCGAAAACGCCCCCAAGGGCGATGATGCACTGCTGACAAAGTACATCGAAACAATGCTGTAAGAAAGGAGCTGGCCGCATGACGCCTTATTTCAGCCTGATCCTGCCCTGTTATAATGTGGAGAAATACGTGGCGCGCTGCGTCCAGTCCATCCTGAAGCAGGACTTTGCGGATTATGAGATCATTCTGGTGGACGACGGCTCCACCGATGGCACCCCGGCCCTGTGCGACGCTTTGGCGGCGGAGCATGGGTGTATTCGGGTGATCCATAAGGAGAATGGGGGCCTTTCCAGCGCACGCAACGCAGGAATGACGGCGGCTCGGGGCCAGTATGTCTGGTTCATTGATTCGGATGACTGGATCGAGGACGGCGCACTGAGGGTGCTGCATCAGGCATGCGAAGCCGATGCGCCCGATGTGGTGAAGTTTGATTATTATCGGGTGGAAGAGACGAAAATAGCAGTTCGCTGTGCTGCTGCGCCCGGCCTGTACAGCGGGGAGCCCCTGGAGCAGCTGCGTCGATTGGCGTTCTGCGCGGCCGGCAGGTATGTTTTGTCGGCATGCATGCATGTTTATCGGCGTGACTTGCTGGAGGCGCGGGCCTTGCACTTTGTGCCTGAAAAGGAAGTTGGCAGCGAGGATTATCTGTTTACGCTGCAGCTTCTGCTGCATGTGCAAAGCATACGTGTTCTGGATACGCCGCTGTATGACTACGAACGCCGAAACGGCAGCTTGTCGCAGACGTATAAGGCGGATTTGGTGCAGCGATACGTGAACCTGCGGAATCAATTGAGGACGTATTATCGTGACCAGGGCGCAGCAGAACGATACGATGCGCTGGTGGAGCGATTCTTTTTCTGGCATCTTGTGATTGGTACCTGTATTACGGCAGAATACGATGCGCCGTGTGATGGAAAGACGAGAGATGCGGCGCGGAAGAAAGTATATGCGCTGCTGAGCCTGAAGGAAACCCAGCAGGCATGCCGGCGAGCTGATCGAAAGGATCTTGGCTGGAAAAAGAAAATCCTGCTATTATCGGTGAGGCTGAGATTGGAGCCAGTATTCTATCACGTATATGCGAAGAAGGCATGATACCTTCGTTGTAAAGGATGAATGAGATGAAAAGACTCAGGTTGCCGCGGAATTTCACGCTCAACGGATTGATTATCTTTGTGGCGTTGTTTTGCGTCAGTACATTTGCATTTTTAGAGCATATGAGCGTTTGCGTTCCGAAGTTTTCGGAACTGAAGCTGCCGCTGATGTATGTTGGCTTCGTCTGCATCGTGACGCAGATCAGAACCATCATGCGTGTTGTTTTGAAGAAGAATAAGTTTTATATGCTACTCGCGCTTGCCGTGTTTTGCGTGACGCTGATCATATCCATGTTCTTGAACAGGGATACGGCAATCGGCGTTTCGCCGCTGCGTGATACGATCCGTCTGCTCCTCTACCTGGTGGAGGTCTTTATGCTGATGATCGTGATTGCAGAGACCGGCAGGGGCCAGGCAGTGATGCGTTTCCTTTTTTGGTACTTATTGGTACTTGTGATCATCAATGATCTGCTGATGTTTTCCGGACTTATTACGTTCAAAGACGGAAAGTATGAAGGCTATCTTGTGGGTACCAAGTTCTCTGTTTCTTACCTGCATATGAATCTGCTGACGATGTGGGTGCTGTCTCGTCGTGGACGGAAGGATAAGAAGCGCGTGCCTGTCTGGATCGCAGCGATTGCGGCGGTCCTGGTGGCAATGGTCGCGATCCGAATCAACTGCATGACAGGCGTGCTGGGAAGCATTGTGCTGGTGGTGCTTTTTGCAATGATGGAAGGCGAGAACCGGCACAAGCTGATCAAGCTTACCTCTCCCTGGATGCTTCTGCTGGTGTTGGTGCTGAGCGTTGTGCTGGCGTTTCTGGCTGATACCATTACGCAGATCCCGCTGGTTCGCTACCTGGTGGAGGACGTGCTTAACCGAGACACCAGTATTACCGGCCGTACGAATATCTACGAGATGTATGTGGCGAATCTGACCGGACGCTGGATGTGGGGCTATGGCTATGGCAATGGCAATGACGTTGCCGTATCGTTGTTTGGATACCAAAATGTACAGAATGGTTTCCTGCATTGGGTGCTTCAGGTTGGTATTGCGGCAAGCGTGTGCATGGCGGCCCTGATGCTGGTGGTATTCCGCCAGGCAAACCGCTGCAAGCCGGAGCGCCGGGATCGGCTTATGCCGCTGGTGGCGTTGGTATATATGTACATCATTCTTGGTACGATCGAGACAACCTTCAACATGGCCTTTATCATGTGGTTTGCCCTGATCTTTATGCTGGCAAACGAACGTGCAAAGTATCCAGTGGAGCAGAAACGTGAAATGAGGCCCAGGACATGAAGATCGCGATCTTGTCCATGCAGCGGGTGGAAAACTACGGTTCCGTGTTGCAGGCCTGGTCGCTGCGGGAAATGGTACGTGAAGCAACGGGGACCACGCCGCAATTCATTGATATCGAGCAGGCGTCTGTGCTGGAAAGTATGGCGGAAAATGCCGAGACTCGGGAGTATGGAGGATCACAGCAGCTTTCCCGCAGCATCCTGCAGCGTGGAAAGCGCTGGTGCTTTACCCGGTTGTCCCGGTGGAACAGAAAGGGGATCCGCCGCTTTATGCGCCGGGAACTCCGCTTGGATGATGCCGTCAGCGACCGCTTTGACTATGCGGTCATTGGCAGTGACGAGGTGTTCAACCATGTGCGCGGCATATCGCTGCAGCTTCATGGTGAGGTTCGGCAGGCAGACAAGGTGATCACCTATGCGGCCTGCTGCGGCAGCGCAAAAACGGAGGATATCCGGCAGGAGGACTTGCCGCGGGTGCGCGAGGCGATGCAGCACATCTCAGCATTGTCTGTCCGGGATGAAAGCACAGCCCGATATGCAGCGGAGCTTTATGATGGGGAGATCAACCATCATCTGGATCCGGTGCTGGTAGGCAGCCTGCATGCCAGAAAGACGAAGCAGGTCCCGCTGAAGGGGTACATGTTGGTCTATGCATATGGCTATCGCATCCGTTCCCAGGAGGAAATCGACGCCATCAAGGCCTATGCGAAGCAAAATGGACTGAAAACCGTGGCGATGGGTGGATCACAGTTCTGGTGCGACCTGTTTGTGCCGGCGTCCCCCATGCGGTTGCTGGATTGGTTTGCCCATGCGGATTGCGTGGTGACGGATACCTTCCACGGCGCCGTGTTTTCTGTCATTACCCGCCGGACGTTTGCGGCGATCGTTCGTCCGTCGAACCGGGGAAAACTGGCGGATCTGCTGGAGCGCCTGGGGCTTTCGGGGCGCAGCGTGGCAGATATGGCTCAGTTGGGCACTATCCTGGATACACCGGTGGATTATGATGCAACGGAGAAGATCCTTGCCTGCGAGCGGCAGCGTGCCCGCGACTATCTGAAGGAGCAGCTGAACGATGGAGAAAAAGCCCATTCGTCTGTATGAGGATCCGCGTCAGTGCTCCGGCTGTGGCGCGTGTTTGGCAGTTTGCCCCAAGGCAGCGATCAAAATGGTGGAGGGGACATACGGCTGTAAATACCCCGTGATCGACCATGCAGCATGCATTGGCTGCGGCAAATGCAGGGCGGTATGTGCATATCAATCGCCGCAGGCCGGTGAGAAGCCTGTGGCGGTTTATGCTGCTGTCGGCCGGGACGATCAACTGATCAAGCACAGTGCATCCGGGGGAATGTTTGCATCCCTGGCGATGCGGTGGATCCGCGATGGCGGATTGGTAGCCGGCGCGGTCATGGACGTAGCCCCTGAAGTACAGGTGTATCATCTTCTTTCGGATCGGGAAGAGGACATCCGCCGGATGCAGGGCTCCAAGTATGTGCAAAGCGACGCCTGGCGCTGCTACGCCGATGTTGCTGCGGCGCTGAAAAACGGGAAACAGGTGCTCTTTACCGGTACGCCCTGTCAGGTCGCGGCCATCAAAGCGCTGACCAGTGATCCGGACAACCTGACGACCATCGACTTGATTTGCCACGGAGTCCCGCCGGTCAGGCTGCTGAACGACTATGTACATCTGCTGGGTCGCCGTTTTCACGGAAAGGTGACGGGTTTTACATTTCGGGACAAGAGCGTGCAAAGGGAATTCTGCGCCCGCATTGATGTACAGCGTGGGAAAAGGCAGCGCAGTTACTATCTGCGCTCCAGCGTGCTATCCTATTACAAGCACTTTTTGAGCGGTACGCTTTATAGGGAAAACTGCTATTCCTGCCCTTATGCAAGGCAGGAACGTACCGCTGATATGACGATCGGCGATTATTGGGGGATCAGCAAGCACCACGCGGAGGACTTCGCGGCGGGCCGGATGCCGCAGCGCACAGATTGGTCCTGCGTCCTTGTGAGTACCGAAAAAGGCAGGGCGTTGCTCAATGACTTTGGCATGGATATTGCGTTGTATCCATCCAAACTGGAGTGGGTGGCTGAACAGAACCGTCAGCTATGCCAGCCAACGGTGATGCCGGACAGGAGACAGGAAGCGATTCAGCGCTATGAAACAGCTGGGTATGCCGCTATTGAAACGGACTTCATGCGTGACAGGGGTGGGCAACTGCGCTACCTTGTGCGCCTCTATCGGCAGATACGCGAGAATAAGCAGGCACGTCAGGCTGCTGAAGGATCTAAAAAATGAAGATTGAAAGAACGAAAAACGCAGCGCGGAGCATCTCCGTGGGCATGGTGCTGAAGTTGCATCAGACGATCTTCCCATTTTTGATGCGAACGGCCATGATCCAATTCATGGGCGTAGAATATCTCGGCTTGAACAGCTTGTTTTCCTCCATTCTGCATATGCTCAACCTGGCGGAGCTGGGCGTGGGCGCAGCAATGGTGTTCAGCATGTACAAGCCCATTGCGGAGGATGATACAGAGCGCATTTGTGCACTGATGGGCCTGTACCGGCGGTATTACCGGATCATCGGTCTGGTGATCGGCGGAATGGGCTTGATCGTATTGCCCTTTGTCCCCAACCTGATTTCGGGTGGGGTTCCGCCGGAACTGAATGTATACTGGCTGTACTTGCTCAACTTAGGCGCAACGGTGCTGACCTACTGGCTGTTTGCATACCGGAATTGCCTCCTCCAGGCTCACCAGCGGCTGGATATCACCAGCAAAATCACGCTTGTATCTAACACGATACAGTACGTACTGCAGCTGGCGATCATATTCTGGGTGAAGAACTACTATCTGTACGTTGTTGTGCTGCTGCTGAGTACTGCGGTCAATAATGTTCTCACAGCGGTCGTGACAAAGAAGCAATTCCCCCAATATGAGCCGCGGGGCGTACTGCCGCAGGATGAGGTAAAGGGCATCAACGGCAAAATTCGCGATTTGTTTTCCGGCAAGGTCGGCTATATTGTCCTCCAATATGCGGATACGATTGTGATCTCGGCATTTCTGGGGCTGACGGTGCTGGCAGTATATCAAAACTACTTCTTTATCCTAACCGCTGTGACGACGACCATAGAGGTGATCGCGGCATCCATCACGGCAGGCCTTGGTAACAGCTTCATCACCGAGACGAAGGAAAAGAATTTCAGGGACATGCAGAAATTCACCTTTGTTTTCCTGTGGATGACGGGGATTTGTGCTTGCTGTTTCCTGGGCATGTACCAGCCCTTTATGAAGATTTGGGTCGGCGAGGAGCTGATGCTGGGCTACGGAATGGTTGCGAGCTTTGCACTGTACTTTGTGGTGTATGTATTTAATAAGCTCATCAATGTCTACAAGGACGCAGCTGGTTTGTGGCATCAGGATCGCTTCCGCCCATTGATCACGGCTTTCGTCAACCTGGGGTTGAATTTGCTTTCTGTGCGGCGTTTCGGGCTATATGGTGTGCTGCTGTCGACGGTGATTTCGATGGTCGTTGTCGGCATCCCGTGGCAGCTCCACAACCTGTTCACCAACATGTTTGACCGTGCTCAGCTTCGTGGGTACCTGCGGCTGATCGGCAAGTATGTGGCGGTGGTGCTGGTGGCGGGCGTGATCGTGGCGGTGCTGTGCCTGCAGATCAGCCTCAGCCCGTGGGTGACGCTGCTGCTGTGTGCGCTGGTGAGCGCAACGGTGCCCAACGTGGTGTTCTTCCTGATGCTGCGCGGGGATGCGCAGTTCCGTCCGGCGGTGCAGTTCCTGGATCGGCTGACGAAGAAGAAGCTCAGGCTGGAAAAGCTGCTGTTCCGCGGAAATTGAATTGAACGTCCTCCGGAGTGATCCGGGGGACGCTTTGTGTTTAGGGGGGGTGGCGGGGGAGAAGCAGATCTCCTCCCATGACAATGCGGGGAAGTTCAACCGCTTCCATGACTGTCGGAGATGCCCTGTGTACACCAAATGACGGAATGAAAAAAGACTCAGGCATTGCCTGAGCCTTTTGCGTTACAGGGAAAGCAGCCTGCGGGCGTTGTTGCAGAAGATATCCGCCTGCTCGGCCACGGTCAGCGGAAGCGCCCGGATGCGCCGGATGCACTCGCCCATGTCATCCCAGGGGCTGTCGGTGCCGAAAAGGATGCGCTGGCTGCCGAAGGTGCGTACCAGCTTGCAGAAGTGCTCACTGCTCAGCAGGGGGAGCTCTTCCGGGGCATAGTGGTCGTCAATAGGGGTGATGCTGCCCAGGGAGAAGGACGTGTCCAGGTATACGCCGGTGTCCAGCAGGTGCTCAGGGACTGCCTGCCAGTTGCGCCAGCCGCCCATATGGGCCACGACCAGTGTCACCGGCCCGACCTGCTTCAGGGCGCGACGGAGCATGGCGGGGCTGCACTTCTCCACGCCGGGGAAGCCAATGTCCGCGCCGCCGTGCATGACGACGATCAGCCCCAGCTCGCCGCAGCGGGCGAGGATGCGGAGGAATCGCGGATCGTCAATGGCAACGTTCTGGTAGACGGGGTGGATCTTCACGCCCTTGAAGCCAAGAGATTTCGCACGGCCCAGCTCCTCGTGCCAATCGGGTGCGTCGGGATGGATGGCGGCAAAGTAGGTGAGGCTCTCCGACCCGTTCAAAGTGTGGGAAGCATTGTTCATGGATGCGCATTTGAGGGGATTGGTGGCCACCGGCAACACAACGGCATGGTCGATCCCGGCGGATTCCATGGCGTCGCACAATCCGCGCTGGGTGCCGTCGGTATGGGCGCGGGCATGGGCCTTTTGCGCCAGAGAAGCCACGGCGGCAGCGGCGATCTTGTCGGGGAAGGTATGGGTGTGGAAGTCGATGATCATAAGCATTACTCCTTTGTGCGTCCAGTTTAGCCCAAGCGGGGCCGTCTGTCAATGTGCGGGCGGATGCTGCAACGCGAAAAAGACACAAGCAGAACAATGCATTCGTTGACTTATGAGGGCGAAAAGAGTAAAATATTTGACAAATATACCCCAAAAGGAGAATTTCTGTGCTGCTGACAGATTACCTTGAGCGGAATGCCCGGCTTTATGGGATCGAGACCGCTCTTGTTGAGATCAACCCTTCCGAGGAGCGCGATCAGGCTACCACCTGGCGAGATATGAACCTGATCGAAAGCGCCAACCCCGACGCGCCCTACCGCCGCGAGATGTCCTGGGCGGAGTTTGACCGCCGGGCCAACAAATTTGCCAATCTGCTGCTCAGCCGCGGCGTGGAGAAGGGCACCAAGGTCGCCATTCTGCTGATGAACTGCCTGGAGTGGCTGCCCATTTATTTCGGCATCCTCAAGGCGGGCTGTATCGCGGTGCCGATGAACTTCCGTTACTCCTCCGAGGAGATTAAGTACTGCCTTGATCTGGCGGATGTGGACGTGCTGGTCTTCGGCCCGGAATTCGTCAGCCGTATGGACGCGATCGCGGATGAGATCAAGCTGCGCTTCACCTTCTACGTGGGCAAAAACGGCCCCGCCTACACGGAGGATTGCATCCGCCTGATGGGCTTCTGCTCCACCAGCGCGCCGCCCGTGGCCCTGACCGAAAAGGACTACGCCGCGATCTATTTCTCCTCCGGCACCACCGGTTTCCCAAAGGCCATCCTGCACAACCACCGCGCCCTGGCGTATTCCTGTGAGGTGGAGCAGGCGCATCATGGCCAGCAGCGGGAGGATGTGTTCCTATGCATCCCGCCGCTGTACCATACCGGCGCCAAGATGCACTGGTTTGGCAGCCTGTACTCCGCCAGCAAGGCGGTGCTGCTGCGCGGCGTGAAGCCCGAGTGGATCCTCCGCGCGGTGACTGAGGAGCGCTGCTCCATCGTGTGGCTGCTGGTGCCGTGGGCGCAGGATCTGCTGGACGCCATCGACGCGGGCCGCGTCAACCTGGACGACTATTACCTCGACCAGTGGCGGCTGATGCACATCGGCGCGCAGCCTGTGCCGCCCAGCCTTGTCACCCGCTGGCTGAAGGTCTTCCCGCATCACCAGTACGACACCAACTACGGCCTGTCCGAGTCCATCGGCCCCGGCTGCGTGCATCTGGGCGTGGAGAACGTCCACAAGGTGGGCGCCATCGGCAAGCCCGGCTACAAGTGGGAGGCCAAAATCGTCGGCAATGACGGCGAAGAGGTCAAGCAGGGTGACGTGGGCGAGCTGATCGTCCGCGGCGACGGCGTGATGCTCTGCTACTACAAGAACGAGGAGGCCAGCGCGGAGGTCCTCAAGGATGGTTGGCTCTACACCGGCGACATGGCCATGATGGACGAGGATGGCTTCATCTACCTCGTCGACCGCAAGAAGGACGTGGTCATCTCCGGCGGCGAGAACCTCTATCCCGTGGAGATCGAGAACTTCATGCGCCGCTTCGACAAGATCAAGGACGTGGCGGTCATCGGCCTGCCTCATCCGCGTCTGGGCGAGATCGCTGCGGCGATCGTCGAGATCAAGGAAGACATGGAATGCACCGAGGCGGAGATCAACGCCTTCTGCGAGGGCATGCCCCGTTACAAGCGGCCCCGCAAGGTCATCTTCGACAAGGTGCCCCGCAACCCCACCGGCAAGATCGAAAAGCCCGTGCTGCGCGAGAAGTACTGCAAGGGCAGACTGGTGGAAGCTCAGATCACCGGTTAAGGGTCTTCGACCCCGTTTATTCGCCAATGGTGACCGTTGGCGTAGTAGGCGCACGCGGCTGAAATAGGCCGAGAATGCCCCGCAGAGGCCTGATATCTGCAAATGTAGTTGATCGCAGGATGCGTCCTGTTATCATGTAGTCCCTGTAGGATGGTTTCTCTGTGACCCGGTAGAATGGAAGAATTGTAGGAGGTATCCCATGGATCTGTTCATCAAGCTTGGTATGCTCGTCGTGTTTTTTGGCGTGACCATCGCCATCGGTCTGTACTGCCGCAGGCACTCAACCGACGTCAATGGCTTTGTCCTTGGCGGCCGCAGCGTGGGCCCATGGCTGACCGCCTTTGCGTATGGCACGTCTTACTTTTCTGCAGTGGTGTTTGTGGGCTATGCCGGCCAGTTTGGCTGGAAGTATGGCATCGCTGCGACCTGGGCCGGCATCGGCAACGCGCTGCTGGGCTCACTGCTGGCATGGGCTGTGCTGGGCCGTCGTACCCGCATCATGACCCAGCATCTGGACAGCGCCACCATGCCCCAGTTCTTCGAGTCCCGCTTTAATTCGAAGGCGCTGAAGCTGGCGGCCTCGGCCATCATCTTCATTTTCCTGATTCCCTACACTGCGTCTTTGTACAACGGCCTCAGCCGCCTGTTCGGCATGGCCTTTGATATCGACTACTCCGTGTGTGTCATCGTCATGGCGGTGCTGACGGCGATCTACGTCATCGCGGGCGGCTACATGGCGACGGCCATCAACGATTTCATCCAGGGCATCATCATGATCGGCGGCATCGTGGCGGTCATCGCGGCGGTGCTCAAGGGCCAGGGCGGCTTCCTGGAGGCGCTGGACAAGCTCGGCCAGGTGTCTGACCCTGCCACGTCCACCACGCCCGGTGTGTTCGCGTCCTTCTTCGGCCCCGACCCGGCTAACCTGCTGGGTGTGGTCATCCTGACCAGCCTGGGCACCTGGGGTCTGCCCCAGATGGTGCAGAAGTTCTACGCCATCAAGTCCGAGCAGGCCATCAACAAGGGCATGATCATCTCCACCATCTTCGCGGCGGTGGTCGCGGGCGGCTGCTACTTCCTGGGCGGCTTCGGCCGGCTCTTCGACGTGGACGTTGCCAACCAGGGTTTTGACGCCGTCATCCCCACCATGCTCTCCGGTCTGCCCACGGTGCTGATCGCGGTCGTGATCGTGCTGGTGCTGGCTGCCTCCATGTCCACGCTGTCGTCTCTCGTGCTGACTTCCTCTTCCACCCTGACGCTGGACTTCATCAAGGGTACCCTCGTCAAGAAGATGGACGAGAAGAAGCAGCTGCTCACCATGCGCGCGCTGATCGTGGTGTTCATCGCGATCTCCGTCGTGCTGGCGATCCTGCAGTACAAGTCGAGCGTCACCTTCATCGCTCAGCTGATGGGCGTGAGCTGGGGTGCGCTGGCAGGCGCGTTCCTCGCGCCGTTCCTCTTCGGCCTGTACTGGAAGAAGGCGACCAAGGCCTCCGTGTGGTGCTCCTTTGGCTTCTCCACCGTGGTCATGCTGGCGAACATCTTCGCCAAGCCTCTGTTCCCGTCGATCCTGCAGAGCCCCATCAATGCGGGCGCGTTCTGCATGATCGCAGGCCTGATCATCGTCCCGGTCGTCAGCCTGATCACCCCCAAGATGGACAAGGCGTATGTCGACCAGGTCTTCTCCTGCTATGACCGCCAGGTGACCGTGAACGTCACGGACTCCATCGGCGACAACAAGTAATTTTCCTTGAAGGAGGATTTCTCCATGAAAACCCTGATGCTGGGCAACGAAGCTGTTGCCCGCGGACTTTATGAAGCCGGCTGTGCCTTCGTGTCCAGCTACCCTGGCACGCCTTCCACCGAGATCACCGAGGCGATCGCCAAGTACAAGGAGGTCTACGCCGAGTGGGCCCCCAACGAGAAGGTCGCCATGGAAGCGGCCTTCGGTGCGTGCCTAGCGGGCAAGCGCAGCTTCTGCGGCATGAAGCACGTCGGCCTGAACGTGGCGGCGGACCCGCTGTTCACCATCAGCTACACGGGCGTGAATGCCGGTATGGTCATCGGCGTGGCGGACGATGCGGGCATGCACTCCTCTCAGAATGAGCAGGACTCCCGCCACTATGCCCGCGCGGCGAAGATCCCCATGCTGGAGCCTGCGGATTCCGCTGAAGCCATCGCCTTTGCGAAGCTGGCTTACGAGATGTCCGAGCAGTTCGACACTCCCGTGCTGCTGAAGATGTGCACCCGCGTCAGCCACAGCCAGAGCGTCGTCGAGCCCGGCGAGCGCGTCGAATACGTCAAGGAATACGTGAAGAATCCTGCCAAGTACATCATGATGCCCGGCAACGCCAAGAAGCGTCATCCCGTGGTGGAGGCGCGCACCCAGGCGCTGGTCGAGTGGGCGGAAACCTGCGCGATCAACCGCGTGGAGGACGGCAAGGATCATTCCCGCGGCATCATCACTTCCTCCACGGCGTACCAGTACGTCAAGGAGGTCTGCGGCGATAAGTATCCGGTGATGAAGCTGGGCATGATCTGGCCGATGCCGGAGAAGAAGATCCGCGACTTTGCCGCCTCCGTGGACGAGGTTATCATCGTCGAGGAGCTGGACAGCTTCATCGAGGCCCACTGCCGTGACATGGGCCTTGCCGTCAAGGGCAAGGAGATCTTCCCCTGTATTGACGAATTCAGCCAGAACCTGGTGGCCGAGAAGCTGGGTGAAAACGCGCCCTGCGCCGGCTGCAAGGTTGGGGAGGCCATCCCGCCCCGTCCGCCGGTGATGTGCGCTGGCTGCCCCCATCGCGGCCTGTTCTACACCCTGGCGAAGAACAAGATCACCGTCCTGGGCGACATTGGCTGCTACACCCTGGGTGCGGTGGCTCCGCTGGCGGCGGTGGATTCCGTCATCTGCATGGGCGCGTCCGTATCCGGCGCCCACGGCTTTGTGAAGGCCCTCGAGGGCAAGGCGGACGGCAAGACTGTGGCGGTCATCGGCGACTCCACCTTCATGCACTCCGGCATCACCGGCCTGGTGAATGTGGCCTACAATGAGTCCAACGCCACGATCATCATCGTGGACAATTCCATTACCGGCATGACCGGTCATCAGCAGAACCCCACAACCGGCATGAATCTCAAGGGCGATCCCTGCACGAAGATCGACCTGGAGACCCTCTGCCGCGCCGTTGGCATCCGCCGGGTGCGCGTGGTGGATCCCTACGACCTCAAGCAGACCGAGGACGCCATCAAGGAAGAGCTGGCTGCCCCGGAGGCTTCCGTCATCATCAGCCGCCGTCCCTGCGCGCTGCTGAAGTACGTCAAGCATAAGAAGCCCGTCAAGGTGGATGCGGGCAAGTGCCGCTCCTGCAAGATGTGCATGAAGATCGGCTGTCCCGCTATCTACATGAAGGACGGCAAGGCCATGATCGACAATACCCTGTGCACCGGCTGCGGCGTGTGCCAGCAGCTGTGCAAGTTCGACGCCATTCAGGCGGCAAAGGAGGACTGACGATATGAATACGAAGAATATCATGATCGTCGGCGTAGGCGGTCAGGGCAGCCTGCTGGCCTCTAAGCTCCTGGGCCGTCTGCTGCTGACCAAGGGCTATGACATCAAGGTGTCCGAGGTGCACGGCATGTCCCAGCGCGGCGGCAGCGTGGTCACCTATGTGCGCTTTGGCGACAAGGTTTATTCCCCCGTGATCGACAAGGGAGAGGCGGACTACATCGTGTCCTTCGAGCTGCTGGAGGCGGCCCGCTGGACGGAATACCTCCGCCCCGAGGGCAAGCTGGTCACCAACATCCAGCAGATCAATCCCATGCCGGTCATCACCGGCGCGGCGGAGTATCCCGCCGATCTGGCGGCCAAGATGCAAGCTGCCGGCATCCAGGTGGACGCCTTCGACGCCCTGACCCTGGCTGAGCAGGCGGGCTCCTCCAAGGCGGTCAACATCGTGCTGATGGGCCACCTGAGCCGCAATTTCGACTTCACCCTGGACGAATGGATGGACGCCATCGAAAAGAGCGTGCCGCCCAAGTTCCTGGAGCTCAACAAGAAGGCCTTCATGCTGGGCCGCGAAGCTTAATTTGTCTGCAACGCCGTGAGCGACGTTAGCCTGTATTGGAGATGATTCCCATGGCAAACTACTATCAGCCAGAGATCGAGACCGCATCGCGGGAGCAGATCGTTGCCTGGCAGAACGAGCGCCTGGTCAAGCAGGTGCAGCATGTGTGGGACAATGTGCCCTACTACCGTGCGAAGATGGAAGAGAAGGGCGTTACCCCTGCGGACATCAAGTCCATTGATGACCTGCACAAGCTGCCCTTCCTGACCAAGGCCGACCTGCGGGACGCCTATCCCTACGGCCTGTGTGCCAAGCCCCTGAGCGAGTGCGTGCGCATTCAGTCCACCTCCGGCACCACCGGCCGCCGTGTGGTGGCCTTCTACACCCAGCACGACGTCGATCTGTGGGAAGACTGCTGCGCCCGCGCCATCGTTGCGGCCGGCGGCACCAAGGAAGACGTGGTGCAGGTGCCTTACGGCTACGGCCTGTTCACCGGCGGCCCGGGCTTGAACGGCGGCTCCCACAAGGTGGGCTGCCTGACGCTGCCCATGTCCTCCGGCAACACCGAGCGCCAGCTCCAGTTCATGACCGACCTGCAGGCCACCATCCTGTGCTGCACGCCCTCCTATGCCCAGTACCTGGCGGAGAGCATCGAAGAGGCGGGCCTGAAGGATCAGATCAAGCTCAAGGCCGGTATTTTCGGCGCAGAAGCATGGTCTGAGGAGATGCGTCACGACATCGAGAACCGTCTGGGTATCAAGGCCTACGATATTTACGGCCTGACCGAGACCTCCGGCCCCGGCGTGGCTTTTGAGTGCTGCGAGCAGACCGGCATGCTCATCAACGAGGTTCACTTCATTGCGGAAATTATCAACCCCGAAACCGGCGAGGTGCTCCCCGATGGCGAAAAGGGCGAGCTGGTCTTTACCTCCATCACCAAGGAAGCCTTCCCCCTGCTGCGCTACCGCACCCGCGATATCTGCGTGCTGTCCCGCAAGAAGTGCTCCTGCGGCCGTACCCACGTCAAGATGTCCAAGCCCATGGGCCGCAGCGACGACATGCTGATCATCAAGGGCGTGAACGTGTTCCCGTCTCAGATCGAGACCGTTCTGCTGGAGCAGGGATATGCGCCCAACTATCAGATCATCGTGGATCGTGTGAACCACTCCGACACCCTGGAGGTGCTGGTCGAAATGGCGCCGGACAAGTTCTCTGACTCCCTGGCGGAAATCGCCGAGCAGGAGAAGAAGCTAGTTGGCGCGCTCAAGGCCATGCTGGGCATCTTTGCCAAGGTGCGCATCGTGTCCCCCAAGAGCATCACCCGCTCCGAGGGCAAGGCCGTGCGTATCATCGACAAGCGCAAGATTTGACGGAGGTGCACAATGAGCGTTCATCAGATTTCTGTGTTCCTGGAAAATCGCGCCGGTCAGCTGGCGGAAGTTGCTCAGCTCCTGGCGGACAATCATATCGACATGCGCGCCATTTCCATTGCGGAAACCAAGGATTACGGCGTGCTGCGCCTGATCGTGGACGACACGGACAAGGCCACCGAGACCCTGCTGGCCTCCGGCTGCATCCTGTCCAAGACCCCGGTGACGGTGGTCTGCGTGCCGGATGAGGCGGGCGGCCTGGCAACTGTGCTGGCTGTGCTGGCGGAGGGCCAGCTGGACGTGGAGTACATGTACTCCCTCTTCACCCACAAGGCAGGCAAGGCCTACATGGTCTTCCGTATCTCCGATGAGGAGAAGTTCCTGGCGCTGCTGGCGAAGTGCGGCATCCATGCTGCGGACAAGGCAGAGCTGGGCCTGAAGTAACAATGGGAGCCGGACGTTTGTCCGGCTCTTTTTTTGCAAAAATCCAGGATTGTACAGGTTTTGTTCTTTACAGGCAGAGACGAGTGTGCTATAATCAAGATAACCAATTTGGTTCGTTGTATTCCATATCCAACATTCAAGGAGGAAAAATCACATGAAGAAGCTCGTTTCCCTGCTTCTGGCGCTGGCGATGGTGCTGTCCCTGTGCTCCTTTGCCGCTGCGGAAGACTACTCCGACGTGACCATCCGCATCTACTCCAACTCCAACTCCACCGAGCGTGCGACCTGGCTGAAGGAAGCTGCCAAGCAGGCTGGCTTCACCATCTCCATGGACGACTCTTCCGTCATCTCCGGTGACGTGGCTGCCGTGCAGGCTGCCAACGAGAAGAAGGACGGCGATATCCTCTTCGGCCTGAACGAGGTTCGCTGGTCCCAGGTCATCAATGGCACCTACGAGAACCTGAAGGTCATCGACTGGACTCCCTCCTGGGCGGAAGAAGTCGGTCAGTACAAGTATGAAGGCAAGGCTTACGGCCTGGTCATCCAGAACATCCTGATGCTCTACCGTACCGACGATCTGGGCACCAAGGGCGCCGAGCTGAAGTTCGAGCACTGGGCTGACATCGTCAACTGCGGCTACACCTGGTATCGCCAGGGCAAGGTTGGCGGCACCACCAATGGCAACATCAACAACGCTATGCTGTATGCGTTCACTGATCCCACCAGCCCCGCCGGCGGCATCTCCATCGAAGGCTGGAAGACCCTGTGGGCCTACTGCCAGGGCGGTATCTTCACCGGCGACTCCTACGGCTTTGATCCGCTGAATCGCGGTGAAGTCCAGGTTTCCACTTTCTACCCTTCCTCCCTGTATAGCAAGGTCGACGATGCCGCTTCCGGCTCCAAGAGCCCTCTGAAGGGCACCATGCAGCCTGAAAACTGGGCTCTGGTTGATATCGCTGACGGCACCTACTACATCGCTGAGTACCTGGGCGTGCTGGATCGTGCTGACCGTACCGAGCGAGAGACCGAGGCAGTGAAGGCCTTTGCTGAGTGGTTTGGTTCTGCTGAGACTCAGTCTGCGTGGGCTGAGGAATTCGATTCCTTCCCCTGCAACGCTGGCGCTGCAGCTGAAATCTACGGTGATGAGATTCCCCCGATCTACACCATCAAGAACTTCTCCTTGAACAAGGTGGAAGGCACTGACATGAATTACGCCGAGTACGTGGGCGCCCACTCCTCCGAGTGGACCAACATCATGACCAACCTGGGCTTCTACTGGAAGGACAACTCCGCTGCCCCCGCCGAGCCCGATTGGGAGAACCTTGACTGGGCGACTCTGACCCAGGCCAAGTAATCCAAGCAAGAGCCAATGGGCGAGTCTGACATGCTCAGGCTCGCCCTCATTTCTTCATTGCCCGGCTGCCCCATATTATCCGAAGGGAGCAAATTCCCCATGATCGAACTGAAGAACATCGTCGTCAAGTTCGGCGACTTTGAAGCACTCCACGATATCAATGTGGAGGTCAAGGAGGGTGAATTCTTTACCTTCCTGGGCCCCTCCGGCTGCGGAAAAACCACCACGCTGCGCACCATCACCGGCTTTATCGACCCGGTGGAGGGCACTGTCAACGTGAATGGTGAGGATATTACCCATGTGCCGATCGAGAAGCGCAATATTGGCATCGTGTTCCAGTCCTACGCGCTGTTCCCGACGATGACGGTGTACGACAACATCGCCTTCGGCCTGAAGGTGAAGAAGCTCAAGAAGCAGGAGATCGACGAGAAGGTCCGCACCATTGCTAGGAAGGTCGACCTTTCCGACGAGCAGCTGAAGAAGGCAGTCTCCCAGCTTTCCGGCGGCCAGCAGCAGCGCGTGGCCATTGCCCGTGCGCTGGTGACCGGCCCCGCCATCATCTGCATGGACGAGCCGCTGTCCAACCTGGACGCCAAGCTCCGCGTGCAGCTGCGCAACGAGCTGAAGAAGATGCAGAAGGATTTCGGCATCACCACCATCTACGTCACCCATGACCAGGAGGAGGCGCTGACCCTTTCCGACCGCATCGCCGTGTTCAACAAGGGCTATATTGAGCAGATCGGTACGCCCAACGAGGTTTACAACCACTCCCAGACGGAGTTTGTGTGCAACTTCATTGGTGATATCAACCGCATCGAGCCGGAACTGGCGGCAAAGATGGGCCTGTCCGAACTGGAGAATCACTTCATCCGTCTGGAACGCCTGCGGGTGAATCAGCCTCAGGCGGATGGCGAGTATGTGCTGGACGGCACGGTGGAAAGCCGCGAGTACTACGGCCTGTACATCAAGTATTACATCCACGTCGGCAGCCAGGTGCTCAAGGTAATCGAGAAGAACGACGGCGTGAACATCTACGAGGCGGGTCAGCAGGTGAAGGTGGGCCTCAGCCTCCGCGACGTGATGAGCTATCCCGCGGCAGACGCGGAGTAAGGAGGGCTGCTGATGTCAACGATCAAGGCGCCTCCCCGCAAACTGAATCTATCCCTCCTGTGGAAGGTGTTCGGCACGGCGTTCTTTGTGTACCTGTTCTTCGGCTTCATGCTGCTGCCCTGCCTGAACACCCTGACGCAGATCTTCACCGCCAACAAGGAGGATCCGCTGGCGGTCATCAAGTTCTTCTTTGCGGGCAATATGCCCTCCTTTGTGTGGAATTCTTTGAAGCTGGCGCTGGCGCTGGTCGTCACGGTCAATGTGGTGGGTGTTTCCATCGTGCTGCTGACGGAGTATTTCGACATCAAGGGCGCGAAGATCCTCCGCCTGGGCTATATGACCACGCTGATCTATTCCGGTGTGGCGCTGGTGACGGGCTATCTGTTCCTGTATGACAGCGATGGCATCATCACCACCTGGCTGGCGAACCTGTTCCCGAATATGAACAAGAGCTGGTTCACCGGCTTCAACGCGGTGCTGTTCACGATGACCTTTGCCTGTACGTCGAACCACGCGCTGTTTCTGCGCAACGCCATCCGCGGCATTGACTACAACACGGTGGAAGCAGCCCGCAACATGGGCGCCAGCCCCTTCCGCGTGCTGCTGAAGGTCGTGTTCCCCACGCTGATCCCCACTATGTTCAGCCTGACGGTCATGACCTTCATTACGGGTCTGTGCGCCATGTCCGCGCCGACGCTGCTGGGCTTTAACTCCATCAACCCGGAGATCGTCCGTCTGGCTGGTTCCTCCGTGGCGGATGAAGCCTTCCCCCAGGCCCGCGCGGCGCTGCTGTCCATCATCCTGGCGCTGTTTACCATCATCCTGCTGACGGTGCTCTCCTCCTACGAGCGCAAGGGCCATTACCTCTCCGTCAGCAAGACGAAGGCCAAGCTGGTCAAGCAGAAGATCACCAATCCCGTGGCGAATGTGTTTGCCCATATCTACGCGTATGTGCTGTGGATCATTTACATGACCCCCGTGGTGATGATCGTGATCTTCGCATTCCAGAATTATTCCGCCATCCGACTGAAGAAGTTCAGCTTTGACAGCCTGACCCTGGTCAACTTCTTCGGCAAGGAGGATTATCAGTACCTGACCAGCCGCGGCAAGATGAAGACCCGCGTGGGACAGATTTCCGGCGTGTTCTCCAATGATGACACCCTGGGCGGCATCCAGACTTCCTTCATCCTGTCCGCGCTGGCGGCAGCGCTGGCCTGCGTGATCGTGGTGGTGGCGGTCAACTACATTTTCAAGCACAAGAACAGGCTGCGCTCCACTGTGCTGGAGTACTCGCTGCTCTTCCCCTGGCTGCTGCCGACCATCCTCATCTGCTACTCCTACCGTACCTACTTCAACTCCACCGACGTGTGGTATGTGCTGGGGGAGAACCTCTACTACCGGGAAAATGTGCGGATGTTGATCGTCATAGCCTACACGGTGGTGAAGCTGCCATTTGCACTGCGAATGATCAAGGCGTCCTTCTATGCCATAGACGAGGAATTGGAGGACGCGGCGAAAAACCTGGGCGCCAGCGAGTGGCGAACATTCATGAAGGTGAAGCTGCCCATTATCCTGCCCAGCGTGCTGGCGGTGTTCGCGCTGAACTTCAATGCGCTGTTCACCGAATATGACATGGGTGCGACCTTCCAGTCCAGCTATGGCAAGACCTACGCCATGGTCATCCAGAACATGTGCGCAGAGGAAGGCCGTGACGGCTACAACGTCAATGCCACCGGCCGACGGAATGCCTCGACGGTGTTCATCATGGCGGTCAGCGGACTGATCCTCTACCTGGTGTACGGCGTGGGCGCCCGCGACCTGGGCGAACGTCTTGAGGCAAAGGAACGCCGCCGACGCATGTACCAGAAGGTCACCGCGGTGTTCAAGCCCCACAAGGCAAAACCGGAATATCACATGCGGCCGTAAGCCGCAAAAATCCCCCGGCCAGTACGGTCGGGGGACATTTTATGCTGCTTATTCGCCCAGCAAAGCAAGGATCTCGGCGGCGTTGGTGTCAGGCTTGACCTTGGGCATCACATGAGCGATCATGCCGTTTTCATCAATGATGAAGGTGGTGCGCACCACGCCCATGCTGGTTTTGCCGCACATCTTCTTCTCCTGCCAGACGCCGTAGGGCTCAATGGCAAGGCGGTCAGGGTCGGAGAGAAGGATGAAGGGCAGGCTGTACTTCTCCGCGAATTTCACATGGGAAGCCACGGAATCCTTGCTGACGCCGATGACGGCGATATCCTTCTCCCGGAAGGCGGCGTAGCTGTCCGCAAAGGCACAGGCCTGGCGGGTGCAGCCGGGGGTGTTGTCCTTGGGGTAGAAGTACAAAACGACTTTGCGGCCCAGAAAATCCGACAGGCGGATCTCCTCGCCGTGCTGGTTCATCAGGGTGAAATCAGGGGCCTTCATACCGGTTGCAAGCATGGCTGTTACCTCCGTGAGAATGTTTTCACGATATGTATACCCGATATTCTGCAAAGTGAATCAGCTGCGGAGGATTTTCTCCAGCGGCCAGCCCTTTGCCAGCTCGTCCACCAGCTTGTCCAACCGGCGGAGCTCCAGCATGCGTGGATCTTCGATGTCGGCCAGCTTCACGCCGCAGACAGAGCCTGTGATCTTCGTGCGGAGGGGATTTATCTGGGGCGCGCCGTCGAGAAATTCTCCGTAGGTGGCGGCGGAGTCGAGCAGCGCATCCAGCTGCATGGTGGAATAGCCGGTCAGCCAGGTGGTGACAGCGAAGACTTCTTCGCGGGTGCGGCCCTTGCGTTCAGCCTTGGCGATCAGCAATGGAAATACCTTGGCAAAGGGCATGGCGAATACTCTATCATTGCTCATAGCGGCAGCTCCTTGGTCGTGGTTGCAGAGGTATTCGTCGCCGGGCGGGGGGAGTCCTGCCGGTGTGGGTGCCGGATGGGAAAAATTCTGCGAAAATAACCATTTACTTCCCGGCGAAAACCCAGTATAATGGTGAAAATGATATTATGGAGGTATTCCATATGGATAAGCTCAACCATCGTAAAGCGAAAAAGGCCATCCGCCTGACGGACGCGCAGGGCAAGCCCGTGGCGGGCCAGACGGTGCGGTGCAAGCTGGTGAATCATGAATTTCTCTTTGGCTGCGGCGCCTTTGAATCCCTGCCTTATGCGAATATCTGCCTGCCCGGCGGCGTGACGCCTCCCGCGGGCATGCATGGCCATAAGCCGGATCCTGCTCGCCTGGAGGACCGTATGGCCAAGTGGCTCGGCCTGTTCAACTACGGCACGCTGCCCTTCTATTGGGGCCGCTTCGAGCCCGAAGAGGGCAAGCCCCGCACGGAAGAGTATCTGCGTGCGTCGGAGTTCCTGCGCAGCAAGGACGTGGCCGTCAAGGGCCATCCTCTGTGCTGGCAGACTGCGGGTGCCCAGTGGCTGCTGCAGTATGACAACGACACCATCCTGCGCAAGCAGCTGGAGCGCATCTACCGTGATGTGCGGGACTTCAAGGGCCTGGTGGATATGTGGGACGTGATCAACGAAGTGGTCATCATGCCCATTTACGACAAGTATGACAACGCCGCCACCCGTCTGTGCAAGATGCTGGGCCGGGTGAAGCTGATCAAGACGGTCTTTGACGCTGCGCACGAAACGAATCCTGATGCGCAGCTGCTGCTCAACGACTTCAACCTGTCCACCAATTACGAGATCCTGATCGACGGCTGCCTCAACGCCGGCACGCCCATTCACACCATTGGATTGCAGTCCCACCAGCACCAGGGCATCTGGGGCCGGGAGAAGGCGGATGCGATCCTGGCGCGCTTTGAGCACTTCGGGCTGCCCCTCCACTTCACCGAGAACACTATCGTGGCCGGTCCCCTGGTGGCCCCGGAAATCGACGACCTGCAGGACGCTCACTACGATGACGACGCTGCCACCCCCGAATATGAGGCCATGCAGGCGGAAGCACTGGTGGATATGTACCGCAACCTCTTCGAGAATCATCCGCTGGTGACGGCGATCACCAACTGGGATTTCGGCGACGGCGCCTGGCTGAACGCGCCCAGCGGCGTCATCCGCAAGGATGGCTCCCTCAAGCCCAGCTATCATGCCCTGCATGACCTCATCCACCGCGAGTGGTCCACCGACGTGACCCTCTGCACGGATGAGAACGGCGTGATCGAGCTGGAAGGCTTCAAGGGCAAGTACCAGCTGGACTGCGGCGCGCTGCAGGGGAAGGTGACGCTGACTGCCGGCGCAGAGGGCTGCGAAACTGTCGTGATGCAGTAAGCGGCGCAATCGATTGGAAATAGCACAATGCCCGCGCGGCCTCCGGAAAGGCTGCGCGGGCGTTTTGTATGGGAGAGGGGATAAAGAAAAAGCTCGGCACATTGTGTTCCGAGCTTTTTCGTGTGGCTCAAATAGGATTCGAACCTATGACCTGCCGGGTATGAACCGGTAAGCACAGATGAGGGGACAATGTCGATCAGTCATTCAGCCATGAATAGTCGTCCACCGCTCCACCTACATATTCATATTGCTGGCTGTTTTCAATAGCCCAGGTTTCGGCATAGGTGTTGCTGTAAACAGAGAATACCACATTGTCATCAAAGGCATCAGGAGCAATGAATTTAATTTGCGAACCAAGTTCCAGCTGCTTGATTGAGGAGCAGGAAAGCGCCTTGGATTCAATCCTTGTAACGGATGCAGGGATTTCCGAAAGTGTGAAATTTCTGCACTCATTGAAAACCGCTTCATTCAAGACGGTGAATTCATCGCTGAAGGACGGAGTATCCTTGATATAGCTCTTTTCGAAGGCGGATGCACCCAATCCGGCAATCTGAGCATTGGTCCCAAGGGTGACCGTATCCACTTCTTTAAATGCATTCGCACCGATCACGAGGGGACAACTGTTACCTGTCAAAGTTACATTCACGTAGAAAGAAGGATCGGCCAGGTTCTTATGCATGTTCCAGCCTGCGTAACGACCGTTGCTTTGGTCAAAGACGCCGTCTTCAATGATGCCATCCAAAGACGCTGTGTTCAAGGTGATTGTCAAAGTGCCCGAATAATAGTAGTAACGGAATTGTCCGTCGGAAGGGGAGAATTTGCCTGTTACGCTACAGTAACCGCCATGGCCTTCATCGTGTACCCAATGGATGTCAGCAAATGCTCGCTTTCCCAAATGACGAAGTGAAGCAGGAAGAACGATGGAGAATGTCTTGGAGTAATCATCGTGGCATCTGCTATGGCTGCACGGATAGTATTGCAAATAGGTTCCCATGATGTCCAACCCGGCGAAGGCTTCCTCACCGATGAATTCAATGTTGCTGCCGAATGAAATCTCACTGACAGCGCCGAAGTTACGGAAGGCACGGTCGCCGATTGTAACCAGAGAATCCGGCAGTTTCAACGCAGCTCGCCCCAAACTGGCGTTGTTGAAAGCGTCGGTACCGATCTTCTGAAGACCAGTGCCAAAGGAGATAGAGGAAAAATGCGCCTTTTCGAAGGCTCTGTCGCCGATTTCAATGACACTATCGGGAATGACGATGCTGGTAAACGTGCGTGCGCGGCAAGCGTCTGCACTGATGGATTTAATTCCAGCGGGAATCGAAAGGGCGCCGGATTTGCCAAAGAGGAGGGACTTTGCTTTCTTGTCGAACAGATTACCATCAATGGAGGCCAGGTATTCATTCTTGGAATCGACGGTAAACGTCACATTTTTGAAGGCGCTGAAGGCTTTTACCTGGACGGATGAGATCGTCTCAGGCAGGATGATGTTGCTCAGTTCATCATAGCCTTTTCCGAAGCCATCAATGGCTGTGATTTTGACGCCATTCACTTCGGAATTCACTTTAACCGTCTTTGCGGTTCCGGTATAGGCGGTTATCGTAGCTTCACCACCGGCAATCTTGTATGTGAAATCGCCTTCGGTGATCGTAGTGATTGCATCCTGAGCATCAGATGCTTCTGCTTCGGTGCCCGGAGTGCTGGTTTTGACGGAACTGAACGTCATGCCAGCAGCCAAGGCAGCCTCGAAATCTTCAGGCGTAAGAACGGTATAGCAGATTGTAACGTAGTCATCACCGCCGATATTCATGACAGAACCCATAAAATTCATAAATACTGTCATTTCGATATTTGTGACAGTCAGAAGGATTCCGGTGTCATTATACACAAACAAATACTCAATAGCGTTATTTGTCGCTGTATCTACTCTGCCGGACGAGGTCGTGGAAGAGCGAACTCGGCCGCTTAGGTCGATGTCCCAAGCGTAGTCTCCCTTTGGAGCGAACAGGTTTCTATCGGACATTCTGGCGATCGGCTCACCATACATTTCGAGCAAAATCGCTTCAATGTCAGAAAACATGGGACCGTCTTCACCGTATGTAAAGTTACAGCCGATTTGATTCACTACTCCGCCTTTCGGCCAAAGATACATAACGGTCGTATCGTCAAATCCCCAAATGGAATCGTTGAAGGAAACACCATCCGAATAGACGGAAGCGTCTGCGTGGATGGCTTTTACTGCGTTTGCAGCACTTGTGTGGTCCATGCCAAAAGTAACATCCGCAATCAAGCCTGGGATATCAAGCAACTGAGAAGATGCAGTCGCATGTGCGCTTGTTGTAATCAAGAGCAAAGCAAGTACAAGCAGCATGACTTTCTGGATTCTCTTCATAGTGTTTACGCCTCCTCATGCGTTGTTCATCCAGATGTGAACAGAAGTACAGAAATAGTGTTGCAGACCGGAAACTTCGATGAATCGTGCGCTGTGGCGATTTCACAGCACTTTTCATAAGGAACGGCATGCTCGGCTGTATTTTGCCTTTCTCTTCACACTACGGATATTCTATAGGAGATTGCCAGTTTTGTCAATGCGGCATTTGACCGGGGTGCATGGACAATCCCATTTCTGCCAAACGGAATGGTAGCAGCAATACTGTGTTCACCATGGTTCGTGTGTCGATTTTACGCAGGGGAAGGAAATCGTTGGGATAAAACTAAAATCCCTTGAAACATTGCTGTTCCAAGGGATTTATGCGTGTGGCTCAAATAGGATTCGAACCTATGACCTGCCGGGTATGAACCGGACGCTCTGGCCAGCTGAGCTATTGAGCCAAATGGTTGCGGGGGCAGGACTTGAACCTGCGACCTCCGGGTTATGAGCCCGACGAGCTACCAAACTGCTCTACCCCGCGTCATGCGTGTCAGCCGGTATCGTGCGGCGACAAGAAATATAATACACCATCACAGGGGGATTGTCAACCCCCTAAATTAACTTTTTTGAAAAAAGCCGGAAGCTCGCAAGGACGGCTTCCGGCGGGTTCAATCGATGATGGAAGGACAGTCGGAGACGGTGGAGGTCGTGCGGGCAAGGCGGAGAACAGCGGCGTTCCAGAGGAGCCGCAACAGCGTTCCGGCAAGGGTGGCGATGGCAGCCCCATACAGGCGGACGCCGGGCAGGGGACACAGCACTGCCGTTATGCCCAGCGACAGGAAGGATGCGATCACCGTGCCGGTCAGCGCCTTGTTTTGAAGCCCCAGGCCGGTGATCAGCCCGAATTGCACCTGCTGCACGGCCATCAGCAGCGCGGCGGGAGCCAAAAGGCGCAGCAACGGCGCCAGCGCAGGCTCGCGGTACAGGCGGGTGCTGATGAACTCTGTGGCGAAGAACAGTCCGATCATGGTGACTGCACCAACGGCAGCGGCGCTCCCCAGCAACTGCCGCATCGTGCGCTGAAGACGGCGGTGCTGGCCCTCCTGTCTGGAAACGGCGGGGGTGGCGACCATGCAGATCGCGCCGGTCACGATCCCCGGCAGCATGAGCAGCGGCAGCGCCATACCGTTGAGCAGTCCGAACTGGGCGGTAGCTGCCTCCGCCGACAGCCCGGAACGGCGCAGGCACACGGGCAGAAGAACTGCGTTCAGCGCGCGCAGGGCGGTCTGGCAAAGGCGTGCGCCGGTGGTGGGGGCGGTCAGGCGGATGATCTCCCGGCGGATGGCGGCATCGGGAGGCTTCCGCAGGAGTCGGGGGCTTTTCCGGCGGAACAGCAGCCATACCACTACACCTGCGGCGACCTCCGCCAGATTGGGAAGCGCGGCAGTCATCGCAACGCTGCTGCGGCGGAAGGTCGTCAGCAGCAGAATAGCCAGCACACAGCGCACGGTCTGCTCGGCACATTCGCTGAAGGCGGGCGTTCCGGCGTCATCGCGCCCATAGAACCAGCCGCTGTACACCGCGCACAGGCCCAGCAGGCCGATCATCGGCAGGCTGGTGAGGATGGACGGCAGCGTCCGCATATCGCCCAGGAGCCAGGCGATCAGCGGTGACAGCAGCAGCATCCCCGGGATGAGACAGGCGGTCAGCCGCCTGATCAGGGACAACCCGGCCCGCAGCACAGCCTGCTCATCTGCACCCTTTTGCGCGGTGAGCCGACTCATGGCGGTGGGAACGCCCGCTGTGACCGGCGTGATGGCCAGCATCACGGCGGAGGACGCAAGCTCCATTACCCCCAGCGCCTGTGCGCCCATCAGCCGGGCTGTGACCAATCGCAGCACGAATCCCAGCGCCCGCGTGTATGCGTTGGCGATGGTCAGCACCAGCGCCTGTTTTTTCAGCGAAGCCACCCTCACGCACCCCCCTTGCGGGAGGATATGCGCGCTTTTCCGTTGACAGCACTGCGCCGGGTGAAGTATAATGTAAAAAATGTGCTGCGCGGGAAGAATCGGCGTCCGCCATTCGTTTTGTTGGTAAATCTTCCTTATGAGGTGATGGTGATGAAGCGACTGTTTGCGCTGCTGCTGGCTGCGCTGCTGATGATTCCCGCGGCTTTGGCCGAGACGGGCGTACGCTACATTGACGGCGGAAATGCTGACCGGGTGCATCTGCGGGCGGAACCCACTACCCAGGCGGATTCGCTGGGCCTGTATTTTACCGGGACTGGCGTGATCGTCATTGACTGGTATGACGAGTGGGCCCATGTGCTGATCGGCGACGTCGAGGGATACATGATGGCAAGGTTCATCAGCGGGGAACAGCCGGCTATGGCCGGCCCGTGGCAGGTGGTGAACAATCCCCACAGCACCTGGGTCAATCTGCGGATGTCGCCCTCCATGGACGGCATGATTGCCATGTGTCCGGATAACGGGACGGCGGTGCGCATCCTGGGTGAAACGGCGGATGGCTGGAGCTATGTGGACTGCGAGGGCATGAAGGGCTATATCCTGACCAGCATGCTGTCCCCTACGGAAGCGGCTGCCGTGGTTCATCGTACGACCATCCTGTCCGATGCAACAAGCGATGGCTACATCCACCAGTATGTCACGCCTAACGGCAAGGCGATTTACTTTACCGCAGAGCTGGAAACACCCTACATTACCTATGAAGATGTGAACTTCGATGGTTGGGATGATATCGTCATCATGACGATTTCCGGCGCAACCAATGCCTGGTTCAAGTTTTTCGTTTACGACGCAGAACAGGATGCATATGTGTATGTGCATCAATATGGGGATGACGCAGGGCTGATAAATTATGAAACCTACCCCGAATACGGCTTGATCGGCTCCCGTGGTTCCAATGGCAATGCCGGACTCCTGCATGTTTGGAATCTTTATCGCTGGGAAGGGACGAACCTGAAACTCATCCGCAGCGCTGTCAGCGATGAATGGGCGGAGGACGTTTTTGAGGGGCAGACCTATACCAGCATCATCCATGGCGACATGCTTCACATCACTGTTCGGGATCACACCGATCCTTATGAAGATACTATCCTCTGGGAGATCATCATCCCCAAGGAGGATGCCGAATACCGCGATGTCCTCACCGAAGAATCGGACGCCCTCTGGCAGGGACTGAAATAAAGGAGTGCTTTACCAATGAACAAATGGGATATCCGCTTTATGGAAATGGCCCACGTCATCGCGACCTGGACCAGCTGCAATACCCCCGGCCGGGCCATCGGAGCGGTCATCGTGAAGGACAAGCGCATCATGACCACCGGCTACAACGGTGCGCCCGCGGGTCTCAAGACCTGCAAGGAGCGCGGCGAATGCCTCCGCCGTAAGCTGGGCATCGCCTCCGGCACCCGCGCGGAGGTCTGCTATGCCATCCATGCCGAGCAGAACGCCATCATCCAGGCAGCCAAGCTGGGTGTGTCCATTGACGGCGCGACCCTGTACTGCACCCATCAACCCTGCAGCGTCTGCGCTCGCATGATCATCAATGCCGGCATCAAGCGTGTGGTGTACCAGGAGGGCTACCCGGACGACTTCACCCTGGAGCTCTTCGCTGAGGCCGGCATCCAGCTGGAGCGCTTTGAGCCTGCTGCCGAATAAAGCAAAGGAGTGGCTGCCATGCTGCATCTGCTGCCCGTTCCGCGCCATCTTCAATTCGGGGAAGGCGCTTTTTCGCTTACGCTTGACATGTGCATTGTGCTGGAAAACGGCTGTGAACTGGCTCGCACCGGCGCGAAGCAGCTGCAGGCGGAGATCCTCGCGGCCTGCGGCATGACGGTGGATATCCGCATCGGCAAGGCCCGTGTGGGAGATATCTGCCTGGCGGTGGAAATGGCTGAGCCTGCTCAGGGTTATGCCCTTGCCATCACGGCGGAGGGTGTGTCCGTTGTCGGCCATGACGAGGCCGGACTGCTCCACGGCGTGCAGACACTGCGGCAGATCATCCGCCAAAGCGGGTGGAAGCTGCCCTGCAAGACCATCGCGGATGCGCCGGATTACCCCGTGCGCGGCTTCTATCATGACCAGACCCGCGGGCGCATCGGCACGATGGCGTGGCTCAAGCGCCTGGCGGACGAGTGCTGCTTCTACAAGCTCAATCAGCTGCAGCTGTACGTGGAGCATACCTATCTCTACCGCGATCTGACGGAGCTGTGGGCGACGGCGGTGGATCCGCTGACGCCGGAAGACATCATGGCGCTGGATGATTACTGCGCTGCGCGGGGCGTTGAGCTGGTGCCGTCGATGTCCTCCTTCGGGCATCTGCTGGAGCTGCTGCGTACCAAAACCTACGCGCCCCTGTGCGAGACCGAGGGCAGCGAAAAGATGCCTTCCACCATGCCCAACCGCATGGCGCACCTGACCATCGATCCCTGTAATCCTGCGTCCTTTGAGCTGATCGCGTCCATGCTGGACGAGTACATGGCGCTCTTCCGCACGAAGCTGTTCAACGTCTGCGCAGACGAGACCTTCGACCTGGGCAAGGGCCGCAATCGGGGAAAATCCGAGAAGGAACTGTACATGCCCTTCGTGAAGAAGCTCTGCGCCCATGTGGCGGCGACCGGCCGTACGCCCATGTTCTGGGGCGATATCGTGCTGCGCTTCCCGGAGGCGCTGCGAGAGCTGCCTGAAGGCACCATCTGCCTCAACTGGGGCTACAGCGCCCATGAGAAGGAAGATCCCACCCGTACGCTGGCTCAGGCCGGCGCGAAGCAGTATCAGTGCCCGGGCGTGTGCGGCTGGAACCAGATCATCCCCCGCATGGGCGACAGCCACGAGAACATCCGCCGCATGGCCGAATACGGCCGGAAGTACGGCGCGGCGGGCTTCCTCAACACCGACTGGGGCGACTACGGCAACGTGAATGATCCGCGCTTCTCCCTGCCGGGACTGGCGGCGGGCGCGTGCGCCTCCTGGGGCGAGCTGCCTGCGCCGGATGCGCTGTGGGAAAGCCTGTCCGTGCTGATGTATGGCGACCGCAGCGGCAAGGCGCTGCAGCATGTGGCCGCGCTGTCGGAAGCGCAGACCTACCGCTGGTGGCATATTGTGCAGCACATGGAGTGGACTCGCGGCCGCCTGGACGAGCCGCGTGAGACCTCGCCCATGGGGCATTTGGCGGATGATGCTGTCCAGCAGGCCGACGAAGCCATCGACCGGGCAGTCGCCGGACTGCAGGAATGCTGCCTGCACATGGACGCCGCTCAGCGCCCGATGGTCATGAACTGGCTCATCGCTGCCGAGGGCGTGCGGCTATGGAACCACGTGGGCCATGCCGTATCCGCGGGGGAGAAGGATCCTGCGCTGGCGACCCGGCTGGAAAAGTGGTTCCGCCGCTATCAGCCGATGTGGCGCGAGGTCTCACGAGAGAGCGAATTGTGGCGCATCCGCGAGGTATGCACATGGTATGGCGATGTGCTGAGGTGATTGGATGTACAGGAAGAGCTACAAGGGGTTTGTGATCGGGCTGTTTGCTTACCTGGCGCTGCTGCTGGGGATCGCCTTCATTCCAGGCATGAATGAGCGCCTGGTGATGCGGCTGATCATGCTGCTGACGGCCTGGTACATGGCGGCGCTGAGCTTCCATGTCTGGCGGACGGAGCAGATCTACTGGTACAACGGCACCTCCTTCGAGGACGCTGAAGCAGCGGGTTCCGGGCGAAGGAAGGCCTTTGCCTGGAAACACTTCCGCATTTTTGGCGTGTTTGCGCTGCTGCTGACGCTGCTGTCCTGCACGATGCAGCTGCTGGGCTGGTCAGCGTGGATTGATTTTGCCGCGGGCACTGTGGGCATCTGTGCTGCCAGCTTCATGACCATCCCCATCAAGCTGTAATGACGTAAAAAGCTCCTGTCCCGCGTGGGACAGGAGCTTTTGTGTGTGATTTTACATAGCGCGCTCAGCGCCGATGAAGCAGACGGCAACGGTGCCGGGGCCGGCATGAGCGCCGATCACCGGGCCGACATTCTCGATGCGGACCGTCACATTGGGGATGCGGTCGTGCAGCATGATGGCCAGCTTGTTGGCGTCCTCCTTGGCGTCGGCGTGAAGGACGAGCACAATGGACTCGGTGGGATCGGTGATGCACTCAGCGGCCTTGTCCACCATGAAGCCCAGGGCCTTCTTGCGGCCGCGAACCTTCTGAGCGGCGGCGAGCTTGCCCTCGCGGGTCTCGGTCAGGATGGGTTTCAGGTCCAGCAGGGTGCCCAGCGCAGCGGCAGTGGCGCTGACGCGACCGCCGCGCTGTAGGTACTTCAGGTCGTCCACCGTGAAGAACGCCTGGGCGCGGAGCTTGTTGTCCTCCACCCACTTGGCGACGGCTTCGATGGATTCGCCCGCGCGGTACATTTCGTGAGCCTTCAGCACCAGCAGGGTCTGGGGGCCGGAGATGGACAGGGTGTCCACCACGATGAAGGTGCGCTCGGGGTACTTTTCCAGCAGCGTCTCGCGGGCAGCGCGGATGGCGTTGATGGTCATGGACAGCTGGCTGGAGAAGGCCAGGAACAGGATGTCCTTGCCCTCCGCCAGGATGGGCTCGAAATACTCCTCATACACCGTCTCATTCAGCGCGGAGGTGGTGGGGTGTGCGCCCTGACGCATGGCGTCAAAGAAGGACTTGTGATCCAGGGTCTGGCCCAGATCGTCGAAGTACTCCTTGCCATCCAGGGTGTAGGGCATGTACACGACGGGGATGTCGTATTCAACCTTCAGCGCGTAGGGCAGATCGCTGTCGCTGTCGGTCATCAGGATGTAGTTCTGCATGGTGATCCTCCTGTTATGGATGAAAATGAATATTATATGAACAGGATACCATTCCTATTGTATACCGGATTGGCCGAAATTGCAACCATATTTGATTTGAATTTCAAAATCTAATCATTCCTTGGGGTGGGGCTTGAAGAGCAAGGCGGTCAGTGTGCCGAAGAAAACCGCCGCGGCGATGCCTGCCGCCGTACTGGTCAGGCCGCCGGTGAAGGCGCCAAGGATGCCGATTTCCTGCACGGCTTTTTTGACGCCGGTGGTCAGCGCATGGCCGAAGCCGGTCAGAGGGATGGTTGCGCCCGCTCCGGCGAATTCCACCAGCGGACCGTACAGGCCGACGGCGCTGAGAATGACGCCCAGCACGATGTAGCCCACCAGGATGCGGGCGGGCGTCAGCTTGGTTTTGAGCACGAGGAATTCGCCGATGACGCAGATGGCCCCGCCGACGGCAAAGGCCTTCAACAGGTTGAGCAGAAGTGAAGTCATGAATCCGCCTCCAATGCGATGGCGTGGGCGATGCCGGGGATGGTATCGCCCTGCTGGCTGGATGTGGGGGAGAGCAGCGCGCCGGTGGCCATGAACAGCACCCGCCGGAGCTCGCCCTTTTGGAACCGGTGGAAGATGTGCCCGCACAGCGTTACCGCGGAGCAGCCGCAGCCGCTGCCGCCGGCGTGGGTATCCTGGGAAGGGGAGAAAACCTCCAGGCCGCAGTCGATGTAGCGGGTCTGGTCAAGGGGCATGCCGCGCTCCTGCATGAGGGTCAGCAGCAGATCGTGGCCCACCCGGCCCAGGTCGCCGGTGATGATCAGGTCGTAGTCGGCGGCAGTGCGGCCGGTGTCGGTCAGATGGCGGTGGAGGGTATCAGCGGCGGCGGGGGCCATGGCGGGGCCCATGTTGTTGGCGTCCTTGATGGCCATGTCCACGATGCGGCCAAGGGTCACATGGGTCGAGCGGCAGATGGCAGGAAGCCGCTCATCCGAGGACACCACGGCCGAGCCTGCGCCGGTGACCGTCCATTGGGCCGTGGGCGGACGCTGACTGCCGTATTCCAACGGGAAGCGGTACTGGCGTTCCGCCGTGCAGAAGTGGCTGGAGGCGGTGCACACCGCGTGGCGCAAATGGCCGCCGTCCGTCAGCATGCTGGCCAGACAAAGACTTTCCGCCATGGTGGAGCAGGCGCCGTACAGCCCGATAAAGGGCGTGTGCAGCTCCCGGACAGCCAGGGACGCCGCCATGATCTGATCCAGCAGGTCGCCGCCCAGTGCAGCATCGATCTGCTCGTGGGTCAAGCCGGACTTGCGGATGGCCAGGTCGGCTGCGGTGTACTGGAAGCGGGACTCCGCCTTCTCCCAGGTCTCCTCGCCGAAAAGGTCGTCGTCAATGATCTGGTCGTAGTCATCGCGCAGAGGGCCGGCACCCTCCTTCTTGCCTGCGATGGCGGCGCTGCCAACGATGCGCGGGCGATTCGGCAGCAGGATGGTGTGCTGCCCTATGCGGTTCAGGTGCATGTGCTTCCTCCTTTACCAGGGCATGATGGCGTAGATCACGCCCACCACCACCGAAATGCTGATGCCCCATACCAGCACCGGCCCGGCGATGGTGAAGAGCTTTGCGCCAAGGCCGAGGACGAGGCCCTCCCGGCGGAATTCCATCGCGGGGGACACCATGGCGTTGGCAAAGCCGCTGATGGGCACAAATGCGCCCGCGCCGCCGTACTGGCCGATTTTGTCGAACACGCCAACGCCTGTCAGCACGGCGGTGATGAAAACGATCATCATGCTGCCGAAGGTGATGGAGGTAGTGACCATCATGTCCATATACCGCTGGCCCAGCTCGATGAAAACCTGACCGATGGTGCAGATGATTCCCCCAGTGATGAAGGCGCGGAAGAGTCCCTGCCCCAATGCCGATTTGGGCGAGAGCTTGTCCACCAGCTGGGCGTAGCGGTCGAGCTGGCGCTGCCTTGCAGGGCCGGGCTTGGCTTTCTTGTCAAACATGGGCAGCCTCCTTTCGGGGGCGATGGAAGGTGATGTCCTTTGCTGGGCGGAAGCGGGACTCCCGGTCTGCCGGGCGGGGCTGGCGGATGAGGGTGAATCGCGTCGTTCCATATCGCTGCATGGGATTTCCTCCAATATATATGTTAGAATGTGAATACCAGGGCGGCCAGGATCGCGCCCAGTCCCTTGCCGAGCATCATCACGAAGCGCACGCCGGTGGAGACGTCCCCCAGGCGGAAGCGCCGCATGAGGACGGGCGCGACTTCGAGGATCTCCTCCAGGGCGGCGGCAAGCATGCCCACGAACATCCCGCCCAGGAGCAAGCCCAGCGCACCGAGGATCTCCGGCAGCAGCAGCGTGAAGCCCAGTATGTCATGGCAGGCGGAGAACACCACGCCCAGGCAAAGTGCCCAGGTGAGGATGCGCGGCGAGGCGGCCTGAAGTCGGTCCTGGATGCGGGCCGGTATGAGCAGCACGCCCCAGACACAGCTGGCCGCTACTGCGGTGGAGGCCCCTGCCAGAAGTCCGGCGAGGATGGTGAGCAGATCAGTCAATGTCGCGGGCCTCCGTTTGCTCCATGTCGGACTGGTATTCGGTCAGCTTGACCTCCAGGGGCGTGGTGGCCTTACGGGAGGGCAGCGCGTAGAACACCGCCACCCCCAGCGCCACTCCCGCCGCGTAAGGAATGGTGATCAGCCGGGGATCACGCGGTTCTTCGCCGGTGAGGGCCTCATACACGGCGAACTGCGCCCGGGGCATGTCCACGTCCGCATGGAACCAGCACAGGCCCAGCGTGCCGCCCAAGCACAGGATGAGAAACGCTGCCGCCGTCCTTAGCGGACGGGTCAGGTCGCGGCGAAGGGCCTTTACCCGGTGGACGTAGCATACGTCCGAACCCATGAGGGTGATGGCTTCTTCGGGGAAAGCGGCTTGCAGCGCTTTGGCAACGTGCAGTGCGGTCAGCTTCCAGATGCCCTGTTCCTGCGGGCAGGGAAGGAGCAGCTTCTCAGCGCCTTTGGGTCCCAGAACCTTCGCCGCGTCGCCCAGGCGGAGCGTCTGCCCCATTTCCAGCTTGGCGCGGGTGCTGAGCTGAACGTAGATCATGCCGCCACCTGCCCGAATTCCAGCTGCATGATTTTCTCCAGGTGCAGTTCTTCGCCGGTCATGGCGTCGATGTAGCTGATGTATGCGCCATCCCCCTGGGCAAGGGTGAACTGCCAGCACAGACGCTCCTGGCCGCCCACGGGCAGCAGGCATTGCCGGACAGACTCCACTGCTGCGCCGGGGGAAAGAGACGCGCGGGCTTCCTGCTCCGTCAGCAGGGGCGACTGCAGCTTGCGGGGAAGGTGATTCTTCCAGTAGCTGCGGGCCTCCAGGCCAACGACCTCGCCGGTATCCATGCGAACCTGCGCCATCACCCGGTCAGGCCAGATGAGTACGCCGTTTTGCACATACACGCAGGTCAGTACGCACAGGCCGTCGTAGACCTGATAGTAGGGGACTTCCATTTCCGCAAAGCCGCGGCTTTTGAGGAAGGCGAGGGCTGAAGCGGCACATTCCTTCGGCGTTTTCGCCATGGGGAAGGAGGCGGTCTCCGGGGCCATGAGCAGTACCTTGCCGCCCCGGCGGGTGATCTCCAGATTGAGCTGCACGTCGGCGGTCTGTACCGTCACGCCATAGGCAGGCAGCGCCCCAGAGGTGTCCGGCGCGTGGGCGACGGAAAGCACCTTATCCGCGCCGACGAAGGCTTTGGCGATCTCCATGGCCTCGCCGCTGCCCACTTCCTGGGAGGATAGCGCCTTGTAGGTGGTCAGCTCCTGCGCGGAAGGCGGCGCGGTGACTTCCGAGGCGGGCAGCGCGCTGGCAATGTCTGCACCGTGGAGGGTCTCGCTGCTGGCGATGGCCAATTCCGCCTGGAGCAGCCGCAGACCGTCCAGCATGGCGGACAGGTCAGCGCTGGCTTCGGCGTGGAAGCCATCGCCCTCGGCCAGGTCAGCCAGATAGGTTTGGGACAGGCGGCTGAGACGCGACAGGTACGCCAGCACGGCGGCGCGTTGTCCCTCCCTGTCAGGCAGGGCGCTGATGCCCAGCTGTACCCGCTCTGCGCCCAAAGTGAGCTGGGAAAGCAGCTTTGCCTGCTGCCTGGGGGCGGTGGTAAGCAGAAGCTTTTCCAGGGCGAGGGTCAGCTGCTCCACCTCGGCGGCGGATTCCGCCATGGAAGCCTTCGTGCCCTCGGTGAGGGCCAGCTCCGCCGCAGCGGTGCGCCGCTGGGACGCGTTGAGCGCAATGAGCAGCGTCATGCCCATCACGGCGGTGAGGATGTATGCGAGGGTTCGTTTCATGCGGCACCTCAGATGGCGAAGGCGTGACGGCCGATGGTCAGCTGCACCGCCCTTGTCCAGATCCACTCGTTGGTGGCGGTGGAGGGATTATAATAGTAGATACAGCCGCCGGTGGGGTCCCAGCCGTTCATGGCGTCCCGGGCGGCGCGGATGCAGGAGGCGGTGGGCTCCATGTCGAACTGCCCATCCCACACCGCGTCAAAGGCGCCGGGCTGGAAGATCACGCCGGCGATGGTATCCGGGAAATCATCGCTGCGGACGCGGTTGAGCACCACCGCTGCCACGGCGACCTGCCCGATGTAGGGCTCTCCCCGGGCTTCACCGCTGACCAGGCGGGCCAGCAGCGTCAATTCGGATTCCCGGTACAGGGATGCGCTGATCGTCCCCGTCAGGGGGATGCCCATGGCGGCTGCGGTTTTCTTCCCCACCTGGCCGTCCACCGACAGGCCGTTGCGCCGCTGGAAGCGCACCACCGCGTTGTAGGTGCCCCGGCCAAAGACGCCGTCCACCTTGCCGGTGTAGTCGCCCCACTCCTTCAGCCGCTGCTGGATGAGCGCCACCCGTTCGCCGCGGCTGCCCATGGTAAGGGTGGCGGCCTCGGCAGTGAGGACGATGGCCAGCAGCAGGATCAGCAGCGGAAGCAGCAGCTTACGCGTGTGCCGCATCGGGGATCGCCTCCTTCGTCAGCGGCTGCCCAAAGAGCGCCGCCAGAAAGCCCTGCCAGGAGAAATCCCACAGGATGTGGCTGTCCTCCTGCTCCTCCATGGGCAGCCGGGCGAACCACAGCGACAGCTCCGGGTCGATCATCCCCCACCACAATCGGGTGGGCTCGGCGGAGTGTGCTTTGGGTGCGGACTCCATCCCGGGGCCGGGGAGGGTCAGCAGGGCGGACAAAAGCAGGGTCAACAGCGGCTTGTGCATCGGACATAGCCTCCTTGTTCGGGTCAGATTGTCTAAAAAGAGGATGTCCGGGGCGTGAAAGGTTTATACAGTTCTGTCAATTCTGTGACGGAATTGCGTGTTCGCCTTTACGCAAACAGAGAAATGTGGTAAGATAGTGGCAGCTAAGGAATTTAGCTGGCAAATTTCCGGCCCCGGAGTGGGTCTGCCAGCTTGAATCGGAGGTTATTTTATGGAACGCTGGGAAAATCGTTATGCCAATGGCCGCAAGGGCAATATCCGCGCGGTGGAGCACTCCCGGTCTGAACGGGCAAAGATCGTGCTGATCATTTTGCTGGCGGTGGCGCTGCTGGGCGTGGGTATCGCGGGCGGCAAAGCCATTGCCTTCCGCGGCGATGCGGAGGATTTGATGCTCGCCCGCGCGATGACCGAATGCGGCAATGCCGTCAGCCAGGTTAATACGCTGTCCCGCTCCGGCGGCTCGGATACCGCGGGTGCGCTGGGCAGGATCCGCGCCAATGTCAACGCGGTGGACGTGCTGAGCAACATGCATCAGTCCCTTTACGGCAGCGCCTATGCGCCGCAGGCTGTGTTTACCGATCTGTACGATATCATTGACAGCTATTCTGCCAAGCTCAAGAATGGTACATCCACCATCGACGAGCTGACCCGCCTGGGGGACGCCCTGGGTAATCTGCAGAACCTGCTGCAGGAAGCAAAGTAAAACTGCATTGTAAGCATCCTCCCATATTGCCGTGAGGATGCTTCTTTTTATGTTTGGGGGATCCCAAAACTCCCGAACGTTTCTGTGGACACGGGAAGGGAATGTGCTGCCCAAAAGCGGAATGATCCGAAAACCTTTGGGAAACAGCGTTCGGAAAACAAAAAACTTCGCCAAAAAGGCTGAAAAAGTTGAAAAAAGCTGTTGACTTTTCTTTGGGAGTCTGTTAGGATATACGAGTCGCACGGCGCGCAGGCGCAGCTGCGGCCCTGAACCTTGAAAACGATACAGACAAGAAATAACGCAAAAAAGAGACAGTAATTCCGAATGAGTTGAGTCTTGCCGGTATGAACCGGTTAGATATAACAGGATTAAATGAAAGAGTTTGATCCTGGCTCAGGACGAACGCT
>JAZNSI010000058.1:0-14444 GCA_045591175.1 Clostridia bacterium
CTATTGGGATTTTTGCGAGGTTTTGCACTCCGTCACTGGTCGGATGGCATAGCCATCCTCCCGGCCGTTCCTCCGTGTAAGGAATGTTTTCGGCTGAAAGCCGAAAACGCCCCGCCCGCGCGGCAAAGCCCCGCGATACGAATGTAGTCAGAGGGCCTGCGGGCCCCCCGACACCTCCCCAGAAGAGGCAACTGCGCATCCCGCGCGATGAGCGCGCGGAAAGCCACGCCGGGACCCAGCCCCACCTCCCACGCGCACTCAACCGCAAAAGTACAGTCCAGCCGCATCGCGAAAAGGGAGTCAAGAGGGATGAATCCCTCTTGCGGGGATCCCTAAGGGGCAGAGCCCCTTAGGCGCCGGCTTCGGTCTGGCAGGCAACGAGGGTCGCGTCGTGCACACCGTCGATGCCCAGCATCAGGGCGACGAGGTCCTGCTTGTTGTCCAGGCGGACTTCGTAGGTCATCTCCGCACCGGAGCGGGTCACGGTCTTGGAGCGCAGGCGGCGGTACTTGACGGAGCGGCGCAGCTGCTGGTTGATGTCATACTCGGCGTCCTCGTCATAGTGCAGGACGAGCAGATAGCCGTTGGGGCTGGTGAACTTGAGCAGGTTCAGGCCGAAGAGGATGACGGAGATCGCCGCCACCACGACCAGCGCGATGATGAACTGCTCTGCACCCAGCAGGATGCCCATCGTCAGCGCCCAGAACATGTAGGCGGTATCGAGGGGATCCTTCACTGCGGTACGGAAACGCACGATGGACAGCGCGCCCACCATGCCCATCGACAGGGCGATGTTGGAGCCGATACACATGACCACAGGGGTGGTGATCAGCGTCATCATGATCAGGGTGATGGAGAAGTTGGGGCTGTAGAGCACGCCGCGGTAGCAGCGCTTGTAAGTGAAGGCGATGATCATGCCCACCAGCAGGCCAAAGGCCAGAGCCAGGAACACCTTCATGGGAGTCAGGTTGGCGAACTGCTCGGCAAAGAAGGCCGCCATGGCGTTATTCGTGGTCAGGTTGGACGTATTCACAGGGATTCCTCCTCGATTGTCCTTGTATCCGGCGCGTCAATGCGCGCGTCTATTCATTATACAGCATTCTTGGTGAAACCGCAACAATTTCCGGCGGATTTCAACAATTGGCATCAGTCGAACCACTGCTTGTCGTCAGCGCTCCAGGCGGCGTCGGGCTTCTCAGGCCGCGGGCCGAAGTAGCTCTCCATCTGCGCATCGGTGAGGCTGAACGCCTTCTTCACCATCGCCCACAACAGGTAGGGGCGCTTCAGGAAAGTGTTGTGCAGTCGGTTGACGTGGTTCTGCCAGTAGGTGTAGGCCGAGCTCTCCTTGGTAGGCCACTCGCCCACGACCATTTGATCATGGTACTCCGCCCAGCGGGCGAAGTGCAGCCTCATCTCCGTATCCGGGTGAAGTTCCGCCACGCACTCGTTGAGGATGCTGCTCAGATACTCCGGGGTGAAGGTCTTGAACATGTCCGCCAGCTTTTTGAGGAACAGGTCACGGTACTCTGGCACCTTCAGCACCGTCATAAAGCAGGTGTTGTTGATGTTTTTCTGGCCCATGCCCTTGTCCTTGGTGTAGCTCCAGGGACTATTGAAGGCTGCCGTCCAGAAGCCGTAGTCCACGTCGTAGAGGATCCATTTCCACTTGTAGGGCTCGCCGGTTTCCGGGTCAGTGCCATGCAGGCGGTAGAAGCGGGTGTTACCGATATCGGAGTTGCCCACGAACATCTCGAAGGCCATGTACTCCAGCAGGTTCTCCACGTCAATGTTGGCGTCCAGATACGCGCGATCCTCGGGATTGTTGGCAGGATCGCTGTTCTTCAGCCGCTTGACCATGGCGTTGAACTCCTTGTTGGAGCCCCATTCCACGCTGCCGCTGCCCACGAGGATATCCATATTGTCCGCCTCTTCCAGCGGGATGCCCTCATGCTGGGCCACGAAGTAGCGATCCACGCGCTCGCGCAGATCCATATGGCCCCAGTAGATGCCGTTGAGGTACACCGCCACAGGCTGCCACGCCTGATGCAGCACCTCGCTGCCGTATGCATCCAGCAGTCGGGACTGGAAGCCGTCGCGGACGCGGCTCCACACACCGTCGTTGCCGCAGTTACGCACCACCAGGGACTTGTACTCCGTGAAGGGTCTGTCCGGGAAAAGAGCGGCGGCGAAGGTTTTCTGACCATATTCCGCCTTGGCTCGCACCTTGAAGGACTTCTGGGGCAGATCCAGCGAGAAGTCGCCCGCGGTGCTGATGTTGATTCCCTGGCTGAACACCTGAGCGCCGTCCAGGCCGTAATACTCCATATAACCCTCATAGGGGATGGAGGCGTCCTTGACCTTGCGGTAGGTTGAGTTCTTGAAGGGCAACGCGCCGGGTGCGGTTTTGATGATGTCGCCCTCCGCCAGCAGACCGTATTCCTCATTCCACAGGAGGTCGGGATCCACGATGATGGACACCACCGGCACCTGGTGATAGGTGTTGATCAGGTAGGTGCTGGAGACGGTGGTGCTGGCGTGATAATTCGGGTCATAGGGGAAGGCCTTGGCCCGCAGGACCGTGGTGAAATTCAGCTCGATCTCCTGCCCGGTGTAGGCGGTGCCGTTTGCCATCGTAGGCTCAGAGCCATCGGTGGTGTAGTAGACCGTCGCGTTCTCCGGGATGGTGAAGCCCACATGCACGCCCTGGTTGTGCATGCCGCCCTGCACGGTCAGCTGGGGCGCTTCCGCATAACCAAGGAATCCGTTGCCGTTCTGCTGGCCCGGCGTGGGGACATCATAATAAAAAAAGCCCTCACGCCCCATCGTGCGGCCGTAGGACACATCGGTTGGCACCGCGGGCAGCACGAGCTTGTCCAGAATCTTTCCTGTCGGATCAGCCAGGACGATGCTGTAACCGCCAGCCTGGGCCAACCCGTAGGAGGTGTGCGGCTCGCCCGCCGCATTCGCTTCCGTGTCGCCGTCGCACCACACGAGCAGGTACTGCCCGGGCATGATCAGCGTTCCATCGGGGAACTGCCACTTCCGGGCACGGCCGAGGTTATCGCTCAGGCCGTACCCGGACAGATCCACCGTTTCGGCGGAGGAATTGTAGATTTCGATCCAGTCAGTGAACTCCTGCGTAGAGCTGGCGATGACCTCGTCATTGGAGGCCATCACCTCTGTGATGTACACGCCGGTCTTGTTCAGCGCCCGCAGATACACGTCCATTTGATGCTCGCCGGAGGAGGTGTTGGGCAGCTGGGGCGTGGTCTTGATGTGGATGGAGAAGCTGCCGTCCTCGTTGCGGGCGTAGGAGGCATCCTCGGGGATATTGTCCAGCGTGACGCGATCCACCAGGCGGCCGCGGCTGTCAGAGAGCACGATGGTGGAGTGCTCGGCATTCACCTTGAAGTTGGAATGGGGCACGCCAGCGGGGCCGTTGTCAATGTCCTTGCCGGAGCAATAGACGATGTAGTACCCATAGGGAGCCACGCAGGCGCCCTCGGGGAAGCGCCACTTAAGGGGCTTGTTTTCATTGTTGGACAGGGCGTAGTTATTCAAGTAGACCACGCTGCCCGTGGTGTTGTACAGCTCCACCCAGTCCACCAGCTCGCCGTTTTCGTCCCGGTAGCCGGTCAGGGGATCGGGGCAGATCTCGGAGATGATCAGCGCGCCATCGGTCACCATGGTGGCGTTGCGGAAGGCCAGGAAGCCATCGGTGGTGTTTTCATATCCGGGGCTGAATTCCACCGTCCGGACAAAGGCGCCATCCGCCTGGCGGGCATAGCTCTCGTCCGCGGACATGATGGGCGTCTTCACCGAGTCGATCACATAGGCATTGGGATCGTACAGGGTGATGGTTTCGCCATTGGAGGACAGGCCGAACTTGGCATGCATGGGCTTGCCCGCAACGGCCTGATTCTTCTTGTCGCAATAGACGATGATGCGCTCCCCTGCCTTCAGGGTCATCTTGGGGAAGAGGAAGCTGATGGACAGCTCATCGTCGCTCAGGCCGACATTTTCCATCTCGATGTCGTTGGCGCTGCTGTTCCAGATCTCGATCCAGTCGGGGTATTCGCCGTTTTCGTCCGGCAGGGCCGTCTGGTTGGAGGCCATCACCTCGCTAATCACCAGGCCCTGATAGCCCGCAACGGAGGAACCTCCCGCATGCACCTGATTGTCCTCCGTGCCGATGGTGTAATAGGCATGGCGCACGGGATCCTTGGGGCAAACGAGGATGAGCAGCACAACGGCGGCGGCCAGGATGAGCATCGCCATGGCGTTGCCGATCTTGCGGATCTTCTGGCGACGCTTGACCGCAGCGGGCTTCTCGACCTGCTGAGGCTCCGCCTGTGCGCGGCGGCGGCGGGTGGTCTGCGGATTCTGCATAATAACATCCTTTCAAAGAAGGCGGAAAGTCAAATGGATTCGGGCTGTCACCCATATAACGAATGACACACGCCCACCCCTGCATTGTACCACAAAATGATATATTTCTGCAAGCCCCGCAGGCCCTCGCGGCGCAATATTCAAAGCTTGTTCACAAGAAAAAGGACCGCCACGGGGGCGATCCTTGCATTTTACCGGAACAAAGACATAATCTCTTGGGGGCTGAGGCTGCTGACCTGGCTTTCGCCGGGCTTGATCAGCTGCTCGAAGAGGGCCTTCTTGCGCTGTCCCAGCGCCACCACCTGCTCCTCGATGGAGCCGTGGGTCACCAGGCGGATGACCTCCACCTTGCGGGTCTGGCCGATGCGGTAGGCACGGTCAGTGGCCTGCTCCTCGGCGGCAGGGTTCCACCAGGGGTCATAGTGGATAACCATGTCTGCTCCGGTGAGGTTGAGGCCGGTGCCGCCCGCCTTGAGGGAAATGAGGAATATCTGCGCACCCTCGCTGCCGGCATTGAACTGCTCGCACATCTCCACCCGGCGGGGCGCAGGGGTATCGCCGTCCAGGTACATGCAGCCATAACCGCTGTTCTCCAGCTCCCGGCGGAGAATTTTGAGCATGCTGGTGAAGGCGCTGAACAGCAGCACCCGCCTGCCCTTGGCAATGGCTTCGGGCAGGATTTCCAGCAGCATGTCCAGCTTACCGGAGGCGCCGGTGTAATCGTCCAGCACCAACGCCGGGTGACAGCAGATCTCCCGCAGCTGGGTGATGGCCGCCAGCACCTCGGTGCGGCCCTTGTCGAAGCCCTTCTCCTTGACGATGGCGTCCACACGATCCCGCAGATGCAGCATGGTGGCCTGATAGACCTTGCTCTGTTCGGGCGTCATCTGGGCGGTCATGACGGTCTCGATCTTGTCGGGCAGCTCGGTCAGCACGTCCTTCTTCAGGCGGCGCATGAGGAAGGGACTGATGCGGCGGCGCAGATCGTCTGACTCGCTGCCGTCCTGATACCGGCGCATGAACGCGCTGTAGCTGAGCAAAAAGCCCGGCAGCACGAAGTTGAAGATGCTCCACAATTCGCCCACGCCATTTTCCAGCGGCGTGCCGGTGAGGGCAAAGCGGGTTTGCGCCCGCAGCTGGCGGACGGCGATCGCGCCCTTGCTGCCAGCATTCTTGATGTGCTGCGCCTCGTCCAGGATGGCGAAGCGGAAGTCGATGTCGGAAAGCAGCTGGATATCCTGGCGGATCAGCGGGTAGGACGTGATCAGCACGTCCACGTCACCGACTTCCTTCACATGGCGGATTTGACTGGCGCGCTGGGCTGCGGTGCCCGCCATCACCATCACGGACAGGTCAGGAGCGAAGCGCTCCAGCTCGCTGAGCCAGTTGTAGGTCAGCGTCGTGGGCGCCACGACGATGCTGGGCTGGATCGCGCCCACATGGGGCTCGGGATTGCGCGCCGACAGCAGCAGCGCGATCACCTGCACCGTCTTGCCCAGGCCCATGTCGTCCGCCAGCACGCCGCCCAGATGCAGCCGGTCAAGGGTGTGCATCCACTGCACACCGCGCTGCTGATAGGGCCGCAGCGTCAGCCCGGCAGGAAGCTGTACCTGCTCCGCCTCGGAGGGCTCGGTCAGCGCGCGCACCGTCTCGTGGACGCTGTCCTCCACCTCCACCGGCAAGTCGAGGCCCTGCAGCAGGCTCTCCATGTAACAGGCGCGGTAGGTCTGCATCTGCACGACGTCCTCGCCGCCGGTCATGAAGTCGATGCCCTCCACCGACGCCACCTCGTAGATGCTGTCGGCCAGGGGCTGCCAGTCCTCCATGGCGGAAAGGTCCAGGAAGGAGCCATCCTTCAGGCGGAAATAGCGCCGCCTGCGGGCAATGGCCTCCATGATGGCGTAGATCTCCTGGGCCGGCTCGCCGTCCTCCTCGAACTTGAATTCCAGGGCGGTGCCGTTCATGCGCATCTTGCCGCGGAATTTGGGCTTGCGGGGAGCGAGCCGCCTGAACTCGTTGGACAGGTAGACCTCGCTCACCGACTGCAGCTTCGCCACGCCCTCGGACACGAAGTCGAAGATGGCATCCTGCCCGGCGAGGTACACATGGCCCTTGCTGACCGTGAAGCCCGACGCGCCCAGCGCGTCCAGCACCTGGCGCTCGGCAGCGGCGTCGCGGAGCAGCAGCTTTTCCGTGCGGGAAATAGTCTCCGGCAGGGGCGCTTCGTCGAAGGGATCGATCTCGCGCTCGCCGTAGCGGAAGGTCACGCGGGCCACCACGTCCTTGCCGTTTCCGGCGCGGTCAAGGTAGACGCGGGCCGTCAGCGGCAGGCGGATCAGCTGCCTTTGCAGCTCCTCGGCGATCTCCACCACCGCGGTCATCTGCAGGAAGGGCACCAGCTCGCCGATGACGCGCGCCGCCTCCCGCAGGGGATAATCAAACTGGCACTGGCTGCCGCCGGTCAGCTGCTCATTGTAGAGCACCCGCAGCACGTTGCGCTGGGCCTCCTCCACATGGACGACCTTGTCCCCCACCAGCGCGTAGGAGCAGGAGGCCGTCAGCGGGCGGAATTCCTTGGGGAAACGCCCCATCACGGACAGCCCGCGCCGGTCGCTGGACACGCGGAAGTGCAGCGGGATGCGGCTCTGGATCACCCGCTTGACCGTATGGGTGACGTCGCCGTCCTTGATGGTGAAGGGCAGCTGGCGCAGCTCCTGCAGGATCGCCTCGGCGTAGGGGGCAGGCAGGGACATCTCCCGCTGCTCCGCGCCGCGAAGGGCCACGCTGCCCTCCTTCTGGGCCAGGCACATCGCCCTGAGGATGCCGAGGATGCGGTTCTCCGTGGGGCCGAAGCGCATCCATTCCGGGTGGAAGGTGAATCCCTTGCCATATTCGATGGGCGTACCGGTCTCCATCGCCTCCAGCATCTGCGGGATGGACTTGACCACGTACAGCCGCTCCTCGCCGATCAGCAGCACCAGCTTCAGCCGGCAGGGCTGTGCGTCCTCGCCGATGGCGGGCTCCACGATGAGCCGCACGCTCATGCGGATGGTGCCCTCCTCCGGGAGGGTGCGCTCCATGGCGGCCATCAGCTTCGGGCCGGAGGCGGCGGCACGGCGGCGGATCATCTCGTCCATCGCGCCCGCATCCTGACAGGCCATCAGCGCCGCCACGATATGCCGGCAGGCGCCGTTTTCCTGGCAGACCGGGCAGGAGCAGCGGTGGCTGGCCGTGTCGGCGGAGATCACCACCTCATAGCGGCCCGCCTCCACCACCTGGCAGCGCAGCACCCGGGCGCTCTTCTCGGCGATCTTCACCCGTCCGGCGCGGAATAAACGCTCGCCCGCACGGGTCTCCTCCTCGCCCGCCAGCGTGCGGAGGGTGTAGGGAATCTGATTCATTCAATCACTCATTTCAGCAAATAAGCCGTAAAAAGCGCATTTGCGCCAAAACAGCAATCATATATATTCTGCGCCCGCCTGCGGGATTCCTGCCGCGCAAGTGAATCTTTTCACGCAAATTTACAACTCTGCATAGGCTGTACCATCCCAAATTGGAAGCGAGGCGGTTTGCTTGAGCGAACTGTTGCACATATCTCCCCTTTTGCAAGCCCTGCTGGCGACGCTGCTGACCTGGGGCGTAACGGCCCTGGGTGCAGCGCTGGTGCTATTTGCCCGGCGGACGCATCCCCTGACGATGGATGCGCTGCTGGCCTTTGGCGCAGGCGTGATGCTAGCGTCCAGCTACTTTTCTCTCCTGGCCCCCGCCATCGACATGGCGGATGGGCTGCAGCAGCTCCCCTGGCTGGTGGCAGCTGCGGGCTTCCTGGCCGGCGGACTCATCCTGCTGCTGGCGGATCATCTCATGCGGCGGCTGCCCTGCGCAGGAAGGCGGCGCAGCATCCTGCTGGTGTCCTCCATCACGCTGCACAACATCCCAGAGGGCCTGGCCATCGGCGTGAGCTTCGGCGCACTATCTGTCGGCACCACCCCCGCCGCCCTGACGGCTGCCTGGATGCTGGCCATCGGCATTGCCCTGCAGAACTTCCCCGAGGGCGCTGCGGTCAGCCTGCCCCTGCGCCGCGAGGGCATGAACCGGGGCAGAGCGTTCTTCTACGGGCAGCTCAGCGGCGCGGTGGAGCCCATCGCGGGTGTGCTGGGCTGTCTGCTGGCGGTGCATGTGGAATGGCTGCTGCCCTTCCTGCTGGCCTTTGCCGCCGGCGCGATGGTGGTGGTCGTCATCGGCGAGCTGGTGCCGGAAAGCCAGCGCAGCCTCCGCCCCGGGCTGATGAGCCTGGCGACCATGGCGGGCTTCGCGGTGATGATGATCCTGGACGTTGCCCTGGGGTAAGCGCATTTTTCTATTGAAATCAACCGAAAAAAGTTGTATACTGATTTTCGCAAAAACCTCGTACAGGAGATCACTATGCAGAATCTGATCATCGCATTCAACGCTGTGCTGCCCGTGATGCTGTGCATCATGCTGGGCTACTTTCTTGCCCGCATCGGCATGATCAAGGAGGAACTCCGCAAGGGCCTGAACAGCCTTTGCTTCAAGGTGTTCCTGCCCTTCTACCTCTTCAACAGCGTCTACGACACCGACGTGTCCGCATCCTTCAATCCCGCATTGATGATCTTCTGCTGCCTGTGCATGATCGCATGGTTCGCTGCTTTGATGGTCGTCATCCCGCGGATGGAGAAGGAAAATCCCCGCCGCGGCGTGCTGATCCAGGCCATGTTCCGCTCCAATTTCGCGCTGTTCGGCCTGCCGATGGCGGAAACCCTGTGCGGCAAGGAGAACATGGGCCCGACGAACCTGCTGATCGGCGTGTGCGTGCCGCTGGTGAATGTGCTGGCAGTCATCACCCTGGAGACCTTCCGCGGCGGCAAGCCCAGCGTGAAGAAGATGCTCCTGGGCATCGCGAAGAATCCGCTGATCATCGCGTCCCTGCTGGGCCTTGCCTTCAATCTGCTGAACATCCCGCTCTACGCCGATCTGAAGAAGACCTTCACTGACCTGGGCAAGGTCGCCACGCCGCTGTCGATGGTAGCGCTGGGCGCGTCCTTCTCCTTCACCAGCGCAAAGACCTACCGCAAGCAGCTGTTGCTGGGCGTCTCCGGCAAGCTGATCGTGTCGCCGCTGATCATGGTGACGTTGGGTGCATTGCTGGGCTTCCGAGCCGAAACGCTGGTGCCGATCCTGATCTACTTCGGCGCACCGACGGCGGTGTCGTCCTTCCCCATGGCCCAGCAGATGGACGGCGACGGCGAGCTGGCCGCCTCCCTGGTGGTGTTCACCTCCGCGCTGTCCATCCTGACGATCTTCCTGTGGGTATTTGCGCTTAAGACGCTCAGTCTAATCTAAAGAATCGAAGGGATTTTGATGGAAGAACCCTACCTTGTGCCAGATTATTATCCGGCTTTTTCCTGCAAAATGGGCGCCTGCCGCCGCCCCTGCTGCGAAGGCTGGCCCATTTCCGTGACGATGAAGGACTATTTCAAGCTCCTGAGCGTGGATTGCTCCCCGGAGCTGCGGCGCAAGCTGGACTGCGGTCTGCACCTGTCCCTGCATCCCAGCGAGGACGCCTACGCACAGATCCTTCCACGCTATGACGGCGTTTGCCCCCTTCACCTGCCCGACGGCCGCTGCGCCCTGCACGCCGAGTGCGGCGAAGACACGCTGGCTGCCGTCTGCCGGCTGTACCCGAGGGGCGTACGCAACGGCGAAGACCGGGAATGCTCCTGCGCCAACAGCTGCGAGGCTGTCATCGAGCTGCTGCTGGACCGCAAAGAGCCGCTGACCTTCATCACCGTCAAACGCGAATTCGGCCTGCCTGACGCGCCGCCCCGGCAGCATTTCTTCAACACCAATGGGCGGGATCAGCAGATCCGGCTGTGGCTGATCTCCATGCTGCAGCGGCGGGAATATCCCCTGCCCCAGCGGATGCTGCTGCTCGGCCAAGCGCTGCACGCCATGGAATTGGCCCTCTCCGAACAGAATGGATCCGCTGTGGACGCGCTTCTTTCCGGAGAGACCGTCATTCCCGCACCCGAGCTGCCCATCCCATCCCATGAGAAGCTTCTCACCGGCCTGACGACGATGGAGCGCATCCTGGACGCCCTGGATCGCAGCAGCGTCAGCATCCGCGCCTACGGCGAGGAAGCGCTGGCCTATTTCGGCACCTCCGGCGATGCGTACGGCAAGTACGAAGCCGCCACGGCCCGCCTGAACGCGATCATCCCCCAGTGGGAAACCTGGCTGGAGCACCTGCTGGTGAATCACATGTTCTTCGTGCAGTTCCCCTTCCAGGATCGCCCTGTGCCGCTTAAGGACGAGTACCTCTCGCTGGTGGCCGTCTATGCGCTGCTGCGCTGCCTGCTGGTAGGCTGCCTTGCCGAAAAGGGCGACGCTATCCACGCGGTGGATGTTGCGGCAGCCGCCTTCCGCCTGGTGGATCACACCACCTTTGACCTCTACGCCGCGCCCCTCCTCCGGGAGCTTGGCTGCGACGACTGGGCGCACATCCGATTGCTGCTGGCGCTGTAAACACAACTGCCTGCCCCGCTTTGGGACAGGCAGTTTTCTTATTCAATCACGCGGTATTCGTCAACAAAGGACGGGATGAAACCGTCGCGGGTGTCGTTGACCAGGTACATCTCCTCGGGGAAATCAAACATGGTGTACATCACGCCAATGACGGATTTGGCATTGACGCGGTGCACGCCGTTGCGGCTTTCGATGGAGAAGTTGTCGTTGAACTTGCAGAGCCCCTGGATGAAGGTCATAACTTCAGCCTGGTTGCTCAGGCGGATATGTGCGCGACTATGATGATTCATGATCGTTGCCTCCTGTTGGGAGAAATGTTGCGGCTTTCGCCCTTCCAATCGACTGGAAACGTTTCCGGTCGACGTGCATATCATAGCACCATCCGCGTCCGTTGTCAACAGGAATTATGCAAGTTCTCAAACTATTTCGCTTACTTTCTTGCATTTGGTATCGTTACCGCATTTGTTTCATGCATATATTGTTGTCATTTCTTGCACATTCATCTTGTTGCAAAGCCCTTTTCTGCACATAAAAGACCGCCCCGATCTCACGATCAGGACGGTCTTGTTACCGACTTAAGCCAATCAGAACTTCAGGGGATTGACGCGGACGGAGGGGCCCATGGTGCTGCTCAGGTACAGAGAGCGGATGTAGGTGCCCTTCGCGGCGGCGGGCTTCGCCTTGTTGATGGCGTCCATCAGGGTCTGCAGGTTCTCCTGGAGCTTCTGGGTGCCGAAGGAGACCTTGCCGATGGGGCAGTGGATGATAGCGGTCTTGTCCAGACGATACTCAACCTTACCAGCCTTGATGTCGTTGATGGCCTTGGTCACGTCCATGGTGACGGTGCCGGACTTGGGGTTGGGCATCAGGCCCTTGGGGCCCAGGATACGACCGATGCGGCCGATCAGACCCATCATGTCGGGGGTAGCGACACAGACGTCGAACTCGAACCAGTTCTCCTGCTGGATCTTGGTGATCAGATCCATATCGCCAACGTAGTCGGCGCCAGCGGCACGGGCTTCGTCAGCCTTGGGGCCCTTGGCGATGACCAGCACGCGGACGGTACGGCCGGTGCCGTGGGGCAGAACGACGGCGCCGCGGACCTGCTGGTCAGCGTGACGGGGATCAACACCCAGACGGATGTGAGCCTCGACGGTCTCGTCGAACTTGGCCTTGCCGGTGGAGATCACCAGCTCGGTGGCCTGGTCAGGATCATACTGATTCAGATGGTCGATCAGCTTCACGCTGTCCTGGTACTTCTTACCATGCTTCATTTCAATTTCCTCCCATGTGGTATTAGCGGCACTACGTCCTCCCACATTGATCAGGGGTGATTCACCCCGGTTAAGTCAAAATCCGTTCGGAATTACTCCTCGACGGTGACGCCCATGGAGCGGGCAGTGCCGGCGACCATGGACATGGCGGCCTCAATGCTGGCGGCGTTCAGATCGGGCATCTTGGTGGTGGCGATCTGACGGAGCTGCTCCTGGGTCAGCTTGCCGACCTTGTCCTTGTTGGGCTTGGCGGAAGCGGTGTCGATGTTCAGGGCCTTCTTGATCAACACCGGGACCGGGGGGGTCTTGGTGATGAAGGTGAAGGTACGGTCAGAGTACACGGTGATGACAACGGGGATGACCAGACCGATGTCATTCTTGGTGCGCTCGTTGAATTCCTTACAGAAGCCGGGGATGTTCACGCCGTGCTGACCCAGAGCGGGGCCGATGGGCGGAGCAGGATTGGCCTTGCCGGCAGCAACCTGCAGCTTGATGAAAGCAGTAACTTTCTTGGCCATTGTAATGGCACCTCCTAAAAAAATGTGGTCACGCGGAAGCCAGAAACTTCCTCCCACGTCGCGTGTGCAGATTCGCGCACGCATGGAAAAGCGGGAAATCCGCTTGCTTCAAGCCATCTTTGGGATGGCGATGAGCCTTTGTAAACGCAGCGAAATCAAGCGGCGCGTCCTTCGGGGCGGAGTTTCCCCCTCCCCACGGGCGAAGAGGCTTTACTCCTCTTCCTCCTTCATGACGTCTTCCATGTTGATCCACTGCTCGCTGGTACGGTTGGCGAACGTCTGCACATCCACCAGCACCTTGCCCAGCATCTGGTCGATCTCCTTGATCGTACCCTTGAAGTTGGCGAAGCTGCCATCCACAATGCGGACGGTCTCGCCGATCGCCAGGTCGGTCTCCGTGCCGTTGGACTGGGGATTGAGCATCATTTCGATCTCATCCTCGGTCAGGGCGACGGGCTGGCCGTCAGGACCCACGAAGCCGGTGACGCCGCGGGTGTTACGCACGACGTACCAGCTCTCGTTGGTCTTGATCATCTTGACGATCACGTAGCCCGGGAAAACCTTGCGCTGAGACTTCACGCGCTTGCCCTTCCGGATCTCCGTCACTTCCTCAACGGGCACGCGGACTTCAAAGATGAAATCCTGCATGCCGTTGCTCTTGATGGACTTCTCGAGGGTATCCTTGACCTTGTTCTCATACCCGGAATAGGTATGGACAACGTACCAACAGGCCTCGTTGATCTTCTCGGACATACTACTTACTCCTTGAGAAAGCTATACTGACCGCGCCGGCGTCTGATTACTCAGCAGCGGGGGCTTCAGTCTCAGCTTCCGTCGCCTCAGCCTCACCGGCCTCGGTCGCTTCTTCGGTCACTTCTTCAGTGGCCTCAGCAGTCTCCTCCACATGCTCACCGTAGTGCACGGTGCCGTCCTCATGGACGTGGTAGTCACCCTCTTCGGTGACAGCCTGTTCGGGAGCGGGGATCATGGTGTTGACCAGCGCAGTCGCGGCCAGATCCAGCAGACCGATCACGACGCCCATGAAGAGCATGAACACCAGAACCGCGATGGAGCTGGAAATCCACTTCTTCTTGCTGGGCCAGGTGACCTTCTTCAGTTCAGCGACCATGTTCTTGAAGGGCTTGGCGATGCGGCCGGGGAGCTTCTTGAACCAATTGATAATCTTGGTCAGCTTGCTTTCCTCGACCTTAGCGGGGGTCTTCTTCTCCTCTGCCATCGTTATCACATCCTCACAAAGTCGCTTACTTGGTCTCGCGGTGGGAAGTATGCTTCTTGCAGAAGGGGCAGTACTTCTTCAGCTCGACACGGTCCGGAGTGTTCTTCTTGTTCTTCATGTTGTTGTAATTGCGCTGCTTGCACTCAGTGCAGGCAAGGCAAATCTTGTTACGAACGGCATTTGCCACTTGGGACACCTCCTGCCATATCCAGTATGCGCCGCCGGAGAGCGCATGCCCTCCGGCTGACGCGTATGATTTAGAGAATTCTCTCCACCCAATTCCAGGCGCGTGATCCTACTCAAGGCTCCACGACCTTTGGCGGAAAGACGGGTCGAAGACCCTTATTCGATGACCTCAGCGATAACGCCGGAGCCGACGGTACGGCCGCCCTCGCGGATAGCGAAGCGCAGGCCCTTCTCCATGGCGATGGGGGTGATCAGGGTGATCTCCATGTCGATGTTGTCGCCGGGCATAACCAT
>JAZNSI010000059.1:0-28607 GCA_045591175.1 Clostridia bacterium
ATGAGGGGGTAATGCTATGGCAAAACGCTCTGCCCAAGGGGCAGGAACCATCCGTAAACGGTCGGATGGCAGATGGGAGGCACGATACACCGCCGGGTACGATATGCACGGCAAACAGATACAACACTCTGTTTACGGTGCCACACAGAAAGAAGTCCGGCAAAAACTCACCCAAATCACTTCTGCCATTGATAATGGCACATTCGTACAACCGCAAAAAACCACTGTGGCAGAGTGGCTCGATGCTTGGATTACAGATTACTGTGTAACGCTTAAGCCGTCCACGATCTCTGTCTACAAAAAAACCGTCAAGAATTACATCCTGCCATGTATCGGCAGCACCAGTATCCAGTCCTTAACGCCAATACAAATTCAGCGCATGTACAACGATTACTGGAAAGGCAATAACTGCGCCAAGCTTTCCAGCAAGTCCGTCCGGGATATGCACGGCATACTGCACAAGGCATTGAAGCAAGCTTTCCTCCTCGGCATCATCGCATCCAATCCCTGCGAAAGATGTACTACACCACGCATCGAGAAAAAGGAAATCCAGCCGCTGGACGAAAAGCAAATTTCCGCTTTCCTTGCTGCTCTCAAAGGCCACCCTTACGAAAACGTGTACATCGTGGATTTGTTTACGGGCATGCGCCAGTCTGAACTGCTCGGTCTTACATGGGACTGTGTAGATTTCACCGCCGGAACAATCAAAATATATCGTCAGCTGCAGCTTGTGGAAGGGCAATACATTTTCACCACGCCAAAAAGCGGCAAGGCAAGAACCATCATTCCTGCGCCTACGGTCATGGCCGTGCTGAAAAAGCAGCGCACACAGCAGTTGGAAAAGAAACTGCTCGTAGGGAATCTCTGGAACAACAAAGAGGATTTTGTCTTCACCACCGACACCGGCGAACACCTTGCCCGGCAGACGGTATATAAGCAGTTCAAAAACCTCGCCGCTTCCATCGGTCTTCCCGCCGCACGTTTCCACGATCTTCGTCACTCCTATGCCGTATCCGCTCTCTTCGCCGGGGATGACATCAAAACCGTGCAGGAAAACCTCGGCCACCACGCCGCATCCTTCACTCTCGATGTTTACGGTCATGTCACCGAAACAATGAAAAAACGCTCCGCAGACAGAATGGAAGCGTTCATAAAATCGGTGGAACAATCTTAAATATTGCGATTCAAAAAACGGCTCGGAAGAACCCTTTATTTTTTGCACTTTTTGTATAAGGGTCAAATAAGGGTCAAACGGAAATTAAAAAGCCCTGAAACCCTTACGTTTCAAGGCTTTTTCTGGTCTGGGTGAGAAGATTCGAACTGGTAGAATATGGTACTGAGGCTTACTGTGAAATACTGAAAACCGTTGATTTTCCTATGTTTTCTGGGCATGTGCTTACTGTACCTTACTGCGAAATACGGCCATTTTCTACGCTGTAAAGGGTCAAAATAAGGGTCAAAAAGGGCGGATTTCTCCGCCCAAAGACTTCTCAAATATTGTTATTCCTTTTCCACAAGGCATTCATAATACACATATGCCTTATTCTGCACGGCATCGGCATCTTCCAGCCACGCCTTGGCAAGATCAGCATAGAAGTCAGCATTGTCCACGCCGTGTTTCATTGCCACTTCGTGGTAGTCGGAATACATGGCATTTACAATGGCATAGAAGTCAATGAAACGTTGCCCGGCGGTACTCATACCCACCTTACGAGCCATGGCCTTGGCTTTCTCCATGTCATACTTGCCGCCCATCGGCTTGGCCTCGTCTTCGTTCTGCATGTTTTCTACCCATTCTTCCGCCATGTCCCAGGTTAGCTTCTTTTTCTGCTTCCCTTCAGCACCACCGTGCTGCATCATTTTTCCGCTGCCGCCACCGCCGTGCATTTCGTTCCGGCGACGGAACTGGCCATTTTCTTTCCGGGGACGATATGCAGCTTCGCCAAACCCAATGTTCTGGCGGTAGTTTTCTATCTCCATCACATTTTCGTCTTCCCCAGCGTAACGATACGGGTAACGAAAGTACCCATCATCATAGGGCGTTTCTTCCATCTCGTTGCGCCTCATTTCGCCACGGCCATAATTCATCTCGCCACGGCTGTACATTTCGTTGCGGCGCATTTCGCCACGGCCATACATTTCGTTCATGTTGTTGCCTCCTTTGTTTCCAAGTGCTGCAAGTAACGCAAGATTTGCCACACGCTCCCCTCCTTATGCTACACGGGTAACTGTAAGTGTGGCGGCGTTTACGGTCACATCAGTGTCGCCAATATTCCGCACCGTTACAGTCAGAGAGCCGCCGCAGTCAACGGGAATCAGCGCGGTTGTGCCAATGGTCGCCAGACCGGCAGCCGCAAGCGTTTCACCCATCTGCGTTCCGGCAAGCGTTTCGCCATTCACAGAAAGGGCAAATTCAGCGTCACCAGCCGCCGCAGCAGTAATCTGGGCACCAAAGTCCACCTTATAAATACCGCCCTTGGTAAGCTGGATAAGGCCGCTTCCTGCGCCGAATCCGAGCCAGCCGCTATTGCAGCACATGCTGTTCTTGGTCGCTGCTCTGGCCCCAGTAAACTGGATGTTATCGCCAGCTTCTACAACAACCGGGGTGTTGATAAAAAGATTAACCATAAATATCTCCTTTCAAAAAAGGGGAGTGGTCTCCCACTCCCCCAATCGGTTTTCGTGGGAACGGCATCAGCCGAACATTCCACTATTTGGTTTAGGCAGCAAAGCCCTGCGCATAGTTGTTATTGCAGCCACAGCCCTGACGGAAGGTCACGGGGGTAGGCGGGTTCACAATGTATGCAGCAGAGGGGCATTCACTGCCGGTGCGCCGCAGGATTTCAGCCTTGTTGGCATCCATAGCGGCCATCAGCACGGCGTTCTGATTGCTCTGAGAGGCAGCCAGCTTATAAGTCTGCAGTTCGTCCCGCAGCTTCTGGGTTTCGGAATTGCTCATGAAGCCGATGATACGGTCACCCAGTTTGTCGATGGCCTGCAAAGTAGTGCAGTTATAGCCCTGAGCATCAAAGCGGTTCTGCATGTTCATTTTTTCCATGTCGCAGCAGCAGTCACCAATCTGCTTGGAGAGGTTCCAGCCAGCGCGTTCTACGCCAATGCCCACGTCCTTAATGGCGGCGCGAGTGTCGCAGCAGCAGTCGCTAATCTGGTGAGCCAAGCTGTTAAAGCCCTGCTGGTTCTGATAGCCCAGCGTGCAAATAGCGTTGTCCACACCATGGAAACCACTCATGATGGAGTTGTTCAGCGCAAACGTGCTGTCGCAGATGCCCTGCTGGATGCCACGCACAGAATTTTCCAGATTGTTGAAGTTGAATGCGCTGCACATGTCAGCGTTGGTCACACAGCCACAGCTGCCGCCACCACGGTTGCCGCCAAAGCCGCCGATACCGCCGCCGTTAAAGCCACCCAGCAGAGCCAGAATAATAATCAAGCCCCACAGGCCGTCGCCACCAAACATGCTGCCGTTGTTGCCGCCGCTGTCCTGACCCATAATGTAGCCAGTTACAAGATCGTTGTTTTCAGCCATAAATAATCTCCTTCGTGATAAAAATCTATCTTAAATGGGCTGCGCACACCCATGTTAAGCGGTTAAAAGCCCTGCAGACGATTCAGCATTTCCGTATACGATGTTCCGCACTCCCGGCACATATTTTCAGCCAAAGAACGGATTTGCTGCGGGGTCTTCCCGGCAGTCATTCGCATAGCCTGCGCCACGCTGGGGTTCTGTTGTGCCATCTGCTGCAACATCGCAGGAACGTTCCCGCCAGTCCTTGCCGCATTGATCAACGTAGCCATCAGGTTCATACCGCACCGCCTTTCAGCAGTTCATCCAGCTTTTCACGGATGCTCTGCACTTCTTCCTTGGTCGCATACTGCACAGGCTTTTCCACCACCGGTTCTGCCAGCGTAAATTCACGCAAGGGCGCATCCCCTGTGTTGGGGTTAAAAACCTTGGCATAAATGCGCCCATGGGCAAAATCGGGCATCAGCGTAAAGCCTTGGGTAAAGTCCACCGGCACACCCATCGCTTCCTCGCGGCTTGTCACCACGCGCCCGCTCAGGGTCGGAGCGGAATACTGTCGGTACTGGTTGTTGTAGGGGTTATACATCGTCTGCACCTCCGTTTCTTAGTACACCCCTATTTTCAGGTTTCTGCGCCATTTCCACCACGAAGGGAAAACACACTTTTTACAGGGAGTTTTCACAAGTTTTTCACATTTTCCCAAAAATAAAAAAAAGCCCCGCCGAAGCGGGGCTAATTTTATTGGAAGATTATTGGTTTGCACTTGCGCACAATCTCTTGGATGCCTCTTGGCGACATGTCCACCTCCTCAGCTAATGCTTCGTAGGTGATGCCGTCAATCAGCTTCCGTTTTAGGATTCTGCGGTAATGCTCCTTGTGGATGTGCTGGTCAATGCGGTTGCGGATTTCATCATTGGTCATAATCCTCCTTTACTTGTGGTCTTTGTGCCATTCATCCTTTGCAGAAGTTGCCGCACTTGAATAGGCGTTTTCAACCGATTGCGCCACCACTTCTTCTGGTGCGTTCCAGTCAATTTCCTTCAACTTCTTTGTGAGTTTTTTCTCATAAATGGCATAGAGTTCATCGTGTTCTTCTGTCGTGAGGTTGTAGGAATAGGTTTTCTTGTTTTCTCCTTTCCCTTCACTGCGTTCAAAGGAACTGCTAATACCCTTGGGAATATACGATCCATCGCCGGTGGCATCGTACCGCTCGGCCAGCTTACCAAAGACACCATCGGTTCTTCCGGCAAACTGTTCGGGCATCGCCCTTGTGGTCTTCTTGGTGGGTTTTTCTGCCGCTCCTTTCTTTTTGAGGCCCGCAGCTTCAACAGCTTCCCTTGTTGCGCCGTCCTTGGCAGCCTGCATGATCCCGGTCAGGGAATTGGCTTTTTCAACATCGTTCATTTTCTGGTAAGCATCGCTGTTCATCAGTTCTTCCATACCAGTAATTACTACCTTGTTGCCTTCCTTGTCCAGCGTTTCGCCGCCAAGCCGCCACAACTCACCATAGCGTTTCTTACAGGTTTCTTTTTGCTTGTCTGTAAGTTCTCCATCATAGCCGGAAATGGTGTTCTTACTGCCGCTCAAGAAATTCGTTGGCATGAAGTCCACATCTCCTGTCGATTCATAAAGACGGAGCAGTTCATCCAGTGTTGGGTCTTCCACAACGGCGTAACGGTTGAACGGGTCGAATAAAGCAAGCCCGCCATAATCCGTGTTTTTTACAGACCGGCCAGCCACATCAACCTTTTCGGGAAGTGTTTCGCGCAACCACGGAATCTTGTTCACAAACGATTTTTTCAGAATCTTAAGAATCACGTTTTTGTCGTTTGTGTCACGAACATACGGATCCATAGCAGATGCGAATTGACCAAACAGAGAAGGAATATTCTGAGAAATAAGGCTGCTTGCAGTAGTGGCAAGGATGTTTTCAAAAGAGGTGTCGCCGCCAAATCCGCCAAACGCATCGCTCACGGAGGACATGTAGCTGGCATCAAAGATGATTTCGCAAGCTGCCTTTGCCGTATTCCATACAGTTTCCAAAACATCTTGGTCATTTTCTACCGCACGATATGCTTCGGCACCCATCAGAAGCGGAGTTACAAAGGGGCCTAAAAAGGCCACATCAATGTTCACACCCAGTACTTCCATATAGTAGTTATATTGATTGCCTTTTGCCTGCTTCACACCAGACACTTTCGCATCTTCTTCGTCCTTTGTTCCGAATTTGATAACACCGGCCATAGCCAACGCAAAACCAGCAAACATCTTAAACGTTCCTGTCAACCCTTTGGAAAGGTCGCTTATGAATGTGTACTGATCAAATGCCTTGCCTTGCTGTTTTCTTCTGCCGTAGTTCACCAGTGCTTTCGCAACGCCGAATGGGCTGTACTCAAACATGCGCTTTGCAATGTTTGTCGGAACACCAGTAAAAGGCATGATTAAGCTGAAAGCGTCGCCCCACACACCGGTGTTTTCTTTGAATCTGGCAAGTGAATCCCGCACTTTGCTGTCTTCATTGAATACAGCATAATTGGCTTCTTTTTCAGCACGTTCCATGGCGACATCTGCATCAAACTTTTCACCATTCAGATCGGCAATCCGTTCTTGCTCAGCCATAGAGTTCCTGAACGCCTTCATCCAAATGTTTCGGTCGCCAATGCTCATGAGCAGCATTTCTGCATTTCTGGCAAATTCAGCGCCAGCGTTCTGGAAAACACGCCCACGCTCATTCTCCCTGTACTTGTTTGCCATCGGGTTGGTGTCTACCCTGTCAACGTATACATCGCGGTAAGTTTTCTTTGTTTCGGCTACAAAAGCCTTCCATCCGTCGATACGTTCTTTCAAGGTAAGCGGTGCGTACACGCGTTTGCCTGTTTTCTTGGCAGCAATTTTGTCCAGAAACACTGCAATGCCGTGTGAAGTGGAAAGGTCTGCCTGCATGGCAAGGTTGCCGATAACGTTCCTTGCAGCACTGGGTACAGAAAGAAGCATACTGGTAAAACGCCAGTTGCGCCTTTTTGTACGCTTATCCATAGGGGGAACATTTGCGTTCGCCTCGTATGCCCTGCGCAGATGGATCAGCGCTTCTTCGCTGTCTTCATTCTCAAGCTCAGAAAACAGCTTCATTTCCTTTTCAAAGTAGGCAAGGTCAACGGGAGTGACAATGCCAACATTGCCAGCCGCCATGTATTCAAGGCGCTGGAGAGCATTCAGACCGCCGCCCGTATTAGCAAAGAAATCGTCTGTTGCAAGGATGTATTCCAGCATACGCTGTTTTGTGGATGCCTTGTTATAGAACGAATCGCCGGGGCGTTTCACTTTCTCAAGCCCAAAGAGTTCGATGATTTCCTGCTGCTGCGGAGAAACGGGCATCCCATAGCGAGATGTTTCGGGCGTGATAACATAATCAGCATCGGATTCTGTAATCCGCTGCAGTTCGTTTCCGCCTCTCAGCCCTTTGATTTTTTCCGCCTTCTCTTGCGCTTTTTCGGTTACTTCCTTCACCGCTACAGGGTGTTCCGCCATGTAGGTTTTCAAACCAGCCTCATGCTTGCCGGCCGCCCACATCTTGAAACCTGCCGAAGACATTTTCTTGATAACGTTTCGAAGCTGGAAAGCCTTGCCCTGTTCGGTACCAGTAATGGCGTACATGGCGGCAATATCCATTGCCGTCCCCAGATCGCCCTCATTTACTGCCTGAGCAAAGATTACATTCGCTTCCGCAATTTCGTTGGCTGTTGGTGCCTTTACTTCCATCAGCCTATCAATAACGTTATCACGACCTTCCTTTTCGATTCTTGCGTATGCCTCGTTAATCTGCTGCCTGTTGGTTTCCACATCATAGTATCTCGCCATCGGGTCGCTAAGAAGCATCGACTTAACCGGGTCGGGAACTGCATCGATGTTCTGCGCTGTAACAGTAGAAAAACGCCGTTCACCCTTCTTGGGCGTTTCGGCGTTCTTTTTTGTGTTTTCAGCAACTTCTTTGGCATCAGATGCGTTGCGCCAGTTGTTGATTTGGTAGTTCAAAAGAGATGGGCTTGGTAGAGAAAATTTCTTGTTGACATTCCCCGGTTGCTCTGATATAATGGCATCAGAAAAGCCTTGATTGCCGAGTTGGGCGGCAACACCTCCGTGTTGTTTGACCCATATGTCGGCATTAAGGCTTTTTATTTTTGTCAAGTCATAAAAGTGTTTTCTTCCGTCTTTATCAATCCCGATGTTAATTACAGCTTCAAACATTCTGTTTGATACAGAAAAAAACGTTTCATAATGGTCAAAACCATTCGGGAAATACCTATGTCTTCCGTCGTCAGGATTATGGTCGATGAAAACGCTTGCTTCAAGAATATTATCAAGTTCTGTTGCTGCTCTCAATTTCGATTCGAATACATCCTCTTCGATTTTTTTCGCAGGATTCGTGTATTCGCTTCCTGTTCTTGCATCAACAAAAGCGACGTTTTCGCCTGTGCCTATGACCTTTCCTCGGAATCGTCTTTTGATATATTCTCTAACAATTTTTGGGTATTCAGACTCGTCGCGGCCTTCAAATATATCTTGGTCTGTATCAACCTCCACATATTTTGTTCCGTCGTTTGTCTGGCGCAAAGAGAACTTTGTTCCGCTTCCCTTGTTCCCTTCATCCAACGCCTTAGTCATCAGATTTTCAACCTTGCGCAGCTTGTCTACAAATGGGTCATTCACGCCACGAATCTTGTTCAGGAAGTTGCGAATGGCATCCAGAAGCTGTCTGGCCTTAGACGGCTTATCGGCAATGATGCGGTTGATGGCATCCGTAGAGGACAAAAGGTCGCCAGCAATGTGGGCAATCAATTCTTCCGTATAGATGGCATCACCCTCCGCCTTTCCGTAGGAAGAACTATACTGCTCATAAATGGCTTTCAGGTCAGCTTCCATCTTCGCCTTGTCCGTACCGTATGCCAATTCAAGCAATGTGTCTACCAATTCACCATAGTATTCGGTGCCTTCCGTACGATGGGTCAGTTCGTGCGCCAACACACGCTTCAACACATCACTCTGAGATGCGCCCTTGCTAATTACAATTGTGTCTGTATCAGCCTCGTATGCACCTTCAGCCTCGATGTTTTCCGTCACGCGAATGTTGATGCCAAACCGCTTGGAAACCTGACGCATGAATCGGTCATTGACCGTGGTCTGATCAGAAACTTTGTTGCCCATCTGCTGGCGAACAACAGCCCGGTCTTCGTCCGTTGCCCCTTCATAACCGTTTTCTGAGATGAAGTTTTCGGTTTCCAGTTCGGTGATGTTGTCCTCCTGCCGCTGAATCTCGGCTTGTTTTGCCTGTTCAGCCTTCGCCTGTTCTGCCTGAGCAGTCTCTTCCGCAATGCGCTGAGTTTCCTGCTGGCGCAGATTGTCAAGCGTTGTGGCTTTGGTCAGCTCAAGCTGCTTGTTGGCGTTTTGTACAGACTGGCTGGCGTTCGTCACCGTCTGTTCGGCCTGTTTTACCATCTTGTTCTGACCTTCCATATCCTTGGCAACCTGGGTCACAAGGGCTTCGATTTGCTGGTTTGTCGGGTCAGCGTTGAACTGGGCAACGGCATCGTTAAGGCTTTCGCCAAGTGCCTGATAGCGGTGTTTCTCGTCCTGCAATACACTCTTTGCTTCTTCCAGTTTCTGGTTCGCCGTCTGCACTGCCGTCTGCTGGGAAGCAATGCTGTTAAAACCGCCAGCGTTACCGGCATCAATGACAGCATTGTTAATCACACTCCGCTGAATGTTGCCCATAATTTCACCCTGAATCTCTGGGTTTTGGGCATCCGCTTCCGCCGTTTCAACAAGCTGATTTACAGTTTCGGGTGTAACTTCCGTTTCCCCTGTCACCATGCTGGTCAGCGTCTGATGGCTTTCCCCTTTGCTCAAGGAAGCTGCCACAATGGCACCGGCTGTCTGGGCGTTCATGCCAGCCTTGGTAATCACATCCACAACGAAATTGCGTGTGGCTTCGTCACCATACTCGCTGTTCATTTCCTGCGCGGAGGCAATGGCAGAGGGCATCTGTTCTTCGCTTGTGACAAGGGCAGCGGCTACCGCTTCGGTCTTGGCCTGAGCGTTTACATCATCACCCTCTACACCAGCAAGTATTGCCAGACCACCAAACGCATTGGAAGCAACAGGTTCCGTGCCCTGAACCGTTTCAACGGTTTGTTCTGCAACGTAGTCAGGGGTGCTTACGGTTTCTGTGTTTTCGGTCTGGGAAATGTTTGATCCAGCACGTCCGGCAACATAGGGAACAGATGTGCTCACACCAGCGGACAAAGCACCTGTCATACCGCTATACAGAATGTTTTTGAGAATTTCCTTATCAGCGGCAATGGCAGCATCTTCCAGTGACATGCCTTCAGCATGGTACTTTTCGATAAGACCTTCACGCTTGGCATACTCGCCCATAATGGTATCATCGCCAATCTGTTGAATGACGGCACTAATCATTTCACCTGTGCCTTCTTCAAACATGTTGGGGACAAGTTCTTGCAAGAAACGGCGTGTACCTTCCGCACCGCCCTTAAACGCGCTGCGGATGTTATCGATGCTGATGGATTCACTGAATGTTTCTGCCACAAAAGAAATGCCAGCCATCATCAGGGCTTTTTCGTGACTCCCTGTCTGGGCGTATGCTTCTCTATATGTGCGCTGTGCGCCAATAGATGCAATGGGTGCTGCTTGTAGCGTAGAATTGATTGCCTTAAAACCAAACTTTCCGAGTACACTTTGGGCGTTAGAGCCGATGTCAATGCCGCCCGTAAAAACACTCATCACAAGGCTCTCGCCAGCGGAGAAAACAGCACCGTAACACAGATTAAACAAGAACTCGCCCGTGCTACCTTCGCCAAACGTATCTGCAGACCATTCATATACTGTATTGTTTACGGCATCTTTTGCAACGCTCACATTGAGAGCTGAAGAATATGGGTCTGCCTTTCCGCCGGTAATCAATGTTTCCGCCATAAACCCAATACTTCCAAGAGCTTCGAATGGTGTAGCAAGAATCGCAGCAGGTATGGCAAGAATGGGAGCTTCCCTTGTAAATTGTGTCCATCCTTCTTCAACCGAAGCCGACCTTCTTACATTAACAACGCCGGTGTTTTCGGCTAAAAGATAGTTCTTGTACTCCACGGCAGCGTCTTCGCCGTATTGGTCATACAAATACAGAATAATATCCTTTTCTTCATCTGTTACAAAGGGCGCATCTTCGTCGTCAACAAGCCCAAGCCCGGCGTTCATTTTCCCTTCCAAACCGAAAAGCAAAATACTTGGTGTGCTAATATCGTATGGGCCTTTATTCTCTTCTTTTACGCGCTGAACAACATCGTCAAAATCATCCCTTGTTGTCAAAAGATACATTTCTGTTTCGTACTTTTTTCTTTCAACACGATCCGTTTCTGCTTCAATGGCAGCAATTTCGTCTTCCGTGTATCCGGGAATGGCTACGTTTCCGTTTTCGTCGGGCTTGATGTACCGAAGAATTTCGTTGTTCTTCTCAATGGCAAGGTCATAATCTGCAATGGTCTTTTCTGACCACTGTTTCATATAGGAATCAACATCATCAATTCCGCTCTGTTCTGCCATATAACGAACATCTTGCCAATCCTGATTCATTTTCCGTTCGGGCGGAACAAACTCTATCACATCAAAACTATAGTCAATGGCATCTTCAATACCATCAAAACCACCATAAGCCTGTCTGCCGCCTGCACCGTTCGCCATAGAACGAAGCCTTTCTAAGCCGGGCTTCTTGTCAATGAACTTCTGGTATTCTTCATCAGCAGCAACGCCAGCTTTATATTCGGCAATTTTGTCTTCCAAAAAAGCCGCCTTCTTCTCGGCTTCAGAAAGTTCGCCGCCTTTGGGTGTCAGACCTTCGTAGGGATTGGCGTTCACAACCTTGTCCATTCTGTCTTCCAGAATGGTTCCGTTGTTTACTTCATCTGTGGAATAGCCGGTTTCAGTTGCCCAATCGCTTACAATGTTCTGGACAAAAGCAATGGTGTCCGGGTCAATACCGGCAGCGACCATAGCGCTGTATGATTCATTTTCCCAATCTCTGCTGCTATCTTCTTTCTGCCAGCCAACAGCATAGGCGTATTCTTTGACAGCTTCCTTCTGTTCATCCGTCAGGTTGCTCAGCTTCCCGACACGAGAAATATCGCCAATGCCTTCTGCATATTCTGCGTATTCCTGTTCCCTTGCGATGGTTTCTGCGTTTTCAGCAGCAATCTGTTCAGTTTCGGCAAGAAGCCTTGCGTTTTCGCCGTGAGAAGAAGCACCATCAGCCCTGCGGATCTGAACGCCATTGGTAAGAGCATAGTTGTCAGCAACGTGGTTAATCATGCCACCGGCAGTAACTCTGTCCATTTTGTTGGAAAACTGTCGTGTGTTAGCCAGAGAGCCGTTTGCAACATGATACTTGAGTGCCTTTTTTTCATCCTCTGTTCCATGTGAAACTACAACGCTGGCTGTAACCTTCATGGCTTCCGGGTTGGGCGGATTCACAGGATTTGCGGGCATCTGCGCCATAGCCGTTGCCGGGTTAATCACCTCGTCCACCTTTACAGCAGGAGCATCAATTTCGGTAGGATTCTTCCGTGTATAAGGCAGCAGACCCAGCTCCACATCCTCGGCAGCAGGTACCTCAGAGGTTGCCTCAGGTACCTCAGGTGTAGTGGGAGGCACAGCATTTTCTACCAGCCGCTTTATGTCAGCAGCAATCTTTTCGGTTGCGGTCAATTCCTTGGGCGTGAGGAACTTTTCCATGAAAGACTGTAATCCACCCACAACGGCATCCATGCCCTTTTTCTGGTTTTCCGCTTCGCACCGTTCCTGAATATACCGCTCCACATCGTTTCGGCTGTATGGCACAGCACGTGTCATGGCCATAGGCGTGCCGCCGGGTTCGAGGCTTTCGTCCATCTTGGCAAGCGTTTTGCCGTTTTCAGCCATGTCAAATCCCCAACCGTCGCCATATACCTTTTCAATGATTTCGTCGGGGTCGGTTTCGCCCGCTGCAATCTGCTCATCAATGTATGCCATCAAGGCAGCGTGTTCCGTTTCGGCAGCGGAAGTATTCGCTTCGGCCTTGGCAACAGCGTTATACATGCGCCGTTCCGTTTCGTCCATACTGCTCATGTACTGGCGGTTATTGGCTACCCAGTCCTTATCAAAGGAATCTACACCAAAGTACAAAGCTTGGTCATCAATCGTGCTGCCTACCGCATAGGGATTATACATGTCGCTGTTCGGGTTCAACCGGGAAGCAACTTCTTCGTTCCGCTGATAGCCGGTGCTGCCGTCATAAGCTGCACGCACAGCCAGACGAGAAGGATCGCCCTCTACGCCATTTCGCTTGCCGTAAATAACGCCATTGAGCGCATCCTGACTGTAACCGATGGGACGAGTAAGACCGACGGAAAGACCTTTCCCCTTGGCTTCATCCATCCGTTTCAGCGTGGGATAATTGTTCCAGTTGATCTTGGCATAGATTTCTTCGTCCGTCAGGTTGCGGTCTTTACGCCCTGCCCAGTAACCAACCTCTTCCTGCAATGCAGCCCATTCCTGCTCCGCTTTCAGCGTGGTTTCTTCATCGTCCATGTACTTGTTGTACCAGTACGCCGCGTTCTGCTCTGCTGTGCTGGAATTGCTGGGTGCCAGAGGACTTCCGTTTGTTCCAAGGCGGTATTCGCCTTTCAACCATGCGTTGTTCTGGATAAAGTTCGGATCGCTCACATCAAAGCCCATGGCCGACAATTCGGATGCAGCTTGACTGGTGGGTTTGGTATATGGGTTGTAAAGAGGGCTTGCAGGATCGTTCTGTGTTTCCTGAAACAAGCCATAAAGATATTCGCCACGCTGATAGTCCTGCTGACCAACCTTAATGGCACGTGCTTCCATTTCGCTTGCTGTAGGAACTGCGCCCTTGTACCACTTGGTTTCTACAGGCTGGGCTGTAATGTTCTGGTACGCAGTTTTCTTGGGCTGCGTGTAAGAGGGTGCATTGGGGGTGGCGAAGGCTTTCTCCGCCACTCCCTTGACAGTATTCTTAATGCCGGTTGTGATTGTATCCTTTACTTTGTCAAAGAATGCCATTTTGTCCTCCCTTGACGGTTAATTTACAGAAACATTCTTTTTCATTTTTTTGAGCAAATCTTGCGTAAGCGTATTCTGCACTGAAGAAGCCAGTGCCCCGGCAAGACCTGATGTATTGCCGTTGCCAAACTCAGCCATTACCTCAGGAAAAGGCTTGCCTGTGGTGTTTGTTGTGCCAGCAGTTCCTGTAGTAGGCGTTTGGGCTGTAGTGCCGGAAGAACCGCCACCAGAGCCGCCGCCAGAACCCAACAGCTGATACAGCTGCAATGCCAGTTCGTTCTGCGCAGCATCTGCTTTCACGCCACGCTCATATTCCTGGTCTTGCAGTTCACGCAGACGGTTCAGTTCGTCCTGTGCCTGTGCTGCGTTGTACTGGTTAATCTGCGCTGCCAACTGGTCGCCAAGCTGAACACGCTTTGCTTCAATGTCAGCACCCTGCGCCGCAAGCTGGCCTTCCAAGTCCATGTACACATCAGCCTGCTGCTGACGGATATTGGCAAGGGTCTGTGCGCCGTAGGAACTGCGCTGCATCCCTCGGCTCAAAAGCTGGCGGTCTGCCTGAGAGTATACTTTGTTGTATTCCTTTTCGGCCGCTTCCTGCTGCTTGGCAAAGGCATAGTCCAGTGCCGCTTTCTGCTGCTGCAGCGCAAGGTCGCTCTTTGCCGCCTGCTGCTCTGCGCCCAGCCGAAGCTGGTCATAATAACCGCCAAACTCCTGCTGTGCCTGCTGCCGCAGTTCTTCATCCGTTTTCTTCTTGTAGCCGCCTGTCTGATAGCGGTTATACAAGTCCTGTTTGATGGTGTCTTTGGTTACTGCCATGATACCACCACCTTAAAAATTCTGCTTGTCTGTGGGGTTGTTTACAATGCCAAAGCCCACCAGAACAGGACACAGCACATCCAGCAGACCATTTACAGTATCGGAAATGTCAAGCCCGGCAAATTCCTTCACGCAGAATACCACCAGAGCCGCAATCGACAACCACAATGCCCAGGATTTCAGACGATTCTGTTCCATGTTATCACTCCTTCTCGCTGCCAATAACAGCGTTCATTTTCTTGTATTTAGCTTTCAGCTTGATGCGTGGGTTCGCTACAGAGGCAGGCTTAAATTCCTGTGCCTGACCGTAGCCACCGTATTCAAGGGTTGCCCCAGTGTTCACAAACAACCTGTCAACTTTTGTGGTGGAGCAGTTGCCAATGTTTACCCGATAGAAAGACTGCATCATAACCATCGGCAAGTGCGTATGACTGTGCAGGTAAATATCAGCATCCACAATGGTCGCCATGTCAGCCAGTCGAATGGCCTTGGCGCCTTCCTTGCGACCGCCACCGCTGCCGTGCGTGGCATAAATGGAATAGGTCTGTGGGTTTGTGTCGCCGTGGTGATTTTTCTTGGAACCAAAGCGCAAAAAAATAAGTACGCCACAAGGGTCGTACCTATCTTCAATGCCCAGTTCCCTGCACACAATCCGCATGATGTCCACGCCATCATTGCGATACACGCGGTTTTCATGGTTGCCGCATGTTACACCGATGATTTTTTCCTTGATGGGTGTCAGAATGTCCACCAGTGTGGCAATCTGCTGCATAGGTGACATTACTTCGGCGTACACATCCGATACGCTGGTGCGTACCGCTGTGTTCATCAAATCACCGTTCAGCACCACCAGCCCATGCGGGTCTTCCTCAATCTCTTGGATGCGCTTTCCTACAAGTGCCATGTCACAATGCTTGTCACCGATATGCAGGTCGGCAAGGGTGTATACGGTTGCTTCTTCCCAAGTTTCCGGGTATTCTACTTTAACTGTGTGCATCAATTACCTCCTTGCATTGGGGGATGTACTCTGTTAAAATTGCCTTTCAAAGATGTAATGTTGTGTTCCGCTTCTGTGATGCGGCCTTCGACAAGAAACATGCGCTCTACCAGATTGTTGTGCTTGTCCACCTTTTTTTCCAACTGCTCAATACGATGATTTGTCAGCTTGTTGGACACAAGAATACCGCCCAGTGTACCGGCAAGTGTTCCAAAAAGAGAAATCAACGCAACCCAGATTTCCATAGCCATTTATTCCCCTCCTTCCAGAGCCTTATTTAAGGCGTTTTGAAGGGCTTTCGCCACGGACAGGGGAATTGTTACCACCGCTTCATCGGCGGCTTCTGTGGGCTTGTTTTCGGCTACCAGATACTCCTTCATGCAATAGCCGGTCTTGCCGCCGTAACGCACGAACAGCCATTCTCCGCTATCGCCAAGGAATGTCACTCTGGCATTATTTGGAATATAGTCAATGACTGTGAATGTAACACCGGGGCCATTTCGCATTTTCAGCACGCCGCCTGTCACACGATAATAGACAGCCTCCGTTCCAACCTTGATAAGCTGACCCGAATACTGCCATTGTCCAAGTGCGCTGTCACGCTTGATACCGCCAGCAACACTGGTGCAATGCGTAATTTCCAGCGGTTTTACGCTTGTGACAACGCCCACATGATAATAATCTCTGTGGTCTGGATGGCTGTCATATTTTGCCGGCAATGCGTACCCACTTTGACCGGGCATTTTTGCCTTGTACACGATGTCGCCCACGGACAGCATTGCAGGGGTAATGATCTCCCCAAAACTCCGCATCTCGTTCCGGGCGGCATAATTGCTGCCATGGGTGCCCTTCCACTCGCCGCCCATCAGCCGGATGGCGCCGATCACCAGGCCGATGCAATCACACATCCCGTCGGCGCCATCCATGCCCAATTGATACGCATTCACCCGCTCCGCATTCTTGCGGATGCCCTGCAAAAATTGCTGCGTGGTCATTTAAGTGATCTCCTCATTGACGGTGATGATCACCTTGTTTTTATCCACCGTGTGAGGAATGACAAGGCGAATGTACATGGGCGGTTCATCGGGCCATTTGTGTGTAATGCTTGTCAGATTGCCGTTTTCGTCAAAAGTACGTTCAATGGCACCGGTATGTGCAGTTTCCATGTCCTCTGCTTTCAGGCCGCCATTGTCGGCAAGATGGCTTGTAGCATACGGCTGTTTGTACATGGCTACCACATATCCGGCCGTTGCACCATTGCCGTTTTTCGTGATGCCCGTTCCGCTGAAATAAGCAGTTTCGCCGCCCTTGAGTTCAATGTAGTTTGTCAGATCAGAATTTGCGCTCTCTCTGTAAGTGCCGTCGCTGCCAAGACGGGCGTTATTCATCCACAGGCTGAAATCGGATGTGTTGGTATCGTTGAGCTGGACAAGATTCGTATAGGTCTTTGCTTGCCACACGATTTCGCCGCTGATGGCGATTTTCACCACATTCCCTTCGGGGATGACCATCCCTTTCAAATTGGAAAAATCCAGATTAGCCATTGACAAAAACCTCCTTCGTTACAGTAGTATTATCTGCAAGTGTAAACGTCCAGGTTTCTTTTGCAAGGCTGGCCTTCAACGCTGCAATCATGGCAGCCTGATCCGCTGCCGTGAAATAATCCGTGCCCTTCACCGGGGTTTTGCCGTCCAATTCGCCGCTTTCCTTGGCGATGCGCAATTCCTCCACCATTTCATTCATGGGCGCCGGGTTCAGCATGGGGGCCCAATAGGCAGGATCGGTGGGCAGGATGCCCGTAGCGCTGTCAGACAGCAGCACATAGCTGCCGTTTTGATACTGCACCACATCTTTATTTACATAAGTGGTACCGGGGCTGTATGCGCCCCGATCCACATAGGCCACACGGCCCAAGCTTACTGTTGCCAATCTTTTTCACGCTCCTTATCAGCTGAATTTCTGTGATTTTGAGAAGGAAGTGGATTTTACCACTTCGCCATTCACACGGGCATAGGCTTGGCCCCGCGCCATGTAATAGCCGGGTGCTGTGTTTGTGATGCTGGTGATCTCGCCGTTCACCGTGATGGCCGCAACGGCGGCATCCCATCCGGCTTGATAACCCGCTTCATACACATGGTTTGCGTTCACCGTCATGCCGTTTACAAGGGTTCCCCTATCGCTTGTCACATCGAATGTGGCAACGGCATCATTTTCGCCGCCCCAGGTCAGGTTCGCCGGGGTACTGTTTGATCGTGCAGTGGTTTCCCCGGAAAGGGTGATGCCCTCCGTTGTGGTGCTGATGGTCAGCACACCGCCAGACCATGTCTGGTCAAGCGCCACAACGCCCGAAGCGGCCTTCCTAAAATTTACCGTTGTGCCATCGTAGAGGGTAATGGTCAGGGTATTCCCCTCTACTTCCAATTCCTGCACGGCCCTTGCATAGGCTTTATCCATTTTCCAATAGCTGGTGCGCAGGTTGACAGGGTTCTGCTGGGCATTGCCCGCCTCATCCGTCACATACAGCTTGGTCAAATACACGGTGCCATCCCTGCCCACTCGGAAGGGTGCATTGGCGGATTCTTCTGCACCTGCCCAGATGCCGTATGTGGCATCTGCCGTAGACAGGCGCACATGCGTTTCGCCTTCGCCGCTGGAAAGGCTACCGGGGCTGATTTGCCAGCCGCCAATCTCGCCGTCACCGGCGGTAACTGTGCCTTTGATGGTCACGTTGCCGTTTTTGTCAATGGAGAAGTTGCCGCTGTCCACAGTCAAAGAACCGCCTGTGAACAGGTGCATACCATCGGCGTTAATGATCAGACCGCTGTTTTCAAGCACACTATGGTCAAAGGCCGTGGTGGTTATCGTCATCTTGCCGGGCGCTTTCTTGTGGTAAATGCTGCCGTCTTTCAGCATGTATGTTTCGCCGTCGCCAAACAGCGCACCCTGTTCCAGCTTGAACGCATCCACGCCCGTCCACATCAGCTCACCATTGATGATTTCAAACCGACCATAACTGTTGCTGGCATCCAATGTACATCGGATAATGCAGCTTTTGCCAATATCAGCCTGTGTCAAGTCAACCTCGGCACCCACAGGCTTCCATTCATTGTCGGATTCCTGTCCGCTGTCCTTCGTCCACGAAAACGCTTCGGCAGGAATCTGATCGGTAATGTCTTCACCATTTTTCCACACATGCACCCGGGCAATCAGCGTTTTCCGCTCCATTTCAATGGCGGCTGCCGTGTCAAAGCTGATGGTCATCTGCTGCCCTGTCGCCAAGTCAATAGCCGAGAAAACTTCGCTCTCGCTTACTTTCATCGCAATCTGCTCAGCGTTCTCTCGGATGGCGGCTTCGTTTTGCTTTAGAATCACTCCATACTCGTCAAACTCTTCCTTTGTTACCAGCAGTTCGATTTTCTCGGCAGTTTCTGCAATCTCTGCTTGCAGGCTTTCAATGACAGCACCTGTTTCGTTCAGTTCTTCCTTGGTCGCCAAAAGCTCAATCTTTTCCGCTGTCTGCCGGACAGTGGTTTCAAACTCACGCACCAGGTCTGTCAGCTTGTCCACATCCTGCTTATTGGCTTTCTGCTCAATCTGGTTGGCGGTCTGTTCAATCTTTGTCCACAGTTCGGTAAAGTCACTGCTCATGGCCTTGATCATGGAGCGCACTTCGGGCGACAGGTCTTTCAGGGAAATACGGTTAAACCGCCTGTAGATGTCGTCAAAGATTTCCTCAAGCTGCATGATCAGCTTTTTTTCTTCGGCGTTCCATCCTCCGGGCGTGCGTAGTGGCTCATGCTGTTGGATTGTTACATATTTGTTTGTAGCCATACGCCCTCCTTAATCCGGGTCGGTTTCCACAAGCAACATCACACCGCTCACAATGCGCCATACACCTGTGTTCGCTTCGATACGCAGCTTCAATCGCCGTCCGTTGCCGCCAAAATGCAGCCGTTTCTGCCGTTGATTCCCTGCTTTTACCAGATAATTCTTGACCTTCGTTTTTTTTTCGGTCAATACAGTAAACTTCAGCACCGTATCGTCCTGCGCCTCGCACAGGAAGTACAGGTCATAGCCGCCCTTGTTCACGTTCTTTGCGCCAAGATCTGTCCACGGTGTTTCCCAGATTACAGCGGCATCTGTAGCTTCGCCCGTTTCCCAGCTATTCTCTTTCAGTTCCCATACCCTGCCGGGCGTGGTTGCACTGGTAAAGTACAGCTTGTTTTCCGTGCCAAGGAAGTTTTCTACAAACACATCGTTGCGCACCAGCCATGTATTATCGTGGGTGTCATAAATAACCACAGCGTTATTGATTGCGCTGCCGTCCAAGGGAACGGCCACATAATACTTGCCATGCCACAGCACAGCCCTTGCTTCGTCCAGCTTGCTGCGGTTCACCCTGCGCCAGATTTCAGCGCAGTATTCCTGCAAAAACGGAGAAGCGGACAGACCGTCATAAATCGTCACGCCCTTTTCACCCAGCATCAGAATACGTTCGTTGTCCACCGCAATGGTGTTGGGGTACGGCGCACCGCCGCCAAACTGTTCCTTAAACGTATATTCGCCGGGGTCTGTACCCAGAATGCGCCAGATGCGCGTTCTCTTGAACGCAATCAACTGTGAGCCAAACGTTCTCAATGCCATAAAGCTGTCGCCGTCCCAGCTGGGCTGGTTCAGGTCGCCAGCGCCGTCTTCAGGAATTTCCGGGTTCGCTTCCCAATTCGTCGGGTCATAAGGCGCAGAGTATACCAGCATGTCGGGATCATTGATGATGGCACCGCCCCAGATTCGCTCTGCATAACGCTCAATCGTGCCAAACTTCTTCGGTGTGGGAACGACGGAAACCGTCATGTTATCCCCTCGAACCATCACCATACCGTCATACGCATTGGATAGCAACAGCACATCCACACTCGCCAAAGAGCCTTCTGGGTTGATTTCATACGTTACCCAACTCCATACATTGCTCTTGTAACTTGTAACACCGCTTGGCATGGGCAATAGCGACCAGTCACTGTCACCGGGCAGCATATAGTATAGCTTTCCGCCGCTCCCGGCAATAAGCACATCTTTATCATCACCGGCGTGCCATCTGCGGTGCAGTCGGGCAATCGTTTCAATGGGGCTTGTAAGCGTGGGCGTCAGCAGTTCACACGCCGCTGCCGGTTGCAGCACGCCACCAATCGTTTCCATATTCTGTTCGCGTGCGGCATAACGCATGTCAACATTGATGCCGTCACCATACTGCATCAACCCCTTGAACTCGCTGATGTTCAAGGAATGTTCATAGCTGCTCACACCCCCACCTCCTTACCTCGGGATATTGTAAAAGTTCCGCACACGGCCTTTGATGCCGCCCTCGCTCTTAATCTTGGCAAGCACTTCTTCAAAAGCCAGCTTAAACTGGAACCCGCGGTTCTGCTTGCTTGGGTTTCCGTTGCGGTACACCAGCCATGTCGCCCAGTCAGAAAGCGCACGGTGTGTCCATTCGGGGAGATTCGGCACGTCCGTGTCCAATACCAGCTTCGGGTATTCTTCCGTATGAATGTGCGCACTCGCCCATGCGTTCACCAGTAAATCGTACCCTTCGTTGATATAGTCCATCAGGTACGGCAAAAAATCACCAAGATCTTCCACATCGTTGTTCGTTTGGAACATAACCTCGTTCTTGATTTCTGCTACGGTCACTCAAACCACTCCTTAGATGTTGGGGTAACGCTTGCGCAGCTGTTCGAACACAGGAATCGTTACATCCACCCATTCGCCACGCTTGATCAGCACAGGAGCCTGACCGTTGATGGTCACATGTTCGTATGGGTCAACCTTCAGGCCGCTTTCGCTTTCAATGGGCAGCGGCAGCATAATACGCACGCGCGTTTCTTTCTTGGCTTCTTCCTTTTTCTTAATGGCAACGGAAATACCGTCATTCACCATTTCTTCGGGTTTCTTGGTAGTAGTAGGCATGTTTTTCTCCTTTCAGAAAAAAGCCCCCGGCTTTTTACACCGGGGGCTGTAAGTTTAGTTAGGCAGAGGCACCGGATTCCAGACGGACAATGAAGTCGTCCTGCAGAATAACGGTGCAATAGCCCTGCACCTTCCAAGCGATAGTGCCACGCTGTTCGAGGGGGTCTTCCGCACCGGCAGAACCGGGAGCGTTGATGATGATGCGCACGTTACGACCGTTGCCGCCCAGTTCCACAGAGCCATAGGCATCCTTGGCGTAGATCAGGGTGGAATATACGGGATCACCGTCAGCACCGCCGCCGTAGGGCCTAATGGTCACAGCGGTAGCAGCAGAGGTCATGCCTTCGGGCAGCCAGCGGAAGGTAATCTTCAGCTTGTCGGTCACAGCACCGCCCAGAGCGCCAGTGTGTACCAGTTCGGCATTTTCAATGCACACAGGGGCTTCGTAGGTGTTGGAAGACTGGCTGTAGGACAGAGTGACCATCTTGCCCACCAGAGGACGAGGATCAACCAGACCGGAAGGAACGGCGATGGTAGCACTGCGGGTAATGGCATCAATGCCGGTGGCGGCACCGATGGAAATGCTGGCAATGTTGGAGGAAGCAGCAAAACCACCGTCATTGTCAATCAGGTTGGTCTGAGGCTTGAATACCATAGCGTTGGTGGATTCAAAGAACTTCACCTTGTAGGCAATGCCCAGTTCGTACTTTTCAATCTTCTGCTTGTCCTGATACACAGCCACATCAATCCAGTGTTCCTTGTCGGCGGTCAGGTCAAACACCACGTCGGTATGCACGATACCATGGTAGTAACCGTCGGCAAAAGGCTTGGCGTTGGCGCGGCGCAGGGTGCGCACAGCCTTCTTGATGTCCAGGAATGTCACCTTGTCATCGGCGGTCAGCGCACCACGGCTGGTCTTGCCGTTGGCGTACTGCACGTTCAGACCAGAGTTCAGAGCCATGCTGTCAATGGTGTCCAGAGACAGAGCGGCCTGATCAGCCAGCGTTTCGGCGGCTTCCTTGTGCTTGTTGCCCAGCAGGTAGAAATTGTATTCGTCGGTCACTTCAATGAAACCGCCATAGGGCTTCACCACAGCGGTGAAAGCGGTTTCGCTCATGGTCTGGCCATCAGGAGTCTTGCCTTCAATCAGAGGGGTGGTGATGGCGGGCAGAGCGGTAATGCGCCGGAAGCGCACGCTCTTGCCGTTGTTCATGGGCAGGGTAACTTTCTGGGCATCACGATGATGCACCATTTCGGGCATCATGTTGGGGAGTACGGCGCGGTCATAGTACTGCACTACAGAGGGTGCAACACCGGGGGAAGTAGTAGCGTTCATGTTCTGCCAAAGAGCCATAAGGGTCATCTCCTATTATTTGTATAATTTCCCTTTGGCGAGGTTGGCGTTCAGTTTCGCAAACTGTTCGTCGGTCATAGAGGTAATATCAATACCACCGCCAAACCCTGCGCCATTCGGCTGGCGCACAGGCTGCGGAACATTGCGGGTGGTCATGGCTTCTGCCACATCATAAAAATCCCACTCGCCGCTCAAAACTCGCCGTCGGATTTCGGGGTTATTCTCATATACGGCCTTCACATCCAGACCCCGCTGCTGAAGTTTGTTGGCCTGCGCGGCAAGCATGTTAGCACGGAAACGAACTTCACCGTCAGTTTCATTCTGCGGCTGGGCTTCCTGCTGCTTGGGGGCAAAGCGGCCTTGCGCATCACGAGCGATTTCTTTCGGCTGTTCGGTAGCAGGAGCGGAAACGTTCATACCGCCTTTCAGCTTCAGATACTCAAGTGCCATGTCCTTGTCCTTGATAACGCCCTTCGTTACCAGTTCCTCGGCTTGGCGGTTCATTTCCGCTTCCCGGAATGGGCGAATCTTCGCCTCAAACTCGTCATTCATCCGCTGCTCGTTTTCCTTGAGCGCTTTGGCGACGGCGGCATCAATTCGCTTCTTAATCCAGCCGGGTTCCTTGGTGGGCTGTTCTTCCTGAGCTACAGGCTGTTCTGTAATCTCGGCAAGGTCGGACACAGGCTCTGCCATTTCCTGTTCGGGTTCAAATGCTGCGTCGTCCAGCACACCCTCCAGATTTACATTTTCGACCGTGTTTTCCATAGTTTTCTCCTTTCGGGGATGTATCAGAAAGGCTTATCCAGCCATTTCCGGCAGTTGTTCAAGGGTCAGCCGTGCCTGATTTGCAATGGCCGCATTGGAATCGGAACCACCGCCTGCCTCGGCTACCTTGTCTGTGGAATAACCGCCTACCTGACTGAGCGAGTTCGCCAGTTTGGTGGTGGTCATTTTCAAATTATCGTTTTCCTGCTGCATCTGCTGCATCTGGGCTTGCATCTGTTCGTTCTGCTGCATCATCTGCTGCATCTGCTGCATCATCTGCTCATTCTGCTGAATCACAGGCAGGATTCTGTCCTTGCCCTCAATGTTCATCAGCGATACCACAGCGGACAAAGGAAGCGGGTTCGGTGTCTGTGCCGACATTGTGTACATTTGCAGGAACATGTTGTTCATGCTCTCAATCCGGGCAGGATCACGGCTTACCACTTCCACCTGTACCGTATAGGGCGGCGGCACTGTGGCACCCTTGGTCTTAATGCCAAACATCTTTTCCGTCTTGCTCACTTCACGGCGTTTTCCATCCTTGCCTGTAACCATCGTTACACGCTTGTCATCGTAAAACTCCGCCATCAGCCACAGAATCTGCTTCACAATCTTTTTGAACCCGGCAACCAGTGTCCCGGTGTGCATGTTGGTAATCTTGTCGCCGCTCTGCTGCAAAGCAAGAACGGCCTTACCGCTCACCACGCCGCCAGTCGTTTCGCCACGGCTGAACTGGTTCATGCCGGAATCCTGCTTCATGTCCATCTGGAACTGCATCATCTGATTGGAAATCATCCCGTTAAACGGAACGTGCTGCATCCAGTTCCAGTCCTCGCCCTGCGTTACACGGTCGCCCTCAATGATGTCACGGCTCCAATCCGCCATCTGGTCAGGGTCAATCCCGCTGCCACGGCGCACCACCATGCGCCCTTTCGATGACATGCGCAGGTTTGTGTCAATGTACTTCGCGTAGCGGTTGATGTACCGCATCATGGGTACCAGTTCGCCTACAAGACCTTCGCCAGCCATGCTCCCTTCCACCGTGGAATGAATCTCCACCACAAAAGGGTACATGCCGTGTGCGTACACGTTCTTCTGATGGTCAAGCAGTGCGCCACCAGCACAGTACGCTACATTGATTTTGTACTTCTTTTCACTGGCATCATAGGTGCGGTACCAGTATTCCAGCATCATTGCCCGGTCTTCGTCCGCTGTATGCTCCTCCTTCTGGGCTTCGGGGATGCCTACATCCTCCTCAGTGCCATTGGCGGCGGCAACATACTTCCCGGCTTCCGGGTAATGCGCTTTATACCAAGATAGCGGATGCCAGCTCACTTTCATCACTGCTCTGGCATCCTGAATGTCAGAAGCTTGGGGATCCCATAAAAATGCCTCTACAGGCCAGCGGAGAAGGGCTACATCACCTTTTCCGTAACTCATGACGGGATCCCAGGCTATCTGCGTAATTACCGTGCCAACACCGTACAGGTCTTCGGCACGCCCACGATGCACGCTCTCGTAATCGTTCACTTCGTAGACAACGTGATGCACCAAGTCCTGCAAGTCTTCCACCATCTCGCTCAAATCGGCGGTTTCGGGGAACAGCAGGGCTTTGGGCATGTTCGCCATCTGCGCAGCAACGCAGTTGTTGTATGTGCTTTTCAGCGTGTGCAATTGCAGTGTGGGGTCTCGCTCCCCTGCCTTGTCCTGCTTTGGGTCACGCAAGCGAATAATCGCACGGCATTCCTCCGCAGCGGCATGAATGGGCGCACACGCCTCCTTAAAAATCTCGAACCGGGCGTAAATCTCCTGCAAAAGTTCACGCTCATCCTCTTTCAACGGCTGCTCCGTAAAAGAGGCATAAGTTAAATGCTCCATTAGTCACCTCCAAAGGGGTCAAATCGTTTTGGTTCACGCTTTGGCTTGTTCTTCACCACCAGCGGTCGTGACATCATGAAATACCGGGTGTCATCGTAGGTATGGTCTTCCGCATCCGTATCAATGTCTTCCGGCTTTTTCGTGGAGTACGGCAGGTTGGGCACCGTTCTTAACCAGTCCACGCATGTGCTGAATACATACATCCCCGGCTTTCCCTCTGCATCAAACCGCATCCGCTCGTGTACCTGCAGCTTGCCAGCCAGTCGCGTATTGTCGCCCTTACGAAAAAAGACACCCCGGTGATTTTCACAGGGTGCCATCTGGTCAGCAACGCTATCGCCTCGGCTCTTGTCAAAGATTGCAGGGTCGGCTATGCGGTCAACAGGCAGATTATTCGCTATCTCGTCCGCTTCACGCTGTATAATGCCCTCCGCTATCTCCGCAGGTGTTATTTTGATGCCAACGTTCGCTTGGCGCGGTACACATCCGTACCACTCTTTATACCGGTATACCGTCCCGGTCACTGGCTCCACAGCCCACCAGCCGCAGCTGAAAGGTTTGGAATAACCGTGGTCGAAACTCATGTAACGTGGCCAGTGCAATGGAATCTCAAACGGCTCAATAACGTGTGTCCATCTACGGTCTTTATAGTGCGCAGGATCGTTCACAAACTCCGTGAATACCTGCCCTTCAAAGCTGTCCCAGTCACCGTTCAACAATGCTCTGCGCAAGGCTTCCGGCTTCATTTCCAGCTGGAAAATGTAGTCCTCCGTAATGAACGGGTTCTCTGTCGCCAACGCTGGTATGTACTGTGTCCGGATTGTCTTCGCCTTATGCAAAGCCTCAGAATACACCGTCTGCTCTTGGATGCTCATGTATGGCCCGGCATCCACAAACATCTTCTTTACCCAGCCATGACCGATATTGCCGGGGTTCGATGCACTCCGCACAATCGGTACAACGCCCAAGCTCTTCTTCGCACGCAAGCGTGTTTTCAAAAAGTCGTATACCGTCTGCTCAAACGAGGTCAATTCATCAAAATACAAAAATTGTATTTCTATACCGGCGTAATTGAATCTGTCCTCTTCGTGCGCACAGTGTCGGAACAGTATCTTGCTCCCGTTTATCAGCTTGAACTCATGTCTGCTGCCGTTATACGAAGCCAACTCCTTCGGGTACGAACTCATGGCTTCCTTGATGTCTGTGTCTTCCAATTCTTGGTATGTGCGCCTGAATATCGCCGCTGTTGTTCCGGGCTTGTCCATGCACCGAAAAAACGCATCCATAATCATGGCTTTCGTCTTCCCGCCGCCTGCCGCTCCACCATACAGCACTTCGTTCGCACAACTCGCATGAAACAACGCCTGCTTGGGTGTGGGCTGATAGTTGATCGTTATCATTCGTCAGGACTGCCCAGCTTTGGCGCACCCTCAATGCGCACAACAATTTCTTTGCTGTCGCCAGTGCCGTCAACATAATGACCATACCGATTCAGGAAGTCGTTCGACGCTTTGTTCGCTACCCACTCGTTTTCTGAATCAATCTGCCGCTCAATCCGACGCTTCGCACGAGCAAACGGTTCGTATACGCTCAACCGCACAATCGTTTCAAAACATTCCTTGAATCCCGGCTTCCGCTTGATGGCGTGAAGTTTTTTTGTATAAGTGTGCTTCTCACTCGGAGTAGCATTCTTATAGTCAAAACCCCACAAAACCATCATAACATCCGCTTCCGTTTCGCCACGCGCTAACATTTCACACGCTACCGCTTCCTGCGTGTTTAACCCGAATGTGCTGCCTGTTGTCACTTTTGCCATGTTCTCACCTCCCATGGTCGTAGTAGTAGTGGGGGAAAGGTATTGATAGTAAAGGGGCGGCTGAGCGGCGGAGTCCCAGCTCGAATTACACCCCCCGCTGTAACCAGACCCCCCTGCCGGGGGTACTCCGGGGGGCTGCCTTATTTTCCGCCTGGCCTGCTGCATGCTTATACTTTCCAGCTTGCCATTTATTTATTCCCGATTTTTGCATATTCATACAGTTTATATAATCTTTTCTGTATATTTATGCTATTTACCCCGTGATTTTTGATACCTCTTTGCATAACCATGCGATAACTATTCGCAAAACAATGCTTTTCAGAATAGTTCAGCAGGCTGTTGCCGTTGCTGCGTGGTTACAATGCACAACGTAAAAGAGCAGGAAAATCGCCTGTTTTTACGTTCTGGGTTGTAACCGGGGAGGGTTATACGCTCAAGCGCGATCAGTATTATCAGCTGGTGTGGCGTTATCTGGTGTGGCGTTGTGTCGTGGTGCTGTCGTGTCGTTGTGCTGTTGCTGTGCTGTCTATACTGCAATAGCTGTTACTGCTGGTTCTTCTGTGTATTTACGTTATGGGATGTAGTTGCTATATGCTTTCTCTATCTGGGTTTACATTGGCTATTGTAATTGGCTTACCCTTTTCTCTTGTGTGTTTACGTTCTCCTGTGTAATATCGCTGTCTTATCTGCTTTTTGTGGTGTTTCTTGTGTGGTGTTATGCGCATTTGAGAAAAATTCTTTTTTGTATTCCTTCATTAGAGCGCATATCTACAGAAAAAAAGTTTGAAAAAATTTGAAAAAAGGTATTGACACCAGTTTTATGGTGTGCTATCATACAGCCATAATCAACACACCATATTGCTGGTGTGTAACAGAAAGAGGAGGACAAGACAATGACTAAAAAACAGCAGGGTATGAAGTGGATGTATGAACGGGCAACGGCCACCAGTCTCAATCAGGTTTACAAGAGCTGTTCCTATGCAAAGCAGCGTTCCTTTGACGCTATCCGTTGGGAAATGACAACCAACGGTGGTTATGATCTCCGTATCACTGGACACAACGCGATGATGTATTCTTGCGCATATCGTTACAAGGGAGTCGATGGTATGGAACGCTTGCGTTACTTCACAAAAGCAAACACTTTTGATTTTCCGATCAACTGATTGCCGAAACGGCCATTGTGGCCGTCTACCAGAAATAGCCACCTGGTACTGATGATGGCAGGCTGAAAATGAAAATGGAGGGTTCACACAATGAGAAAAGACCGTATGCAGGAAAAAAACACCACTGCTCTAAACACTATCCAGTCCTATCATGAGGGAGGTTGGAATGGGAACTACGCTTA
>JAZNSI010000060.1:0-39873 GCA_045591175.1 Clostridia bacterium
GGCTCCCGTGGCGGTGGACGTGCTGGCTGGCGCGACTGTGACCTCTAATGCGGTCATCGACGCGGTGAACAGCGTGCTGCCCACGCAGGATATGTCCGTGACCGGCGAGGAGCTGCCCATTGCGGAGGTTCCCGGCAATGAACTGACCGGCACTGCCCATGGCTTCCAGTCCGACGTGGTCGTGACCCTGACTGTGGACGATAACGGCGCGATTGCTTCCATCAAGGTTGACTCCGCCTCCGAGACGCCCAACTTCGGCACCCGCTGCGGCGAGGACGAAGCCTTCCTGGCGCAGTTTATCGGCAAGACCGCTCCCGTAGCGGTGGACGTGCTGGCTGGCGCGACTGTGACCTCCAATGCGGTCATCGACGCGGTGAACAGCGTGCTGCCCACGCAGGATATGGCCGTGACCGGCGAGGAGTTGCCCATTGCGGAGGTTCCCGGCAATGAACTGACCGGCACTGCTCGCGGCTTCCAGTCCGATGTGGTTGTGACCCTGACGTTGGACGAGAACGGCGCGATTGCTTCCATCAAGGTTGATTCCGCCTCCGAGACCCCCAACTTCGGCACCCGCTGCGGCGAGGACGAGGCTTTCCTGGCGCAGTTCATCGGCAAGACGGCCCCTGTTGAGGTGGATGTTCTGGCCGGCGCGACGGTGACTTCCAATGCGGTCATCGACGCGGTGAACAGCGTGCTGCCCACGCAGGATATGTCCATGACTGGCGAGGAACTGCCCATTGCGGAGGTTCCCGGCAATGAACTGACCGGCACTGCCCATGGCTTCCAGTCCGACGTGGTTGTGACCTTGACTGTTGCGGACGGTGTGATCACCGCTATCAAGGTGGACGCTGCTGGCGAAACACCCAACTTCGGCACCCGTTGCGGCGAGGACGAGGCTTTCCTGAATCAGTACATTGGCAAGAAGGCAACTCCCGATGTCGGTGAGGGCATTGAGGCTCTGTCTGGTGCGACTGTGACCTCCAATGCTGTGTTGGAGGCCGTCAATGCGGCAATTGGCGTTGAGGTGGCGGAAGTTGAGATTCCTGCTGCTGAGGAGCTGACCGGCACTGCCCATGGCTTCCAGTCCGACGTGGTTGTGACCCTGACTGTGGACGAGACCGGCGCGATTTCTTCCATCAAGGTTGACTCCGCCTCCGAAACGCCCAACTTCGGCACCCGCTGCGGCGAGGACGAGGCCTTCCTGGCGCAGTTCATCGGCAAGACCGCCCCTGTTGCGGTGGACGTGCTGGCTGGCGCGACGGTGACTTCCAATGCGGTCATTGACGCGGTGAACAGCGTGCTCGCGAAGTAATTCCTACATAATATAACGCCCTGCTCCGGTGATGGAGCAGGGCGTTTTCGTTGTCAGGGGTTGTAGCGGGTGAAGGGATCGACGGGATCCTCCTCCTCGGGAATTTCCAGGACCGGCGCTTCTGCAGGAGCGTCGGCCGGAACGGGTTCCTCCGCAGGCTCGTCGGATTCCTCCTCTTCCGGAGCGGGGATCTCGGTGCGGTAGATGGCGTCGGGCACGACGGGCTCGTCGGGGATCTCGACCTCCGGGACAACAGGCTCGTCAGGGAATTCAACCTCCGGGACGGCAGGCTCTGCGGGGGCTTCCTCCACGGGGGTGGTGGCCTTTTCGACGGCGTCCTTCACCTTTTCGCCAAAGTCCTTGGCCTTCCGGACGATGTCATCCACCGTGTCCTGATTGTCGCGGAGGGTCTCTTCGCCCTTGTTGACCAGGGCCTTGACCACCTTGCCGCCGGCCTCGATCACCGTGGCGACCGCGCCAACACCGAAATACGCAACGTCCTTGAGGACTTTTTCCAGATTGCTCATATGCGTGCCTCCTTTATGGCTTCCATGTCATATCTATTGTGCCTGGCTGACGGTATCAGTATACCTGTTCCATCAGCGGCCTTCAAGGGAAGTTTCATTAGAATATGCGAAGAAGCCGTTAAGAATCACAGGCGCATGGCCGCCTCGGCGACCAGCTCCTCCAGGAGGGCGGTGCGGGCGTCGGCGGATTCCGGCACGGGGAACCACAGCTGGCTCTGGGCGGGGGTGAGGGCACGCAGGAGTTCCTCGGCGTCCTCCGCGCAGGCGACGATCACCGGGCGGGGGCTGACGAGCAGGGAGACGACGGCTTCCCGGAAGGCGGCGCAGGTGAGCATCCGCGCGTCCAGCCCGCTGAGCAGGATGGGCATATGGGCGGTGATGGCCTTGGCCAGATTGGGCGCGGCGATCTCCTCCAGCACCCGGGGAACGACAGCCCAATCGCTCTCCCGCAGACGGATGCGGCAGGGGACGTCGTTGTCCATGGGCGCGGCGGGGGGAAGAAGCAGATGGAGCGCCTCGCCCCGGACGCTGCCGCTCACGGTGAAGGGCTGCAAACGATACCCCGCCGGACGAAGGTTCAGCGCGGTGATGAGGCGGTCGGCCAGGGCGGGAGCATGGTTGCCGGTGAGATAAAGCTGCTGCATGGGGCCCTCCTGAATATGACAAAGTAACGAAGCATCTGCCAATATTGTAGCGGGGAAGGGCGGCTTTGTCAATCCGGGGACGGGCGGATGCCTGCTTCGTGCGGGGAAAAGGGGCATAAATGAAAATTTACATATGTTACAAAAGGAAAATGCGTCGAAATGTGACAAACAACCTTGACACGGTAATTGTTTTGTAATAGAATGTACGCAGACGACCCTCGCCCTTTTGGCGGGGTGCTGTTGACGTGGATCAACAGGAACCTCGCCTTCGGGCGAAGATATGAGGTGACCAAGATGAAGCATTTGTGGAAGATGCTGCTGGCGGCGACCCTGTGCCTGACGCTGATCATGCCCTATGGCGTGATGGCGGAGGAAACGGCCCGCTATGGTGTGGTAACGGACGTGCAGGTCAATGTCCGCAAGACCGATGAAGGCATGGCGTCCGACATCTGGTTCAAGGTGGACGAAGGCCATGTGGGCCAGATCCTTGACAAGGTGGAGGATCGCAAGGGCCAGTATGAGTGGTATAAAGTTGAAACCACCCATCCCATCCCCAATGGCCGCACCTATATCGGCTACATCCGCGAGGATTGCTTCCGTGAAATGACGGCGGCGGAGGTCGAGGAGTACCTGAAGAGCCAGGAGACCCCCGACACCGGCGACGAGGATGACAACACCGAGATGCAGCCCTCTGTGGACGACGCCCTGGGCGGCGGTACCGAGCACGTTGAGTACTCCGGTATCGAGGTCGTGGGCGGCAAGGGCAAGATCCTGGTGGATTCCAACTTCCGCAGCAAGCCCACCACCAAGGAGGGCGAGATTTACTGTGTCATCCCCAAGGGCACGGAGGTCGAAATTTCCGCCATCCCCCTGGAGGGCGACGCCAATGGCTGGTATCGCGTGAAGTATGACGGCGAGACCGGCTATGTGTTCAATGACCTGATCGAGCTGCTGGACGCGGGCTCCGAGCCCACGCCCGACCCCGGCTACGGCACCGAGGTGAGCGGCGTGATCGGCGAAGTGACCACCGACAAGGTCAACTTCCGCAACGAGCCCAAGAAGGACACCAACAACGCCAACGTCATCCAGAAGCTGAACGAGGGTGACCAGGTGGAGGTTCTCACCGTGCCCGACGGCACCACCACCAGCGACTGGTACCGCGTGCGCTACAATGGCGTGGTGGGCTATATCCAGGCGCCCTTTATCCGCATCGTCAGCGGCGAAACGCCCAAGCCCGAGCTGCCCGACCAGGGCGACGGCGAGGTCACCATCGTCGCGACGGGCGAGATCATTGCGGACAAGGTCAACTTCCGTATGAGCGCCTCCAAGGCTGCGTCCATCTACGGCAAGCTGTACACCGGCGAAGTGGTGCAGCTGCTGTCCATCCCCACCAAGATCGATGAGGAGCACTGGTACAAGGTCAAGTACAACGGCAAGACCGGCTACATCCAGTCCCCCTACATCCGCGTGCTGATGGTGGACGAGGACAGCCTGCCCGCCCCTGAGAAGTTTGGTTATGCCAAGCTGCTGGAGGATTCCGTCAACCTGCGCGCCACCCCCGGCGGTGATACCGTCGTCCAGTGGAAGGGCAAGGGGACGCTCCTGCGCATCACCGGCGAGCCTGTCTACAACAGCAATTATGATTGGTATCCCGTTTATTATGCCAATACCCATGGCGTTTACTATGTCCGTGAGGACATGATCCAGGTTATGGCGGTCAAGGATGGCGTGCTCGTCACCCCCACGCCCCCGCCCGCCAGCCCCTACGGCTATGTCATCACCACCAAGACTGGCGTAAACCTGCGCATCCAGCCCGGTCAGGCTTCTTTGGCGCAGGTGCCGATCAACACCATCCTGGCCTGTGTGGGCCCCTCCCAGAGCCCCGCAGAGAGCGATACCAGCTACACCTGGTACAAGGTCAAGTACAACGGCGTGACCGGTTACCTGCGCGGTGACTGCGTCCGCGTGTGCACTTCTACCGGCGGCAGCATCGTGGATCCCGAACCCGACGATCCCGAGGAGACCACGCCGCCTGAGGAAGAGGTCATCTACGGCTACATCCGCCTGGTCAAGGACAACGTCAATCTGCGCAACACGGAGCTGGGCTATTCCAAGGGCCAGTATCCCCTGGGCCTGATCCTGCCTGTGATTGCGGAAACCACCCCCGCGGGCCTGCATGGCCAGCACTGCTGGTACAAGGTGCGCACGGCTGACGGCAAGGTCGGATTCATCCGCGGCGACTGCGCGGTCTGGTGCGACGAGAACGGCACCGAAGTCACCCCGCCCGCCCCGCCTGCCGGCGAGGAAGTCACCGGCGTGAAGGGCAAGCTGCTCAAGAACACCAACTTCCGTGATGCGGCCGGCTACCACGGCAACATCGACGCGCTGATCCCCGCCGGCACCATTGTGGACGTGCTGGAGATCCCCGCCAACAAGGTCAACGGCTGGTATAAGATCGTCTACGAAGGCGAGACCGGCTATGTGCTGGCTTCCCTGCTGGAAGTGGTGACCGCGGACGAGGAAGACAAGCCTGTGGTGTCCGCCTATGGCTATGTCATGATCAACGACGAGAAGGTCAACTTCCGCCGTGAGGCCGCTACGGGCGACAATGTCATCAAGCAGCTGGACAAGGGCACTGTGTGGCCCATGACCGGCGTGAAGGAAGTCAAGAACGGCATCACCTGGTACCCCATCGACGTCAATGGCCAGAAGGGCTATGTCCATGGCGACTTCTCCTTCAAGCTCTCTCCCACCCAGGAGGAAAGCTACCTGGCGGGCAACGGCGTGCCGGAGGAGGATCCCACGCCCGACGAGGTGATGAGCTCCTACATCATCACCACCTATGACGACGTTAACCTGCGTACGAGCTACTCCCTGGATGCCACCCGCAAGTATCAGGTGGACAAGGGCGTGGTCATCCCCTTCAACGGCACCAAGGACATCGGCACGGTCACCTGGTACAGCATCGTGTATGAGCATGAGGCGCTGTGGGTGCATGGCAACTACGTCCGTGTCCTGACCGAGAAGGAATACCAGGACTGGCTGGCCCAGAATCCCGATGAGGAGCCGGACGCGGAGACCAGCAAGGGCTACGTCAAGCTGATCATGGACAACGTGTACATCCGCCAGACTGCGGCCGGCACGACCATCGACCAGCTGCGCCTGGACACCGTGCTGCCCTACTATGCCGAGAGCATCCCCGGCGGCGGCTACAACTGGTACCGCGTCAAGACTCCCAAGGGTGAGATCGGCTACATCCGCTCCGACATGGTGGCCAAGTGCTACGAGAACGGCGAGCTTCTGCCGCCTCCCACGCCTGAGCAGGGTGAGTACACCTCCGCGCCCCAGATGCAGCAGATGACCACCTACTACACCCTGTACGTAGGCATGTCGGAGGCGACCCATGGCGAAACCACCGCGCGCCGCATCCGCAACCTGGTGCAGGAGCTGATCAACCAGGGATACTACACGGGCGATGTGACCAGCAGCTATACCACGCAGGTGGCTGAGGCTGTGAAGCGCTTCCAGGCTGTCAAGGGCCTGACTGTGGACGGCAAGGCAGGCAGCGCTACCCAGCATGCCCTGTTCGGCACCCGTCCGGACAAGGCCGGTGATACCTCCAACTTGGAGTTTGAGATCTACCCGGTGGAAAAGATCGACTGGTTCACCGGCGGCATCCAGGAGATGATCCCGCGCGGCGCCAAGTTCAAGATCTACGACGTGCGCACCGGCATCGTCTGGTGGGCTTACCGTCAGGCTGGCGGCAACCACATGGATATCGAGACCCTCACCGCAGCGGATTCCAAGCGCCTGTGCGAGATCTACGGCGTGAGCAACCTGCAGCAGGTCGTGGATGAGAACATGTGGTATCCCCGTCGTGCCTGCCTGGTGACCATCGGTACCCGTACCTTCGCCTGTTCGCTGGACGGCATGCAGCACGGCACGGACACCATCTCCAACAACGGCATGGATGGTCAGGTCTGTTTGCACTTCACCAACTCTACGGGCCACTCCAACGGCGGCCAGGTGAGCACCAGCCATGCGGAAGCTATCGAGTACGCCTACAAGCATGCTCCCTACGGGCAGAAGAAGTAATTCCCCCAAACAACACGAGGCCGCATCCAAACGGATGCGGCCTTTTTGCATAACAGGGATTGTCTGTTTCAATGCAGGGGCGGGGTGGTATGCATTACTTGTCCCGCTTTTTAATGGGCATCAGCAGGTCCAGGCGGATGGGGAGGGCAGGATCCTGGCCATGCTGCGCGGCGTACACCCAGTTCAGGTGTTCCTCCAGGCCGCCGAACATGTTTTCTGGCGTGCAGTCGGGGCCGCCGGGCTGGTATGCGTCGTTGTTCTCGCCCCACTCGTACAGCCACTGCCACTCGTGGAAATTCGGGAAGTCGATGGTATGGGCGGCGTAGAGTCCGCCGGGCATGGTCTTCTTCACGCCGGGGGCGGGGACGTCCATGTCCCCAGGGATGGTGACCCACACCTCGTATCCGTAGTGCTCCCGGTCGGGGCTGGGGTTGGGGTGGTTGAAGCCGAACATGCGGGCGTCGGGCTTGAGATCGTGCAGGCGGCTCTCCCGCACGAAGCGGGTGGCCATCTCATCCACGCGGGTTTCCGGCTCGGGTCCGATGTAGTGGAATGCCGCCACGGTACATGCCGGCAGCATCACATAGCGCACGTTGAGGCCCTTCCAGCGGGCAGTGTCGGTGGTTTTCAGTTCGCTCATGAGGGTCTTCTCCTTCAGCGTCGTACTCGAAAGCCCAAGGGCATTCACCGCGCTGAGCAGCGCATCATCCCCCAGCAGCGTCAGCCGCTGTGACACATCCCCGCTCAGGCCGATGCGGTCGATGAAAACCGCCAGTATCTCGCGGATGGTGGTCAGTGCGCGGCGCTCCTCGTCGATCTCCGCGATCCGCTCCCGCAGGACGCGGATGGCTTCGCCTGCGTCCCCGCTGGTGAGGATCGCCGCGATGGACTTCAGCGGCACCCGCAGCTTGCGCAGCACGAGGATCAGCCGCAGCCGGGCGATGTTCTCCTCGTCATACACGCGGTAGGCATAGCCCTCCCGGCGCTGGCTCACGATCAGCCCCTGCTGCTCGTAGTAGCGCAGCATCCGGGTGGATACGCCGTGGGAACGGGAAACCTCGGTGATGGTCAGCATGGTGCATCCCTCGCTTTCTGAGACCATGATAATGGACGACACGATGTCCGTGTCAAGAGGAAAGAGACAAATTTCGCGATTTTGTGATGATGCTGTGCCTGCAGCCCTGCGATAACAGTATACAGCGGCAGCCGGAGTTTGTACAGATGCGCCTGCCCCGATGGCACTTGACAAGCGGATTGTCCTGCGTCTATAATGGGACGAATCAATTTGTACCCTATCAGGACTGTAAAGGAGCTTTGCATATGAACAAGATCCTCAACACCCCCAACGCGCCCGCTGCCATTGGCCCCTACAGCCAGGGCGTGCAGTGCGGCAACATGGTTTTTGTCTCCGGCCAGCTGCCCTTCGTGCCCGAAACCGGCGCGCTGCTGGAGGGCTCCGTGGGTGAGATGACCATCCAGAGCATGAAGAATATCCAGGCCATCCTGGCGGAAGCCGGCTGCACCCTGGCGGACGTGGTCAAGACCACCATCTTCCTCAAGGATCTGAACGATTTTGCCGAGGTGAACGCGGCTTACGCGACCTTCTTCCCGGAGAATGCCCCCGCCCGCGCCTGTGTGCAGGTGGCCAAGCTGCCCCGCGACGCTAAGGTGGAGATCGAAGCCATCGCCAGCGTGCCGCTGGACCCAGCTTGCGATTGAGTTGACTGCTCTTTCATAGACCTACCGCGTGCGAGTTGGCGCGGGGCCTGGAGTTGCGCGTCCGGCCGCTCATCGGCCGGGCTGCAGGGCTGCGGGTCATGTAACCAAAGGCTCTCCCTCCGGGAGAGCTGTCAGCGCGTGCGCTGACTGAGAGGGCTTCCCACGAAAGGACGACCACCATGCCCAAGCGAATCCTCCTTGTCCAGGACATGACCGGCTACGGCAAGGTCGCCCTGGCGGCCATCATGCCGGTGCTCAGCCATATGGGGCACCACATTTTCACCCTGCCCACCGCCATCGTCAGCAACACCCTTGACTACGGCCAGTTTGAGATGCTGGAGCTGACGGATTACATGCGCAAAACGCTGCAGGTGTGGCGGAACCTGGGCTTCCAGTTTGACGCAGTGTCCACGGGGATGATCTTCTCCGAGGAGCAGGCGGCGCTGGTGGCGGGCCTGTGCCGGGAATCCGCGGCGAAGGGTTGTACTGTCTTTGTCGATCCCGTCATGGGCGACGAGGGTAAGCTCTACAACGGCGTCACCGAGGCGACGGTGAATCACATGCGCGCCATGTGCGCCGTGGCGGATTACGTCATGCCCAACTACACCGAGGCCGCCTACCTGGCGGACAAGTCCATCAAGGACGACCTCACCCGTGCAGAAGCCGATGCGCTGGTGGATGCGCTGCGGGATATGGGCGCCAAGTCCGTGCTGATCACCAGTGCGAAGGTGGATGGGCAGTTCTGCGTCGTGGGTTATGACCACGCGAAGGCGGAGCGCTTCCTGCTGCCTTTCGAGATGGTGCCGGTGTTCTTCTCCGGTACGGGAGATATCTTCTCCGGCATCCTGACAGGCCGCGTGCTGGATGGTCAGCCGCTGCAGCAGGCGGTGCAGAGCGCCATGGACGCCATCCGCGTGATGATCCTGCGCCACAAGGATAATGAGGATCACTATGTCGGTGTGCCCATTGAGACCTGCCTGGATATCCTTCAATAAGCAAAAGGACTGCACGCGCAGTCCTTTTCTGTATTCACCGTGTTCTAATCAACTTTTTCCCAGAAAAGGGCTTTACTTTTTTGTAACACTTCGTGTATAATGATGGGGAACAAGCATTTGAAAGGAGGGGCCCTGATGGATACCTTCAACACCACCAAGTTCAAGCCCCTTGCGGAAACCGGCAACGAGGCCCATGACATTCTGCTGTTCGTTTATCACGCGCTGCAGTCCAAGGGCTATGACCCGATCACTCAGATCGTGGGCTATCTCATCTCCGGCGACCCGACCTACATCACCAGCTACAATTCTGCCCGCAGCATGATCTGCCGCCTGGAGCGCGACGAGATCATGGAGGAGCTGGTGCGCTTCTACATCCGGGGCAACGCGCCGGTGAAGTGATTCCCACCCCGCTGGCGGAGGGTGTGTTCGCCGCGCCCTGATTGAAACGACATGAATCGACATTGATGGCAGACGCCCGATTGGGGGTCTGCTTTTTTGCAGCGTGACGCTGCGGCCAACTTGCGATGGAGTTGGCTTTTTTCATTGGGTTGAGCGCGCGTGGGGCGGAGGCTGGGTGCCGCGGTGATTGTGCCGCCCGCTCATCGGGCGGGCAAATGGCGTGGGTGAGAAAAGAAAACGGCTCCCATCCTTGCGGACAGGAGCCGGTACATATTACTCATTCACCCACTTGAACACGCGCCTGCGACCGGCGGCGTCCACGGTGGAGACGGCGGGTTCGCCCTCGCCGGCGGGCAGGAGGCAGAACACGGGCAGCTCCGGGGTGCGGGGGGTGCGGCGGAAGCTCTCGCTCACCACGAAGGTGTCGTCCACGATGTAGCCCGCTGCCCAGCTTTCCAGCGTGTCCAGCGCCTGCTCGGTCTTGGGGAAGGACGGATGCGTCGCGGTGAAGCCGGTCAGCAGCATCATGCCGCCGGGGCCGGTGTACATGCCCTCCAGACGGGTATCGTCCAGGGTGCAGGGGCAGTCGATGGTCTGGTTGCGGCTGTCCAGACGGCTGGCGGTGGTCAGGATGGCCTCCGGGCAGGCGTCCACGCCGATGTAGCGGCAGTCCAGGGCCTGGGCGGCCTCCATGGCCGTGCCGGAGCCGCAGCACAGGTCGATCACCAGATCGCCCTCCTTCACCACGGGCTTCAAAATGCGGTCCAGGAGCTTCAGCGGCTTCTGGGTGGCGTAGCCGGTGCGCTCGGGGTCGCGCTGCTGCAGGTGGGAGATGTCCGTCCACACGTCGCCGGGGTAAACGGGGGCGTCGTCGTAGTAGCGGTAGACCTTGCCGCCGGTCTTGATCTCGGAATAGGCGCGGCCATCCTCATCCACGCGGCGGCGCATGTGATTCTTGCGGTGCTCGGTGCGCTCCAGGGGGACGCGCCGCAGGTCGAAGTGGTAATCCTTCGTGCGGGCGTAGAGCAGGATGGTATCGTGCTTGCGGGAGAAGTACTTCTTCGCCCGGCCGCCGCTTTCGTAGCTCCAGATGATCTCGTTGAGGAAGAATTCCTCGCCGAACACCTCGTCGCAGATCAGCCGGCCATAGGCGGAGGTGTGCCAGTCCAGGTGGAGGGCCAGCACGCCGGTCTTGCTGAGCAGCGCGTGGGCATTCTCGATCAGCCCGCGCAGGAAGGTCAAATACGCGTCCTTGCTGTCATAGCTGTCGGTAAAGGCAGGGAATTCCGGCGAGGGCCGACCAGTCTTCCAGCCCGCCTGACCAAAACGGCGGCGGCGGGTGAAGCTGTCGCCGGTCATGAAGGGCGGGTCGATGTACACGCACTGGGCGGAAGCGGCATACTCCGCCAGCACGCCGGACAGCGCCGCGCTGCCGTCCCCGCACAGGAGCAGATCACGCCCCTGCCCGATGACTTCTCGGGTTACATTGACCGCTTCAAACATGGTTACCCCTCCTGAATTGGTTTCGCAAAGCCTTGAGTTCGTCCTGCTGACGGGTGAGTGTGACGAGGAAAGCCCGCTGATCATCATCCTCGGCGAGGATGCGCCCCACCTGACGCACAGCGGACACGAAGTCCGGGTCGAGGGCATCCTTGCCCTGGCGGGCCAGAGGACACACGGTCTTGGCGCGGAAGTCCGTTGCTACCTTCACGCCGTTCTCGCGGATGAGCGGAATCAGCGGCATCAGCCGGCAGGAAAGCGGCCTGTCTGCGCGCTCGCAGCGCCCGGAGCAGATCAGCAGCGTGCCGTGATCGGTTTCTGTCATGTGGTAGCCCTCGCGGCCCTCGTAATAATTCTCCTCACCGTGGAAGAGCAGCATGCCGGTCATTTCGCCCTCCAGGGGGCGGCAGCACAGGCCGTTGCAGAGCAGGCCGCAGTCCGTCTTCAGCGGCGTGACGTTCTCCAGAATGGCGCGGGCGCGTTCAAGGCATTCGGGCAGCATGGCTTCCTCCGTTGTGAACATAATTGCAGATACTATATTATACCATGACCGTCGGCCCTTTGGGAAGAGGCCCAAAGGATTTTGCGTGTACTTTTTTATGGGATGTGTGCAAATGTAAAACTTTCCGGCCCATATTGTGGGCAGGCAAGCCCTGTGGTATCATGGGGCGGAAGGAGTTGATCCGCGATGAAGAAACCGCTGGCGTTGCTGCTGGTGTGCGCGCTGCTGACGGGCTGTGCCGCAAAACCGGATATCGAGGGCAAGTGGGTCACGTCCCTGGAGGACACGCTGTGCGCTACGGTACTGATCATTGAAGGCGACAGGTTCATCTTGATTCAAGAAGGGCGAACATCCACCGGGCAATGGTTCTATGACGTGGGAACCATTGCGTTGTATGAGGATGTGGAAAGTCCGGTGCAGAGCGGGACGATGTGGAGCGCAGCCTACGATAAAACAGCCGATACGCTGATCCTGGGAGAACTGACGCTCCGCCGTGAATGACCGCAAATGCCCATTTTCCGCCACTTCGCCGTCCGCCCCTATTGACGAATCCTCCTCCCCGGTGGTATAATAAAGCGTTGCTTGTTCACAATGCATTGATATACAGGAGGTATTTCCCATGTCCGGACATTCCAAGTGGCATAATATTCAGGCCAAGAAGGGCAAGGCTGACGCTGCCCGCGGCGCGATCTTCACCAAGATCGGCCGTGAGATCGCCATTGCTGTTCGTGCCGGCGGCCCCAACCCCGACAACAACAACAAGCTGCGCGATATCATCGCCAAGGCCAAGGCCAACAACATGCCCAACGATAACATCAAGCGCTCCATCCAGAAGGCCAGCGGCGAGCTGTCCAACGTGGTGTACGAGGAGATCACCTATGAAGGCTATGCCCCCGGCGGCGTGGCTGTGATCGTCAAGACCATCACCGACAACCGCAACCGTACCGCCTCCGACGTGCGCCACTGCTTCGCCAAGAACGGCGGCAACCTGGGCACCACCGGCTCCGTGTCCTTCATGTTCGATGAGAAGGGCCTGCTGGTCGTGGAAAAGACCCCCGGCATCGACGAGGAAGAGCTGATGATGCAGGCGCTGGACGCCGGCGCTGAGGATATGTCCACCGAGGAGGACTGCTTCGAGATCTACACCGCGCCCAGCGATTTCTCCGCTGTGCGTGAAGCCCTCGAGGCCCAGGGCCTGACCTTCCTGTCTGCGGAAGTCGACATGATCCCTCAGAACACCGTGGCCGTCACCGACGAGGACACCATCAAGAACATCACCAAGATGCTCGAGATGCTCGAGGAGAACGACGACGTGCAGAACGTCTACCACAACGCCGAGCTGCCTGAGGAAGAAGAAGAGGAGTAAGACACTCCAAAAGGCTCCCTCCCCGAGGGAGCTGGCATCGCCGGTAGGCGATGACTGAGGGAGTTCGTCTGCGGATACAACCCATACGACCGACTGAACATTGTGCTTCAGCCGGTCGTTTTTTTCGAAAGGAGGCGGCGGTATGCCTGTGATTCCCGGTCTTGGCTGGACGTTCGATACCGTGGCGGCGACCTATGAAAAGCTGCGGCCCGGCTATGTGGACGCGCTCTATCAGGACGTTTTTACCTACTGCCCGTTGGATGCGTCTTCCCATGCGGTGGAGGTGGGCATCGGCGGGGGTCAGGCTACGCGGCCCATCCTGGAAACGGGCTGCGCCGTGACGGCGGTGGAGCCGGGGGCGCAGTTCTGCAATCTGTGCCGGGAGAAGTTCGCGGCATACCCGAAATTCAGCACCATTAACGGAAATTTCGAGGACGTGGCGCTCCCGGCGGAAAGCTGCGACCTGGTATACTCGGCCTCGGCTTTCCATTGGGTGCCGGAGGAGGTCGGCTATCGCAAGGTGTTCGACGTCCTCAAGCCCGGCGGCGCGTTTGCCCGCTTTGCCAATCATCCCTACAAGGACAAGAGCCGGCCCGGCATGCATGAGGCGCTGCAGGCGGTCTACGCAGTGTACATGCCCGGCAGCCTCGTGCCCAATGAGTACTCGGAGGAAGCCGCGGCTCAGCGTGCGCAGATCGCCGCGAAGTACGGCTTTACCGACATCCGGCATCGGCTGTACCACCGCACCCGCGACTTCACCGCGGCGGAGTATGTGCAGCTGCTGGGCACCTACTCCGACCACATCGCCATTGAAAAGGAGACCCGCGGCCGGTTCTTCCGGGATATCGAGGAGGCCATCAACGGCCTGGGCGGCGTGATCACCATCTACGACACCATCGATTTGCAGCTGGCCCGCAAGCCATGAAGAAAGCCCGTACCATCGCGGTACGGGCCTTTTGTATGGGATCATTCTGCCAGCGCTTCCAGCTTGCGCTTGCAGGTGCCGCGGGTGTTCATGGTTTCCACCACCGCGTCGATGAAGGCGTCCACGGGGATGTTCTTCTGCATGATGCGCTTAACGGCATCGACGACCTCCCACGGATGGGCGAAGTTGAAGATCCACTGGTGGGCGCTGATGCCGTAGTTTTCCGTCAGGAACCAGTCGAGGTACTCCTGGGAGAGCGCGGGGGCAACCGCCGGAGCCTTCGGGGCGAGGGTGGCGCTGCCGTCCTCGTGCAGGATGAACTTCGTCTTCAGCAGATCCAGCGCCTTGCTGCTGTGACCGATGAACAGCTCGAATTCGCCGGGCTCGACGACGTACTTCTCCTCGCGGTTGACGAGCTGGAAGTCCTCCTTCTTCAGCTGGATGGAGACCGTCTTTGTTTCGCCGGGCTGGATTTCCACGCGGGTGAAGGCGATCAGCTGCTTCAGCGGGCGGATGACGCTGGCGAACACATCGTGCATGTAGACCTGCACGACCTCGGTGCCGGCAACGTCGCCCTGATTGGTCACATCCACCGTGGCGATGAAGGTGGCCGGGTCAAAGCGGAAGTTGGCGTAGGCGAAGGGCGCATAGCCGATGCCCTCGCCAAAGGCATACACCGGCTGGGCGGGCAGATCCATGTACTTGCCGCCGTGCCAGCCGGGCAGGGTGTTGTAGTAAACGGGCACCTGGCCGGAATGCTGGGGGAAGGAGATGGGCAGACGGCCGGAGGGGTTGAAGCAGCCGAACGCTGCCTCCGCCACGGCCTGACCGCCGAACATGCCGCCGTTGAAGGCGCAGATGACAGCGTCGGCGGTATTGGCGATCTCGGGGATGCACAGGGGCTTGGAGGCCACCAGCACCACCGTCACGGGCGCGCCCAGCTTGCGCAGCTCGCGGTAGAGCTCCATCTGGCGGCCGGAGAGCTCAAGGTTGGCGCGATCCTTGTACTCGCCGAACTGGTCGATCATGTCGCCCACGACGAGGATGATGGCGTCGGCGTCCTTCGCTGCTTCCACCGCGCCGGCGATGTCGTCCTGATTGCGGGCGCGCTGCAGGCTCTGCTGGCGGATCGCCTCTGCCACGGGATCGGACAGCACCCGGCCGTCGTCGACCGCAGCGGGCTTCACCTCGCAGCCGCGATGATACACGCACTCGATGCCGCGCTCGGAACACAGGGCCTCGAAGCCCTCCTTCACGGTGACGTAGGGGCGGCGGGCCGGACGGGGCTCATGGGCGTTGGGGTGGGTGAAGTAGGTCCAGTCGCCGTACTGGGAGTTGAGGTCGTCGGCGTTCTGACCGATGACGGCGACCTTCTTCACGTTCTTCAGGGGCAGCATGCCCTCGTTCTTGAGCAGGGTGATGGAGGCGCGGGCGGCGCGCAGGGTGGCGTCCAGGTGCTCGGGGCAGCCCACGCAGCCGGGCACGCCCAGCTTCTCCGGCTTCTCGAAGAGGTTCATGCGGAACTTCATCGTCAGGATGTGGCGCACAGCCTCGTCCACCACGGCGATATCCAGCTTGCCCTCGCGCAGGGCGTTCAGCGCCGCCTCGTAGAAGGGGATGGTGGACATGATCATGTCGTTGCCGGCGTTGGCGCTGAGGACGGCGGCCTCCTCAATACTGGAGGCGACATACTGCTGGGTCATCAGGGACTCGCAGTTGTTCCAGTCGGTGACGACGAAGCCGTCAAAGCCCAGCTCGTCCCGCAGGATGGTTTTCATGGTCTTGGGGTCGGCGGTGAAGGGGTGGCCGTCGATGGAGCCGTAGGCGGTCATGATGGTGGCGCAGCCTGCGTCGATGGCTCGCTTGAAGGGCGGCAGGAAGACCTCCTTCATCTTGCGGTAGGTCATCTGGGTATCCATGGCGTCGCGGGCGCCCATGGCCTCGCCGTAGCCGATGTAGTGCTTGGCGCAGGCCAGGATGGAATCCGGCGCGTCCAGGCTTTCGCCCTGGTAGCCCTTGACGATGGCATAGCCCAGCTCGCCGGCCAGGTAGGGATCCTCGCCGAAGGTCTCGTTGACGCGGCCCCAGCGGGTGTCGCGGCCCAGGCACAGCACGGGGGAGAAGGTCCAGTGCAATCCGTCGCTGGCGACCTCGCGGGCGGTGACGCGGCCCATTTCCTCCACGATCGCAGGATCCCAGGAGCAGGCGGCGGTCAGCTGGCTGGGGAAGATGGTGGCCTCATGCTTCAGGCCGTGGCCGTGGATGGCGTCGATGCCGAAGATGACCGGGATGCCCAGTCGGCTGTTTTCCATGGCGACTCTTTGAACTTCGCGGGCGTCGTCGCCCAGCACATGCAGGAAGGAACCCGCGCCGAGCTTTGCCCATTTGAGGGACTCCTCACGGCCCACGACAGAGTAGGGCACCTGCATCATCTGGGCGACCTTCTCCTCCGGCGTCATCTGCTGGAGCAGCTCCTCCACGCGGAGCTTGATGGCTTCATTGGACAACATATGTGTACCTCCGTTCACGCCACGGGGGCGATTTTTCACTGCCTATATATTACCTGTTTCGGCGGATAAAAGCAATCCCACAAATAAATTTCGGACATTTTCGTGTACATTTTCAGCAGGAAAAGGCCTTCCAGCGCGGAATACATGTATACAGGGAATTATGCCCGGACAGCCGGGCTTCAAGCAAAGGAGAGATCACCCATGAAATTCACTCAGGGCTACTGGATGATCAAGGACAAGTATGTCATGTCCTACGCCACCCATGCGGTGCGCGTCACCAAGACCGACAAGGAGATGCAGGTCATTTCCGCCTGCCGTCCCATCACCAACCGCGGCGCGATCCTGGATGGCGGCACGCTGACCGTCACCTTCTCCGCGCCCCGCAAGAACATCATCCGCGTGAAGGTCACCCACTTCGCCGGCACCAAGGTGCGTGAGCCCAAGTTCGAGACCTACGAGGAAGACGTCACCCCCGTCATCGAGGAGAATGAGCAGTACGCCTGCTTTACCTCCGGCGACCTGACCGCCCGCGTCACCAAGACCTGCGGTCAGTGGATGGTGGAGTACATGGTGGGTGACCGGGTGCTGACCTCCTCCGGCTGGCGCGGCATGGGCCGTGCGCTGGCCAAGGACGGCACCGAGGTGAGCCTGCTGCCCCACGGCAAGTCCTACATGAGCGAGTCCCTGCAGCTGGACGTGGGCGAGTGCGTCTACGGCCTGGGCGAGCGCTTTGGCGCGTACGTCAAGAACGGCCAGGTCGTCGATATGTGGAACGCGGACGGCGGCACGGCCTCCGAGCTGGCCTACAAGAATATTCCCTTCTACATGACCAACCGCGGCTACGGCGTGCTGGTGGAGGACGCGGGCGACGTGTCTTTCGAGGTCGCCAGCGAGAAGGTGGAGCGCGTGCAGTTCTCCCACGAGGGCGAAACCATGGTCTACGACGTGATCTACGGCGGCGACCCCAAGAATACCCTCGACCTGTACACCGCCCTGACCGGCCGTCCCGCGCTGCTGCCCCCGTGGAGCTTCGGCCTGTGGCTGTCCACCTCCTTCACCACCGATTACGATGAGGGCACTACTTCCTCCTTCATCAACGGCATGGCGGAGCGCGACATCCCCCTGAGCGTCTTCCACTTCGACTGCTACTGGATGAAGGGCTTCAACTGGTGCGACTTCGAGTGGGACAAGGACGTGTTCCCGGATCCCGAGGGCATGCTCAAGCGCTACCACGACAAGGGATTGCACCTGTGCTGCTGGATCAACCCCTACATCGGTCAGGCCAGCCCCCTCTTCGAGGAAGGCATGAAGGGCGGCTACCTCGTCTGCAAGGAAAACGGCGACGTGTGGCAGACCGACATGTGGCAGGCCGGCATGGCGCTGGTGGACTTCACCAACCCCGAAGCCTGCAAGTGGTACGCTTCCTACCTGTACAAGCTGATGGACATGGGCATCGACTGCTTCAAGACCGACTTCGGCGAGCGCATCCCCGTGCGCAACATCAAGTGGCACGACGGCTCCGATCCCGTGAAGATGCACAACTACTACACTCACCTGTACAACAAGGTGGTCTTTGACGTGGTCAAGGACGTGAAGGGCGAGGGCGAGGCCATCCTGTTTGCCCGCTCTGCCACCGTCGGCGGCCAGCAGTTCCCCGTGCACTGGGGCGGCGACAACTCCGCGTCCTACATCTCCATGGCGGAGACCCTGCGCGCTGGCCTCAGCATGTCCCACTCCGGCTTCGGCTTCTGGAGCCACGACATCTCCGGCTTTGAGTCCACCGCTCCGGCGGACGTGTACAAGCGCTGGCTGCAGTTCGGCATCTTCTCCTCCCACAGCCGCCTGCACGGCTCCACGTCCTACCGCGTGCCGTGGCTGTCCGACGAGGAATCCGTCGACGTGTGCCGCAAGTTCGTCAAGCTCAAGAACCGCCTCATGCCCTACCTGTACCAGAAGGCCGTCGAGGCCCACGAGTGCGGCTGGCCCATGATGCGCCCGATGATCCTGGAATTCCCCGACGATCCCGCCTGCGACACCCTCGACCGTCAGTACATGATGGGCGATGCGCTGCTGGTGGCCCCCATTTTCCGCAATGACGGCCAGGTGCAGTATTACCTGCCCGACGGCGCCTGGACGAGCCTGATCGACGGCGGCGTGGTCGAAGGCGGCAAGTGGCAGACCGAGATCCACGACTTCATGTCCCTGCCGCTGATGGTGCGCCCCGGCACCGTGCTGCCCCTGGGCGCGATGGACAGCAAGCCCGACTACGACTACCTGGACAACCTCGAGCTGCACGTCTACCAGCTGGAGGACGGCGAGACCCAGGTGGTGACCATCCCCGACCTGAAGGGCAATGTGGCCGCGACCTTCACCGTGACCATGGAGAATGGCCAGGCCAAGGTGGAAACCGACTCTGCCAAGCCCTACACCGTGATCCTGCACAACTGATAAAAATGCTTCCCCGGTGCGCGCTGCATCGGGGAAGCCCTGTATACGGAGGATAAAATGAAGCTCTACATCAAGCAGAAGGTGTTTTCCTGGAAGGACAAGTTCTTCGTCAAGGACGAGTACGGGCAGGATAAGTATTACGTGGAGGGCGAGCTGTTCAGCTGGGGCCGCAAGCTCCATGTGTACGACATGAACCAGCGCGAGGTGGCGTTCATCGCCCAGAAGGTGATGACCTTCATGCCGGAATTCCATGTCTCCCAGGAAGGCCGCGAGGTGGCGGTGGTGAAGCAGAAGTTCGCCTGGTTCCATCCCAAGTATGAGATCCAGGGGCCGAACTGGAATGTCGAGGGCAGCTTCTGGCAGCATGAGTACACCGTGTCCGACCAGGGTGGCAGCGTCCAGGTGGGCATCTCCAAGGAGCTGATGAGCTGGGGTGACAGCTACGAGATGGACATTGCCGAGGACAAGAATGAACTGCTGGCGCTGGCGGTAGTGCTGGCTATCGACTGCGCTGTGGCACAGCAGAACAACTGAAAAGAGCGGGTCTGCATCATGTGAGGCAGGCCCGCATTTTTGTTGCAATATGAAGGGGGAGCGTCCACCTCATCCGTCACCCGGCAAGCCGGGCGACACCTTCCCCTCAAGGGGAAGGCAACTCCTTCCGTCATCCGCTAAAGCGGATGCCACCTCCCTCGGGGAGGGAGGCTTAGTAACTGCACCGCGTACCAAAAGGCTCCCTCCCCGAGGGAGCTGTCAGCCGTCAGGCTGACTGAGGGAGTGGTTCTCCGCCATTACTCATACACCGCGCGGCTTCCGCCCACATAGGGCAGTCGGCTGTACGCCATGACCAGATTGGCATGGCCGACGCTGCCCTGCTCGATGCGCAGGGGCACCGCCACGGGGCGGATGTGCATGCCCACCAGGGTGTCGCCGATGTCGATGGCAGCCTCGGCCTGCACGGCGAGGGCCAGGGCGGGCTTTTCCAGCATCTTCCACGCAGCCGCGGGGACGCTGCCGCCTGCTTTGGGCTGGGGGATCGCCTTGACCTGCATCAGGAAACGGCTGCGCAGTACGCTCTCCTCCATGACGATGGCGCGGTTCAGATGCTCGCAGCACTGGAAGGCCGCGTTCAGGCCGCGCTTGCGGCAGGCTTCCAGCATCGCCTCGGCGATCACTTCGCCCAGCTCGGGCACGCTGCCCTTGCCGATGCGCGCGCCGGCCACTTCGCTGGTGGAGCAGCCCAGCACGATCAGGCCGCCGGGAGCGATCTCGCCCGCCTGCTGGAGGGCTTCGACGGCGGCGTCAAGGGTGGAAAAAATCTCAGCTTTCAGTTCCATGGGTGGCATCTCCTTGTATGTGTTCGGTGTTGTCGGGGGTGAGGCGCTGACGGACAAGCTCGATGATATTCGTCGCGCCGATGGTCACGAACTGTCCCCACAGGGTGAGTACCATCCGCGCAGTCTCCGCGTCCACCTGCTGCAGCGCCTTGAGGACGGCGGGCAGGCGGCTGGGGATGTTGCGGACGAGCTCCTTGACGGTGTTTGCGCCGCTGGCTTCCAGCACGTCAAAGATGGTGTTGACGAAGATGCGCCGCTTTTCCGGGCTGACCTGGGAAAGCCAGGCGTGCACCGTCTGATCGACCAGCTGGGAGGACACGTCCACCTCCGTCACGGGAATGAAGGATGTTCCCAGCACCTGCCAGGTGAAGCTGTCGTGCTGGAGCAGTCCCACGCCGTCGGACTTGACGACGGTGTACTCCGGGTGATAGGTGAGCAGCAGCCCCACGACGCTATGCTGGGGGACGAAGGAACGGATGCGTCTAGCGATGTTCGCGTAGCCCTCGCTGGCCATGGTGGCGTCATCCAGACCGGGGCCGTCGAAGGAATACACCGCGCGGATGCGGCTTTGCGTCATTGGGTCCGCATGGGCGGCGGCGTACACGGCCAGATTGCCGCCCTTACTGTGTCCGCCGAGGATGAGGGGGCCGTCGGTGAGGGCGGCAGCCTCGTTCAGGTACTTGACGGCGGCGGACTGGGCGGGTACCGGGCTTTCGAAGGCCATGTTGAAGTCCTCGCGCCAGCCGACGATGGTGGAGTCCGTGCCGCGGAAGGCCACGTAATGGGTGCCGTCCGGCAGGTCAAAGGTGACGGCGGCGAACTGCATGTCCCGGTCCTGGTCGGTGACGGCGACGGGGTGGCGCATGCCGATGCCGGCGAAACGCTCCGTCATGGCGGCTGCGCTGAGCATCGCGCGGATCTCATGTACGAAGGCGAACTGCATCTTGTCCACCGGCGGCACGGTGAGCGCCAGATCCCGCAGGAGCCCTGTTTCTTCGGGGTAGGTGAGGTAACTCAGCGACGCGAGGATCAGGCTGTCTACGTCGTTAAAGGGGGAGTAGTCCAGCGCGATATCGCCGCGCCAGGCCAGGTAATCCATCATGTTGGGCATGTTGTCACCTCCGGGGAGGTCAGTCGAGTTCGCCGGTTGCCTTCATGGCTTCGAATTCTTCGCGGGAGATCAGGCACATGCGGGGCTTGGCGCCGTCCTTGGGGCCGACGATGCCGCGCTTTTCCATCTCGTCCACCAGACGGCCCGCGCGGGCATAGCCTAGGCGCAGACGGCGCTGGATGAGCGAGGTCGACACCTGGCCGTCCTGCACGGCCATCTCGATGCACTGGGTCAGGAGGCTGCCGTCGCCGCCGACGTAATCGTCCGCTTGAGGCATTTCGGGGAGGCTGCCGCCGCCGTTGGCCTGATCGGATTCCTGCTGCAGGCGTTCCAGCTCCTCCAGCACGGCGGGGTCGTAATCCGCCGGGCAGTGCTCGCGGATGAAATCGGTGATGCGGTTGACCTCCGGGTCGGAGAGGAAGCAGCCCTGCACGCGGATGGGCGTGAATTCGCCGGTGGGCATGTAGAGCATGTCGCCGTAGCCCAGCAGCTGCTCCGCGCCGATGCGGTCGAGGATGGTGCGGCTGTCCACATTGGAGGACACCTTGAAGGCGATTCGGCTGGGGATGTTGGCCTTGATCAGGCCGGTGATGACGTCCACCGAGGGACGCTGGGTGGCGACGATCAGGTGGATGCCCGCCGCACGGGCCAGCTGGGCCAGACGGCAGATGCGCTCTTCCACGTCCTTCTTGCAGGTCATCATCAGGTCGGCCAGCTCGTCGATCACGATGACCAGGCGGGGCATCTTCTCGTCCTCGGGCATCTGCTCGTTGTAGCCGTCGATGGCGCGCACGCCCGCTTCCTGGAAGCGCTTGTAGCGATCCATCATCTCGCCCACGGCCCAGGCAAGCGCGCCGGAGGCCTTGTGGGGATCGGACACCACGGGGATCAGCAGGTGGGGGATGCCGTTGTAGCACTGCAGCTCAACCACCTTGGGGTCGACCAGGATCAGGCGGACCTCCTTGGGGCTGCAGCGGTAGAGCAGGGAGTTGATGATGGTGTTGATGCACACCGACTTACCGGAACCGGTTGCGCCGGCGATGAGCAGGTGGGGCATCTTCGCCAGGTCGCAGACGATGGGCGTACCGGCGATGTCCTTGCCCAGGGCAACGACCAGGGGTTTGGTGGCCTTGCGCATGGGCTCGGATTCCAGCACCTCGCGCAGGGTAACGGTGGCGCGCTGCTTGTTGGGTACCTCCACGCCGACAAGGGACTTGCCGGGGATGGGCGCCTCGATGCGCACCGACTTGACCTCCATGTTCATGGCGATGTTGCGGTTCAGGTCGGTGACCTTCGACACCTTGATGCCGGCGGCCAGCTCCAGCTCAAAGCGGCTGATGGCCGGGCCGTGGGTGATGTGGCGCACCTTGGCGGGCACGCGGAAGGATTGCAGGGTGTTTTCCAGCCGGCGGGAACGCAGTTCGTCCTCCTCAGGGCTGATGCCGGCCTGGGGCTCGGGGGACTTGAGCAGATCCATGCTGGGGAAGACGTAGGGCACTTCCTTGGGCTCGTCGAACATGGCGGGGGGCAGATCACTGCCGGAGCGCCGGGGCTTGAGGTTCAAATCGGGCTCGTAGCTGCCCTCGGGCTTCTTGCCGGTCACCACGGGGCGCATGGGCGCGGCGGGTGCGGCAGCAGCGGGAGCTTCCTCCCACGGGGGCGTGTCGGCCCAGTTGTCCTCAGCGGGTGCGACCGGCTCAGGCTTGGCATGACGGGCGGTAGGCCGGGTGGATTCCGGGCGCTTGGGGGCGTCGTCCTCCGGGACATCCAGACCGGCGGCCTTCTTCGCGGCCCTCAGGCGGGACAGGAAGCTGTTCTCGTTCGCGGGCTTTTCGCTCTCTGCGGCGAAGTCGGTATCGACCTCCTCCGGCGGTTGGACGGGCTTGCGGGCGGGCTGCACAGCGGGCGCGGGCCGGGCCGAAGACGCGGCAGAACGGCGGGCAGGCTGGGGCTCAGGATCGGAGAAGATTTGAGGCTCCTGGGTGTAGACGACCTCCGGCTCGTCCAGCGCCTCCTCGCGGCGCTGAGGCACGGCACGACGGCGACGGGGCGCTTCCTCTTCCTCCGAGGGGAAGACGGGCGCCTGCTGCGCCGGGGCAGCGGTGCGGGCTGCGGAAGCGCGGACCGGGCGGGCAGGAGCTTGCTGCGCAGGAGTCTCCTCCGGCGCGTCCTGATCGAAGAAATTGTGCTTGCGGGGGATGGCGACGGCCTCGTCGCCCTTGTCGCGGCTGAAGATGCCGCCCCGCTTTTTCTTACCGGTTTCGGGCATGGGCTGGGGGGCGTCGCTCGCGGGCTGACTGGCATAACCCAGCTCCTCAGGCGTGGGCTGGAAGCCATACTGCTGCTGCGCGGGCTGCTGATTGCGGGGCTGCACCTGCTTCACCAGGGGCACGTTCTGCCCGGCATAACCGGCGGGTGGATAATTCTGCGGATAGCCCTGCTGGGGCTGCTGCTGCATCTGCTGGATCTGCTGCTGCCGCATCTGTTCCTGCATGCGGGCCTGCTCCTGGCGGATGCGCATCTGCTCCTGCTGCCAGGCCAGCTCCTGCTGACGCTGCTCGGCCTCCTGCTGGGCCTGACGGGCGCGGCGATCCTCCCGGCGCAGCTGGATCTTGCGCCAGATGCCCTTCACGTCCAGGCGGATGAGGAAGCAGAAGGTCACGATGGCTGCGATAATGGCGATCGCGCCGCCGAAGCCCGCGCCAAAGGCCGTCCACAGCGGCCAGGCCAGCAGCATGCCGACAAGGCCGCCGCCCTGGTAGAAATACTGTCCGCGCTTGAAGCCCTCGGTGAGGTAAGAGGGCATCGCATTGGCCCGCCCGGAGGCGGCGATGCTGCCCTGGAAGTAATCCATCAGCGAGGTGGTCATGCTGCCCATGAAGGTCAGCAGCGTTGCGGTGGTGCAGATGAGCACCAGCATCAAAATGGCCAGCAGGAAGGGCCTGAGGGGCGGACGCTTCTGGATGGCGATCATCAGCATCACGCCGCCCCATACGGGGATGACGGACAGGCCGATGGCCATCACGCCGCAAAGACCGCGGCTGAAGGTGCGCAGGCCGTCGAACACATCGCCCGACATGCCCAGCGCATTGGCCAGGAAGATCAGCACGCCCAGCGCGATGAACAGCAGCCCGAAGATCAGGTACACGACCATCGTGTCCGTCGAATAGGCTGGCGTTCGCTTTACCTTTTTGTTGTTTTTCTGAGCCATGCTTTACCTCCGTTGTATATGTGGTCAGTCGGGAACCCAGGCTGACCACGCCCCGCCCTTACCGGGTGAGGAACACGCTGCGCAGGACGCCGTTTTCATCGGCATGCAGGCGCAGACGGTAGTCGCCAAAGGTGTAATAGTCGCTTGTGCCGGGGACGATGCGCCAGCTTTCTGCGCGGGCTTCGTCCACGGTGAGGGTAGTATCGGGGTCGCCCAGGGCTTTGCGCCATGCATCAATGGTAGTATAGCCGGTGCAAAGACCATGGAAATTCAGCCGGTCGGCGCGGATGCCCTGCACGACGCTCTGGTCGAATTCCTCCGTCAGCGCGTCGGTGAGGATCCACACTCCGCGGAACGCGCCGTCCTCCAGCGCGATCATGCGGCCGCCCTCATAAATATCGGGGTCAGTCAGCAGAGCGTAGCGGTCGATCAGCTCCTGCATGGGCTGGCCGAAGGCCGCGGGGATGCCGGTGAACGCGCCATCCGCCAGGGCGGAGCGGATGTACTCCGGGTCGTCAAGATCAGGGTCGATATGACGCTCCGCGCGGAGGTCATACAGCGGGCCGCCCATGTCCAGCATCAGGTAGTCCCGCAGCTCCGTCCACAGGATGGTCACCGTGCCGGCCCTGTCGGACAGGGTGCGGAAGGCGTCGATGTCATAATAGAGCGTCAGCCCGGTAGGGGAGATGGTGAAGGTTTCCGGGATGGGGGTGAGGCTGCCGGCTGCCAGGTGGGCGGAGAGTTCCGGGGCAACCTGCTCGTCGAGGTAGCTTTCGATAAAGGCCGTGGCCGCGTCCACATCCTTGAACAGGTCGGCGAAGGTGATCTCCTTGCCGGTGAACAAGTTGATGTTGACCGTACTCCACACCTGGGTGGCGCGGCTGGTTTCCACCGCGCCGTCAGCAAGAATGGCGCAGGAGAACACATCGCCCTCCAGCGTATAGGCGTAGCTGACGTTCAGCTTCACCGGCGAATTGCCCAGCACCGCCATGCGGGAGAGGCGGGCGTTGATCTGCCCCTTCTCCATGATGGCGGCGTTGACGGCGGTCTGTGCGGCGAGATCGGCCAGGCCGGTCAGTTGAGGATAATGAATGGAAGAGCCCATCCGCTCCAGCGACATGTCGGTGACCTTGGGGCTTCCGGCATGGGCGGGGGTGCAAATCATCATCAGGAGCATGCAGAAAGCAAGAATGCGGTGCTTCATGGCAAATACCTCCGAGTATATTTTACTACAATTAACGAACGAACGCAAGTTTTCCATCCCCGGGGTCTTCGATTTCTTTCCCGGAACTGTGACGGCGATGTAAAATCTCCCGCGGAGGCGGGCGGTTGATTGACATTCCACCGCCGATGTGCTATCCTCAATATGTATGCCTATGTCTTGAAAGACGGACTTATTCCCCTACGGAAGGATTGAAAATCACGATGAAAAAGTGGCTTACCGCCCTGCTGCTGACCCTGCTGATGATCTGCGCGGCGAATGCTGCCTTCGCCCTTGAGGCGACGGACATCACCGGCGAATGTAAGTTCAAGGTCTCCTACGGCAAGCTGAAGTATACCCAGATGACCGATAAGAAGTATACTTCCTACTGGGAGTGCAACAAGACTGTGGACCCTGCCATTGAGGTGACGGCGCCCAAGGATCAGCTGATCGGCGGCATTTATGCCTGCTTCGGCAATGTGCCCGCCAGCTGGGAGATCCAGGTTTCCGAGGACGGGAAAAAGTGGGAAACCGCCGTCCAAGGTCCCCAGTACTACCATTCCTGGATCCCCCTGCCCGAGCCGGCGACCCATGTCCGGCTGAAGGTGACCACCGGCAAAAGCTATACGCTGAGAATGAACGAGTTCTTCGTCATGGGCGTGGGCGACAAGCCGGACTGGGTGCAGGACTGGCAGCCCACTCCTGAAAAGGCGGACATCATGTTTATCTCCACGCACCCGGATGATGAGCTGATCTTCTTCGGCGGCGCGATCCCCACCTACGCGGTGGAAAGGCAGCACGATGTCGTTGTGGCCTACTACAGCCGCAATAACACTACCCGTTCCTCCGAGGTGCTCAATGCGCTGTGGTATATGGGTGTGCGGAACTATCCCGTCATCGGCACCGCCAGCGACAAGAAGACCAAGAATCTGGCAGAATCCTATAAGTTTGCCAGCGGGTCGAGCAAGAATGAAAAAACAGGCCGGAGGCTGGTCAACGAGTGGATCGTTGAGCTGTACCGCAAGTACAAGCCGGAGGTCGTCGTCACCCATGATATTGACGGCGAATACGGCCACGGCATGCACATGATGATCTCCGACGCGGCCTACAATGCCATTGCCCTTGCCGCCAACGAGGATGAATTCACTGATACCACCGTCGCCTATGGCACCTGGGAGGTCAAGAAATTCTACCGCCACCTGTGGAAGGAGAACCAGATCCACCTGGACTGGAATGTGCCCCTGAGCAGCATGGGCGGCGCCACCGGCCTCGAATTGGCGGACAGCGCCTATGAGATCTTCCACAAGACCCAGGAGACCACGCCTTACAGCGTGCTGACCACCGGCAAGGAGTACGACAACACCGCTTTCGGCCTGGTGCACACCACCGTGGGCCCGGACGTGAATTGCGACGACTTCCTGGAGAACATCGACCTGTCCGGCAAGCCCGTGGAGACCGCGCCGGTCATGCAGGAGCTGCCCGCCTGGACCTTCCTGCTGCCGGAAACCAATGACCGCGGCTTCCTGGATGAGGGCGAGTTCATCTACTCCTCCGAGGATGAGGGCCTGTGGATCTTCGTGGATGAGACCACCAAGATCGTCATCGAGCGCAAGTATGACGCCACCCAGCCCCTGACCTGGTTCGAGGCGGAGATCTGGACGGACATCGAGCAGGGCGAAATGCTGCGCACCATCTGGAACGACGACGTGAAGCGCGCCAAGGTTCGCGTGGACGCGGCGGAAACCGCCAAGAAGCACAATGTGGTCTTCGCCACCAACACCGACTACTTCACCTACCGCGTGGACGTGAAGAATGGCCGCAACACCGGCATTGTCGTGCGAAACGGCGAGATCCTCTACGACGATCCCTTCCCGGAGAAGAAGGCCATGAACCCTGCCTATATGCCCAACCTGGACATGGTGGCCTTCATGAAGGACGGCAGCCTGGAGATGTACCGCAGCCATGAGATCTCCGCCAAGGAGCTGGTGGAGAAGGGCGCGTATGACGTGTACTCCTTCGGCCCCTACCTGATGAAGGACGGCAAGCTCTCCCAGCAGGCCTACGAGGCCAACGAGGCCAAGAATCCCCGCTGTGCCCTGGGCATGGTGGAGCCCGGCCACTATGTGTACATCATGGTGGAGGGCCGCATGGAAAAGACCCGCTCCCAGGGCATCACGATGAAGGAGCTGGCCAAGCTGATGCGCGCCAAGGGCTGCGAAAACGCCATCAACCTGGACGGCGGCCAAACCGCAGTGCTGATCTTCATGGGCCAGCAGCTCAACAAGATCGGCTCCTACGACGGCGGCAAGACCAACTCCCGCCCGACCTGCGAGGTCATGGGCGTGGGCTACTCCGAACAGGTGGGCAGCTACGAGCTCAAGTAAATACCATGCATCCGGCGGTTCCGAACGAATCGCCGGATGTTTTTATGGGAAACGGTTGCAAACCCGGCAAAAAAACAGTATACTAAAATGTGAAAAACCGGGAAGAAAACCCAGTTCCCGTTCGTTATATGGATGAGACACCCATTCTCTCCAACGGAGGAAGAAGCCATGAAGAGATTGATCCCCTTGATTCTGACCGTCCTGATGCTGCTGTGCTGCTGCACTGGCACTGCGCTGGCGGAGAACAAGTTTTACTTTGACCGCACGGTCAATACCGTGTTTGAGAACGAGGAGCTGCAGCTGATCCTCTACCGCGAGGGCGACTGCGCGCTGGACGGCGAGCTGACCTTCAAGTCCTCCGCCAGGAAGGTCGCCACGGTGGATGAAAACGGCGTGGTCACCGGCCTTGCTAAGGGCCAGACCACCATCACCGCGACCCTCAAGGGCGAAAAGCGTACCTGGACGGCCCAGCTGACGGTGAACGTCGCCAAGCGTGTGGAAACCATCGAGGTGACCGGCAGCAACGTGAAGGTCTACGAGGCCTGGGATCCCATTGTCGCCGGCGCGCTGGATCCTGCCTTCCCCCAGCCGGAGCTGCCCGTGATGCTCCTGCGGGTGGGCAAGGCCCAGACCATCACCGCCACCTGCAAGCCCACCACCGCCACCAACCGCCGCTGGCAGCTGACCTCCTCCGATGATTCCATCGTCCGGGCCAGCGGGACGACCTTTACTGGCCGTGCGGCGGGCGAGTGCATCGTCACGGTGGAAAGCGTGCAGAATCCCGAGGTCGCCATGGTCTACCGTGCGCTGGTGGTGCAGCCCGTCACCCGCGTAAGGATCGCCAGCGACGTGAAGAACATCTATATCGGCGAGAGCCTGGTGCTGACGCCCACCATCACCCCGGAGAACGCCACCATCCAGACCCTCACCTGGACCTCTGACCGCCCCGACAACGCCACCGTGGACGAGTATGGCGTGGTCACCGGCGTGTCGAAGGGCAGCGCGGTCATCACCGCCAAGGCGGCGGACGGCTCCGGCTGCTATGCCAGCTTCACCGTGACCGTCAAGCAGCAGCCCGAGGAGATCACCCTCAACAAGACCGATATTAACCTCAAGACCGGCAATTACGTCACCATCACCCCCACTGTGCTGCCCAGCACGGTCAATGACCGGACCGTCACCTGGACCTCCTCCGATCCCAGTGTGGCGAGGGTGAGCACCGCCGGTCGCGTGACGGCCGTTGCTCCCGGCGTGGCCATCATCACCTGCGAGAGCAAGACTCATCCCGAGGTCTTTGCCCAGGCCGTGGTGACCGTTTATCAGCCGGTGACCAAGATCGCCTTCAATGAGAAGAACCCCACTGTGGGCGTGGGAGAATCCATCCGCCTGAGCTGGGACGTCGCCCCCGATACCGCCACGGATACCTCCGTGACGCTGTCCACCAACAAGGAAAACGTCCTGCGCGTGGAGCAGGATGGCACCGTCACCGGCCTCAAGCGCGGCGAAGCGTACGTCTACGCCACCGCCAACGATGGCTCCGGCAAGAAGGCCACCATCAAGGTGCAGGTGACCCAGCCGGTGCAGGGCGTGGGCATCAAGTATGATGAGGTGTCCGTGGGCGTGGGCGAGAAGGTGACCAACACGGCGATCTTCAATCCCACGGATGCTTCCATCACCAAGATGCAGTGGTATGTGGAGGACGCCAGCATTGCCTCCGTTTCCGGCACCGGCAGCAAGGCGACTGTCACCGGCCGCAGCTGGGGCGAGACCAACGTCATCGGCGTGACCGAGGACGGTTCCTATGTGACCACCTTCAAGGTGTCCGTGGGCAATTTGGATCAGCCCCTGGCGATCACCAACCTCTACGTGGAGAACGGCGATACCATCCGCATCGTGACCTACAACCAGTCCAACCTGACCATCACCGGCTTTGATTTCGAGATCGAGCTTTACGACGCCTGGGGCAATCCCATCCCCTGCAACAACCGCAATGGCTCCAACCGCTTTGAGGGCCGCCTCAACCGCATCCTGGAGCCGGGCGACTCCGCCGGCAAGGGCCAGTACACCTTCGGACGCGAATTCACCCGTCCCGAGGGCATCGGCAAGGTCGTCATGCGCATCGTGAGCTACGAGACCGACGACGGCAATTCCCGCTATATCCGCACGGAAAACCGTGAGGAGCGCGTCTGGCAGGTGACCGTCCTGGAACCCAGCGACGGCTGATCGTTCCCGCATATCTTCCGCACGGCTGCTTTTATGGGCGGCCGTGCGATTTTTCTTTGCAAGAAGGGGAATGTGTGGTATAATTATTTGGTTACGTATATTCATGCGCTAAATATGAAGAGGTGGCCCCGAAGGGGTGCAGGGGGCGAGCGGAAAGCCTCCTGCTCGCGTCCGCAGACGTGAAACCTCTGCGACAGACATGTTGCTGACTCTCATCCGAAGGATTTGATATTATGCCAGACCTCATCGTCATCGGCGGCGGCCACGCAGGCTGCGAAGCCGCCCTCGCCGCGGCCCGCATGGGCATTGATACATTGCTTCTCACCCTCAATATGGACGGCATCGCGCTGATGGCCTGTAACCCGGTCATCGGCGGCAGCGCCAAGGGCCATCTTGTCCGCGAGCTGGACGCTCTGGGCGGCGAAATGGGCCTCGCCATCGACGATACCTTCCTGCAGAGCCGCATGCTCAACACGTCGAAGGGCCCGGCGGTGCATGCCCTGCGCGCCCAGGCGGACAAGCAGGAGTACCAAAATCGCATGCGCACCGCCCTCTTCACCCAGGAGCGGCTGACCGTCCGCCAGGGCGAAGTCTCCGCCATCGATGTGGAGGACGGCAGGGTCGTCGCGGTGCATACCGCATCCGGGCAGCGGATCGCTTGCCGGGCGGCCATCGTCGCCAGCGGCGTGTATCTGCGCTCGGACATCATCATCGGCGAAAGCATCACCCCCGGCGGCCCCCAGGGACTGATGAGCGCACCGCTGCTCTCCGCGAGCCTGGAAAGCATCGGCTTCCCGCTGCGGCGCTTCAAGACCGGTACGCCCGCCCGCATTGACGTGCGCTCCATCGACTTCGACGAAATGACGCCCCAGCCTGGCGACGAGCCCGTCGTGCCATTCTCCTTCCTGACGGAAAAGCCCATGGTCAACACCCACCAGTGCTACCTGACCTGGACGACCCCCGAAACCCACGAAATCATCCGTGCGAACCTGCACCGTGCGCCGCTGTATTCCGGCAAGATCCATGGCGTGGGCCCGCGCTACTGCCCCTCCATTGAGGACAAGATCGTCAAGTTTGCCGACAAGGAGCGCCATCAGGTGTTCCTGGAGCCGGAGGGCGCGAAGAGCCACGAATGGTACGTGCAGGGCATGTCCACCAGCCTGCCGGAGGACGTGCAGTGGCAGATGTACCGCAGCGTTCCGGGCCTGCGCCGCGCCGAACTGACCCGGCTGGCCTACGCGATCGAGTACGACTGCATCGACAGCCGGCAGCTGCGCCCCACGCTGGAAAGCCTGCATGTGAAGGGGCTGTTCTTTGCCGGGCAGATCAACGGTACCAGCGGCTACGAGGAAGCCGCCTGTCAGGGTCTGCTGGCGGGCATGAACGCTGCGCTGGGCATGCAGGGAAGGGAGCCCCTTGTGCTCACCCGGGACATGGCTTACATCGGCGTGCTGACCGACGACCTGACCACCAAGGGCACCGACGAACCCTACCGTATGATGACCTCCCGCGCCGAGCATCGGCTGAAGCTGCGTCAGGACAATGCTGATCTGCGCCTGACGAAGATCAGCCACGACCTGGGCCTGGCCACCGGCGAGCGCATGGAGCGCACCGAGCGGAAGATCCGCGAGACGGAGAAGCTGTTGGGCGTGCTGCGGGCGACCCGGTATACCCCCGGCGCGGATTTCAACGCCTGGCTGGAGAAGCACGGCCAGCCGGAGAGCGCCACCGGCGCGTCTGCCGAGGAGCTGCTGCGCCGCCCGGACATCCGCCTGAGCGACCTGTGCGAGATGAGCCCGGAGCTGAACATCGACGATCCGCAAGCCAAGGAGCAGGCGGAGATCGAGGTGAAGTATGCCGGCTATCTGGACCGGCAGGATGCGCTGATCCGCCGCGCCCGGGCAATGGAGGAAACCCTGCTGCCGGAGGATATCGACTATGCCGCCGTGACCGGCCTGCGCATTGAAGCCCGGCAGAAGCTGGAGAAGCAGAAGCCGCGCAGCCTGGCCGCCGCGAGCCGCATCCCCGGCGTGTCCCCGGCAGACGTGGCCGTCCTGATGGTCTACCTGGAAAAGACAAGCCACTAAGGGACGGGAAAAAGGGTGTCGAGAGGGCCTAAGGCCCTTCGCGGGGTCAAGGGGCAGGGCCCCTTGCCGTCGGAGACCTCCGCGCCGTAGCGCATTACATCCCCCGCGCGCCTTTCGAGAATCCACCGGATTCGAGAAACAGCTCACGCAGCCGCAAAGGGGCAGACAGTGCCCTTCACATGCTGCCTGACCGTAAGAGGCGTGTCCACCTCATCTCCCGCTGCGGCGGGAGCTTCTCCTCAAGGGGAAGCCTTTGGAAAGGAGCCCCCATGATCAACTTCCGCGCCATCACCGAGGACAACTTTGATGCGATCGTCCGCATGAAGCGCCCTGACGACGAGCACTTCGTCGCCAGCAACGCCTACTCCCTGGCACAGGCCTGGCTCTACCGCGACGCGGGCGATGTGTACCCCTTCGCCATCTATGATGACGATTTGCCCGTGGGCTTCATGATGCTGGACGAGGACCTCGATGAAAAGTGCCTCATCATCTGGCGCATCATGTTCCCGGTGGAGAACCAGAATAAGGGCTACGGCACCGCTGCCATCCGGGAGATCATCCGCCTGGCGAAGGAAAGCGGCAAGTACGACTTCCTGCTGATCGACTATGCGCCGGACAACAAAATCGCCGAGCATGTGTACATGAAGCTGGGCTTCCGCCCCACCGGTGTGTTCGAACACGGCGAATACGAGCTGCGGCTCGACCTGAAATGACGAAAGAAGGCAACACATATGAACCCCTCCTACCTGCTCGTCCTGCTGGGCGTGGCGATGGTGTCCTACTCCGGGCCGCTGGTGAAGGTCGGCCTGAATTTCGGCGCAAATCCCGCGTCCATCGCGATGATGCGCATGGTGCTCTCTGCGCTGATCCTGCTGCCCATTATGTGCGTGAAGCGCAAGGGCCAGGCGGAAGCCCCCATCGTCAGCCTCCGCCGCATGACGGTGAAGCAGTGGCTGTGGAGTCTGCTGGCCAGCGCATTCCTGGCGCTGCATTACCTGACCTGGATGACCTCCCTGGACGCCACTTCGACCTTTGCGTCCGTGGCGCTGGTGTGCACGCAGCCGCTGTTTGTGGCGGCGCTTTCCGGCATCGTGCTGAAGGAGAAGATGCCCAGGGCCGCGCGGCCCGGTGCGCTGATCGCTGTGGTCGGTGCGCTGCTGATCGGCGTGAACTCTATCGCGGGCATGTCCGGTGATATCGGCGGCGACCTGCTGGCGCTGGCCGGCGCGATCATGATGGCGGGACATTGGCTGTGCAACCGCTATGCCCGCCGCACGGTGGATGCGCTGCCCTTCATGCTGCTGCTCTACACCCAGACGGCGCTGCTGCTGGTGCTGACGCTGCCCTTCCTCGGCGGCTTCCAGATGACCTGGAAAGCTCTCCTGGCGGTGACGGGCCTCGCGGTGGGCTGCACGCTGCTGGGGCACTCGATGTTCACCCTGGCGCTGGGGAAGGTCTCGGCGACGGTGGTATCCTTCGCGCTGCTGGGCGAGCCTGTGGGCGCGATGCTCTGGAGCATGGTGATGTTCGGCGAAATTCCCACGCCGCTGCTGTTCATCGGCGGCTCGGTGACCATCATTGGCCTGGTGCTGTACCTGATGGGAAGCATGGGCATGCTGCGCAGGAAGCAGTGAGGACTTCCCAAATTGCCGATTCTATGGTAAAATAGTCCATACTACCTTATTTCTGAGGAGGAACCCTGATTATGTCCGAAAAGAAGGGGCTTTTTGCCCGTTTGCGCGAAGGTCTTGCCAAGACCCGCGATCAGCTGACCGGCCGCGTGGATACGCTGGTCAAGGAAACCCGCAAGATCGACGAGGATTTTTATGAGGAGCTGGAGGACATCCTGCTCCTGTCCGACTGCGGCATGAGGGCCACCATGGCCATCATGGACGAGCTGCGTGCCCGCGTGGAGAAGAACAAGGTCAAGGACGCCGAGGAAGCCCGCAACATCCTCAAGCAGATTATGGTCGAGCAGATGGATATCCCCCGTCCGCCGCTGAAGTGGCCCATGGTGATGATGGTCGTGGGCGTGAACGGCGTGGGCAAGACCACCACCATCGGCAAGCTGGCGCTGCGCTTCCAGTCCATCGGCAGGCGCATCATCCTGTGCGCGGCGGATACCTTCCGTGCCGCGGCGGCGGAGCAGCTGACCGTCTGGTCCCAGCGGGCCCGCGTGCCGATCGTCAAGCATGCCGAGGGCGCTGATCCTGCGGCGGTGGTGTTTGACGGCATCAAGTCCGCCAAGGCCCAGGGCGCGGATCTGCTGATCGTGGATACAGCGGGCCGCCTGCACAACAAGAAGAACCTGATGGACGAGCTGAACAAGATGCGCCGCGTGATCGACCGCGAATGGGCGGAGGCGGAGGTGCGCTGCATGCTGGTGCTGGACGCTACCACCGGCCAGAATGGCCTGGCCCAGGCCCGCGCCTTCAAGGAAGTGTGCGAGGTGGGCGGTATCATCCTGACCAAGCTGGCCGGCACCGCCAAGGGCGGCATTGCGCTGGCCATCCGCCAGGAGCTGGAGGTGCCTGTGTGGTACATCGGCGTGGGCGAGGGTATTGACGACCTGCAGCCCTTCAACGCCAAGGAGTTCGTGGAGGCGCTGTTTTAAGGGGCTTCGACTCGTTGTGGCGCTGCCGCGCGGCGTTGATGAACCTGCAGGAGTCATGGTGCACGGAGCTGCACCGCGACGCATTTGTGTGGCTGTCGGGCGAGCAATGCTCGCCCCTACGGCGTGTTGGGTACAACGCAAGCCAAAAGGCTCCCTCCCCGAGGGAGCTGTCAGCGCAAGCTGACTGAGGGAGCCCCCGGAGGATCATCCCTATACCTTTCCTTGGTGGCACAAGCAAAGGAGGCATCCTGTTGAAACTGACCTGGAAAACCTGCCTGCGGGCGGGCATCACCGTGGTGCTGGTGTATTTGGCCTGCACCTACTGGCACACGCTGGTGGATGTGCTGGGCGTGGCGCTGAGCGCTGCGTCGCCGCTGATGATCGGCGCGGTGATCGCCTATGTGGCCAATATTCTCATGTCCTTTTATGAGCGGTATTTCTTCCCCCGGAGCCGCAAGGCCATTGTGGGAAAGCTTCGCCGCCCTGTGTGCATGGCGCTGGCGTTCCTTACGGCGGTGCTGGCCATCGTATGGCTGCTGACCACCGTGCTGCCGGAATTGGCTCGCTGCGTGGAAATGATCATCGCCCGGCTGCCGGATGCGCTGAGCAAGGCGTATGCCTGGCTGGATGAGCGCTTCCAGCTGGGGACGCTGCTGGCGGAGATGAACCTCACCATGCCCGGCGCGGACTTCGATTGGAAGAGCGCCATCACCGGCACGGTCAACTTCGTGATGACCGGCGTGGGCGGCGCGGTGAACGTGGCGGTCAATGCAGTGTCCAGCGTGGCATCCACCCTGGTGACGCTGTTCCTGGCCATTGTGTTTGCCATTTATCTGCTCTCCGGCAAGGAGAAGCTGGCGGCGCAGTTCATTCGTCTCAGCCGCACTTACCTGGGCGAGAAGATCACCGAACGCGCTCTCTATATCTTGCGCGTGCTGAATGATTCCTTCCATTCCTTCATTGTCGGCCAGTGCACCGAGGCGCTGATCCTGGGCGCGATGTGCTTCATCGGCATGATGATCTTCGGCTTCGATTATGCACTGACGATCTCCATTCTGGTGGGCTTCACTGCGCTGATCCCCATTGCCGGCGCATATATTGCCGGCGCGGCGGGCGCGTTCATGCTCTTTGCCAACAGCCCCCTGGAGGCGCTGGGCTTTGTGGTGTTCCTGGTGGTGCTCCAGCAGCTGGAGGGCAACCTCATCTTCCCCCGCGTGGTGGGCGAATCCATCGGTCTGCCCGGCGTGTGGGTGCTGGCTGCCGTCACCGTGGGTGGCGGCATGATGGGCATCCCCGGCATGCTGATCGGCGTGCCCCTGGCCAGCGCGATCTACCGCCTTGTCACCCGGGACGCCCGTGCCCGCGAGGAGGGCAAATCCCTCTTTGACATGCCCCACGAGGAAAAGAAGAAGAACGTGCTGTTCAAATGAGAAACCGGGTCGAAGACCCCTTGGAGGTGCCCTATGCCGTCCCTTTCTCCCTACCGCTCCGACCTTGATTATGCCTACGCCCCCGGCATGTTCCCGGCGATGGAGTGCCTGCTGCACCGGCCTGATCTGGCACGGCGCGTGCTTTTGCATACCAAATCCGCCGGAACGGAGGGCGCTCAGCGCCTGATGGAACTGGCGGCGAAGCATCGTGTCCGCGTGGAGGAAGCAGACCGCGCCCTTGCCCGCATCTCCGGCAAGGAGAATTGCTTCGCGGCGGCGGTGTTCGAGAAATTCGACGACGCGCTGAATGATGCCAAGCCCCATGTGGTGCTGCACAACCCGTCGGATTGTGGCAACGTGGGCACCATCCTGCGCACGTCCCTGGGCTTTGGCGTGGAGGACGTGGCGCTCATCCGCCCCTGCGTGGATGTGTTCGATCCCCGCGTGGTGCGCGCCAGTATGGGCAGCATGTTCCAGCTGCGCATCCATACCTATGACACCTTCGCGGAGTACCAGGCGGATCATCCCGAACACATGCTGTATCCCTTTATGCTGGATGGCTCGAAGTCCCTGCCGGAGGTGCTCTCCGGCGACGTTCCTGCCCGCTGGACGCTGGTCTTCGGCAACGAAGGCAGCGGTCTCCCGGCGGGATTCGCCAAACTGGGCCAGCCGGTGCGCATCCCCTCCAACGAGCGCATCGATTCGCTGAACCTGTCCATCGCCGCAGCGATCGGCGTGTATGAGTTTACGCGCAAGTGAATGGAAGCCCCGGAATTTGCTTCCGGGGCTTTTTGCTGCGGCAGATTCAATGATTCTTGATAATTTGTCAATCTTGTTTACAAAAGATGGGAAGATATGTATAATACGGCCATGAGATAACGTGCGATCTCTATGGAGGTTCTGACGATGAAGTACTTGCTGGCAACGACCGGCTCCATTGAGGAAGAGGTTGGCTTTTCTCATTATGACGGCTGCCATATTGCATGGCTGATCTTCGCAGCGGTGTGCATTGCCGGGTGCTGTCTGCTGTACCGCACGAGGGGAGCGCGCGGCCGTCGCCGGATGCGCTTTGCCATCGCCGGCCTCATCATTGCCGACGAGCTGCTGAAGATGGCGGTGCTGATCATCGGCGATAACTACACGAAGAACTACCTGCCCCTGCACCTGTGCTCGGTCAACCTGTTTTTGATCGCGTGGCACGCCTTCCGCCCGACGAAGACGCTGGACAACTTCCTTTATGTGGCTTGCATCCCCGGTGCGCTGGCGGCGCTGCTCTTCCCTAGCTGGACGAAGCTGCCGCCAACGGCGCTGATGCACATCCACTCCTTTACCTTCCACATCCTGCTGGTGTGTTATCCGGCGATGCTGCTGGCGGGCCGTGACCTGCGCCCGGATGTGAAGGTCATGCCGAAGGTACTGCTGCTGCTGGCCTGCCTGGCGGGCGTGGCGGCGATCACCAATGCCATCCTGGACACGAACTACATGTACCTGGCGGAGGCCGAAACGGGAAATCCGCTGTACTGGTTCGAAAAGAACATGGGCAGTCATTACTGGGGTTTTGCGGTGATCCTGCCGCTGCTGGTGCTGATCATGTATGCGCCGCAGCTTTTCCGGATAATGAAATCCGTTTTCAGGAAACGGCATGCAATGGCTTGAAAAACTGTTGCAAAACTGAAAAAACTCTGCTTCGGCGGAGTTTTTTGTTTGATAGCCAAAGCAATATTCTTCCTAAATATCGTACATACAGGAGCACTTGGTCACACAAAAAATGGAAAAAAGGTGCCGCGTTTTGCCAATTTAATCGTTTCCGTTCGATATTTTATAAAATGTTAGTCTTTTGCAAAGCAAACGTCATACTTCGGTCACAGAAAAAGGAAAATAAAGGGGTTTGGCGCTTGATAATCACATATTGTTGATGTATAATAAAGTGTCAATTTTGTAACTATTTTGAAATTACAAAAATTGGCACTACCCTTTGGGCAAAATAGAGGGATTGGTATGAAGTATTCTGAGGTCAAAATGATGATCCTGCGGACCCTGGCAGTGGCCCTTGTTTTGGTCATGCCGTGGGCAGGTGCGCTGGCGGCGGACGTCGCAAGCTGGAGCGAGCTGCAGCAGCAGCTCGGCGGCTGGGGCGGATCCGTCACCTTGACGGCGGATATCGTGGCGGAAGGCACGATCAACGTTTCCGAATATGATTCGAAAACGGTCGTGCTCAACGACTATACCCTGACGCCGCCGTCCGGTTCGGCGTCTGTGTTCAACCTGGCGGGCAGCAATGCAAAACTCGTCTATGTCGTCGATGACGAGACGGAGTTTATTCATGCTGCGTCCGATCCGGGCAGCACGAAGATCCAGCTGGCGGGCAACGTTGAGCTGACTGTCCCGGTGACTCTGGCCAATGCCCAGACCATCGAGCAGAGCGGCGGTTCCCTGACCCTGGCAAGCGGCGTCACGCTGAGCGCGGAGGCGTCTACTTATGCTGGGCTGAAGGCGGCGCTGGCCAACACCAACGTGACCGAGGTGAAGCTCTCCGGCAACATCCAGGTGACGGAGAACTGCACGATCGACCTGGCCCAGGTGAATCTGAACGGCTACTCTGTGGCCCCTCAGAACAACCAGCAGATCACCCTGATCGTTTATAACGAGGCCGAGCTGACGGCCGCGCTTGGCATGCAGGTAAGCACTGTCAAGCTGGGCAGCAGCATCAGCCTGACCTCCGACCTCATCTCTTCCAATGCCCATACCATCGACCTGAACGGCAATACCCTCACCGGCAATGTGATCGCCCAGGTTTCCAATTATAATGCCCTCAAGGCGGCACTGAACAGCACGGTAGTGGACAGCATCCAGCTGACCGGCGACGTGACCGTCAATGAGAATGCGACCATTGATCTGTCCAAGATCGACCTCAACGGCAATACCATCACCCTTCAAAATGATAACGTGACCGTCCTGGTCAGCACCGAGGCGGAACTGCGCCAGGCGCTGGATATGGGCGCCAAGTCCGTCAAGCTGACGCAGAACATCACCCTGACCTCCGAACTGGTTTCCGACCGTGCCGGCAGCATCGATCTGAACGGCTACACCCTCACCGGCGCGGACATCGTGGCCGAGGTGGATACCTTTGAGGAGCTGAAGAACGCGCTGGCCATCGGCGGCGTCACCACCGTGAAGGTGACCGGCAACATCACCGTCACCGATTATGACTTCACCCTTGACCTGAGCAAGGTTGACCTGAACGGCAACACCATCGCGCCCCAGGACAACAACCGGAAGATCACCGTGCAGGTGAGCAACGAAGAAGAACTGCAGACGGCGCTGGCCATGAAC
>JAZNSI010000061.1:0-66794 GCA_045591175.1 Clostridia bacterium
CATATACATTTCTCTCTTAATCATATCTATCGCCTCCTTTGATCACAGTAATAGTATGTCACATTTACACTGAAAATACAACGTGATATTTTTGATTTTTTCAGTTATAACTGAAAAACTATATTCTGGTGCGACGAAAATAAAACCATAAGTGAAAAGGAGGGTTGCTGAATGCAACTCGTTATCGCTGAAAAACCAAGTGTCGCCCAAAGCATCGCCGCTGTGCTGGGCGCAACGAAAAAGGAAAGCGGCTACCTGATCGGCGCTGGCTATATCTTCAGCTGGTGCGTCGGTCATCTGGTGGAGCTGGCTATGCCGCATCTGTACGATGAACGCTACTCAAAATGGCAATGGGACGATCTTCCCATCCTGCCGGAAAGCTGGCAGTACATGGTCTGCGACGCCACCCGCAAGCAATTCAATATCCTTCGCAGCCTGATGAACGATGTCAGGGTAGATACCATCGTCTGTGCCACTGACGCAGGACGGGAGGGCGAGTTGATCTTCCGTCTGGTGTACCAGCAGTGTAATTGCACCAAGCCCGTCAAGCGCCTGTGGATCTCCTCACTGGAAGAGAGTGCAATCCGCAGCGGTTTTCTCGCCCTACGGGATGGGCATGACTTTGATCGGCTCTATCAGGCCGCGCTATGCAGAGCACAGGCTGACTGGCTGGTAGGTATCAATGCCACCCGGCTTTTCTCCCTGATATACGGAACCACATTGAACGTAGGCCGCGTTATGTCGCCCACGCTGGCGCTGATCGTCAGCCGGGAAGCGGCTATCATGGGCTTTCAGGCAGAACCGTTCTATTACGTACAGATCAGCTGCGGCTTCCTTGCCCATACGGAGCGCATGGCGGATAAAGCGGAAGCGGAACGGATTCAGCAGCTCTGCAACCTGCAAGCGGCGGTGGTGCAGTCCATTGAGACCAAACAGAAATCCGAAAAGCCGCCCAGACTATACGATCTGACCACCCTGCAGCGTGACGCAAACCGCTTGTTCGGTTATTCAGCCCAGCAGACGCTGGATTACGCCCAATCGCTGTATGAAAAGAAGCTGCTTTCCTATCCGCGCACGGACAGTCGCTTTCTCACCAGCGAGATGGCAGCGATGGTCACCCAGCTCGCTCCTGCTGTGGCAGCGGTATTTCCCTATACGGCGGGCCTTAATCTGCCGGTGAACGCTGCTCAAGTGATTGATGACAGCAAGGTATCCGATCACCATGCCATTATCCCCACGCAGAGCATGGTGCATGGCAATATTGCTTCGCTTCCTATCGGAGAAGCGGACATTCTGCAGATGGTCTGCGTCCGGCTGCTGTGTGCTGTCGGCAATCCGCACACGTGGGAAGAAACTTCCGTCAAGCTGACATGCGAAGGGATTCCGTTCACTGCCAAGGGCAAGACCGTCAAGCAAATGGGCTGGCGCATCCCGGAACCTACCTACCAGGGCAGCATCGGCGGGCGTATCAACAAGGAACAGTCTGAGCGCGAGTATGGCATCCCGGAACTGAAAAAGGGACAGGAGCTTGGCCCGGTGGTCGCCACGCTGAAAGAGGGCAAAACCGCGCCGCCCAAGCACTACACCGAAGACAGCCTACTGGCTGCAATGGAAACCGCCGGTGCTGATGACGCCTCGGAAGATGCAGAACGCAAGGGACTTGGCACTCCCGCTACCCGTGCCGGCATATTGGAAAAGCTGATTTCCACCGGTTTTGTCACTCGCAAGGGCGACAAGCGTACCAAGCACCTGATGCCCACGCCCAAGGGGGTGGCTCTCATTACGATCCTGCCGGAGCAGTTGCAGTCCCCGCTACTGACTGCAGAATGGGAACAACGTTTGAAGCGTATCGAGCGCGGTGAGGAAAGCGCTGACGCCTTCCTGCAGGATATCTGCACCATGCTGACTGAACTGAAAATCACCGCAAAACCCGTCAAAGGCGCAGAAACGCTCTTTCCCTCGCAAAAGGAAAGCATCGGCGCTTGTCCGCATTGCGGAAGACCGGTCACAGAATCCGACAAGGGATTCTTCTGTACCAATCATGGTTGTCGCTTTGCGATCTGGAAGGACAACAAGTTCCTGACTGGCCAGCAGATTGCTGTGAACCGTCAGCTGGTGCTGCCGCTGCTTAAGGATAGCAAGATGAAGCTGCACAACCTTCGATCCAAGCGCACCGGCAAGCCATACAGTGCAATCCTTGTGCTGGAGTGCCGGACAGATGGCTCGCCGCAGTTGCGTTTTGAGTTTGACCATAAGGAGGGTTCTGCATGTCAGAAGAACGATGGCGCGAATACTTGAAGCTTGTCTACAGCGATACCCTGACGGAAAAGGATATGGAGCGAATGTTTCTGGTCAATCCTGCAGATGCCTTTGCGATCTACCAGCTGCGGGAACACGAAAGCACCCACGACCCACGTTTCCTTCCTATGAATCAGCTGCAGGCTGCTGGCCTGACCGTAGAGCATGGGAACTACGCGGCTGTCTATACCGGGAACCTGTACAACACGGAAGGAAAGGCAGTCCCGGAACTGCTCAACAACCTCTTCTACCGCTTCAACATGGAGCGCCCAGAAGACTTTCACGGGCACAGCCTGTCAGTGGGCGATATTGTAGCCCTGAAAGTAGATGGAGTAGTTACTGCACACTATGTGGACAGGTTTGGCTGGCAAGAGCTGTACGGCTTTTTGTCTGACCAACCGCTGCGTAATGCAGAAATGCTGTTGGAGGATGACTTCGGGATGATCGACGGTATCCTCAACAACGGCAAACGAGAGCCTGAACGTGAGCGCTTGTCTGTCGTGGAGCAGCTTCGTAAGACGAGTGTTCATAAGCAGAAACAGCCCAACAAGGAGAAGAGTGAACTGGATCTTGAACGATAAACCAAAACTGGCATGAGATCATCGTGCCGCTTATTAATTCATATTTATAGGAGGAAACTATGACGAAGGCCGAGTTGAAGAAGTTGGAAACCGAACAGAAGCATGCATTCATTGCCAGGGTATACGCAACCGTGTTGTCATGTATCCCCGAACAGACAATTATGTTGCGAAAGAATCTGCAAATCCGGCTGACGCATCAAGGTTACAACCGATATGTTCGCTTTCACAGTTACGGCATGGACATGAACATCCAGATATTCGGTGATGGCAATGTGGGCATTGAACTCAATGAAGCGTTACATAATGAGCACACGGAGCAGTTGTTTGAATATGCATCCGAGGAAGAAGTGCAGGAAGTATTCCTGACAAATCTGAAGGCGTTGATTACCGTTCTAATTCGGATATTCACTGTTCAGGCTGTTTTCGACTTTCACAGCTACATGGATTATGTTGGAGGTAGCAATACTGCAGCGGAAGCATATCAGCAGATGATGGCTGACTATCAACGTGCAACTAAGGAGTCATGAATGTGAACGCAGAAAAGCGCATGGCCGGTGATTATGAGATCATCCATGCCATGCACATCGGTGATACTGAAATTGTTGTTGGTGAAAACCCGACTGCCGCAGAGGGACACAGGTATATGTGTGGCTTTTGCGAAAGCAACATCCTATTTACGCGCTACGATGACATCATGGCCAGTGATGATTACCCGGAGATTATCGGTATCTATAGCCAACGGGTTGCACGGCAAGCCGAGAAAACCCGTGCGGAACTGAATACTCCTGATCTTCTGGGGCTTGATAACGGCCCTGTTACTACCAAGGATTGCACCCCCATTTCATATGCAGACGATCTTCATAACAAGGTGGTTGTGATCAAGCCGGAGGTGCTGCGCCGGGAATATCGCAAGGCGACCTGCCAGATTGCTCTGTGTGACGGAGGCTTTGGTGCTTCTCCCAATAGCCGAGGTTCTGCTTGCTATTGCGTAAACCTCTTTATAGGAAAATCTACCCGATATGAACGTAGCGATGTGCTGGGCGTTCTGGAAGGCAATCAAATCCCCAAATGGGCGCAGAATGGATTGAAGAGGCATCAGCAGAAACAGCAGCGAAATAGCCAAAGGGAGCAGCCACGCTGAACGGCCTGTGCAACAAAAGTGGTTGATATCCAAGGGGGTTCGGTATATAATTAAGTTACAGCATATCGGCTTCTACATGATATGCGATCTTCTTGTAGGAAAGGTACATATCGTTTTTATTAGTCTGCATGATTCCCTTTTAGGAGGAATTCGTAATGGATAATCAAATCAAACTCTCCCAAAACGCAGAACAGACCTATCATTCCATTCGTCATTCCATTGTGTCAGCACAGCATAAGTTGTGCAATGCAGTCAATACTGCAATGGTAACGGCCTATTGGGAAATTGGTGAGCAGATATATAAAGCTTGCGGTGAAAATGACCGTGCCACATATGGTAAAGGATTATTGGAGTTTTTGTCCAAGCAGCTGACAGCTGAGTTCGGAACAGGATTTTCAGAGCGAAATCTTCGTTCAATGCGACAGTTTTATTGCTGCTATCCAATTCGGAACACACTGTGTGCCGAATTGAGTTGGTCGCATTACAAACTGCTTATGCGTGTTCCAGATGATAAGGCGCGTGCTTTCTATACGGAGGAATGTGCGAAATCTGCATGGAGCGTACGCCAACTGGATCGTCAGATTAATACGATGTACTACCAGCGAATTCTGGCCAGTCAGGATAAGTCTGCTGTCGCAGCTGAAATCCAAATCCGTGAGCCTCGCCCTGAATACGAGAAGATTGTCAAAGATCCCTATGTGATGGAATTCTTACAAATCAAGCCGGATACCCATGTGTACGAGAGTGATTTGGAACAAGCTCTAATTGACCATCTGCAGCAATTCTTGCTGGAGTTGGGGCGCGGTTTCTCTTTTGTCTCCCGCCAAAAGAGACTTTCGATGGATGGACAGAATTTCTTCATCGACCTGGTGTTTTATAACTACATCCTCAAGTGCTTTGTTTTAATCGATTTGAAAATGGGACAACTTACCCACCAAGACATCGGGCAAATGCAGATGTATGTAAATTACTACACCCGTGAAATGATGAACGAGGGTGATACGCTGCCAATTGGTATTGTTCTGTGTGCAGACAAGAGCGATGCAGTTGTCAAATACACCTTGCCTGAAGATAACGTGCAGGTGTTTGCGTCAAAGTATTTCACCTATCTGCCCACAGAAGAAGAATTGAAGCGCGAACTGCGCCTGGATGAGTTCAGGAAACTGGATGATGGGCAAGAGTAACAAGGGCTGTCCCACCTGCGGCAAAGAGATGAAACAGCAGTTTATCGGTTTAGAGCATTGCAGATGCGGTATGAGCTGGAAAGAGGACATCGGCTTCTCTAAACGGACACCGGGTATGGTATTCGTCCTTGAACGGAGAGTAAAACGGCCAGAAGGTTAAACAAGTCCCCGTCATCCATCATCTGGAATAACCGTATAGCACACAGTTATTTACCCAACCGGCATGAGCATTCGTGCCGGTTTTTCTGTACCTATTATTTTGAAAGGAAGAAGCAATATGGATCGGTTCACCCGCAGGGAACGAAATCTCATCTACCTATATAATCCGGGAACCAGGATTACCCTAATCATAGAGCTGGAAGAAATGCTGACCTATTTGATGCCCGATGAAGTACCACTGCGTCTGCTTACCGAATCTGTCATTCGCAAGCTGGAACAGATAACGGATTATGAATATCATCGGATAGCAGACCGTGTTCAGTTTGTCCCAGAGGAGGATAACTATGCCAGATAAAACCCTCACCTACATACAGCTGGCGCAGGACACAGCGCGGCAGATTACCAGCAACTATCGCAGCTGGACTGCCTATCTGTCCACGGCATCCAGACTGTACAAATACCAATACAGCGACCAGCTGCTCATTCATGCCCAGCGTCCGGACGCCACTGCCTGTGCTGAGTATGATCTGTGGAACAGTACCATGCACCGTTATGTACGACGTGGTTCCAAGGGCATCGCCCTGCTACACAACCATGCTGGGCAGCTTTCCCTACGCTATGTGTTCGATGTTGCTGATACTGGCACCCGGCGCACTTCCCTCGATCCCTTCCTGTGGCAGATCAATGAGCGCAATGAACCAGCTATCGCTGCCATGCTGGAACAGGAATATGATGTCTCTGCTGTTCACGGTCTGCATTTTCAGTTGGCCGAGATCGCCCAGCGTCAGGCAAGCGCATACTGGCAGGATCATCAGCAGGACGTATTCCGCATCGTTGACGGTTCCTTCCTGGAGGAGTACGATGAAATCAACGTAAGGGAATCCTTTCGCAGAGCGACCTCCATCAGCGTCTGCTACACCCTGCAGGCGCGATGCGGCCTCGATGTGGATAGCCAGTTTGAGCATGAGGACTTCCTGAACGTTTTTGACTGGAATACGCCGGATGCTGTTGCCGTCCTGGGTACGGCTGTCAGCCAGATCAGCGGACAGGTACTCCGGCAGATTGAAACGATTGCCAAGCGCGTTGAAAGGAGCGTTGGAAATGACCGAGATGCAGTACACGATGAAGGGCGACTACCAGTTTCCGAACCTGACCGTGCCGAATCACCCCAGCCAGCCCCTGAACAAGTACGGACGGATGAGGGCGAAGTACCTGGAGGAGCAGAGGCCGATCCTGTACCAGACGATGCTGCTGAACGGGACGCTGACCAGCCATCTGCAGGAGATCAGCGAGACGGCGAACCGTCGCCTGGAGCAGATGATGCCGGAGCTGGCGAAAGCAGCGAACGTGACGGAGGAACTGAAGGCCAGCGACCCGATGCGCTGGACCGGCCTGATGAACAGCCTGAAAGCGCAGGCAGAGGAAATCCTGCTGGCGGAGCTGATCTACAGCTGAGTTTCCTGGATGGCAGCATGGCCATCCCTACGGAAGCAGAACAAATCCATAGTATTGATGAAGCGGAGCGTGCGATCTTTGCACCCTTCGCTTTTTCTGTTCACCAGGACGATATTGATCACATTCTCCGCGTAGGCAGCAACACGGCCAATCATCGTATGATGCTGGCTGCTGAGTTTTCCAAGCAGAAACCCTTGGAAGAAATGGCTGATTTCGTCCATCACCTCTATCACGGCGGTTATGGTATTGAAGGCGCGCACGGCAAAATCAGTGCTTGGTATGATGTTGATGGCATCCATATCGGCTCTGGCGATGCCATCCGTTACCGCCGTACTGCCCAGGTTATTTCCTGGCGGGATGCAGCGCAGCGAATCAGTGACATGCTGGATGATGGACAGTTTGCGACGAATGTTGAGGTTGCAGCGGCGTTGAGTCATGAACGACTCCTGCTGGCTCGTTCTCTGGACTATGTTGCAGGCGATCTGTCGGAAGAAGCCCGCCACCAAGGGTATCTTCCCACCATCAGAGATATGGGTAAGGGCGGATATCCACAGTGGAATGAAATGACTGTTGCAGCGCTGGCAGCGCCTGAAAGCCGCACTGTGATCACTGACGAATATCGCACATTCCTGGCAGCATACCATGAAGATCGTTCTCTGATGCGTTATCACTATGGCAATATAGATACACTGATGACACGGCTGGATGAATTGTCCCTGCCGCGTAAGGACTACGATTCACGGATGCCGGAAGTACCTGTTGTCCGACAATTCATCACAGAGGATGAGATCAATGATGTCCTGAGCCAGGGCAGCAACATGGAACATTCCAAAAGCCGGATTTATCAGTATTTCGTACAGCCTCATACGCCCAAGGAGCAGGTGGAATGCCTCAGAAGGGAATACGGTATCGGCGGCAGCTCAGCCGGAGTATCCAGGGCTGATCACAGCTGGCTGAACTATGACGGTAAGGGTATTCATCTGCAAAAGCGGGATTGTGAGGATGTACACCTGAAATGGCCCAATGTAGCAAAACGTGTGACAGACCTTATCCGCCAGGATCGCTACCTGCTGCCAGCAGAGAAGGAACGTATTCAGGCAGCTATGCTGGAATCGGAGAATAAGCCTGCTGAAACAAGTATGGAATTGTCTATTGTGCAGCCTGCTGACACTCAGGAGCCCGCCGTGGAAATGAATAGCCCCCAGGCTGAACCTGCTGCATCGCACTATTTGGTCGTGGCTTACCATCACTTTGAGAATGGCTTCGATGCAAAGCTGGACTATCAGACGTTGGCAGAGGCAGAAAAAGCAGCGCAAGGTTATGTTGACGGCACAATGGAGGCAGACGGTTTCCAATATGATGGTGCCGCTGTGTATGATCAGCAGGAGCACCGCTACCTTCGTGTATATGGTGACTTTCCAGATCAGAAAGCGCTTGAACAGGCTGCGGCAGAACAGCTTCCCAAGCTGGAAGTACCACCTGCCGAAGAAGCTCAGCCGGTCATTGAAGAAACCGCATACAGGGCTGGTGACATCCTCTATCTGGATAACCGGCCTTTTGTGGTGGAAAGTGTCGGTATCTATGACGTACACATGCGTGATCCTAATGCGGTTTATCCCATCATGCGGGCAGAAAGCAAGGAACGGCTTGAACGGCCGCTGGCATTGGATAAGCGCAATGCAGCCTATCTGCCCAGGGATAATGCAGCTCTTGAGCCTGTCTCTGTTCCGCAGATCACACCAGAAAACTACCGGATTACGAATGATCGCCTTGGTGAAGGTGGGCCGAAGGAGAAGTTCAAAAGGAACATTGAAGCCATACGTGTGCTGAAAGCTCTGGAAGCCGATAACCGCCCTGCGTCGCCAGCTGAACAGGAGATTCTTGCCCAGTACGTTGGCTGGGGCGGTCTGGCAGACGCCTTCGACGAGCATAAGGCTGCATGGGCATCCGAATATGCTCAGCTTCGCAACCTGCTGACCTCTTCAGAATATGAATCGGCGATGGGCTCTACACTCAATGCCCACTATACCAGCCCTGTGGTCATTCGCGCCATCTATGATGCTATGGAGCGCATGGGCTTTACCAGCGGAAATCTGCTGGAACCTGCCATGGGCGTTGGCAATTTCTTCGGCATGATACCTGATTCGATGCATGACAGCCGCCTGTACGGTGTGGAACTGGACAGTATCTCTGGCCGTATTGCCAAGCAGCTGTACCCGAAGGCTGACATCACCGTGGCCGGCTTTGAAACCACGGATCGCCGTGACTTCTTTGATCTGGCTGTGGGTAACGTTCCTTTCGGCAACTACAAGGTGGACGACAAGGCGTACAACCGCCTTGGTTTCAGTATCCACAACTACTTCATCGCCAAAATGATCGACCAGGTGCGTCCCGGTGGCGTGGTGGCAGTGGTCACTTCTCGCTATACGATGGATCAGCAGTCGCCGGAAGTGCGCCAGTATCTGGCCGAACGAGCAGAACTGCTGGGGGCTATTCGTCTGCCCAATGATGCTTTCCGAGCCGCTGCCGGTACGGATGTAGTCGCCGACATCATCTTCCTGCAGAAGCGCGAACGCCCCATGACTATTGAGCCGGACTGGGTACACCTTGGTGAAAACGCTGACGGCTTTGCAATCAATCAGTATTTCATTGACCATCCCGAAATGGTGCTGGGTGAACAGACTTCTGAAAGCACTCAATACGGGCGGCAGGATTTCACAGTTGTCCCACGGAACGGTGTTTCACTGGCAGATCAGCTCCGCGACGCCGTGCAGCACATTCAGGGAACCTATGTGCCAGCGGCCTTGCTGGAGCTGGCGGAGGGTGAAGAAATCCGCGAATCCATCCCCGCCGATCCCCTCGTTAAAAACTACTCCTATACGGTGGTGGGTGGTCAGGTATATTTCCGGGAGAACTCCATCATGGTGCGCCCTGACCTCAACCAGACCGCCCAGGAGCGAGTAAAAGGGCTTGTGGGGCTACGGGACTGTGTGCATGAACTGATTGACGCCCAGCTGGATGAAGCCGGTGACAGCGCGATCCAGGGCTTGCAGGCAGAGCTGAACCAGCGTTACGACGCCTTCACCGCACAGTATGGCCTCATCAATTCCCGTGGCAATGCGTTGGCTTTCTCGGACGATTCTTCCTACTACCTTCTGTGTTCTCTGGAAGTGCTGGATGATCAGCAGCAGCTCAAACGCAAGGCGGATATGTTCACGAAGAGAACGATCAAGCAGCAGCGTGTTATCGACCATGTGGATACCGCTGTGGAAGCCCTGGCTGTGTCCATTGCGGAGCGGGTCGGCGTTGATCTACCATATATGGCGCAGCTGACAGGAAAGACGGAGGACGAACTGGCGCAGGAGCTGAACGGCGTGATCTTCCCGCTGCCGGAAACGGCTGGCGAAGGCCAGACGCTCCGGTATGTGACTGCAGATGAATATCTGAGCGGAAATGTGCGAAAGAAGCTGCGTGACGCTGTATTTGCCGCTGGGCATGATGATCGGTTCCTACGAAATGTTGCAGCGCTGGAGACTGCCCAGCCCCAGGACTTGGAGGCATCCGACATTGATGTGCGTCTGGGGGCAACATGGATTGACAAGGAGATCTACCAGCAGTTCATGCATGAGACCTTCCAGACTCCATTTTACCAGAAGCGAGCTGTACAGGTGAATTATTCGCCCTTTACGGCTGAATGGTTCATATCAGCCAAAACGAAAATCAACTTCGATGATGTGGCGGCTTACTCTACCTATGGTACGAGCTATGCCAGTGCCTATAAGATTCTGGAGGATACTCTGAATCTGCGCGACACCCGTATTTACGATGTTGTGCGTGACCCGGACGGCAATGAACGCCGGGTGCTGAACCAGCGAGAGACTACCTTGGCCCAGCAGAAGCAGCAAGCCATCAAGGACGCTTTCCAGGCTTGGATATGGCGCGATCCTGATCGCCGCCATCATCTGGTGCAGGAGTATAACGAGCGTTTCAACAGCATTCGCCTGCGTGAATATGACGGCTCTCATATCGCTTTTACCGGTATGAACCCGGAGATCACCCTTCGTGAGCATCAGCGAAACGCTGTGGCGCACATTCTTTACGGCGGAAATACGCTGCTGGCGCACGAAGTAGGTGCAGGCAAGACCTTTGAAATGATCGCCGCTGTCATGGAAAGTAAGCGGTTAGGTTTGTGTCAGAAGGCCATGTTTGTGGTTCCCAACCATTTGACCGAGCAGTGGGCTTCGGAGTTCCTGCGGCTCTATCCCAGCGCCAATATACTTGTGACCACACGAAAGGACTTTGAGCGCAGGAACCGTCAGAAGTTCTGTTCCAGAATCGCTACTGGCGATTATGATGCTGTCATCATCGGACACAGCCAGTTTGAGCGCATCCCTGTTTCAGCGGAGCGTCAGCAGCGCTTTATCGAAGACCAGATTGACGAGATCACTGCTGGCATCGAGGGACTGTCCCGCACTCGCGGCGACCAGTATTCCATCAAGCAGCTTGTCCGCACTCGTAAGCAGCTGGAATTAAAGCTGAAGAAGTTACAGGCAGAAGATCGCAAGGATGATGTCGTGACCTTTGAACAGCTGGGCGTGGATCGCCTGTATGTAGACGAGGCACATTCCTATAAGAATTTGTTCCTGGCGACAAAAATGCGTAACGTGGCGGGTCTCTCCACCAGCGAGGCGCAGAAATCCAGCGATATGTTCATGAAGTGTCAGTACATGGACGAATTGACCGAGGGACGCGGCGTGGTGTTCGCCACCGGCACTCCTGTCAGCAATTCGATGACCGAGCTGTACACCATGCAGCGTTATCTGCAATACGGTACGCTGCGCCGGAATGAAATGACACACTTCGACTGCTGGGCGTCCAACTTCGGTGAGACTGTCACAGCCATTGAGCTTGCCCCAGAAGGTACCGGCTACCGCGCCCGTACACGCTTTGCGAAGTTCTTCAACCTCCCGGAACTGATGACCATGTTCCGTCAGGTAGCAGACATCAAAACAGCTGACCAGCTTCATCTGCCCACACCTACGGCTCATTATGAAACGGTTGTGGTGAAGCCCTCCGAGTATCAGCAGGAAATGGTGCAGGCACTCTCTGAACGAGCTGCCGAGGTTCACAGCGGCAATGTTGATCCTTCACAAGATAATATGCTCAAGATTACCAGTGATGGCAGAAAGTTGGGTTTGGATCAGCGACTCATCAACCCGCTGCTGCCTGACGATCCGGGCAGCAAGGTCAATGCCTGCGTGAACAATGTGTTCCGCATCTGGGATGAGGGGAGGGGCAAGCGGCTGACCCAGTTGGTGTTCTGTGATATGTCCACTCCCAAGGCTTCTGCTGGCGCTGAAAGCCCCGAGTTCAGTGTGTATGACGATATTCGCAACAAGCTCATCAAGATGGGTGTCCCTGCGGAGGAAATTGCATTCATCCATGATGCCAACACAGAGGCCCGCAAGAAGGAACTGTTTGGTCGGGTACGATCCGGCCAGGTGCGTGTCCTGATGGGCAGCACCGCCAAAATGGGCGCAGGCACGAATGTGCAGGATTTGCTGGTGGCATCGCATGACCTTGATTGTCCCTGGCGTCCCGGCGATTTGGAGCAGCGCGCAGGCCGTATCGTGCGGCAAGGCAACCAGAACGAGGAAGTGACCATCTACCGCTATGTCACCGAATCGACCTTCGACGCCTACTTGTGGCAGACGGTAGAGAACAAGCAGAAGTTTATCAGCCAAATCATGACCAGCAAAAGCCCTGTCCGCTCCTGTGAGGATGTGGACGAGACAGCTTTGTCCTATGCAGAGATCAAGGCTTTGTGTGCCGGCGACCCGCGAATTAAAGAAAAGATGGTGCGCCCGTAAGGGTGTATATCAAAATCCGCCTTTAGCAAGCGGTAGGTAAAGATATCAAGAAAGGAAGGTGAAAGAAGTAAACCTATCATCCCACAACTTATCCGGATGGGGAAACCCAATGGGGAGTGTAGCATGTTGTTATCCGAAAGGATGGGTGTGCAGCGGTATACACAGCATCCAAAGAACCGCTGGACATGGGGATGAAAATTTGCGTATGAGGATGAAAGCTGGATTGCCTGATACGATAGCCGGAGCTTGGGGACATCTTGCCCTCCGTAGGAAAGATGCTGAAACCTACGGTGCTTCGATAGCTGTTCTTCCATTTTGGATGGCTATGTGATATCCGAAGCAAAGTAACTTCAAGACAGAAGTAAACGGCGAAAGTCGCATCCGACAACGCAAAACGCTATTTTGATATACGCTACCGGGGATGACCTAAACCCCGTAAGGGGCATGGTTACACAGCTCCCATAGTAGTCCGAGGACTCTGAATTAACAGAGATGGCCGTAAAAACGGAAGCGGGAAAACCGCCTACATGGCGAAGGGGAGCAGTTTACCTTTTTAATACAAACAGAAAGGATGGTGCGTGAGGCACTATGAGAAATCCGATTGATGTATTGAATAGTCTAAGCGATAAAGCAAAAGACCCAACGTACAGATATGAGAGATTGTATCGAAATCTGTATAACCCGGAGTTCTATCTTCTGGCCTACAAGAATGTATACGCCAATGATGGAAGCATGACACCGGGAATGGATGGCAACACCATTGACGGCATGAGCAGCAGAAGGATTGAAGGGATCATAGCATCCCTGAAAGACAAAAGCTATCAGCCGCACCCTGCACGTCGGGAATACATCCCGAAGAAGAACAGTGATAAAAAGCGGCCACTGGGAATCCCATCGGCCAATGATAAACTGGTGCAGGAAGTCGTCCGAATGATACTGGAAAGCATCTATGAACCTACCTTTTCAGAAAACTCACATGGCTTTCGTCCTCGTAGAAGTTGCCATACGGCTCTGCTTCATCTGCAGCGCACTTTCACTGGGGCGAAATGGTTTGTGGAAGGCGACATCAAAGCCTGTTTCGATTGTTTTGACCATCATGTGCTGATCGATATCCTACGCCGCCGCATCAAGGATGAAGCCTTCATCGCTCTGATGTGGAAGTTCCTGAAAGCTGGGTATATGGAACAATGGAAATTCCATATGACCTATTCAGGCACACCACAGGGCTCAGGTATCAGTCCAATTCTTGCAAATATCTATTTGAACGAACTGGACAAGCATATTGAGGAGTACAAAAAGCAATTCGACAGAGGAAGTTCCTCACACAGAAAAGCAAACCCAGAATATGAGCGTATGCACGGTTTGATCACAAGAACGAAACGTAAATATGCAAAGATTTGGGACACGCTCAATGAACAGGAACAAAAAGAATGTGCCCGCCACATCCGTGCGCTGAAAGCACGTGCCCGGGAATTACCAACCTGCGAAGTGTTTGACGAGGGTTATAAAAGTCTGCAATATGTCCGATACGCTGATGATTTCATCATTGGTATGATTGGAAACAAGACAGACGCCGAAGCACTCAAAACTGACCTTGCCGTTTTTCTGAAGGAAAAGTTAGGTTTAACCCTTTCAGTAGAAAAGACGAAAATCACCCACACATCAGAGTGTGCGCGTTTTCTTGGCTATGATATCAAGGTATCTCGGTCTCAGGAAACGAAGAGGCTGAAAAACGGAACAAAGTCCCGTGTGTATTCAGCGGTAGTCAAACTCTATACGCCATTTGATAAAACGAAGGCGAAATTGCTGGAAGTAGGAGCAATCCGTATCAAGAAGGATACTGAGGGTAAAGAACGCTGGAAAGCCATCCACAGGAAGAAACTTATTAACCGTTCGGACATTGAAATTCTAAGCAAGTACAACAGCGAGGTAAGAGGCTTGGCTAATTACTACTCGCTGGCGTGCAATCCCATAAGAATGGCTCATTTCTCAAGCCTGATGAAGTATAGCATGCTCAAAACCTTTGCTGCGAAATATCGTACAAAGACCTCAAAGATCAAAGCTCGATATCTGAAAAAGGGCATTTTCACAGTCCCTTATATGACGAAAGCTGGGCTGAAAGAGTGTGTGTACTACAATGAAGGATTTGAGAGACGAAAAGAGCCGCTATTTGGACAGGTTGACATGCAAGCAACCTACAAGAAATATGCAAAGCCCAGCAGCCTGATTTGCAAGTTACGCGCAAAAACATGCGAACTATGCGGAACAACCTGCGATGATATCGAAATTCACCAGGTCAAGAGGTTGAAAGACCTCACGGGAAATGCTGAATGGGAACAGATAATGCGGTCACGTCACCGCAAAACACTTGCTGTTTGTCCGAACTGCCATGAGATGATTCACCGGTCTAATAAATCGCAAGATGATGGTAAACGGCGAGCCGTGTGCGCCGAGAGGCGCCTGCACGGTTCTGGAGGAAGTCAGTAATGCTGGCTTACCTCATGATCTGGATGTGGCCGTCGCCCGCCTGCGCTTGATGAAAGCTGACCACCAGAGCAAGCAATTCCGTCTGGAAGATCAGCTGATGAAGCATTTCCCGCAGCAGATTGAACAGTATAAGGGCTATATCGCCGGTTATCAGCAGGATTTGGCTACGCTGGCATCCCATCCGCTGCCGCCAGAAAACTTCGTGGGCATGGAAGTCATGGGTAAGCGCTATGCAGACAAAGAAGCTGCCGGTGACGCCATCATTTCCGCCTGCAAAGAAGCTGTAAAGACCAATGCTGAAACGGACGTCGGCGAATACCGTGGTTTGCGGATGACGATCTCCTACAATCCGTTCGACGCCTCATTTGAAATGTCCCTGCGAGGTGCTATGTCCCATAAGCTGACTCTGGGCAGCGATGCCCGTGGCAACCTGATTCGCATCGAAAATGCGCTCAATTTCATCCCAGATCGCATGAGTGCAGCGCAGGCGCAGCTTGACAGACTTTATCAGCAGATGGAAGCCGCCAAGGTAGAGATGGGTAAGCCCTTTGAGCAGGAAGAAGAGCTGCAGGAGAAAAGCGCTCGTCTGACAATACTGAACGTCCTTTTGAACATGGATGGCAAGACTGATGCGGCACCGGAACAGGATGCCGAGAAACCCTCTATCCGTGATCAGCTGAAAGCACCTGGAAGGCCCGGTAACGGGATACGCCACCATCATTCACAGGAGGAAAGGTAAATGACAAACGAAGAACTGAATACAGCATTGTACAAAAAGATGTTTGCAGAGCAGGATGAGTTCAGATCCTGGCTACTGGAGCAGATGCCAGAAGAGATTCTGCGCCATGCATACGATTATGTCATGCGCGAGGACATCCTGCTGAGCCTGGAGTACAACGATCTGTCTGACCAATATGCGTCTGTGCTGCTGGATATGGATAAGCCCCTTGCGGCGATTTTCAGCCAGATGGAGCATATGGAGTCGCCCCACATGGAGCATGTCTGGGATTGTGTTGAGCAGTGTGCAAAAGAAATACTGGAAGCTCAGCAGATGACCGGCCTGCCGATCTACCCGCACTCCGCTGTCTATGCGCGTGAGCATGATGAGCTGCCTGCATATCGGGCGTCGTATCAGGCGAATGTTGATTGCAGCAAAGCCATTGATGCAGCCATCCGGGAGCACTACCGCGATAACAGACTTGATCCAGCAGCAGTTTTTCAGGTGGTGGAGCGTTTCGGCATGGAACGCACGCTTATGGTTCTGGCTGCTACTGCCCGGTACAAGGACAGGGATGGCCGGATTGATGACAGCCATAAGGCGTGGGCGCAGACAGTGTCTGTGCCTTATGACAGGGATGCTATCGGCACTGATCGCACACATGCGTATGTTGTCGGTTATGCTCATCCCGGCCTTATCAATCTGTTTATGCGCGAGGCCCGCAGGCAGGCGCAGCAGCCATCCATTTATCAGCAGCTTCAACAAAAACCGAATGCTCCTGCAAAGAAGCCTTCCATCCGTAAGGAGCCGGCAAGATGAACGAACCCAACCGTGTTCGCAAAATCCAGCTGAGCTTTCGTGTTACGGAACAGGAGCGGCATCTGATTGAAGAGCGGATGCAGGAGCTTGGAACCACTAACCGGGAAGCGTATCTTCGGAAGATTGCCATTGACGGAATGATCGTAAAACTGGAAGTTCAGGAGTTGAAAGAAATTGTTTTACTGATGCGCCGCACCAGCAATAATGTCAACCAGATCGCCCGCCGCCTGAATGAAACCGGGTGTATCTATGAGGTGGACATTACTGATGTGCAGGCGCAGCAGGAGCGGCTGTGGGGAATGCTTAGCAGTCTTTTGACAAAAATCAGCGGTATCGGTTAATCCGTATCCTTGCATGTATTCGGTGATCATGGTATGACATAAGAAAAAAAGGAGGCATACCATGGTAACATTCGACAAAGTACTGCTTGTATTCTCTGATTACTTGGCAGTAGATACAGAAGTTGAAGTTGTTAAATCAAAATATGGATATATCGTCCTGTACTGGGAGGATAAACATCAAGAATTATGTTATGCAAAAACTTGCGCAACGCCGAATAGTCTATTCGATGAGTTGCTTTCTGCCTACGACTTTTTCAGAGTATTCCTGATCACACGCGGAGATGGTGAATTACCCGCTGAGATACGTGCTGAGATTGATAAAGAAATGAATCAATTCAGGGTGCGGCTCTACAATCTATTGTGAGGTGATAACGATGCGCTTTGTCCGAGCTTTCTTCAGAATCGCACTGATGCCCATTGTCCTGCTGCTGACCGCTATTCATTTCCTGCTGGCACTCCTTCTGGTACTTTCCACCCGCGTGCTTGCGATCATTTCTTCCCTGGGCATCACGCTTTCACTCCTGCTGTTCGTCACAGGGGATTACAGGAATGGCGGTATATTCCTGCTGCTGGCATGGCTCATCAGCCCGATTGGTCTTCCACTGATAGCTGAATGGGTGTGGAAAGGGCTGGATAACATTCGCGGAATGATGTGGCGCTTCGTATTCTGCTAATACCAACGGCGGTCTGCTGATACGCAGGCCGCCGATCTTTTTGTGCAAGGAGGGAGCTAATGGCCACCACCCGACTGATACCCCTTCATGCGGGCAAAGGCCGCACAGAAGGAACTGCCATCCGGGACATTCTCGACTATTCCAAGAATCCTGACAAGACGGAGAAGGGCGAGCTGATCACCAGCTATGCCTGTGATCACCGTACTGCAGACGCCGAATTTCTGCTGGCAAAGCGGGAATACCTTGAGCGTACCGGGCGATATCGTGGCAAGGACGATGTGATCGCATATCATATGCGCCAATCCTTCCTGCCGGGTGAAATTACACCGGAGGAAGCTAACCGTATGGGTCAGGAATTGGCACGGCGATTCACCCACGGCAATCACGCCTATATCGTTGCCACTCACACGGACAAGCAACACATCCATAACCACATCATATTCCATTCTGTCAATCTGGACTGTGACCGAAAATTCCGCAACTTTTTCAACTCCACCCGTGCATTGCACAAGCTTAGCGACACGATCTGCATTGAGAATGGATACTCCATTGTTGCAGATCCGAAGCGACATGGGCAAGCCTACAATAAGTGGCTTGGAGATCGTGCTAAGCTGCCGCAGCGTGAGGCAATCCGCATCCTGATTGACGATGTCCTCGCACAAAAACCAGCCGACCTTGATGCACTGCTGGAACTGCTCAAGGCGGCTGGATGTGAGATCAAACGTGGTAAACAGATCAGCATACGCGGCCCCGGACAGACGCGCTTTAAGCGTCTGGACACTCTGGGGGAAGCCTACGATCTTCCTACGCTGATTGCGCTCCTCGCCGGAGAACGGGAACATCAGCCCACGCAGCAGCGGCAAACTCTCGCTGTTTCTACTCCGAAAGTGAATCTGCTTGTTGACATTCAGGCACAGCTTCGTGCGGGCAAAGGCCCTGGATATGAACGCTGGGCGAAGCGTTTCAACATAAAGCAAATTGCTCAGACGCTGAACTACCTGACTGAAACGGGCTTGCTTGAATACAGCGAATTGAAAGAAAAAGCGGACCAGACCGAAGCGCGCTGTAACAGTTTGCAGAGTCGCATAAAAGAAACTGAAGCAAAACTCGCTGCCAATGCCGTGCTGCAGACGCATATCCTGAACTACATCAAAACCCGCGAGATCTACGTAGCTTACCACCAATCTGGATACTCAAAAAAGTTTCTGGCTGAACATGAAAGCGAGATTGCGCTGCACAAAGCTGCCAAGAAAGCCTTTAATGAACTTGGCTTGAAAAAGCTGCCCACGATGAAAACTCTTCGTGCAGAATACGCTGTACTCCTCGGCGAAAAAAAGCAGACCTATCCTGAGTATCGTCAGGCAAGGGACGAAATGCGGCAGTTGCTGAAGGCGAGGGCCAACGCGGAATTACTATTAGGAATAGAATGTCGCTTCTTGAAACGAAAGGAAGATGGGCATGTAATAGACTACTAAACTGCAAGCATTCCATTCTTTGAAAGTATCTATATCTTACGAGCAATCCATGTGTATTTACCATCATCTTGCCCTCAACTGAAGAATAGCACAAAAAAGTGGAACTATTCTGATTATCTAACCGAGCCCCAAAGAAGGGTAACCCAGCATCAGACCGAACATCATAACTAAAGAAAAAATGCGAAGGCGATGTGCTGCTGCAAAAGACATTCTGCACGGATTTCTTTACCAAGATAATGAAGATCAACGAGGGCGAGGTTCCCCAGTATTATGTTGAGAACAGCAATCCTGCTATCGTTTCCGCAGAAATGTTCGATATGGTGCAGGAGAAGTTCCTCCACGCCTTCAACCAGCTTATCGATGAACGCGACTTTATTACGAAGGATATCAAGAGCATTGTGGGTTTCGTCACGGATGCAAAAGCCCAGAATCCGAGACTGCCGAGCTGCGAAGTGAGATGGAAGTGGTAACCGAGTTGATGGAACAGACCATTGCGCAGAATGCCAGCATGGCGATGGATCAGGAAGAATACGCTGCCCGATACAATGCGCTAGCAGAGCGTTATCAGAATGCCGCTGATCGGTATACAGCCATCGAGACCTAATGCGCCAGCCGTACGTAACAACGCAAAATGCTTACATCGTTTGCGAAGCAACTGATGGACAGCAATGAGAAGGTAATCGAGTTCGCACCTGCACTATGGAATTCTATGGTGGAGAAGGCCACGGTGGATGCCGATGGTATCATGCACTTCACCTTCAAAAATGGCACGGTGCTGTGCGCATAACTGAACATATAAAGCAAACCGCCTGCATGCCTCGGTACGATGTCGAAGTGTGAGGGCGGTTTTGCTATATGTTTTCGAAGCAAAATAGCGCCTTGATTCTCTAGAAACTCTGTAATCCATTAACAATTATTTAGTAATGGCGCTGCATATAACGGAAAAGTTCTCCCCCCCATGTATACTATTATTCCCCTGCTGTCAGACGTACTCTTTACTTCTATACATTGCCATATTCCAGTCAAAGATGTAATGGAATTTATATAGTGCGGTATATATTGTGGAAGGGGCGTAATGATATTTTTCATAACAATATTGAATTGCTCATCAGGAACATAGATTTGAGATATTATCGTGTAATTCATTGGTTTATTGGCGCCTTCTATTTGACGTTTAGCTTCTAAAACCAATGAGGAATAGGAAGTGGCGACATCAACACGAGAAAAAAAAGCTCTTCTCAAATAAATAAAGCCTCCCTTTGTTGACTTTTTTGCTCCCTAATATTATACTCAACATGAGGGATTATATCCATTGCAAGGAGAAATTGATGATGGGAAAAGTACTAAATTATATCGACATATTTGCTGGATGCGGCGGGCTATCAACCGGACTGTTCAATGCAGGATGGAACGGCTTGTTTGCAGTGGAAAAAAATGCCGATGCCTTTTCTACGCTTAAATTCAACCTAATAGATAATGTTCCTCACTTTCGTTGGCCAGAGTGGCTTTCTCTCAAAGCACATGACATAAATGAGTTGATTGACGAAAATAGAGAGGCCTTGGAAGGACTGCGAGGACACGTTACACTAGTCGCTGGTGGCCCTCCATGTCAAGGTTTTTCTATGGCAGGCAAAAGAGACGCTAATGATCAACGAAATAGATTAGTAGACTCTTATATCAAGTTCATAAAGCTAGTTTCTCCACAAGTCATTATATTCGAGAATGTACATGGTTTTACTGTGAAATTCGAAAGAAGCGCAGATGTCAAACCTTACTCTGACTTTGTTGCGCAGGCGCTTTTTGAAGAAGGGTATCAAGTGGCGTATAACATTATAGATATGTCGCAATATGGCATCCCGCAAAATCGAAAGCGCTTTATTCTTATTGCTATGAAGAACCATGATCCCAAACGTGTTTTTACAATTCTGGAAGAGAATCGTGAGGCGTTTTGTAGAGCAAAGGGTATAAGCAGCACTACAAGTGTCCGTGAGGCCATAGGAGATCTTGAAAAGTCATGTGGCACAGTTCCGTCACCGGACACAAGTGGGTTTGAGGCAGGAATCTACGGCACTATTCAGTCAGGGTATCAAAAACTGATGAGGCAAAAAACACCTGATAGAACAAAAGGTGTTGATAGTCACAGATTTGTCAATCATCGAGAAGATACCATTACACTGCATAACGAGTTGCTTCGTAGTGTACCAAGGGGAAAGCGTATTACGCCGGCTGATGGAATCGTTAAGAATCTAAACAGACGCGGAGTCACTGTTTTGGATCCAGATTCGCAATCCCCGACTATCACTTCTATTCCTGATGAACTAGTGCATTATGGTGAACCACGTATTCTAACTGTACGTGAACATGCACGTCTCCAGAGTTTTCCGGATTGGTATGAATTTCAAGGAAAATATACATCAGGTGGAAAGCGGAGAAAGCAAGAAGTGCCTCGCTATACGCAGGTAGGAAATGCTGTCCCTCCCCTGTTTGCAGAACAAATAGGGCTGGCAATTAAAGAGGTGCTAAAGGATAATGAACAGCAACAATAGTCTTTCGTTTAGAATAAGCACTGGGCTTAAGAATATTATTGGCCGTGATCTGATAAGCGACAAATTCATTGCCGTTTTTGAATTGGTAAAGAATTCGTATGACGCCGGAGCACATTCTGTTGTCATTACTTTCAAAGACCTAACGAGCAATAATCCTCAGATTATTATAGCAGATGATGGCTGCGGGATGAGTTATGATGATATACTCAACAAATGGCTTTTTGTTGCTTATTCCGCAAAGAAGAAGAAGAACAGCTATGGATTTCGGGAGAACATTAAGCGTAATTTAGCTGGCGCTAAGGGTGTCGGACGTTTTTCATGCGATCGTTTGGGGGCAAAACTAGCATTAGCTACTAAAACAGAATGCGATTCGAATGCTAATCTACTCCATATCGATTGGGATGAATTCGAAGTGGATGATTCTCAGGAATTTATGAACATTCCTGTTCAGTATTCTTCGATCCCCTCACTGCCAGATAATGCTTCGAAGGGAACGATCCTTACGATTTCTGGTTTGCGAGAAGAATGGGATCGTGCCTCTGTGATAAAACTTAAAAAATCATTGATGAAGCTCATAAACCCAGATATCGATAATAGGGATGATCCTTTTTCTATTTCATTTTGTGCACCAGAAATGATGCAGGAGGATGATAGAATTCGTTCTTCTAAGAAGAAAAAAGATGGATGGGAACGAGAAATCGTTAATGGGGTCATAGTCAACGATGTATTTGAGAAGATGAACTTGAAAACAACCAACATTAGGGTTGTTATTTCACAGGATGGCAAAACAATTACAACGGAATTATTCGACCGAGGAGAATTCATTTTTCAATTCTCTGAAAGGAACACGCATTACCCGCTACTGCATGATATTACTGTTTCGCTGTTTTATTTGAATAAAAGTGCCAAGGCAGGGTTTACAAGACTAATGGGGGGCGTACAGCCCGTAAATTATGGTTCAGTCTTCATCTATAAGAATGGATTCAGAGTTAATCCGTATGGAGAACCAGGCGAAGATTTCTTTAATATTAACAAGAGAAAAGCTCAGGGATATAACCGTAATCTGGGTACGCGTGAAGTAATGGGGCGCATTTCAATACATGGTGAAAACGATGGATTTATTGAAACCAGTAGTCGCGCGCACGGCTTTGTTAATACTCCCTCTGTGGAATCGTTAAGCCTATTCTTTTTGCAAAAAGTATTGAAGGTAATCGAGCGATATGTTGTCAATATCATCAACTGGGGAGAACCATTAAAATCTGATCCGACTGGCAAGACCATTATGCCCTTAGAAACCCCTGAGGCAATCATTGCTGAGTTTGCAGACCTAAGTCGGCGAAGTGATATAATTAATATAGACTACAATCCTGCGCTGTTAACTCCGAAAGAAGTGTCTCATCAGGAGCAGAGTCTTAGTGCATCTATCGATAAACTTGAGAAGGCCGCTCAAAGAGCACAGAACTCTGCATTGGAAGAGTTGGCAAAATCCGTTCGAAGTAAGACTGAACAGATTATGTCTCACAACATTTCCTTAGAAAAACAGAATGCAGCTCAAGAAAATGCACTTCGCAAAGAAAGAGCAACTAGAGAAGCTCGCGAAAAACAGGTGTATTTTTTGCAAGGGCTTTCAGAAACGTCTGCCAAGAATCTGATAGGAGGCATGCATTCAATATATACAAATACAGAGGTTGTACGAGGAAATCTTCAAGCCATTAGAGAGGTTATCCAAAACGTTGATTTTGATGAAAAACTTTTAGTTCTGACGTATTTGTCTGAAGTTGCAAAAGCAAACGCAAAGGCAAATAAAATGGCAGAGTTAGCAATAAAAGGAAATCAGCATCTCAAGCAAACAGATCCTGGTAGCCTATCAGGGTTTATTCAGCAATACATTGATGTTGGAATTGCTCTCAGGGGATTGAAATATACAGTTATCGCAAAAGATTCTGAGTTTGTTTGTCTGTTTGATCCGACATCAATCGGTATAATTGTCGATAATATTGTTAGTAACTCCCTTAAAGCAAAAGCAAGTTCGCTTCAGATTTCTTTCCGTGAAGACTCGCACAATGTTTTTGTTGCTTTTTGCGATAATGGTATCGGTTTAGATCCTTCTATATCCGAGGAAATGATTTTTGAGCTTGGATTGTCAGCAAACGCTACTAAAAAAGGCTTTGGTATTGGCTTGAACGAGGTTAAAGAACTGGCTGAAGACATGGGAGGAACGGCTAGAATTCTCAGAGATTATACAAAAGGGTTTGGTTTGGAGGTAAGTATCGCAAAATGAATTACATTTTTAACATATTATGGTTTGAGGATAATTCTGGCTGGTATAGGCTTCAAACGCCAAAGGTAGAAAGGTTTGCTGCTGAGCACTGTTTGGAATGCAAAATCTCTCATAAGAGAAATTCTGCTATGGATATTCAAGAACTGAAATCCACAAAATATGATTTGATTTTGATGGACTATGATTTAACCTCCAAGCAAACTGGCGTGGATGTAATTAGTGCGATTCGAGAACAGAATATTCTAACAGACATTTTGTTCTATTCATCACAGTATGAGAAGATGATCTCTGCTGTATCCTCTGCTGTCTCTACTGCAACACCTCCACTCGATGGAATATATTATTCTAGTCGAAAAAACGAAGAATTTGAGCAAAAACTATCGCGTGTTATTACTAAAATCGTACAGCGTTCGGAAGATTTGATAAACTTAAGAGGATTTGTTTTAGATAATACTTGTGATTTTGAATTGCGTATTCGAGAAGTCCTGACAATTTGTTGGAATAAGTTCTCACCTGCTGAAAAAGAACAACTTTGTCAAATGACACAAAAACTACTTGAAGGGAAGTGCGGGCGTGTAAAAAAGCAAGTGGAGACCGCGAAGGAACAACAGTGTATTTTCTCATATGCGAATCAGGACGAGTATTTGTTGAGTATTTCAGATAGGCTAGACATATTGAATGTCATACTTCAAATCTTAATCTCTCAGTATAAAATGCCATCAAACACGGGATTTGAGAATTTTAAGAAATACTATATAGAGAAGGTAAATATGTATAGGAATAGACTTGGACATGTGAAATTCGGAGAACAAGTATTACATGTTAATGGAAACGATGTTCCTATCGATCAGTCTCTGCATAGATTGCTTCGAAAGAACGTCAGCGAGATCGAGAAATCTTTGATGGCAATTGAAATGTTTATCTCTTCTCAGATGTAGGACAATGGATGCTTTGAGACAGTAGTCTCGTAAAATGGCAATAAACTAATGCGCTATAACACTATGTCTACAGCAGCCATGTTTACATAATAAGGAGCGGTAAGAATGCGCCACAATATATTCGAGGCTATAACTCCTAAGAAATCCAGTGATAAGGAAAATGTCTTTGCAACATTCCTTCTCAAAAGAGGATTATACGATTCAATCGATATTACAGAGAACAACATTCATGACTTGATTGATTTGCTCAGTGGAGAAAGGCGAATAAGTGCCTACTGTAAGGAATGTAAGGTTGAACGTGTTTTTACACTGTTACCGTTCATATACTACTACCATGATGAGTGCAGAGATGAATACGTTGAGAAGGATCTTTCCGAGGAAGTTAGTTGTTTACAGAACATAGTATATGGTTCTCGCTCAAAGGATAGGAAAGAAAACGGCGGCGAATGGCAGTGGAAAAACTGGCAAATTGATGAAGTTTCACGGGTGCTAGTTTTTAAGTTCGTGTGTGGTATGAATGATAGCCACCATCTTGACTATATTGTTCTTACAGATAATAAATCTTTTAGAAAAATTGGACAGTATCCGTCTGTCGCAGATTTGTCTTTTCCGGAGCTTGATCAATATACTAAAGTTATGTCTGCAGAGGATCGCAGAGAGTTTGGAAGAGCAATAGGTCTGCATGCAAGCGGAATCGGAGCAGGATCATATGTATATCTCAGAAGAATCCTTGAACGACTACTTATGCAGGCAAAAAAGAATGCAGGGGAAAGTATTGATGACGAAACTTTCATTTCCGCACGAGTAGGTGAAAAGATTATGCTTTTGAAAGACTATCTGCCAGCATTGTTAACTAGTAATCCGACAATATATGGCATTTTGAGCAAAGGAATACATGAACTCAGCGAGAATGACTGTATTGCATTTTTTCCAGTTGTGAAGGACTGTATCTATATGATTCTTGATGAGTGGGAAGAGCTGAGGAAAAAAGCAGAAAAAGAAAAATCAATAAGCGCTGCTCTTTCAGAAATTGCTTCTCAAATAACCTGAAACCAAATGTTACCCCACGACTGACGGCCTATGGCGAATCCCTAATTTTCCCGGACTGTATCAAATCCTATGGGATTAGACAGTAGGGGCAATAAGAACAAAACCCTTGAGAATGATGAAAAGAGCCAGATGAGAAGCAATTAGTCTCATCTGGCTTTTTGTAATATACATATTAATAACATATAGCCGCTTGATCTCATCATGCGTTCCGGGGGATTTGGGGACTCCACCAACAAGCGCTCAGGCATATGGATAGCCTGAGCGCTTGCTACTATTGTCAAGGAGGAAACACAACATATCCAAACCGTTGTAGGCCTCCTACTACCTAGGCAAAGAGGTATGTCATTTTTTATTTTGAAGCATCTATATTGAATAGGGCAGAAAGCATCTACAATGGAAAACGGGCAGTTTTTCGCCGCACCAATCTATATTTCTGATCTGGATTATTACTACTTCTCGTCTCCTCTAGCTCATTCTCCAGCTCTGTTCCGCTGACATATCGTCCCCCTCATGTAGTGATTTCCTACATGAGGGGGACATTAACTACTTAGTTAATCTTGTTCGTTCAGTTATCGCTTTGCTTGCACACTTCAAAGCATTTAGACATTTCCTTGCTATTATACTCAGAACTCAATATCATTTTGCGTTTGTGTATGTTGATCCCTGATCACTTTTCCAGACCATACATCAATCACAACATATAGGTTCCGAGAGACATCTCCTGTTTCGTGCTTTTCCCAATCAGGTAACAGCACTATCTTCCAGACAGGTTTCCCTGGATTGGAAACGTCATAGTAAACAATATTATGATATCGATTCGCAAGAACTTCGACTGTCAAGCCCGGGTGTTGTGACGTACAATACTTGTATGCAATCTTCATCGCTAAATCCTGCTGCAGCATATTTGGTGGCGGTGTTCCATAGCTGTTTCGTGTGATTTCATACAAGTAGTGGTGTTGCGTGGCAAGCCATGTAGCATACTGCGGATGTTGAGTTAGCCAGGAATCAACAATTGGCTTATACGTTTGACTGAATATAGCCTTCTCTTTCGCAGAAGAATACAGGAAGCATTTGAAAGGGTCGAAGTACTCGTAGTATGCATATCTCTCTGGCATTGATGGATAAGCCTCTCGTGGTACAAGTTGATTAAAACCATATCCATCCAGCGTATAGCCTTCTACCAGTGCAGAATGAGCGTCAAACAAACAATAATGATAATATGTGTCTGTTGACTTATCATACTCTTGCTTTTCGCAATAGTCAACTTGGAGACGATTTCGGGTTGGATCACGCAAGACAATTCCGCTAACGGAAATCGTTACTTGCCACAGATTGCTCGTAGTATCATATTCAAGCATTACTGAAGCGGCATTTCTTTCTGCCTTACTCATCGAGAGTGCTTCAGACATGTACCTATCAACAGCATCAAGGATGCTGGTTTCATCCATAATGCTTGGATACAATACATGCGAAGGCTCTTTGGCTTTTGCCGCAGTATCAGCCTCTGCTCGAAGTTCGGTTTGCCATTCTTCGAATGCCATTTGGATAGCCTCTTCATCAGCCTCAGGGTCCTGAATAAGCCACAACATTTCGAATATGACATAGTCAGATGGTATAGGGTATTCTTCAGACTGATCTTGAGGCATTCCACGCTCTGCACGATACTCATTTATTCGCTCTCCAACACACTCCCACATCACTTCATTTGCAAGTTCTTCTTTTTCTTCATCCGACAAGTTACTCGAATTCAGCATTTCTAACTTATCCTTGTTTAGATCAAATCCCCATTCTTTCATCAGGTTGATATATGCAAGCTTCGTGTCCAGATCCCAATCTCTCAGATCACCATCAATGTACATTGTAGCAAGTGGTTGTATTTTTGTTCGCACAATATCAATGATTGTTAGTGCCGCAGCAGTTGTGACCATGAGAACTAAGAGTATCGCAAAGATGAGCACCAAGCTAGGCCGAGGAATTCTAACATTACGCTTGTCGGTTGTTGCTTTTAGTGCGTTTCGATAAGTTTGCTCCCTCATACCATTAGTAACCTTCATATTCTCAAGGCACATATCCAAGCTTTCTTTAATAAAGTCATGATTCACGATTTGTCACCTCCTCAACTGTGTAGTTCAGCAGCATGTAGGCTTTCGTTAAGCGTCGAGCAACTGCAGCACGCGATATATGAAGTGTATCAGCAATTTCGCACTTACTAAACTGCTGATAGTGAAAGAGAATTACAACAACTCTGTATTTCTCCGGTAGATTCAAGATATCTAGATATATTTCACTTGCATTCTGGGGAGTATCAATAGGTATAGTAATGTCATCAAGCGAACGCTCGCTTTTTCTTCGACGAAACCAAGATGACTTGAGATAATCTCTGCATGTATTTGTGGCAATACGCACTATCCACGTACGCGCCGAGCAATTGTTCTTTCCCACAAAGGTCTCCCGGTACTTCCATACTTTCAAAAAGGTCTCCTGAAATGCATCTTCAGCTAAAGCTGCATCTCTCAATATCAGATAGCAGGTTCTCAGAACATCATTCGCGTATAGAGACATCCATGACTCAAATTGTTCACTATAAGAAAATTCTTTCGATGGTACTGACATGATAAATCCTCCTTTCACATATATAGACGATCTGATCAGCTAAAATGCTACATAAATAAAGCTCGGCATATCAGCATGAATGCTGATATGCCGAGCCGATACGATTATTTACCTAGAAGACACATTGGGGTCTGATTAGTAACCAGAACTGATCAAGGTAGACTGTGCACCGCCCCAGAGTTTGGTCAGAGTGTTAGTGCCCGCAATACCATCGCGAGCAAGACCATTGGCAGACTGGTAGCCAATCACAGCGTTTCGGGTAAGAGTGCCAAAGTCGCCATCGATAGCTGCGCTGAAGTAGCCGAGCGTCTTTAGTGCAAGCTGAAGATTTTTTACATATCGACCAAAACAACCAAACTGCAATGCGCTGGTGCCGAAGCAGTTCTTCTGGGAATTGTGGAGACAAGAGGGCTTGGTATTACCCAGGCGCACAGCAAGCACATATGCCTGCCCCTTGCTTGGGTAGTTAGTCGGGTGTCCCAGTACATAGCCATTGTCAACAGTAGCGCTGTCAACGGTAAACTGATCACCATGAGGAAGACGATATTTAAGATCAGAATCCTGAGAGGAAGATGCGCGACCATTGATGTCACTGCCATTACCGATAGTACAATACATATTTTTTCCCTTTCTCTAAATCATTTTTAACTTGCATGGAACGGTGGCCACCTGTGTCCTTTGCATTATCAGAATACATCATTTTGTCACCTTTCGGAAGTGAAACATTAAGGAAAATACAGGGAAAGTAGGACTGCTTTCCTTATATGTCTATGGATAAATGATAGAATGCGGGCTCTAAGCACTTAGCGTGTACTCTAGAAAGTTTCTGGCAGAGCATGAAAGGGAAATCGCTCTTCACAAAGCTGCCAAGAAAGCCTTAATGATCTGGGCTTGCAGAAGCTGCCCACGATCAAAACCTTACGGGTCGAGTATGCTGCTCTCCTTGCTGAACAGCAGCAAACGTATGCCGAATATCGTCAGCAGCGAGATGAAATGCGGCAGCTGCTGAAAGCGAAATCCAATGCTGATCTACTGTTGGATAAAGAAACGCAGGAAGCAGATACAACCTATAGCCCTCACGAGATTTGAGCTTTCCTATATTGCCGATGGCTACATTGACACCGTGAAAAAAATACAGACGCATAGATATTCTGTTTCAATCATGGCAGTGGTGCTTAACGATACACGAAATGTTCATGAACATTTCACTCCCAATCTCGGCAAACGGAATATACAATATGTATGCATGTTGAACAAGCTGGCCAGCTTCTCTATGCACAACAAGAAAGGAGAACTAATATGTCTAATGTTAATATGGCGCGAAATGGTCAGTTTAATCTCGGCTTGATTGGTTGGGATAGTTCTGGAGTCGTAATTGATTCAAACCATGGGAGAACAACCTCTAAGTGTGCTAAGTTCACGTTCACTACTACCAACTCCGGTAATCTAAGGCAGCTTATCCCGATTGAACCCTCTAATACATATACGGTGACTTGCTACATCAAGCATTATGGTTGTACAAATCTATCAATTGGGCATTATGGTGCGAATGGGTGGGAGTATATTTTCATCCCGGTCTCAACTGATGGAAGTAATGGGTACCAGAAGTATGAAGCAACATTTGATAGCAGCGAGAATTCCAGAGCTATTGGTATGGACATTTCGCTTTGGATATATTCTGATCCAAATCGCGATGATGCATACGCCTATGTGGATGATATCTCTGTAGAAGGAGTTGCGCCTACTCGCTGGGGGTTGTTCACGACTCACAACAGCTGTAACGTCTATAGCAAGGCAACTGGAAATCGACTTGATTCATGCCCTCCCAATCGCAAATTGTTTGCTCATTATCAAGACGGTGATACCATAATCCTTAACTGGCCATCAAAACGCAAACCTCTTGCAACTATCACCCTCAATGACGAGAACATTACTGGATATGTTGCCCCCAACTTCCAATCTAGTGCTACGGGTCGCATTCTCCAGGTCGTAACAAGCGAAGTTGGACGCACGTTGTCTGAATTTGGAAATGTCGCAGATCCTTGGTGTCAGACTTTTGTTAACTGGATATCCATTCTCGGCGGTATTGATCCCGAGGATCCAGTATATGATATTTCCGGCTGTAATTCTGCTATTCGATCCCTTGGAGATCGTTATCATGCTGTTGGAGATACTGTTGAACCTGGTGACTATGTACCTTCTGGTGGTGATTGGGTATACTATTGCGATACAAGTGATGCTGTAGATCCCAATAGTCCTGCAGCACATGTCGGTTACATTGTGAGTGCAAACTCAACTAGTCTGGAAACAATTGAAGCGAATAGAGGTGCAGATATAGTCCAGAGGTTTACTGTACCTATTCGTGGGGCGGCTAATGGTTCTTCTTTGAAGGTAATTGGCTTTGCTCGTCCTCCATATAAAGATTAAACTTATCGAGGCCGTTGATACTTCAACGGCCTCAATGATTTTGGTATCCCAGGTTCTACCGGTGATATGTACAAACAAGGCGGCAATTATGCAATTCAATAATCTGCCCTTGGTTCAAGCGTATTATTTTTCGTTCTCTGGATTCAAGTTCCGTAATGTCGGTAGTTTCACACTGTAGATCTAGCCAAACTGTTGTTACCCTATAGTACGCTCCGTCAGAATCGTCAGCAATGACGTAATACAGGCATTCAGGTGCACCTTCGAAATCTATTCCGCATATCCAGCGTCCTTCGGGTAGTTCTTCACGATTCTTTCTTATTTCGTCTACCGGTGTTAACAAACATGGCTCCGTTACTCGAATAGTTACGTTGTGCGGAAGAAATATTGAGTAGCACTCTTTTTCACCACTAACCTGGTAGTTCACTGTATGGCCATGTTGCGAAGCAACTGAAATGATCGTTGATTCTCCATTGACAGGATATACATACCACAATCCTGATACTAAATCATCGCCCACAGAGAGCTCATCCTGTGCAAGTGTTTGCGTTCTTTTACTAAAGAGGAGATCGCTAAATAGAATTATCTCCGCATGCTTCATTCGTATAAACCCGTCATAATCTCCATATTGAACTTGTAGCATATCGCCGCAAACCCCTAGTAGCAATAGGGGCATCCCCAAAGAAATGACATCGCCGTCTTTGCTAGTATCGCAGTCGGGTAAAAGTTCGATAAATCCATTTGGATCTACGGTTGGGTCTCCTCTATCAAAAACTGCGAACGCAAATCCAATTGGTTTGTTCCTTTCTTTTTTTTCAGATATGTCAATGCGCGATGACTCAATATATCCTTCGTAGCATAGGTACACTTTACTCCATTCTTCACCATATTCAGTAACATACAACTGAGTTCCCGCGTTATAGTATCCAATGATATACTTTTCAGCGTTATTCGGTATTGAGTAGCACAAGCAAATGCCGGAATCGTCCTCCGTCACAGTACCGATTAATATGTTTGGTTTACTCTTTTCGGATTCCTGATTATGTGTTGTATAGATCGTGTTTAGCGCAGAGTCCTCATTCCGGAGTCCGTCATAAGTGCTTTCGCATTTTGATGGAATGGAATACAAGTTGCACAACAAAAACACGATCAATGCGAACATGTGGCATTTTATCATTTTTCACGCTTTCCTCTCTACCACCTAGTAGATAGATCCGTCTACAAGCTACTTTAAAGCCAGTTCTGGTTTGTTGATACTTAACTATAGTATGTAAGCAGCCTTGCTTGAGTCACCAAAGTGAGATACATCAGGGTTACCTTCTTATAGCTCGTGAAGAAGCAGTATGATCTGCCTTCCGTGCGGCTCAAGTGTGATTATTAGGCAAGACTTAAGAAGATATGAAGGTTAGTTTTCAGAAATATTTGAACTATACCTTTACACATTCTACGAAATGAGGAAAAATAGGGTGCTTGAGGTGTACTATTACTCTGCTGATTCGTCATGTTAGATTTATGTTGTTGTTTTCACCTACAGGACACTTATCATTCACTTCAATTTGTTGGCAGAAAGCATTACAATATAGTTGCTGAAGCACACTGGCCAGTTGCAAAGCAAATATTGTTTAAGGAGTACACTATGAGTACTAATCTGATCTCTAATCCAAGCTTTGAAAACGGTATTAACCCTTGGACGCTGGTTGCTACTGACCAGAATGTGAATACTGCAGCGCTAGTGTCTGCGGGTGCATACTCTGGTAGCCAGTGTGTCTACCTTGCATCTACGAATGCTGGTCAAGCATACATTGTTCAGAATGTTCTTTTGACTGGCGGTCATAGCTATTTGCTGTCTTTCTATGCGAAAAGGACTGGCAGCATTGATGTTTGGACTGGTTTCGCGGTAGATAACCAGTTTACCCCCCTTCCTTCCCTGATCAATGATGTAGGCGCATCCTATACCAAAGTTACTCAGGAATTCACTCTTCCTGGAACTGGTTCCAAGATTGTAAGTGTCTACATCTTTACTGGTTCTGCAGCAGGCAGTGCTTGGATTGACAATGTTGAACTCGTTGATGATTCTGAAACTGCCGGTGACAATGATGGTGAAGATGAGGGAAACGGTGACAATGGTGGTAGCAACACTCCTATTACGATCACCGGTACTGGCTACAACAAAGTAATGACTCTGAAAAAGATTCATGCTGGTCTGGGTTATTTCAAAAAGGATACAGCCACTACTCATTCTCAGGTTCGGCTGATGCAGCAGGCCCTGACTTCTCTTGGTTACAATACGCAGGGTGCAGATGGTAAGTTTGGTACAAATACGCAGTCTGCTGTAAAGGCATTCCAGCGTGCCAAGGGCCTTTCTGTTGATGGCCTATTTGGTCGTGCCAGCCTTCTCGCTTTGGAAAACGCTATTGGTGGTCATCTTGACCCTGATAATTGTGGTCCTACTCCCCAGATTGATCCTTTGACCGTCGATCAATTCATTGAAAACCTGGAAGCGTTCTGCAATTGCGGCTGGGAATATGGCGATTACAGTGAAAATGCTCTGACTATTGACTGTGCGTATTTCCCCTACATGGCACGTCTTAAAAAGGGCGCTCATGGTTGTACTACCGAATATAACAGCCATCTTTCTGAAAAGGGGGTTATCACTAGTTACGATGACCTTCAGCGCGGCATGGAGATCTTCCAGCCTGCTACTGATGGCTCCAGCACGAAGTCGCACATGGGCGTATATGCAGGCAAGGTAGAAATTGCTGGCAGACTGCAGCACGCTGTATATCAGTCCTGCAGCTCTCATAACAATGTTGATGCCAAGTATAATAATGGTATATCCGGTGACTCTGGCCCGAATCTGACTGGTATGAACGATAAGTGGAAGTACTGGGGTTGGTCTAAGTACGTGGAGCATAACTGATATACTCCATATGCAACTACGGGGTGACCAAGTAATTGGTCACCCCACTTAATCACCAGAATATGCTAAATAATTCGGAACCTTGTGTGCCATCGCTTTGAATAGGAATAAAGCGTACACAGGTCGTATTACTTGGAAGGTATCCTTGCATCTGGAAAAAGCCTGACCGCCCTGTTACTGCTGAAGCATAGCCCAGGTGGTTATTCTTCTCATCAGTCAGAAGAAACGAGGCAGGCATTTCAACCATACTCACAACCATGCTTAGCGATACCTGGTTATCTGGATTAACAGTCAAAGTTCCGCTGGCATTTCCTCCAGAATAAGTATTAAGGTTGTATACCTGACAATAATTGAGCACATTCTGTGGCACAAAACCACGAGCCCAAGTCCCGGATGTGGTTTCGACATAGGCCCAATTACCCATTGTGCCAAGGAGCGTGAGTTTGCTTCCCTGTTGAAGATCCAGTAAGGAGCTTTGACTGTTAAGGGGGTCGTCAGTAAGAGAAGTGGTTTGAATTAGATATACCTCAGTATCTCTCCAGCTCATAGTGTGCACAGATGCATTGTTGGGTAATGCGGATTCCTTGATATAGCCAAAGCGCATTCTATCCTTATCGATAGCATACTGAATTAGAATAAACCCATCCTCGGATCCAAAAACTTGAATCCAATCATTGGTCGAAACGGTTGCTTTTCCATTGCCCCCACGTAGGGATGAGCTAGAGGGCGCAGAATAAACATTATACTTTTTCCCACCAGAGAACTTGATGTTTTGTGCTGATAATTCACCCGAAGGAATGTTTGGCGCAACGGTTAGCTTTTCTTTTGCCTGAACTTGTGTTTTGGGCAAAGTTGAAAAGTTGACATACCTCAGATTTCTCTGGACTGTTCCCGATACACGTCCCAACTTACGGTCTTTTGTGAAATCATAGAAGCTAACACCGCCATCGGTTACATATGCCCTTTCAAAGCCGTCATCCCTATCCATGTAGGCGAACAACTGAAAATAGCCGTTGCGCCAATGATAGGACACGGTCTGCGACCAATACTCCTCGTGTTCTTTATCAATGCGAATGACATCAAATCCTAATGCGTTGTCATAAGTCGCGGTTGCGTTTCCCTGGCTGATGTATGCAGTATTCGTATGCCGCTTGAAATAAACATACCCATCACCCTGGGGTACTGCATCTGAGTTGCGAATCCAGTATTTCATTCCACTACCATCATCATGGTATCCCAAAAGAACACGACGGCCGTTTTGCGACATCAAAGCGAAACCATAATCTCCCTTAGATGTACCACTGACCGTGATGTAGTCTTCCATGAGATAGTCGGAGTACTTCTCCTGAATATGCAAAAGCACCTCTACAGGTGGTTCATCTACATAGGTGTCTGCGAATCGATCAGCGAATGCGGAACCGGCACAGAAAGTCAAAAGTAGCAACGTTCCAATGACAACAAGTTTTAGTAGCTGTTTCATTTACCAGCACCTCCTTACGTTTATAGAAACGTAAGGGGAGCAGGATTCGCTGCATCAAATCTACCAGTTTTCCCTAATTTTACATGTTTGTAATCCTTTTTTTCATGATGTATATGGTTAACCATAATGAACTGCAAAAAGAAAGCCTAAAAGGAGGATACCTCATGGATTATGCGACTACAGAAGCTGGGTTCACACTGACCAATTCATTACTCGATGGATGGGATGTCGCACTGGAGATATTGCTGATCGTTCTTGCGTTGGACTATCTCACCGGTGTTGTCGCTGCATTCAAAACGAAAACCGTGAGTTCAAGTACAGGGTATTCTGGACTGGTCAAGAAAGCAAGCATCTTCATCATTGTGATCCTGGCGGCGCAAATGGATCGAATGATCGGAAATACGAATCATATCTTTAGGAACTGTACGGCAATGTTTTTTGCTGCCAATGATGCGATCTCTATCTTAGAGAATGCGGGAAGAATGGGAATGAGATTGCCCGCGTTTTTGAAAAGTGCCTTAGTAAAACTTAAAAAGCAGAACATGCGCATCGCAGAACATGAGGTAAATCAGATACCTGATGAGACCACTTCACAAGAAAGAACTACTGAGAAAGATTCTTAAGTTTCACCTTGATTGATAGATCCGAGGGATCTACACAAAACAATAGTCCCTTGCGGAACTGCAAGGGACTGTTATGGCTGGTTTCATGCAAATCAAAGGTTTACTTAGTATAGGCCAGCAGTCTCTCACCATTGCTGTTAACATAACGGGACTTGTCAATAGAGAGATAGTATCCGTTATCTCGCCAGAAGTAATTGACGGCCTCTGCTTGAGGATGAACATTGATGCACAGGATGGATTCTGATGATATTGCTTTCTGTATTTTGGCAACCATATGTAATGCTATTTCATTGGTACGACTCCCGTTTTCAACAAACAGTGATGTCACATACCAGCAGATCAAACCAGATGCCTCCTGCCATTTTGCCAACGAGGCAAACGCTTTCACCTCGCTTTTTTCGTCTTTTAGAATGTAGGCAAAACCGCTATACTGGTTGCCTAGATACGTTGCAAGAAAATATTCGTCATCAGTAAGTCCGTCGCCTGAAAAAATGGTTTCGGGCGCGTAGTCAGTATGATTGGAAAGCAGCCTCAAAGTAGATAACGCATCAGCAGAGGAGTATGCAGTAAATAGCACGATGATGGCCTCCCTTCCGGACTTTCTTGGCGATGCTTACATATGATTGTTCGCACAAGTTCAACACTATTATAGCACGAAAAGGATGTAAAGCAAGGTTGACTCTTATTCCTCAATCAATTTTTTCTTCATATTCTCAAATACCGCTATTTTCTGAAGAGCTTTCTTCTGATATGCCTTTATGGTTCGATCGGTTTTACCGAACTCCTCGCCCCAGCGTTCACGGTATTCTATGGCGATTCTCGGAATGTCAATTCCGTCGAAAAGGTGTCTCCTAATGACAAACGCTTCATCTTCTGTTAGTAGTTCCATCCACACTGAGATGCTTTGGAGCAGTTGCTCAAGATGTTTTAGACGATCTTCCTGCTTAGCCGTATTCTTGTGACGATTATCACTCAGAAACTGCTGTAGAAAACGGTATTCTGCTTCGTAGTCCCGCTTCCTCAGCAGTATTTGCTTGATTGCTTCCGTCATAAGTGTTCCTCCTTTTTGTCATGGCTTTCCAGTGTTGCCGTCTTCTCAAGTATACGGTTTCTTTAGGATGTTGAAAAGTGCAGTACACAGGTGGAATGAGTGCAATAACTGTGAAACATAGGAAAACCATTTGAACGCTTATGGGTGCACATATAGATAATGAAAACGGCAGAAATATTTTACTACTTCTGCCGCTATCGTTGTATACATTCATACGCTGGTTTCCAGTTAGGCCTATCAGTCATCCTCTCTATTCTCTGCGCTGTAAGCAAAGGAACGGAGTCGAGTAGTAGCACGTGCCGCATAGCCTCTCACACTTGATTTTGTTATGTGTAGCTTGGCAGCTATTTCATCAGTAGTCCATTCTTGCATGCGGAGTTCAATTACTTTACGTTCTTTAGGTGGTAAGAGGTAAAGAAAGTGTGAAATCTCCGCTTTTCGGTGTACTTGTTCAGTGATATCCGGCTCGGTAGAATAAGGAGAGAGAACTGATAGCTTTTCACTATCGCATATACGTTCAGCGTAATGGCGTTGACTCCTCAAGAAATCTATTGATCTATTCTCGACACATCGCATGATGTATACAGACTTCGCTGAAGCAACCATTTCCTGTAGTTTTTCTGCGTGACGTATCAAACTCACCCAACAATCACTGACTATGTCTTCTGCATCATACCGATTATGAACATATCGTAGTGCGCGTCGAAGCATAGCGGTTTGATAGTGCTTGTATAGATCGAAGATGAAAGCGCACAAGTCTTCTCTACTCATATCACTTCGTGTACACGGAGCTGTATTTGGTGACGGTTTCTGTATATCCTGTGGTATTATCAGTAATCGTACTGACTACTCGCACTCTATAAGAAACACCAGTGACTGCATCAAATTGTACCTGAAGATTCAAAGCAGTACCGTCATTGGATTCCGCTTTCGACCAAGAGCCATTCGCATTATGCTGAACCGTTACAGTAGTATATACTGTCTGCGTCGCTCCCTTCGTAATGCGCACCACGGCCAATCCAGAAGAGCCATTGAATACGATTGTTGCAGCAGCGTTGTATCCCGCCACAGCACACGGTGCAATGTCATCCGCATATGCGTTCGTAACACAGACCAAGTACACAATGAGAACGAGAATGGAAACAAGAGTTTTTTTCATAGGGAAAGCCTCCTTATTTGTATTTCGTATAGAAATACGAATCAGGAGGCTTGTTTGTGACAAGATTATTTGATTATTTTCTTTACGCTAGTAGCAACTGCGATAGCTTCTTCCTTGGCAAGACCGAACCCGGTTATTGAGAACCACTTTGTATCATTTTGCCAGATCAGTGTTATGGTATGAGTGACGCCATCTGATGTTATACCATCAATAATATAGCCTGAATGTCCATTTATATTTATTGTACTTACCGTCGAGTTATCTGTCCCTGAGAGCATTTCAGTGTATTCGTCGTGCTCAAGGAAAAACAACTGATTATTGTGAATATCTCGATATTCGATGGATGCAAAAAACGGATCGAACTCAAATACTTGGTAACCATTTGGAATATATGATGGATAAAACGCTCCCGGCCATCCTTCAGGCACCCAAAAGGTGGCTGTCTCATCCTCGACAAACCGAAAATGAGCTTCTTCTTTTTCGGCATCCATTTCTATCAATAACTGCATTACTTTGGCACGGAAAGCTGCTGAATTGGCAAGGGCAACTGGTGCAGCAATGGCAACTACTAAAATCAAGCATGCTGCCACTTCAACGAACCGAGGGATTATCCTCCGTGCGAGATCAAAGTATTGTTGGCGTTTTTCCTTTCTGTGCTGCTGATCTGATGCATTCAGCACTTCAACAAAAATAGCATTTGTGAGTTGAACATCCTCTTCAGAGAGGTCTGGCTCTGGTTCATCAAGGATTCGTTGAACCTCTTCGGCATCTTCAAAGTCAAAGGCAAGCTTAATCATCAAGTTTAAATGCTGCTCTTGCATTTCTGTCATATCTATATTTTGATTCATAGCACTACTCCTTCAATATATGGCAGCCTTGAGGTGTTTTCGAGCACGCTCTATGTATTTGCGAACACTTGATTCCGCGAGCCCGACCTTTTCTGCTATTTCACTATCTTTCAGGCCCTTCTGATATTTTAGTCGTAACACATCTCGCTCACGTTCGGGTAAATTCTGTAGTGCTTGTTTTACTTGGTTTATTTGATCTCGCAGCAGAACCTTGTTTTCGACCGATTCGCTATCAACCATGCGCGCAGTCACCTCTTCATCTACATGAAGGAACCTTGCGTTCGTCCTCTGTTGCTTTCTGCAAAAGTCAATTGCAGTGTTCCTAACAGTAGAAACGATATAGGCGCGCAAAGCGTTACGTTCCATGCCACGGAGTGTATCAATATTTACAATTAGAGCAGTGCAACTGTCAGAGACAATATCTTCCACATCTGCACGGACACGCGAAAAGTGCCACGCTGTTTTCAGCATGAGCGCACGATGCTGTTCGTAGAGTAGAGTCATGTACGCCCGATCGCTATCCGACTCAATCGCTAAAATGACTGTAGGAATCATCATCATTGCCTATCACTCCGTTATATTTCGGTGCGCAATATGGTATGGATTAGTACAAGCAATTACCAGCAGTCTCCGTTACTACTCGATTTTCCCACAACTAATACTTTTATCATACCATAATTCGTTTGTCAACTAAGTATGTGGGGGGAACACTGTATAAGAAAAACTATATGCATATGGACCACTCATTTATGCTAGTTGCGTGGTGTCTCTGAACAGTTCATTAATGGAAACCCCGAGAGCCTGTGCGATTGCAATCATGTCCTTGTCAATAACAGCTACTTGTTTTCCCTCTATTCGAGAGAGCTTCGTCTGATTCATTTCAATACCAAGCAACTGGATACGCTTCACTAATTCGCCTTGACTAATATGTTTTTCCTGACGAATACATGTGATGTTATGGCCTATCACATTGCGATCACCGAACGAATGTCTCTGGCGCATACTACACCACCCCATACTCTTAATACCGTTATTATAGAATATGGAATGCAAAACATTTTGCACGTCATGCAAAAAGACGATTATTTTGCAGAATTTGCAAAAAAGACGAACGTTTGAGAGGAATGGCTAGAACGACAAAGTAGATATTATCGTGGTATACTGGATATACTCATAGTCTGTGGAATATTGTTATAGTTGTCTTGCATAAAAGTACTTATAGGTGGTATGATGCAGTTGAAACCCGATTTGAAATGAATCCTGTACCCCAACAGTTTTCTGGTCATTCTACCGAGTACGGGTAATTCAGTTTGTTTGCGTTGAACTTATTAATTCATCTATCAAAGAGGCTACATGTATATTGATGAGTGGTACACTCTGAAATGATATTTGGAGCATAAACTCATAATAGTCCATGCAAAGGGGGAAGCGCTATGTGCGGACGCTTCTACATCGCAGAAGAAGATACAGCAGAAGATCTGCAGCGGATTATTGATGCTCTGAATCGCCGCTACAACGGCAACAACCCTGCGAAGACAAAGGGCGAGATTCGCCCGACGGATATTATCCCGGTTGTCGCCAACTCTCCCTCGATGGCAATCAGTACATTTGCCATGAAGTGGGGGTATTCAATGCCTGACGGTAAGCCCATGTTCAATGCCCGCAGCGAAACAGCTGCTACCAAGCCGATGTTTGCTGATGGTATGAAGCAACGCCGCTGTATTATCCCAGCAACTCTTTATTTCGAATGGGAAAAGCATGGTACGCAGAAGATCAAACACGCGATCTTTCCAACGGGCTGTGATATGATCTATATGGCCGGGATCTACCGCATCGAAGATAAACGTGCAGCTTGCTCCATCCTGACACGGACACCTGCCGATTGCATCGCCCACATCCATGACAGGATGCCGGTGATTCTGCCCAAGGAAGCTGTGCCGGACTGGCTGAATCTCCGTTATGATCCGAAAGAAGTGTTGTCTGCCGCCCTCGGTGAAATGACTTTCCAACCTTGTTTCTGATAAAGCAAAGCGCAAGCAATACCGCAGTCATGCTGTGCGTATTGCTTGCGCTTTTTCTATACCTATGTAGCGGTGCTTACCACTGTTCAGCCCAGAAGACAAGTTCCTGCTTGTTTATGTCAGCCTTGGACACGCAACCCTCCGCCAGATGTGCACCGGGACAGCTGGGTAGAAGCATCTCATTCGTCTTGCCCATTCCACTGCCGCCAGAGGTTGCGAACGGTACAATGGTCTTACCTGTCAGGTCGTAGCTTTCCAGGAAGGTGTTGATGATCGTGGGGGCAATGTACCACCAGATCGGAAATCCAAGATAGATAGTATCGTAATCCTGCATGTTGTCACGGATACGTTCGATCTCTGGGCGAGATGCCGGATTGGACATTTCAATGGAACTGCGGGAAGTATTGTCCCGCCAGTCCAAGTCAGCATCAGTGTAGCATACCTTTGGAGTGATCTCATGGAGATCCGCACCGATGGATTCACTCAGACGCTCTGCTACTTTCTCAGTGACACCGCTGGAAGAAAAGTAAGCAACGAGTTTCTTGCTCATATGTACATCTCCTTATTTCATTCAGAAAGGCTTATGAGGTAATTATAGCAGATATGCGATTCACGCGCAACGGCTATGTATGCTGTACCTTTCGTTCCACGAACCATCTTCCCAGCACACTGCTGCCGTAGTCGGGGTTATGCTCAAAGAACAGGAAGGTGGTTTTTCCACCAAGGCGGACTGTGTACCGATCACCTTGACCGCCAGCTTTTGCAGCTGGTGCAGAACGTATATCCAGTACCTTGTCAACTTCAAAATATTGGCCATCTTCCCACATGATGCCCCTGGGCCGCATGATGCCTTCATTATTAAACTCTACATCTACCTGAACATAGGTCTTGATAGTGCGGCCAAGATTACTCATGGACAAAACACCTCCGTTCGCAAAAGAACAAATGTTCTCTTTTATATTAGCACAGAACTCTGGATGCTGTAAAGCACTTTTTAAAAAAAGAAGTGAGAATTTGTGGATGTTCGCTTTACAGCACTCATCAAGGTGTGATATTCTTATACACGGGAACGGATGTTCTGTTGCGGAGGTATCATTATGGCAGAGATCATTTTGCACAGCGATCTCAACTGTTTTTACGCGTCTGTTGAGATGAATGAGAATCCCTCATTGCGAGGGAAAGCTATCGCCGTATGCGGCAGTACAGAAGATCGACATGGAATTGTATTGACCGCATCTTATCCGGCCAAGCGCATGGGTGTTAAGACTGGTGCAGCCAACTGGCAGGCGAAGCAGGCCTGTCCAGGGTTGATTTGTGTACCGCCGCATTATGATCTGTACCTCAAGTATTCCAAATTGGTACGCCGCATTTATGCTGACTATACTGACACCATTGAGCCGTTCGGGATGGATGAAAATTGGTTGTTGATTCCATTTTGCAGCGGCGATGTAGAAGGGGAAGGAAGACAGATTGCGGAGGAGATACGCCGCCGCGTACGTGAGGAAACAGGACTTACTGTGTCCATAGGAGTTTCCTTCTCCAAGATTTTTGCGAAACTCGGCAGCGATATGAAGAAGCCTGACGCTGTCACAACTATCTGCAAAAAGAACTACCGTGATAAGGTGTGGCCGCTTGCTGTATCTGAATTGTTGTACGTTGGGCGCGCTACTACACGTAAACTGATGGGCATGAACATTCACACGATTGGCGATCTGGCGAACTGTGATCCTGAGCTGTTGCGCCGATGGTTGGGCGTCAATGGTATTATGCTATGGCGCTTTGCCAATGGGGAGGATTACTCTCCCGTCATGCCCAAGGAGTATGTCGCGCCAATCAAAAGTGTGGGGCATGGTACGACTTGTGTCTTCGATCTGGACTCTGATTATGAAGTGTGGCGCGTTCTCTACGAACTTGCACAGGATGTGCAGCACCGTCTGCGGAAATATGAACTTGCAGCAAGGGGCATTCAGATCACGGTGAAGGATAAGGATCTTGATTACCGGCAGTACCAGATTCCGCTTTCCTTTCCGACACAAAGCTGCCTTGAGATCGCCAGCGCAGGATATGATTTATTCAGGCAAAGATATCTGTGGAATAAGCCGGTTCGTGCGTTGACCATTCGTGGTATCAACCTGATTCCGATCAATAAGCCTTTGCAGCTGGATATTTTCAATGATGCAGAACGACGCGAACGACGCCGCGCTCTTGAAAACACTGTTGACGATCTGCGAGGAAGGTTCGGTTATCGAACCATCTGTGCGGCATCATTGATGGGAGATAACACACTCGCCCAGGATAAGTGTGAAACCGTCTTGATGCCAGGGATGATGTACAAGTGAGGTACACACCAACAGAATAGAAAGCGACACACAGCGGAGCAACTGCCTCTCTGCGTGTCGCTTCGTTTTCCTATAATGAAACGCCGTCAGGTGCGTAGCCGCATAGATCTATTCATGCGTTCTGGGGGATTGGGGGAAGCACCCCCAACAAGCGCTCAAGATTATGGATAGCCATATGCATCGCTTGCTACTATTGCTAAGGAGGAAAAACAACGTGTCCAAAACGTTGTAAGCCTCCCATTGCCTAAGCTACAATGAGGATGATCAGTATGACGAGGCATCGCTTGAGCTTTCACGTTCGTCCGCGCAAACTGTCAGCTGCTCCTCATTGTAGTACCCGCTACGGGATACTTCAAACAACTTGTACATCGCTTCAACGCTGTATTTTTCGCGAAACCGCTCGATTACACGATACTTCAGCTTCACCTCCTTTCAACTTCGAAAAGAAAATTTCGCAGCAACTCCACCTGCATCTGCAGTTGTACAATTTCGTTGATCCGTTTCACTTCTTCGCTTGCCGGCTCTTTGCGCGGGCGTCTCTTGGGGCGCGGTATATATCCCGCTGCAATTCTCCGTTCTTTCCGATTCTAACGGGCCATGAGTTGTTTCACCTGGTATTTTGTCAGACCATGGCTTTCTGCTATCTCCCGGTTCGTTTCTCCATTTGCTTTTCTCTGGCGGATCATTTCTGTTAATCCTTCTACCTTTGTGTACTTCCTTGCCATGAAAATGACCTCCTGTCGTAGTTTCTTTTCTACAACAGGAGGTCTCTTTTTTCTATTGTCCGTTATCCGGGGAACTGTCCAGCAGGCCCAGAAGGTTTTCACATTTCAAAAACCCATTGATTTGTTTGAATTATCTCTCAAAAAGTGTTGCACTTAGTTTGACAATTCATCGTTACTGATTTTAGCAATTGGGAAGAATTCTTGCAATATTACTACTCGTATCTTCAATGAGTTTAATAATTAAATTGTTCTTTTTCTTTTTTCTTAATGTTTGAGGTGAATTAATACATATAAATCCAATAACTTTATCTTCATCAGTATTTGTGGATTTTATAGGAAAGACAATTGATGTATTGTATTTGTATCTCCATTCTGGATCGCTTGTAATGTATCTTTGTTTCTTTTCATCAAATGTATGTAGGTCGGTAACAAAGAAATAATCAAAACCTTTTTCTAAAATTGCTTCATATTCAGTGTTGTCTTTGACTTGTTGAATGCTATCATCTATAAATAACTCATCACCTGTTGTGAGAACTGTTGATACGGTATCTTTTGAAACAAGTTTTATTGAGATACTAAAATGACATTTGGGATAGAGCTCAGTGAGTTTATCGGCAACAGCATAGCAATACCAGTATAATGCCATTCTATGATCGTCTTTTGTTAGATATTTAATATCAACATCGCTTATTAACAGTGCTGAATTGTTGTTGATGAATCTTATGCTTTCACGTAACTGTTTTTTTTCAAGTTTGAGTTTGATATATTCATCTTTACTCTTGTAAAACGAGTGAATCGTTCCGAATAAGGGGACGATCAAGCTAATAATTGAAATAAGTGTTGTTATTAAATCAAGCTTATCCATTTTCATGCCTCCTTTTCTTCAGAGTGTTTTGAGATTGCTTTAATTGAGTATATGCAGCAGAACCAAGATGCAAACATAAAAGGAATTGAAGTCCAAAAGCCTTTTGCAATGTGTTGCTCCGATTCATCGATTCTGATCAAACAGTAAAAAACCAATTGCAGTGCAACAAGAAATATGCACATTGCAAATGCTTTGGTTAATTTAATATCTGTTTTTCGTTTAATCTCAAACAAGTCAAACATCAACGGCACAGTAAGCGAAAACAACGATAGTATAATTTCGCCTTGTCCAAAAAGTTCGATAAGTTGTAATTTACCGCAATACCAGCTGATGATGCAAGTTAAAAGAAGCGGCAAGGTACTACTGATAATTGTTAGCATTATCCACCGATCACGACGATCTTTATAGTTTTCTAGTGCTTCACCTTCGAAAACAAAACCTCTGCTACGTTTATGTTCACTCATAGTATGCCACCTTCAAAATGAATCAACTTTCCTGTTAATTATAACATAAATCGACACACTTTTCAATATTTTACAAACAACAGTGGGAATAAACGTGTAGCGGTACAATACTGTACCGCTACAGAACTATTTACCATCACACAGAAAACAACAAACCCGAACGTTTCACCAATCGGTAAAAGGTTCGGGTATAAATGTTTTGGTGCGGGAAACAGGACTTGAACAGCTCGGGCACCAACCCAAAGCCCTTGAAATAAAAGCCTTTAGGCTTTCTGGTGTCTCCTTTTCCAAAAACCGTGTCTCCCGTTAACAAGCCATCCAAACGTGCAAATTCAGTATACCACAAGATAACTAAATATATAGCATCTTATGGTTCAGTTATTTGTTCTCTGACTAATTTGGGGAAGAACAGTCTCTGTCAGAGCTTCTCATCACGCTGCACATACAAGAAACAGCAGGTTTATTCACCAGTGTTTCTATAGACTACAATTTGATCATCGCGGATAATTAGCCACGGCTTACTGGTTGTTTCAGTTTCTTTCACATTGACTTTCTGCGCGCTATCGTTCATCGCAGATGAATCATTGTTGTGTTTTTTTCTCTGGGAAACCGCACACTTGCTAATTAAGTCAATCAAACTCTTCAGCAATTCAAAAACACTCTTTATCAAAACTAATGCTGTTTTCATATCCATATCCTCCTGTCACTGATGTCAAAATAGCAGATGTGGTCCATTTCGAGAGTGGGGCGAATATTTCGTTAGTTACTGCAGCAGTAGCCGTGGCATATGCCGTAATGGTCTGTTACGTTTTCTATTTCGTGTTACTATCTAATAGCTTTAGTATTAGGTCAACACAAGTTTTTCTTATCTATCAAGCTAATGACGGTCCAAAGGATCGCGTTAACCATCCTATCACGCGTTCTGCCAGTTGCGCCTATATTTGCATCTGTCAGTTAACCACCTTTGTAAAAAGAATACTGAAGAATTACTGTAGCGAAATTTGTTATCTTTTGTCTTCGCCCCATACTTTATTATGCAGTTCACGAAAATAATATTCATGAATACCATTAACTATCACTTACGGCCTATAGGCAAGACTTGAAGCGCTATTGAACACTTTTGAAGACGAAACAGCCTTTACCTATATGCATAGGAATGAATTTCGTATTTACTCAACGAATTCATCTTTTGCCAATTGCCATTCACGCAATATTACTCCAAACATGCTTATAGTACTGCACGCAATTTTTCATCGACTTTCCTCAAATAATTCTCACGGAAATTTTCGTGTGTTCCCGCGACTGCTTTCTTATGAATGTTGATCGTTTTGTCTCCCTAAATCAAGCGATAGCTCGTAGTATTTATGTCAGTTCTGTAAGAAGGATGCTTTTCTATACAGCGTCGAAACTGAAAGAGTGTCATCACATGTGAAAAGATATATAAGATGTATGTTGTTGAAAATATTGATGCGGCTATGAAAGTGTGATAAGATAAGACCGGATAGTGTATTTTATTGTCAGTTTTGTTCTATTTATAGAGAGGGATAGGCGTATAGTACAAGACAAGCTCAACAGTACGAATAATACCTCTTATTATTCCAAAACGGAGGAAGTGAAATGAATAAGAGATAGGTAGAAAATGAACTATTAGAACATTGTAACATAATCGTAGTAATATTTACGGTACAGGCAAGATGAAGGGAGAGAGAATATGATTAAAGAGTTTCATTTCAAAGACGTTGAAAAGTATCTGAGAAAATTTTCAGATGATAATGATAAGATAATACAAGTGTTCAGTGAGTTGACTAGTGCAGCGGTTGTTTTTAGTAGTATTGCATTAGGGCCAGAGTATCTTCCTTTGTTGGAGATCCTAGACGTTAGTGACAAGTTATGTGGCTTAGGGAAGACAGTAATCAACTTTATATCCGACAAAATTGAACCTGATTATTTAGGACGATTAGAACAACTAAAGGTGGCATATGGATTGATATACTATACCGCCTATTTTGACTGTCTCGAAAACTATCTACCCAAGAAAGTTAGAAAGAAAATACGAAACAAGTATTCTCGCGAACCTGGAATGCTTGAGAGCGGGGGAAACCTCGGCATTGAAAGTACTATCTACAACGGTAAGGTATACTATGTGGATCATCTAACTTCCATTGAGAATATGAAAAACCTACTGCTTGAAGAGTATAAAAGGATAACTCAAAACATAATTAGAGTAATTGATAAGGCCGAAGTCTTTGATATGGGTAATCAAAGGGAGAAAGCAGAGCGAGAAGTATTAATTGAGTATTTGAAAAAACTGCCCGAAGATGCTGTAATTGCATATGAAGCACAGTATATTGCGTTAGCTGCCAAGTTCAATGATTTTGCACTGTTTGCGCAGCTAAAGAGTTTTGAAAAGATTCATGAGGCATTTACACGAAATGAAACGGCTTTGTCCGCGTTGATGGATACATCAATACAGATTGATATTGGCCTGAATAACCTCAAAAGAGTGGTAAGTTCCATTCCAACAAGTCATAAAGCGATGCAAGTGCAAGATATCGTTGATGACCTGAAATTGAAATATACGAATGCAATTAATGAACCAATCATTGAAGGGCAAGAGGTCGGTATAAAAGCTGAAGAAGGACAACTTCAATTCCCCAAAATAGTAGATGCGTTTATCCCACAGTACTATAAGTGTCTACAATATCAAGATATTAAGACTAAGCTTGAGGATGAAGCAAATTGGCATAACCTACCTGTATGCAGTGATTTGGATAAATTTTTCATTCAGTATTTATATTCACCTGATAGCATTGACTATCCGCTAATTATTTTAGGTCAACCTGGTAGCGGAAAGTCTTTGCTGACTAAAGTTCTTTCTGCACAGCTCATGAGTAATGCTTACACTGTTGTTCGAATCCCATTAAGAGAAGTTAATGCTGAAAATGGTATAGATGTATTAGTTGAGGATCAGATTAGGAGAACAATAAATAGGCCATTAGGTGACGGTGGATATGGTGGGTTTGCTAAGTACTTTAGTGATAAGCCGCTGATAATCATCTTGGATGGTTATGATGAGCTTTTACAAGCTAAGGGAAAAGTATACTCAGGATATCTGGAAAAAATTAGAAGATTCCAAGAGGATCAGAAAGGGTTGCGGCGTCCTGTGAGAGTAATTGTTACAAGCCGGATTACCCTTCTTGACAAAGCACGGATCCCAGTGAACTCGACAATACTACGGTTAATGGAGTTTGATGCGCAACAACGAGAAGCATGGATAAAAGTATGGAATACGACAAATGCTGAGTATTTTGCTTCTGCAAAAGTTCGGCCATTTACGTTGCCTAGTGAGAGTAAGAAGAAAAACAGTATCTTAGAGTTGGCGGAACAACCTTTGTTACTAATGATGTTGGCACTGTATGATTCTGAGGCAAATGAGCTTGTCAATACTAGCAGGATGAGAAGAACCGAACTATACGATAACCTAAGTAGGCGTTTTATCCGTAGAGAACGTAGTCGTTATGTGCCGTACTTTAGTGATAAAACTGAGTTAGATCAGGAACGAATTATTGATCGGGAAATGGAACGTTATGGAGTTATAGCAATTGGTATGTATAATAGAAAGGATGTGGTAATCCGAACGAAACAGCTTGAAGAAGATTTGCAGCTATTTCAGGCTGGACGTGGAGTGGAAAACTACGCAGAAAACACATTGAATGAGGCTGACTCTGTAGTAGGAAGCTTCTTCTTTATCCATAAGTCTACAGCTCAGGAGGATGATGCACAAAGCGAACGAAGGGAGAATGCATATGAGTTTCTCCATAACACTTTTGGTGAGTTTTTTGCGGCAGATTTCATTTTGCGGAACATGATTAGAGAAGTCAGAAAAAGATATGTTTACGCCAAATATGCACAGGAACCATGGGAAATGCGAACTAGTGAGCCACTGCAGTTGGCAAATAAATGGTATTACTGCTTGATGCTTGTTCCACTGTTTACACGTCCTGTTGTGGTCGAAATGCTACGTGAACATACAGCGTTAGCATTGAAAAGATCAGAAAACTTGGACGGAAACCGTGTACAATTTGGAGTTAATGAGTTTATTCCTATGCTTGATAAGCTTGTCAAAGAACAACTTAGAATGATATTGAGTTCTCGTAAGATGCCAGAGGTGATGTGTGGAAGTAGGATTATGGAGCAAGACAACCCGCTGCTTGGGTTAATGGCTACATATTCTTTGAACTTAATCATTCTAGCTGCGTCTCTTAACAAAGACGGGATCATTTTCAAGCCTAATGATTATTCCTCTACAGGGGCATACAAATCAGAATCTGGACCGTGGAATGCACTGACTTCGTTATGGAAGGCGTGGTTCCCAACAGTTGAACTCGTTGCATTATCAGGTATACTTACAGCAAAAAGAGATCAGACAAGCTCAATCGTATCGATCAAGCAAAATAAAAAGGGGGATACAGCGCATTATGAGCAACCCATTGAGGCGTTGCTCTGCGTATCGCACACATTGGCAGATCCGTTACTTACCGGATTATCCGGACTTCAATCAGCACGCTTTTCAAACATTACTTCTATGAACGAAGAGGAAATATGTGTATTGCTGAAACAAGTTAATATCAACATGTATCTGACATATCTTGCTGATACTATTAGGAATGCGCTGATGTGTGTTTCAAATGGTCAGACAGGACAACATGATAGATACAATAAAGTGAATAAGATAAATAAATTGATTGATTCACTTGTGATAAACGATGTTCTCTTTGACGCTGAAGACAATGTACAGTACTATATTCTGGATATCATCGAAAGGTGTTTGAATTGTAATGCTTTGTTCTTGACAACAAGAAAGCATCTACTATATGAAATGCAAAATAATATATCCAAACTTGGTTCATTGTCTCAAAGCATATTTCCGAATACAAAACTAACAAATTATCTCCGTATTGTAAAACTAGTTATTAAGGACATTGTTTACTGGACAAAAGAACCCTATTATGGGATTCGTGGTCGTAACATGTGGTTACTGGACAATGTTGGTATACCTTATCCAGAGAGAATAGATATTCTCTTGCGGCATGCACATGATGTAATACCTGATGCATATGAAACGAGGGCTTATGGTTATGTCGAATTTTGTAGAGAATCCGTTCTCGATAACTTGCTATTACTTGATACTAGGCGCATGAGTGAAAATGCTTTGCATGTAGGAAAGAACTTAACAAATGGAGGCATGGAGTTCTTCATGCAACTAAGCCCTGAATGGTGTTCGTCGCTTTTGCTGAGAATCGTAAGGAGTTCTGCAAATGATCTCAGTCAGTGTCAACGATTAGTTGAAATGTTCTTTGAAAAGCTTGCGTACATTGTTTCTGAAACAGGGTTTCCGTTTATTGATTTCAGCGTGTTTGTCAATGCGTTAAAGATTGCCAAGCTAATGCAGAATGCTAGATTCACGGAGGACCTTACTACTATTCTACATAACTATAGCAGAGACAATCCCGGGAAATATTGGTTTGCTCATGCCCAAACATATCCACAATACTATGCAGAGTTACTTGAGGAACTTCCTAACTTGATGGGTGATTTGCGTACAGAGGGCATTCAATTTCTCCCCGATGAATGTGTCCGATATTGTTCTTCCCCGGATCAGCTGCTAAGTTATCTACGTGTATTTAGGCTGTTGGACAACCGGTATCCAGAATTACGGTTAAAGAAGAAGTACCAGAAGATGTGGAAAGACATAGCGAGGCGCCATTCTGAAAACGTGAATTTGAGAAGCATAAACTTGGAAAATCTATCACTCAGACAGCTAAAGGACCTGATCTGGCATGCTAAACTAGTCAATGACAAAGAATTCTTGGCAGACATTTCATTGATTTCTTGTACAGTATGTGAATAAGTATGTGCATGCTGTGCTGCATGTTGGCGATCCAAGACTCTTGAGTCAGATGCTTTTATCATGAAGGAAATAGTATCTGCCTCTATAAGCAAACACACCTCCAGTCCGCTGTGAGACGGGAGGTGTGTTTGCTTATTATTTGTAATGGAAATATTTTTTATAATAACTATGTTAAGTAGAAGTGGGTCAGTTTGCTGGGTGAACTAATAACTAAAGCATTTAAGAGGCACCATGAAAGATAAATCATTCCAGTTTCCTTTGTCAGCTTTACAATCATGGTAAGGAGAAATAGGACGAATGAGAGGCTTGTAGCATATGCCCAAGGGCCAAATTCCCAATTCTTGTCGCCAGAGTTACCCTACTAAGTGGCCAGACTGATCTGAAATGCCTCCATTTGGTGGTAAAGTATGTTGTACTTAAATAACAGATGGGAGTATTTCAGAGCAGGGAAGGTTTATGGAAAAAGCCAACTGCCTACGATTTAGACGACCTTTGCTTTATTCGCCTTCTGTTCCTTTGGAGGAAAAGAAGAATGGCATATAGGAAATGCACTCTCTATCAATGTAAACAAATCACTCTTTGTCAGGCCACATAGCCCCTTGATAGACTGGAAAGAAGTTATGGGCCGAAAGCAAGAAGCTGACCAACAAATCTGCTTTAGAAAGTTCTGGAGTTGGAGTAGCGAGAAATCGAGTAACCGTCAGTATCAACGGTAAAGCCTACGCGGAATGTTCCAGTGCCGATATTGCTAGAGTAATCCGCGACGGCAACATATGAAATCATGTTTTGGGCAACATTTGCCGGAGTAGTCAGACTCTTTACAGTAACCCAATCATTATCTACCTTCTGTTCCAGCCAAACATCGGTAATTCGAATCTGGTTATGAATATTATTGGTTGTACAATCGAATGTCACTTGCTTATTTGCTGCCAGAAATGCCGTTGCTGAAGCAAAGTAATAATCCGCTCTAGGCATCGGTGTATCGGCAAATGCTACAGAGCATAATATCATAATCACTATGGTTGCAATAATGCATCGTTTAGTCATACGTTCCTCCAATCAGTGAAATCACTAGGGTAGTTATTTTGTCTATCTCTATGTCGCCAGTTAAGAAAATCAAAGTGGCTGCATTATACCAGCATGCAGATGTCTGACCCATGTTATCGCTAACATAGTATTCGATGCCATTTGAGCTTATAAGCTCGCCATTACGCGATTGTTCAAAAGAAAAATAGGCGTATTCTATATCTGAATACAGATTGATAACGGCAGCAACTTGCTGATTGGTATCATTCGCGTTTTTATAGACAAGCGATACTTTTATATATCCGGGAGCATAGTTTATGAACCCATTGCTTGCGATCCACTCACCTGCAAGGACAGAAGGTATACTGAGTGGAAGCCCAAGAATCTCGTCGATCTGGGCAAAATCATTGACAGCAACCGTTGTTGTATCAAGTGCAGTACTATCAGCAATCGCAGATGCCACCATATCAACCGTGATTTCATGTCCCATGATGACATGCTGCTGTTCATCTGGCGTAGACCAGCTTTCGAACCATGTCCAGCGCAATGGAACACTGATCCCAATAATCAGTACCAGCACCGCAGCGATGGCACTGACAGCCCGAAATGCCGTATGCTTATGTTCCTGCCTCCGCTGCTTTTTCAGTATTGACTCAGCAATCCGCTGGTTCAAAGCAGCAGTCCGTGCCTCGTCTTCTTCGTACTCATGTCCCTGGAAACGTTCCATGAGCTCCACACACGCTGAAATGAGTTCTTCATCAGCAGGTCCGTCTGTGCGGCTAGCTTCCTTCTGTATAAGTTCCATCAGCCTCCTTTGCGTTTCATCGGTGGGTAATGTTCCGTATTCAATGGCTTGCATTATTTGCTTCACTGCGGTTCCGCGATCGCCATTCATCGCCACTGCCTCCCTTCACCGAATATACTGCAAAACAGCTTGCAAATTGGACTGATAAGAAGAATAAAAGAAATATTACGCATGGCAGCAGCACGTCTGCGGATACGCCGCGCTGCATCGTTGACGGAATTGACCTTGATGCCCAAGGCATCTGAAGCATCTTTGGCAGACTTCTCCTGTACATAATATGCTTCATAGACTGACTGTTCAAGTGGTGTCAGACCATCTTTGAGTTCATCGAGGAACTCGACAGCCTCCTTATGGTTCAGCCAGCGGAGAATCGTGTCCTGCTGTTCATCTACTGTCATGTTCTCAGAAAGCGGTACAGACCGGCCCATATGTTTGTGTTGATAACCTTCTTTACGCATAAGCATCAGGCATTCTTTCTCACAAGCATCATAGAACCACCCCATAAGGTTCGGATGTGCAGCGAGCTTATTACGTTTCTCCCAGGCCTTGACGACGACTTTCTGCACGATGTCTTCAGCATCAACACCGTTGACCATCCGATGATGGAGAATCACTTCGCAAAAACGGACAAGTTCCTTCGATTTTTCCTGATAGAACTCATCAATTGAATTCTCCACCATCTGGCACCTCGATTTCTCTGTATGTCTATAGAAAAGAACGTATTTACGATGGTTGCTTATCTCCGCTTCCGCAGAAGCTCTGCTACGGTAATCAAGTCTTTCAAAAGTTCGTCATCGCACTTGTCCAATATACTGTTGATCTCTTTACGAGTTTCAGAGTACTCCTGTCGTGTTGGAAATGAGGAAGGATAGTCCTTATGGCAACCCGTTAGCAAAAAATCTGCTGAGCATTGAGTTTTGCAGATGAATTGAATAAAGCGCGGAAGATTGATGTGACGGACACCAGTTTCGTACTGGCCGTAATAATTGGGTTTCAATCCAAGTATTTCGGAGATCTGTGCTTGTGTATATGCGTGCGCTTTGCGAACATCGCGCAAATGATGCCCCAATGTTTCATAATCAATCTCGTCTTGAAGCTGTAGATTGTAAGGGCGCTCATCATTGCAGTTATTCTCCGTTTTATACCTATCCTTCATATTGATTTGCCACCTTCCCACATAACCCTACAGTAGCTTTCACCACCATATGGCGTTGATATTCAAATACTATCAGGCGTGCGAAAAGTGATAAATCCATCAAACGGTAGGGTTATATATCGATTAGTATTGCTTTTTGACTCAAAATTTTCAAATCAACAAAATTGGACAAATTTCTACAGATGTGGACAAATTTGGACAAGATTGTGTTGAATTTGGACATTGAATATGCTATGATGTATATGTGCCCAAGGAGGCCAAGAAGCTGCATCGCAAAACGCGGAGCAGCTTTTCTGTTTTGTGCGAGCGACACGTCCACCGTGCCGCTCTTTTTGTATGCCTCTATGCACAAATACGCAAAGAAAGGAGGAAATCCAATGAACGAAGTTTATCTTCGCGGCAAGCTGGTATCCGTGTATGAACCCATCTCCCCTGCCAGTCAGCCCAAGCATCTGGTATATCAGCTGCGTGTATCCCACAAGACTGCACAGCAGCAGGTGAAGTTCGAGAACTACACCGTAAACGCATGGCGCAATCTGGCGGTGTGGGCATCCAGCAATCTGCAGATTGGCATGGATGTGTTTGTACGCGGTCATCTCAGTCAGCGCCAGTCCAGCACGGGCTCCATGACCGAGGTCACCGCACTGACGATCACGCCGGTTGCAGGTCGGACTCAGGCAGAGAAAACGGTCAACAGCGAGACTCCACAGCAGGATGCAGGCTTGCCTGCAAGCGAAAATGTGCCACAGAATGACGAATGTCCCGATTCCCAGTAACTTACGATCCCCAAAACAACAGAAAGGAAATCAAGATGAACAAAAAGCTCAATCGTTTCCGTTCCAATATGTCCCGCGAACAATTCGACCAGCTTCAGGGAACGGAAATCAAGTCCAAGCGTACCCGATTTGGCAAGGTATTTGCCTTAGGCGCGAACCGCTTTCAGGCGGTAACCTACACCGATCCGGTGCACCGTTACAACGAAAAGACCCGCGAGTGGGATGAAATGGACAACCGTTTCTCCACCACTCCTCGCATGAAGGAAGCCAAGGCCGCATGGAAGCAGGGCATCATGCCCGCCGTGGCCCACGGTGACGTCCTGCTGGAATGCAAGACCGGCTCCATGAACGTGTCCTGTGCTATGTCCGGCGAAGCCCCCTTCATCAACCTGACCGACGCAGAAGGCCGTCGTCTGGCCTGGGGCATCAAGGACGCCATGTCCATCCTGCCCGAAGCGGATGACATCGACGACGCTCCTGCCCAGAATGTTCGCGGTATGCGCGAAAAGGTACTGGATCACCTGCATGGCGAAGTTGCCTACAACGGTATCTTTGCCGGCGTTGACCTCCGCTGCAAGCTGGATCGCGGCTTCAAGGACGAGCTGATCTTTGCAGAAAAGGAAAGCGTCCGCCCCATCACCTTCCTGCTGGAAAGTGAAGGCCGTCAGATGGAACTGAGCGAGCAGAACATGCTGCTCGTCAAGGATGAACAGGGTGAAGCCGTGTTCCGCCTGCAGGCACCCTTCATGCTGGATGCGGACGACCAGCGCGGCGAAGTCGCCGTTCAGCTGGAGGCTCTCCAGGGCGGCATGTATGCCATGACCTACATTCCTGATGAAGCATTTGTCGAGAATGCAGCTTTCCCCGTGGTGCTTGATCCTGCCATCGAATCTGTGCGCGGCGAAAGCGGTATTGTGGATACCTACGTTAAGGAAGGTTCTTCGACGCTCTACAACACCGCCGACCAGGTATGGATTTGCAATAACTCCACCTATGGCAAGCGTTACGGCTACATGCGTGTTGCAGACCTTCCTAAGATTGAAGCGAACCACTTCATCACCGGCGCATTCCTGAACCTCAAGAACTACAGTGCGCCTACTGCTGAAACACCCCTGATGTGTAGCGAGGTTCTGGGCGACTGGGATGCCGCAACGCTGACCTTTGCCACTCAGCCCGATGTGAATCCTCTCTATCAGGATTATTGCAAATTCCCCAAGAGCAAGTATACCTGGCAGCAGCTGGATGTGACCACCCTGGCCCGAAAGTGGTATCTGGGCGACAACAAGGGCGTTATCCTGACTCCACGTTCTGACAGCCCCAACACTATCCGCATTCAGTCCAGCGATGGCAGCGCGAAGCCCTATTTCACCGTTAACTACGCCAGTCTGGCTGGCCATGAATGCCGGCGTGCCGAAGGAGATGATCCCGAATACCTCCAACTGCGGCAAGGGCATTGTGTGGTTTGCGACCAATCAGAATAGTGGCGGTTTTTATTTCAAGAGTAAGGAACACAAGGTGGGGATGATCCGTGCGTATTCGGCGCTAGATGATCTGCCGCGTGAGCTGACCGAGGCAGAAATGGTTTACGAACTGCAGCCAGGCGACTATGTATATTTCCGGTGGAAGAAAGCAGCCGATACTGTGAATGTCAGCCATGTAGGTATTGTAGCAGCAGTCAATTCGGAGCACATCATCACATGGGAAGGTAATGCAAGCAAGAAAGTCGCCCAACGTACTTATTCGTTGCACGATACACAGATTCTTGGCTATGGTCGCCCTCAGTATTATTAACACAGCGAAACGCCGCTGTGAATTTCCTGAGGAAGTCCAATTTTCCCGAAATGGTTCAGTGTATTTTATGCAATACATGCTAAGGAGTGAAATACATGGAATCAGTCGAATGGATATTTAGTGACCACAAGTTGCATCTGTCCATGCTGCAGCTGTTGAGAGAGGAACAGGCTCTCCTTGCAAAAGAAACTACTAATGCTGTAGAACGGGACGACGAAATCGATGGTATGGTACTCGCGCCTCCGCCGCTTGATGGTATGCCTCACGCACATACAACCGGAAGCTCAACGGAATGGGTAGTTATGAAGCTGAACTCAATTAAGCAGGATTATCAAACCCTATTCAATGAAATCGATCGCTACAATCGCTTGCTTCGTTTATACGATGCAGTAATGCGCACCATGAATGATGAAGAACGCTGGTTTATCTCGAAACATTATGATGATGGGCACTCGCTGTCATCGTTACCAACACTACAGGACAGTCCTTTTCAAAATCTGTCACGCTCAACCATGAGTAACTACACAAAGAGGCTGCTTAAAAAGGCAACCTATTTCTTTGCTCATTTACATTGCATTGGTAATTAACGTATAACTACAAGTTTAACAAGGCTCTCAGAATGTTATGATTGTTCTGAGGGCCATATTTAATTTAAGGGTATCATAACTTACATATACAGAAGTACAAGGAAATATCCAACTCAGCTGATCAACTATTGCCGTTTTCTTCATCAACCATTTGACGAGAACATCTTCCTGTATATGCATCATGTGTAACGGAAAAGCCCCAAATGTGCGCCATTATTGATATGTTGATATAACTACCGTGCGCAGTGATAATCAGAGCTCAGTTACTCTCGGTGCATTGTCTCCACAGCTTGACATTGGAGTCTGTGAAAAACTCTTATTCTGTATTCCCTTTAGCATAGTTTTCCACCGATCTGTTAGTTCAAGCATAATACGGGGCTAACAGATGGGGGATAGAGAAGGCGATCTATTGTTAGTGACAATTGTGGGATGGTGGTTTACCCATCATTAAGGTCACATCTACACGATCTGCAAATGAGTTTTCCCTTATACTGTAGTAAGTCGTGTGTGTTCGTGCAGAAGATGCAGGTGGGATGATACTTACGTAGGATAATCTCATCACCGTTTACATAAATCTCTACAGAGTCTTTAAGCTGTAAGTCAAGAGTACGGCGGAGCTCTATGGGAACAACAATGCGCCCCAGTGTATCAAGCTGTCGGACAATACCTGTTGCTTTCATAACAATCCTCCATTCATGTATGAACTCGTTAAGTTGTGTACCCAAATAGCATACAGAGTTTATTGGCAATGCAATAGATCTCATTTTTAAGCCTAATGCATGCTAAGGTACGTGCATCCTTCGTATCACTTGCTTCCATTCTCCACATAGTACAGATATAGTCGGCGACCTTTATATGTCGCTGCGCGTAGTCAGGGATGGTGTCTATATCACTTGCATTCCAAATTGATGAAACGTCGTGGTTTTTTAAAATAAACTCATTATACTCACGGATGGTGGTAAGTATAGACAAGTATACTTCACATGTGTGCGTACCCCATAGCTGACGACATAGAGTGTTGAGGGCAACTAAGCCTTGCTCACCAGCGTCGTAGATGGCTTGTGTTTCACTTGGGTCTGCATAATGTGAATGTGCAATATAGAAATCCGATAAGAGATAGGTCAATTCATGCATAGCTGTGTTCATTTAGTTTGCTCCGTTATTCTCAGTTGCCTTACTTCGACACCAATTGATTTCGCGTAGTCAATGGTGTTCTTTGTTCCGCTTGGAATATTTAGATATAGTGCAATAACTAACGAGGCGTGTTGCACCATCCATTCGTTGCGCGACTGGTAACAATGAGGTGAATATTCCGGACTGATTGATAGAACTAAATCGGCGTTGGATATGACATGCTGGCATCTTGCATGCCAATGTTGATTCCAACTATGGTCGAATGCTGGGTATGGTACTGCGCAGATTAAGTGTATACTTGCATTGCTCTTGCGGTATTCAAGAACAGTCTCGGCAGCAACAATATCAAAACCTTGTGCCATACCAGAAATGAAAGTAGTGTACCCTTCGCTAATAGCTTGCGCAATACTGCGAGACACAATCTCGCGTAATGTGAATTCCGAGACAGGGATTCTCCAGGGACGATGCCCAGTAAAACAAACTCGATGCTTGCGTTTTTCGGATTCAGCCTTGTACTCGCTCATTACTGCCTCATTAGTTAGCTCTTTCAACGATTGTGTTGTGAATAAGGAATATATGAACATACGGCATCCAAATTAAGGATGCCGTATGCTGAAGGCTCAAAATGAACGCTCGTTTGAAGTCACAGTGAGCGTGTGGCCATCCGCGTTAAAGGTTGCTTGAATTCGAAAGTTTCCGGTTCCAATATAGCTACTGTAATTGACGGTGGTTGAGAAGGAAATACTTTCTGATGCATAGGCACTTGGAGCCGGGAGGGAGCATACTGTTGTCCAGGAACCATCGGCATTCTCTTTTTCCAACCAGCAAGCAGTAACAGAGATCTTGTCTTTCTCGTCATATGTTGTTGCGCGGAAGGTTACTTGCTTTGTAGATTTTAGAAGCAAAGAGGTTGACATAAACTCTGTATCAGCACGTGGCATTACATTGGAAGCCATTGCCATACTACAGTTGAAGATGCAAAAAGCAAGAAACAGACAAATGATCTTATGAACAATCTTAGTCACCATAATACCTCCTAATCAGTTCTTCGAAAATTTGGAAACCATACTCAGGTTCGATGTATCCAGAGAGGGTGATTAGTGTAGAATTTCCCAGCCAAGCATAGGACTGCCTATCAATATTAGTGCTATAGTATACTGTTTGCCCATTGATATTCACATATTCACCGGGAGTGTCTTGCTGGAGCATGAAGTATGCTTCCTCAGGATCGAGATAGTATTCTATCTTTAGTACAGCAACGGAGTTATCTGCTGAATCGCTATAGCGTGTGTCGAGGATGACAAGCCCTGATTCAATTGTCACAAAGTATGTTGCAGTATTTGCTGATAGACTTTCGGGGGAAATAAGGCTTGGCGTGAAGCCTAAAAAGGCGCATACTTCATTGAAATCATTTGTCTTTATGGTTGTGTATGCGTCATGTTCCGCTAGTGCGGCTTGAATAAGTTCTATGGAGACTTCGTGACCTTGAATAATGTGAATTTCACCATTAGATTGTGTTTCGTGCGTAAACCATCTAAAATGCAATGCGTCGAATCCTGTAAAAACAATCAGTAGCAGCACGATTGCAATGACGGTAAATCGTTGAACAGGGGATAATGATATTTTTACTTTTCCCCGTTCTATTGTTGCACGGTTAATTGCGGATAGATACCTATCGTTTGCAGAAGAAAATGATTGTTGCCCTTGTGTACCCAGTTCCCACAACAGATCCTCGCACGTATTAATGAAGTCGAGGCGAGGTTCTCTTTTAAGATATTCAGTCTCAATGGCAATGGCAAGTCTTCTAGCTAGTTCATCGCATGTAATCTGATTCATTGCGAGCTTCTGTTGAAGTTCATCAATGAACTTGCGCGTATTTTCCAAATCATCACCCCCTTTGTATAATATAGAACAGAATGAAGATAAAACAACACAGCATATTGAAATGTGATTTCAGCTTTTTTCTGATTCTACTTATCCTACCGCGAATAGTAGAGTTGGGGACTGATTCAAGCACAGCTGTCTCCTCGGTGGTTAACCCCAGAAGAAAGTGATTATGAAATGTGGATAGTTCTTCTCTTGATAGAACAGAATCGATGACGCTGATGACCTCCTTTAGCGGAGGGAGTGAATCGATCTGGTCAAGTGCGTCTACTAGCAAATCTTTTGAAGAGGAATGATTGGTGATTGAGTCTCGCGGCTCTTCATGTTGCCAATATGGATCTCTTTGAATATTGAAAAGCGTATATTTGAGACTTACTTTGAGCCATGCAGCTATATTGGGATGCTCCATGAGAGTTTCCACTTCCTGAACTGCCTTGAGAAAGGTTTCTTGAACGGCATCTTGTGCTATCTCGAACTTGTTAGGTTGATAACCAAAGAAACGATATGCATATTTTGTAAGCATATCGCCATATTGAAGCGTGAGATCATGCAAGAACTGAGTTTGCTCGCTTGTAAGAACCTTCTTCATGTGCATCCCTCGGCAATTAACATTGAAATGTAACCATCGTAACTACCGTGTTATGTTACGTGCTTATAGACAGACTCACACAGATCTTGCATCAATTCTAAAGCATTGGGAGTGGCAGTGTTGATGAGTTGATACAAGCGTTCCTTTGCGGGATGAGTAGCATACTCTTGGGGCGTTGCGGTTGTTGAAGTGTAACTTTCAGTCAACATATCCAGCAGTGGAATATCTAGTAATTGGCTGAGTTCGATGATGCGTTCAAGATTAAGCCGGATTTTTCCGCACTCGATCCGGGATACATAGCTAACGGAAACATCAAGCAAGGATGCAAGTTCGGCTTGACTCAGACACTTCTGCTGACGTGCTGCTTGAACTCGCCGACCGATCACTTTATCGTTGATAATTATCACCTACAGATGCTCCCTTCACATCAGCATAGCCCCCAGAAAACGTGGAGCATAACTATTCTGCTCATTATTGAGCAATAGATTCATTTCTATTGTATAGTATTATGTTGCAGTATAAAAGAAATGAATAAGCCTATGATGAACCTATGGGTCAAATATGTGCTACCTTACGGATACAATATGCACAGTGGATATTGCAGGAACAAGGTTAGTTAAGAAAATGGCATAGATAAAGTATCAAGAATGCTGTGCAGAAGTCGAAATTTACATATTTCGGTATACTGCTCCACTATTGCGCGAACTTGGATAGGACATGCCATCTTAAAAGTCACGAAACAGAGTAACGGTTTGTGTCGTTTTCCTAACGTAATGTTCTATATATAAGGCCAGTATTCCACATTTTTGCAAAGGAGAAGAATTACATGGATGATCAATCTGCTAAGAAGGCTGATCTTATAAGGATCATGGAGTACACTCAGATGAACTATAACAGTATGTGGAAAAGACTTCATAGGAAAGCGCATTTCGCGTCGTTTGTGGTGGTGTACTATAGTATCTTTTTAATCATATACTCGCTAACACAGATAATCTTTGTGAAATACTATCACGAAGCACTATCATCGTATTTCAATATTATCATGTCAATCGTCGTTCTAGTGTACTCTCTTGTTAATGGTAACGCCCGTTATGACAATAGGATATCGACGATCAAGGAAGCTATTGACGCGGTGAAGCGGGAAAAGCGTAGCCTTCAGCTGGGTAATACAACGGTGGAAGAGGCACGCGAAAAATATGATCGCATAATCGAGAGTACGGAATATAGAGAGGACATCGATTTTTTTGTGACAGTGAAACTCCTATGTAAGAAATACGAAGTATGCTGGTGGCGTATCCCTCATGTATCATCCATAGAGGGAAACACTGACCAAAAACGAGTTGTGAACTATTTACATGAATTGAATCCTTACTTTTTGCAATGCCGGATCGTTTTTGAATTCTTAGGATACGTGGCATTGATTGCTGTGCCAATCGTTATATTCGTTTTATGTATTCTAGCGAAAATGAATTCATGGATTATGTAATGCTTGTATACCAATAAATGTGTACGAGCGTAGAATTGGCAGTCAGCAGATCGAGAGTATCTGCTGACTGTTTTGATGCGGAGCAATATGTGTTTGCTGATTTATGCTTGAGAAGAGGATAGAGTTCAACTACTCTTCAGCGAGGGAATATACTGCTGAGTAGTCAATGGTGTTTGCAAAAGAACGCCTATTTATGTTGTGCCACTGCCGGTCTCCTCCGTTTCCTTTCAGTTTCGCAATATGAAAAGGAAGTGGAGGAATATTATGGCAATAATAAAGCTAAAGGATTTCTATCCCTTTGAAAAGGACGATGCGATTATAGAAGTTTCTGATGAACTTGCTGCAACATTGTATGCATTTGAAAGGCAAGAAGCAAGTTATATCCGGAAAGTGCGACGTCATCAGGCATATTACTCTTTAGATCGTACTGATGGCGTGGAGCATAGTATTATATTACATGTTAAGTCCCCTGATGAGATATATGAGAGAAAGGTGTCTCGAGAGGAGCTGCATGCAGCGCTTGCCCAGTTACCGGATAAACAAGCAAAACGGATATATGCACATTATCTATTAGGCATGGGAAAGGACGAAATTGCACAAGCAGAAGGGGTGAGTTGGTTCAGTATCAACAAAAGCATACGTCAGGGACTTATTCGTATAGAAAAAATCTTGCAAAGCAGTTCTAAACAGTATCAATAAATAAGGTGAAAATGTCCTGATTAGTGAGAGAACAATTTCTCAGGCACCTTGAAAACTGCAGATACGATGTTATGGGTACATCCTTCTATATGGCGAGCGGCTTGTGGAGCGGCGCGATGACGGTTTTCCTGAGCGATCTACGTGATCCACATACTCTGTTGTGGCTGACAGAGACGCGATGACTCTGTATAGAAATAATGAGACTTCCTCACGGCCCCTTAATGACTAGAGGGGAGTTCCTGCGGTATGCGCTTGTCCGGGGGACGGCGGTACAGGTGGGGCTATGTTGCGGCGTGCTAGCCGCAGCCCATAACATCCCCTGCTTCCTTGTTGGAAGCGACCGGGGGGCGTGGCAAATACGGCATAAATACGATTTTCTCGGCTCCTGCTGGTGCAGGAGCCGGTTCCTTGATATCATTGACGCTTAGATGATTACTCTGTAGAATATGAGTGCCTGCTAATCAGATTCTTTTTTGAAAGGAGGTACTCTATACATGAATACATCAGGTGCTGAAAGGAGGATTATATGAGTAGCAATAGCAACTGTGTTCAACGGACATACACAGCAGAGCAAGTCGCCCACATCCTTGGAATTAGTATTCGAAAAGCATACAACCTTTGCGAATCGACCAAAGAGTTTAAGGTGATGCGGCTTGGCAAGCGCTGCTTGCGGATTCATAAGGATTCGTTTGATAACTGGTTGAATAGGCAAGTCAGTGCTTCCTGAACGTATCAGGAAAGGTGGACTATTTCATGGCAACCTATAAAGTTCGAGGCACTGCACACAACATCATATATCCATACCGCACCGAATCTGGTCAGGTTAAGCAACAGTGGGAAACCTATACTACAGCACTCGAAGCAAAGCAACGCAAGGCCTACATAGACTATCTGCAGGAGAATCGGATGAGAACTGATATCTACCGAGCTGCAATGGAGTATCGCCGTCAACGTGCGGTAGAAAAAGCAGTAAGCGAACAGTTCCAACGACCTACACCGCTTGTGGAGCCACCTAAGGGTGCGAATGATGACAACATGGGAAAAACCTATCGAGAATTTGCTGAGAAATGGCTTCCTTTTCATGCGAGAAAGGAACGCTTCTCGCCCAATTCATTTGACAGCTACCGTAGCAATCTAGATAATCACATTCTTCCGTTCTTCGGAGATCGAATCATGAGCTCTATAACAGCGGAAGATATTGATGACTTCATGGATTACCTTAGTCTGAAGCCCTGCAAGGGTCCTAAAAGCTATGGAAAGCTTCCAGAACAGATCCCAACATTGTCTTCCAGCTCTGTAAAGAAGGTTTACACTGTTCTAACATCGGGATTTGAGACTGCATTGAAGTGGCATTACATTGCTGCCATACCGGTTACCTCAGCTCCTGCCGAAAAGACAGCAAAGCGACGTGCTTGGGACATGGCACGGGTGCGCGAGGTCATGGAGAGCATCAAAGAAGATCGAATTCTTCATCTGGCCGTCCATCTTGCATTTGTTTGCTCATTGCGAGCTGGCGAGGTTGCCGGGATTGACAAAAAGACAATTGACTTTCGTGATGGAAGCTTATGGATCGTCCATCAAGTGCAGCGGGTTTCGGATAGATCGCTCGGCGTACTTCCAAAGAATGAGATAGTAAGGGTATTCCCAAAGCAGATTCCTACGTCGAAAAGTAGCTTGATCCTCAAGGGCCCCAAGACAGAGGAAAGCCAGCGTAAGCAATACTTGACTAGGCCATTGTTACAAGAGATTCAAGCAAGAATGGCTGAGATTGAGGAGCACAAGGCTTTCTTCCAGGAAGAATATCATGATTATGGCTTGCTTCTCTGTCACCCCGATGGACGTCCACTTGATCCGAAGTGTCTGGAGGATGCATTTAAACTACATCAGATTCAGATAGGAATCCCTGAAGCTGAACAGGTCGATATCCAGGGGCTTCGCAAATCTGGCCAAATGCACAAGGTGCGGCTGACGAAGAATGACTATCAGCTTGTTGCTGAGAGTGCTGGGCAATCGCCGGAAGTGCTGATGCATAACTACAATGAAGCACTGGACTCTGAAAAGAGAGCTTTGTCGCGACTAGTAGAGGGTAGTTTTTATCCCGACCTGGAGCCGTCAATTTCCTCTGATGGTGCAAATGATGTATCAAGCTTACTTGAACGGATTCAGAAAAACCCGGACCTGCGACGTCAACTGGTGGAAAGCTTGCTCCTTGGTGCGGTTGGTGCATGACGAAGCTTTCTATATAAAAAGTTTTCATGATTAGCTGAGAGGAATGCATATGCAGTTAATGCATACACTATTCTGTACGGCACACTCGAATGATTAGCTGAAAATGAGATAAATCGTGAGAAAATTAGCAGATCATTGATGGCTCTAACCACAAGGTGTTGGAAGTGCGAAAACCCGGAAACCCTTGAAAACACAAAGAAAATCGCCTCTGCGAAAGACTCGCAAAGGCGATGATCTGGAGCTGATACCCGGATTCGAACCGGGGACCTCATCCTTACCAAGGATGCGCTCTACCTGCTGAGCTATATCAGCATGCTCCGTATAAAGTTGCTGCGATGTTGCATAGAGTGGATCCTTACCAAGGATGCGCTCTACCTGCTGAGCTATATCAGCATGCTGCTCCATCGGGCAACAGGTATATACTATCACAAGTCAAAAGAAAAAGCAAGAGGGAATTTGTAATTTTCTCGAGAAAATTTTTGCCGTGCGCAAAAGGCCGGCAATGCTGCATTTTCTTCGTCCTTCGCTTGACAAAATGTCCCTTTCCGCCTATGATACAATGGTATGAAAATCGGGCATGGCACTCCAGCCATGTACCACAAGGAGGAAATCACAATGGCTGAACTGACGATGGACAAGCTCAAGGCGCTGTGTCAGAACCGCGGCTTCATCTTTGCCGGCTCCGAGATCTACGGCGGCCTGGCCAACTCCTGGGACTACGGCCCCCTGGGTGTGGAATTTAAGAACAACGTGAAGAAGGCCTGGCTGAAGAAGTTCGTCCAGGAGTCCGACTACAACGTGGGCCTGGATGCCGCCATTATTATGAACCCCCAGACCTGGGTCCTGAAAATCTGTATGTGGAAGAAAATACTTGATTTACCGGGGCAAACATAGTAGAATCAATGATTGAAATATAACCTTTTTGGAGGCAGAATATGTTAAACAGCGAAAAGACATTGGATATGATCGTAAACCTCTGCAAAAACAGAGGCTATGTATACGCCGGCTCCGAGATCTACGGCGGCCTGGCCAACTCCTGGGACTACGGCCCTCTGGGTGTGGAGTTTAAGAACAATGTGAAGAAGGCCTGGCTTAAGAAGTTTGTTCAGGAATCCGACTACAATGTGGGTCTGGATAAGTCGGAGGCCAAGCGGTCTTAGGAAGACAACATG
>JAZNSI010000062.1:0-145708 GCA_045591175.1 Clostridia bacterium
ACCGCTATATCGACTTCTACAACAACGAGCGCATCCAAACTAAATTCGGAGTGGCGCCGCTCTCGCTTCGCCTCTCCGTCTGATCCTTTTGGCCTTACATAGGGCCCTTTTTGTGCAGTCCGTACATTCTGGGGCGGTCTATTGCACGCGGCAGTCTTTTTTGACGCCCTTACGCTTCCAGCGGCCGCAGCAGCTTCCTGTTGCAGCGGGCAAAGAGGATCAGGCAGATCGCCAGCGAGGCGACCTCCGCGATCGGGAAGGCCCACCACACTGCGTTCAGGCTGACCTTGGACAGCAGCCACGCCGCGGGCAGCAGCACCACCAGCTGGCGGCACAGGCTCATGATCAGGCTGTACATGCCCTTGCCCACCGCCTGGAAAACCGTCGACAGGGTGATGCCCGCCGCCGCCGGCAGGAAGCACAGGCAGATCGTCTGCAGGGCAACCCTGCCCTTTGCAATCAGCTCGCCGTCCTCCGAGGAGTCGAACAAGCCCATCAGGGTATTGGGCGCAAAGAGGAACAACAGCATGCCCGCCAGCATGATCACCGACGCGAAGATCAGGCACACGCGGATGCACTCATATACGCGCTTGCGGTTGCGCGCGCCGTAGTTGTACGCCACGATCGGCACCATGCCGTTGCTCAGGCCGAACACCGGCATGAAGATGAAGGACTGCAGCTTGAAGTACACGCCCAGCACGTTCATCGCCGTGGTGCCAAATCCCATGAGGATCATGTTCATCAGCACGTTCAGGAGGGAAGAGATTGCCTGCATCACCGTGGAGGGCAGTCCGACGGTGAAGATGGGCTTCATGATATGCAGCTGCGGGCGGAAGCGATCCCAGGTGAGCTTCAATTCCGGGTTGGTCTTCTGGTTGAGGATGAAGCCGATGATCATGCTGACCCACTGGCCGATGACCGTTGCAATGGCCGCGCCGGCCACGCCCATATCAAGCGCAAAGATAAACACCGGATCCAGGATGATGTTGGTCACCGCGCCGGTCAGCTGGGTCAGCATGGAGGCCTTGGTGTTGCCGGAAGCCTGCAGCATGCGTTCCATGCAGATGGACATGAACAGGCCGAAGGAGAACACGCACACGATGGTCAGGTAAGTGGTGCCCTGATCGATCAGCGCGGCGTCATCGGTGAAGGCGGACATGAAGGGCCGCGCGATGAACAGACCCACCACCACAAACAGCAGCCATCCGCAGGCCTCGATGAGCAGGCCGTTCTTCGCGGCAAGACGGGCTTCGGCGGGGTTCTTCTCTCCCAGGCGGCGGGAGATCAGGCTGTTGATACCGGTGCCCATGCCGGTGGACAGGGCGATCATCAGCATCTGCAGCGGCATGGCCAGATTGACCGCACCCAGCGCCTCCGGGGAATACTTGGCCACGAAGATGCCATCGATAATATTGTAAAGCGCTTGCACGAGCATGGAGATCATGATCGGCACGGACACGGTGGGAACCAGCTTTGCCATGGGCATTTCGCCCAGGATACGGCTCTTTTCCTGCTGCATATGGATTGACCTTCTTTCAGGTAGAATAACGGGGGGCGGCTGCGCACCAATACATGATGGTATCATAAACAAACAGCTGCGTCAATACATTTTGCGAATGTTGGCAGCAAAAAGCCGGAGGATGCGTTCCTCCGGCAAATTTCACGGCAATTATGTCAGGATGTGCCACACATCATCGCCTGTAAAGCCGCAGCGCCGATACAGCTTTTCCGGCTTTGCAGCATTGTTGACGCGACCGGATACGGTGGCGAAATCCGCGCAGCCTGCCATCCGATACAACAGCTCGTTTACGATGAACTGACCAGCCCCGCGGCCGCGATGCTCAGGCAGCACCTGGATCCACTCCAGCACACCCTCCCGCACTTCTGCGTCGAAGTCTGCAATGCCGCAGCCCACGCACGCCCGCGTCTGCGCGTCGTACGCGATGATCCACAAATCCGCCGCAAAGGCCGGCGTCTTCCGGTAGCCCAGCAGCTGTTCCTCCGTCACGGACAGGTCGGTGTAGCTGCGGTTGATGACGTCCTCCATCAGCGGCAGGTCATCCTCCGCTGCCGTGCGGCAGACAAACGCGTCGCTCCCTGCCGGGCCGATTTCCTTCAGGTCATGCCTGAGCCGGAAATAAGGATCGTCAGCGTACAGCTCGCAGAGGGCTGCATCAAAATCCCGCTCATGAACGATTTTCATATGGGGCGGCGCCACGATGGCCTTGTGCTTCCAGTACGGGATGGACAGCGTGCCGCAGGGGTCGCGCAGATAGTCCGCCGCGTTCATTGTGCAACGACCTCAACGCCCAGATTTTCCTGTTCCGCGAACTGCTCCGCCTGCCAGGGCCTGGCGACCACCAGGTCGATGCGCAGATTCTGTACCGCATCCCTGACGTCGGCCCAGTCGGTGACCGGCAGCACGCGATCCACGCAGCGCAGCGCCCGCAGGGACTCCCGGCGCTCCTCGAATTTCTGCTGGTCGCCGTCGTTCGCCAGGGCGACCGCCAGCCAGGTACCGCGTTCCTTGGCGGCCTTCAGCCAGGCGATTTCCTCCGCCGTCAGCCCCGGGAAGGTGCCGCACACCAGCACGCGGCGGGTCTCGCCATGCATGCGGCGGCGCTGGAGTGCGCTCTCAAAGCGCACGTTCATCTCGCTCTGCTTGACCTCGCTGGTCTTATCGCGGGTCATGAGGGCACGTCCCAGCTCGGCGGGGGTGATTTTCCCCGTCACCACGGCGTTGACGCCGGCCACGATGGGCATTTCCACCTGATAGCGCTCGGCCAGCTGCATCGCGGCAGGCAGGGCATTGATGCCCTCCACCACCATACCGACCTCACGGATGGCCTCCTCCGGGGATTTCCCCTGCCCCAGCAGCATGCCGCAGCGGTTGTTGCGGCTGTGCATGGAGGTGGCGGTGACAATCAGGTCGCCGATGCCTGCCAGGCCATAGAAGGTCTGCTCGGAGCAGCCCATCGCCAGACCCAGTCGGGTGATCTCCGCCATGCCGCGGGTGATCAGCAGCGCCTTTGCGTTGTCGCCGTTGCCCAGGCCCGCGGAGATGCCTGCCGCCAGGGCCATGATGTTCTTCAGCGCGCCGCAGAGCTCCACGCCCAGCACGTCGGCATTGGTGTAGGTGCGCATGCAGGTGTCCATGAAGGTGTCCTGCACAGCCTCCGCCACGTCCATATCGGTGCAGGCGGCGACGATGGCGGTGGGCATGTCCAGGGCAACTTCCTCAGCGTGGGTGGGGCCGGAGAGCGCCACCAGCTTCACATGATCGTGCTTGCCGTCCTTGCACAGCTCGTCCCGGATGACCTCGGTCATCGTCAGCAAAGTATCGGGCTCAATGCCCTTGGCTACGTCCACGATGATCTGCCCATCGGGGATGAAGGGCGCCATGAGCGCTGCGGTTTCCCGCACAAACACCGACGGCACTGCAAAGAGCAGGATCTCCTTGCCCTCGCAGACGGTCCTTGCGTCGCTGGTGAAAGTGATGTCCTCGCTGATGGTCAGTCCGGGCAAGTTTGGGTGGACGCGGGTGGCCGTCAGGTTGTCCACCTCCGCCTGAAACTTCGACCAGACCGTCACCTGATGTCCGTTGCGCTGAAGCATCCGCGCCAGCGCCACGCCCCAGGTTCCTGCACTCAGGATGCCGATGGATTTCACGTTACTCATATGTTCAACCTCTTGTTGTGTCATCAAGGGAATGTTTCCACTGGAATGATTCGCCGCGGAACGGCGGAAAACCTTTTTTCAGCAGTGAAATGGCGGCCTCACAGCCCTGCCAGCACCAGCGGAATACCGGAGATCAGCAGCATCGCGCCAATGATGATGCGCATGGTGCGGGCATTCATGCGGCTGCTCAGGCGGATGCCCAGGAACAATCCCAGCCCCATGAAGGGCAGCAGCATCGCCGCGTTGATGAGGCTCGCCGTGGTGAGCAGCCCTGTCACGCTGTACGCCACGATGCGGAATGCATTCTCCACCGTGAAAATGACGGACATGGTGCCCTTGTAGGTCATGTCATCCGTGGTGACGCGGGAAAGGTAGGCCGCCAGCAGCGCGCCCACGCCGAACATGCCGCACAGCACGCCCGCGGAAATGCCCAGCATGAGCATCAGCGCCGGATGGGCCGCCTTGCCAGGCTTTCCGCGCAGTTCCCGCCACAGCTGCTCCACCGAAAGCAGGATCAGCACCACGCCGAAGACCATCTTCATGGCGGTGACGTCCACGTTCTTCAGCAGCAGCACGCCCAGCACATCGCCCGCCAGCACCATGCACATGGGCGCGATGGCCAGCTTCCAGTTGATGTGCCTGCGATAAACCCAGGTCACCACCAGGTTGGTGGGCACGCACAAGAGCAGCTCCACCGGGGTGATCTCCGCATTGGTGCGGGTATAGGACATCGCGGAGGTCACCACCAGCGTATTGCCGATGCCCGCCACGCCCTTGACAAAGTAGCCGACCAGCACGGCCAGCATCCACAGGGGCATATCCATCGTTTTCACCTTCCGATGTCAAAAAACATACATTCTTCGCTCGCCTGATACCCGATGGCCTCGTAGAGCTTGCGGCCTTCGTCGGTGGCGTCCAGGGTGATCTCGGTCACGCCGCGGGATGCTGCCTCCGCATGCAGGGCGAGCATCAGCCGCTTCGCGACGCCCTGACGGCGGTAGCCCTCCGCCACATACACATTCATGATGTGGGCACGCTTTCCAGTAGGGTGTCCCAGCGTGGGGATGCAGGTCTTGTAGCACAGCGTCGCGCAGGCAACGGGGGCTTCGCCGTCCATCGCCAGCAGCGTGGTCTGGTCAGCGTTGCGGAGGAAGCCGCGGGTAGCCTCCACAAATGCCGGGGCGAAGGCGTAGTCCTGCGGCAGCTTCCCCACCGCCCGCAGGCAATCCAGCCGGATGCGGATGGCGGCGTCCTCATTGGACGCATCGGCGCGGACGACGGCAAGCTCGGCGTTGTTCTCCAGGACGCAATATGCATCAAAATACTGCTCCTGGAAGTGCACAGCGGCCATGATCTCCTCCGCCGTGAAGGTCATGCCGTCGGGGGCCAGCACCCACTTGCTTTCAACATCGTCCCGGCGGTGAATCACGGCGATGCGCTGCCCGGTAAAGCTCTCCACGGGAACATCCACGCCCAGGACGTACACATCCTGCCAGGCGCCGTCAGGCGCAGGGACGCCCACCACCTCGCCGTAATTGACGCGGTAGATCAGATCCGGATGCCTGGGATGAGCGCTGCCCAGGGGACGGTCAATGCGCGCGGTGATCAGCATGGTCGCACCTCTCAAACATTCTGCATTGACCATATCATATCACCATTTGAATGGCTTGGCAAGAAAAAGACTGCCCGCGCTCCGGCAGGCAGTCTTGATGCATCAGTTGAAGATGGGGCGGTCGTTCTCGTCGTACTCGACGGGCCAGACGTGGCAGTGACGGTTGGGATCGCTCAGGGGGGTGCCGTTGAAGCCCGGGTAGGGACGGGCATGGAACACCAGCAGATCGCGGCCGTCCTTGTCCTTGGTGAAGGAGTTGTGGCCAGGGCCGTAGATCTTGTGGGCAGGATCAGTGACCATCACCGGCACGGGGGACTTGACCCAGCTGTCCTTGCAGAGCAGGTCAGCGTCCTCATCGGCGGTCAGCATGCCCATGGCGTAGTTCTCGTCCGTCGCGGAGCCGGAGTAGGTCAGGTACAGCTTGCCGTTGTGCTTGAGCACGGAGGGGCCCTCGTTGACCAGGTATCCGATGCACTCCCAGTCGTACTCGGGGACGGTCAGCAGCGTGGCGGGCAGCTTCAGCTCGGTGGCGGAGAGCATCTCGGCAATGTACAGGTTGGAATTGCCGGGGATGTCGTAATCGCGCTGCGCCCAGACGAAGTAGCGCTTCTCGCCCACGGTGAAGGTGGTGGAGTCAATGGTGAAGGACTCCCAGCCGGTGTTGATCTGGCCCTTCTCGACCCACTCGTCCAGCATGGGGTCGCCCTCACACTGGATGCAGTAGGTGCGGTGGCTGAACACGCCCTTGTTGTCGGGCTCCTCGCCCGCAGCGGCGAAGTAGATGCACCAGTTGCCGTCCACCAGGTGGATTTCCGGTGCCCAGATGTACTTGGACATGGGGCCGGACTCATGCTTCGTCCACACGATGCGGGTGGGCGCATTGGGCAGCTCCTCAATGGAGCGGGCGCGGCGGATCTCGATGCAGTCGAACGCCGGGACAGACGCGGTGAAATAGTACCAGCTGTCGGGCGCAAGCAGGATACAGGGGTCAGCGCGCTGGGGGATCAGCACGTCAGAATACTTTTCAATCATGGGGCATTTGCCTCCTGTCGTTTTACGGTCAATGCAGGCACTGGCCGCTGCTCGTCGGGCATTGCCCGATCCGAGACTCGGATGGTATCATATCACAAAGCTCAGCGCATTGCAATGGGATTATCAAAAAATCAAGTCCATATCGGCCAGCCTTTGGCGGATTTCTCCGGGGGAACGCTCCAATTCATCCGCGATCTGCTGGATGGACATGCCGGACAGGTAGGCATCGGCGATGTCCGCGTCGTCGTTCTCCAGCTGCGGCCGCAGCGGGGCGGGCGGCACGTCCTTGGGCGGCTCGTATATGCGGACGACGGGCTTGGCCGCAGTCCTGGACCTGGGCCGGAACGCCGCCGACTGCGCCTCCCGGGCGATCGCCGCCACCTGGGAGCGCATGCGCTTCTCCTGCACCGTGTAGGCCTTGATCACCTGCAGGAAGGCGTCGCCGTACTTGGCGGTCTTGACCTCGCCCATGCCGCTGACGGAGAGCATCCCCTGCTTTGTTTGCGGGCGGATGCGGGCCATGCTGGCAAGGGTCGCGTCGTTGCAGATGATGTAGGGCGGCACATGCTGCACCTTGGCCAGCGCTATGCGCACCCCCTTGAGCTGCTCGATGAGGCCGTCCTTGTGGGCGTCGATCTTCTTCGGGGTCTTCGCAGGCTTGGCGGACTTGTCCACTGCGGTGCGGCGCGTTTTGGCGGAGGGCTTCTCCCCTGCCTCAGCGTAGCGTCCGCCGGTGCAGTGGCCGCAGTCGCCGCAGGCTTCGCCCGGTTTTTCGCCAAAGTAGCGCAGGATGGCCGTCCGCAGGCACATGTCCTTGGTGCAGTAGTCGATCATGCTGTTCAGGCGGTTCATATCCAGCCGGCGGACATTGGCCTGCTCGGCGGCGGAAAGCGCCTCGTTGGGCGGGTTGTGTTCGATCATCCACTTGGCGGTGAAGATGTCCTGCCCGCTGTACAGGAGGATGCACTCCGACGGCTCGCCGTCGCGGCCTGCGCGGCCCGCCTCCTGATAATAGGCTTCCATCGAGCGCGGCATGTTGTAGTGGATGACAAAGCGCACATTGCTTTTGTCAATGCCCATGCCAAAGGCGTTGGTGGCAACCATCACCTGCACGCGGTCGTACTGGAAGTCCTCCTGATTCTGCCGTCTCTCCTCGTCGGTGAGGCCCGCGTGGTACCGGGAGGCCGAATAGCCCGCCAGATTCAGCCGGTCGCAGATCTCCTCCACCGCCTTGCGCGTCGCGCAGTACACGATGCCGGACTGGCCCTCCTTGCCCCGCAGCACATCCAGCAGAGCGCGATCGCGATTGCGGCCTTCCGTGCAGCGCACCACCTCAAAGTACAGGTTGGGGCGATCAAAGCCGGTGGTGACGGTCGCCGGGTTGACCAGCTGCAAATGGCGGATGATGTCCTCCCGGACGCGCTGGGTGGCCGTGGCGGTAAACGCGCCCATCACAGGACGCACGGGCAGCTGCGCCACAAAATCCGCGATGCGCAGGTACACCGGGCGGAAATCCTGCCCCCACTGGCTGACGCAGTGGGCCTCGTCCACCGCGATGAGCGCGATCTTCACCGACTGGGCAAACCGCAGGAAGGAGGCCGTTTCCAGCCGCTCCGGGGCAACATAGATGATCCGGTACGCCCCCTGATAGGCCCGCTCCAGGGCGATGTCCATCTGCCGGGGCGTGAGGGTCGAGTTGAGGTACGCCGCCGGGACACCCGCTGCCTTCAGCGCCGCCACCTGATCCGCCATGAGCGAGATCAGCGGGGAAATGACGAGGGTGATTCCCTCCATCATCATCGCGGGCACCTGATAGCACATCGACTTGCCCGCGCCGGTGGGCATCACGCCCAGCGCATCCCTGCCAGCCAGGAGCGCATCCACCATGGTTTCCTGTCCCGGACGGAAGCTGTCGTGACCGAAATAATGCCGCAGCACTTCATACTTGTCCATCGTGGCCGCTCCTTTCTGCAAATTCTCTCCTATTGTACACCGTTTCGCGCCAAGAAGAAAGCGAACACGGAAATTTTCCGTTGACGATGCCGCCCCTTCATCAGTATAATGGTGTCAAATGCAAATGGAGGTATGTTTATGAAGGCTCTTTTGGTCAACGGCTCTCCCAAGGCAAACGGCAACACCGCCCTTGCCCTGAAGGAAATGGCAGAAATCTTCGCCCAGGAGGGCATCGAGGCCGAGATCATCCAGGTGGGCAACAAGGACATCCGCGGCTGCATCGCCTGCGGAAGCTGCGGCAAAACCGGCAAGTGCGTCTTTGACGACATGGTCAACGAGATCGCCCCGAAGTTCGAGGCGGCGGACGGTCTGGTCATCGGCAGCCCGGTGTACTACGCCGGCGCGAACGCCACGCTGATGGCCTTCCTGCAGCGGCTGTTCTACTCCACCCGCTTTGACAAGACCATGAAGGTCGGCGCGAGCATTGCCATCGCCCGTCGCGGCGGCTGCTCCGCCACCTATGACGAAATGAACAAGTTCTTCGGCATCAGCGGCATGCCCATCGCCTCCAGCCAGTACTGGAACTCCGTCCACGGCGGCGCGCCCGGCCAGGCAGCCCAGGATGAAGAAGGCATGCAGACCATGCGCACCCTGGCCCGCAACATGGCCTTCCTGATGAAGGCCGTCGCTCTGGGCAAAGAACAATACGGCCTCCCCGAGAAGGAGCCCCACGCCTGGACGAACTTTATCAGGTGACGGGCAACAGACTTTTGCCACAACGTTATATTGAACGAGCATCCGGCAAATAACCGGATGCTCGTTTACGTATGAGACTGAATACTGCAATGCATGGATTCTGTGCACTGCGCCCCGCATGGTTGGATTAGCGCCTCATGAGTTGTTCAAAACAGGGGAAGCTGTTCCTATAAGTCAATATTGTTGTTTCTGCAGTATTGTATATACGCTTCTCTTCCCAAATGGGATTTTACATCACCACACAGGTGAAATCTATCGTCCTGTGGCTCCCAAGAAAGGGGCGGGATATCGCTAAGCAAGGAAGTATCAATATTACCGATCACTGTCAGATTGGCTTTGTTTCTGTTGGTATAGATATCTATGCACAACTTATTACGCCAAAAAATCCGTTTGCCGTTTTGATTGAAATAATTCGTGAAGACCAAGGGTTTCAAATCCTGTATGGATATGTCATCCATCGATACCGGTCTGTTGAAAAGCAGCGGAGTGATGAGAATATGAATCATGGGATAGGAAAAACGTCCCGGCGACAATTCAATCGGCGTCGCATCGTCTAAAACGATAGCAACACCATAAAAACCGTCTTCAGGGGTGGTCATGATGATGTTGCCTTTATAAAACAATTTTTTTGCCATCCAGGGCACCTCCAAAGCCAGACTTGCCGCTTTAATTCTATCATTCAGTACAAAAAGCTGCAAGTCTTGTCAGGCTTTCCGTTTCGGTTTGTTTGCCATAGATTCGCCGCAGTCCAGACGAATATGCGGACAAAACCGTCCTTCCTCCCATTTCTGTTTAGGAAGGCAAATCCCGTCTCCCATGGGAGACGGGATTGATTATTCCGGGATCACTCAGCGATGACGATACCTTCCGCCTCGCAGGCCTTGAGGGCCTCGTCGTGGGCGACGACGGCCACAGCGCCGGTCTGGGCCATGCGCTCCAGCGTCTCGCACCAGGTCAGCAGCTTTTCGCCGTCGGTGGCGAGGATCTGGGCGCGCTGCTGGCGCAGATCGGCCTCGGTGCGGCCGGCGAACCAGCGGCCGTCCGCCACCGCGCCCTCGTCACGGGGGGACATCAGCGGCTCGGTCTCGGCGATGGTGGAGATGACGAACTTGTCGATGCGCTCGCCAGACGCCACGAACCCACGCAGGAACTCCGCCGCGCCGCGATACATCTCAAGGCTGCGCGCAGGAGTGGGGTCGCGGTAGGAGTACGCCACCGCAGCGGCAGAACCCAGGCGCAGGCCGCAGCCATAGGCGCCGCCCTGCACGCGGATGACATTCCACAGGTAGCCATAGCTGAGGATATTCGCTGCCACACGACCGGACTCATCCCACTCGCGGCCCAGGTCGGAGGCCAGCACGGCATAGCCGATCTGCGCGGGGATCTTGATGCCGCGCTTCATGGGCACGTCGGTGACATAATTGGCCGTGAGGGCAACAGGGGTGCCGGCGGGGTAATCCGCCAGGATAGAGGCCACGTCGATGGGCTCGTTGGCGGTGACGGACAGCACCAGGCGGGCCTTGCAGATCGCCGCAGCCAGCTTGCTTTCCGCCAGGGCCACGTGATCGGCGATGCGGGCATCGAAGTCCGCTGCCAGGTCAAGGCCGTGCTTGACGGAGCTGTATCCGCCCAAGGCCTCGCTCACCGCGCCGGATGCGCTGTAATGGCTGCCCGCAGCGTTGATTGCCAGCACGTGGCCTGCGCCGATGCAGTACTGGCGGGCATGCTCGGCCTGCTGCATCACGATCTCGCGGATCTTCTCCACCTGGGTGAAGTCGGTCTCGGTGAGGATCTCGTGGATGAGATCCTTGGCCAGGTCGATCTTATCCGCCATGACGGAGCAGATCACACGCAGCACCGGGGTGGCAGCGTCCGTACGTTTGGCCTGCTCCTTGCTCTCCACATTGAAGTTGAGGCGGCCCAGGTGCAGCTTGATGGTCTGCTGCAGCTCGGCAGCGGAGTGGCGCTTCGTGGGCAGCTTGCCCAGCAGCGCGTTCAGACCGGACAGGGCGGTCAGTTCAGGCAGGGTGCAGTCGGTCAGGCGGAAGTAATAGTTCAGGTGGACGATGCCGTTGGTTGCCGCCCTGTGGTAGAGGACAGTCACGCCGTCAATATTGCTTTCCTCAGTGTGGAGCAGCATCGGGTCGGGGCTGACTTCGCTCAGGTCAAGGACGGGCAGCGTCGCCAGCTGCTCGGGGGAATCGGCGGTCTGCTGCCAGGCATGAAGCTCCTCGTTGAGCTTCAGCACGGCGGCCTTGTCTTCCTCCGTCCACTTGGAGGAGATAGCCTCCAGCTTGGCAGCTTCCTCGGCGCGCATTTCCTCGCCCAGAGTGGTGGAAGGCAGCGTGTGCAGGACGACCAGGTCATCTTCCTTGACCAACAGGTCGTACAGCAGCTTCTCGAAGCCGCCGTTTTCCACCATCGCCCGCAGCTCGGCGAAGGCCTCGTCGTAGACCAGGTAGGTCAGCGGGTCGCCGTCGTGCAGCCAGGTGTTGAGGGCCATGATGTTGCGCATCAGGCCGGCAGGCTCGTTAGGCTCGCGCACGCGGAATTCGTAGCGGTTGATGGAAGCCAGCAGATCCGTCTTGTCGATGCCCTTCTCGCACAATTCGAGGCAGGTCTTGCGGATCAGCTCGCGGATGGCGGGCGCATTGGCGGGGTCGATGTTCTTGACGGTCAGCATCATGCCGGGCTGGGCGATAGAGGATTCCGCCTCCATGCTCATGTCCTGGCAAAGGCCGGCGGACATGACGGCGCGCTTGAGGGGCGCTTCGTTGCTGCCGGCAATGGCGTCCGCCAGGATGTCCGCAGCATAGCAGCGGGTCACGTCCTGCCAGGTGCCGATGATCTTGCCCAGGGTCAGCATGGCCTTGTTGTCGGTACCGTCCGCCTCGGAGACCTCGTAGTACTGGGTCTTCTCGCAGGCATGGGGCTGCTGCATAGCGATGACGTGCTTCTCGTCGCTGCGCTCAAAGCGTGAGAGATACTCGTCGATCATCGTCAGCACGCGATCCAGCGGCACCGCGCCGTCCAGCCAGATGCGGCTGTTGGAGGGGTGGTAGTAGCGGTTGTACATGGACATGTACTTTTCGTAGGTCAGTTCGGGGATGACGCGCGGGTCGCCGCCGGAGTTGTAGCCGTAGCAGGTGTCCGGGTAGGCAGCGGCCAGCATGCCCTCCATGATGACCTCATCCACAGAGGACATCGCGCCCTTCATCTCGTTGAATACAACGCCCTTGTAGGTGGGGGTGGCGTCGGCGTTTTCCATCTCGACGTGCCAGCCCTCCTGGTAGAAGATGTTCTTATTGTGGCGGATGGCAGGGGCAAAGACCGCGTCCAGATACACCTCGGTCAGGTTCATGAAGTCCTGATCGTTGCGGGAGGACACGGGGTACATGGTCTTGTCCGGGAAGGTCATGGCGTTGAGGAAGGTGTTCATGGAGGACTTGAGCAGCTCCACGAAGGGCTCCTTCACCGGGAACTTGTCGCTGCCGCAGAGCACGCTGTGCTCCAGGATGTGGAACACGCCGGTGGAATCCTCAGGCAGGGTCTTGAAAGCAATGGAGAAGAGCTTGTTGCTCTCGCCGTTGTCCACCCAAACGAGCTGCGCGCCGGTCTTGTCATGGGACATTTCCACGAGGTTGGCACTGAGCTCGGCGACCTGGCGGACGCGGTCAACGGTAAAGCCATGCAGCTTCATACCAGCAGTCAGGGACATAATGGGTCACTCCTTTGGATCGTATTCGCCCAGAGGGCGGTGATGACATTGCGTATGGTGGATGTTATTCGACAACTTGCGTCGGTTTTCCTGCTGCGGAGCATAGGAAAGGAGCCTCCCCCTGCGGGAAGGCTCCGGAAATGCAGTTACATCACCACAGTGATCTGGCAGCCGTCGGTCAGCACGTCGTCGGTCAGGACGCCGGCGACCTCAACGCCGTTCACCAGCACCTTGGAGGGGTTGCCTTCCTTGTGGGCGGCGTTGTCCACGGTGATGTGGAGGCGCTTGCCGCGGAAGGTCTTGTCCATGGTGAAGCCGTCCCACTCGGCGGGGATGGCGGGGCTGATGACCAGGCCTTCGGGGGTGGGGCGCAGGCCCAGGATGCCCTCGACGCAGCCCACCATCACGGTGGAGGCAGTGCCGGTCAGCCAATGCACATGGGCACGGCCGGGCTGGGGAGACTCATGGCCCTCGATGAACTGGCTGTGGACGTAGGGCTCCACCTCGCGCAGCTCAGCGCGGTCATTGTAGGCCGCGGGGCAGGACTCGGTAAAGTACTCGAACGCGCGGCCGCCGTGGCCCAGCAGGGACTCGGCCAGGATCGCCCAGCCCTGGGGCTGGCAGAAGATGCCGCCGTTCTCCTTGGTGGTGGGGTTGAACAGCTTCATCAGCGCGCCGTCGAAGTAGTGCTCCTTGTAGCAGGGGCCCATGACCTCAATGCCCCAGGGAGTGTTGAGCTTCTCATAGACGGTCTGCATGGACTTTTCGGCCTGCTCAGGGGTGGACAGGCGGGAGATGACGCCCCAGCACTGGGGATTCATCCACATCGCGCCCTCAATGTTCTCCTTGGTGCCGATGATGAAGCCTTCCTCGGAGTAGCCGCGGCGGAAGCGGTCGTCCTCCCAGAAGTGCTCGTTGATCAGCTTCTTCTGCTCCTCTCCCTTCTCGCGCAGATAGGTGCGGTACTCTTCGTTCTCGGGGGTAGCGGGCATCAGCTCGTCCAGCACGCGGGTGGCATAGTACAGCTGCATGGCGACGAAGGAGGATTCGCCGGCCGCGCCCAGACGCAGGCAGTCGTTCCAGTCGGCGTGGAGGCCAGCAGGCATGCCGTGCACGCCCAGATGGTTCATGGAGAAGTCGATGGCGCGCTTGAGGTGATCCAGCACGGTGCCCTCGTCGAAGTCAGCGTAGGGGATGACCTCGTCCAGGAAGGCCTTGTTGCCGGTCTCGGCGACATACTTGTACACGGTGGGGAAGAGCCACAGGGCGTCGTCGGCGCGGTAGTGGGGATGGCCGGTGGAGCGGACGTAGCTCTCGTCCTCGGGCTTGTCCTCATGGCCCGCATTGTGGTCGAACTTCACCAGGGGCAGGCCGCCGCCGTGGTGCACCTGGGCGCTCAGCATGAACACCAGGCGCTCCTTGGCCATCTCGGGATCCAGGTGAATAATGCCCTGGATGTCCTGCACGGTATCGCGGTAGCCCAGGCCGTTGCGCTGGCCGCAGTAGATCAGGGACGCCGCGCGGCTCCACACGAAGGTGGTGAAGCACTGGAAGGCGTTCCAGGTGTTGATCATGGTGTTGAAGTTGGCGTCGGGGGTGTTGATCATCAACGCGGACAGCTTGCCGTGCCAGTACTTGATCAGCTCAGCCAGCTCGGCGTTGACGACGGCCTCGGTGTCGGCGTAGCGGTCGATGATCTCACGGGCGACGGAGGGGGCCTTCTGCATCAGCAGGAAGGCGATGGTCTTGCTTTCGCCGGGCTGAAGCACCAGCTGGGTGTGCAGCGCGCCGCAGGGGTTGCCGTTGAAGTTCAGCACATTGCCCAGATCGCCGTTCTCGACAGCCTGGGGATTGCGGAAGCGGTTCACACCGGTGAACTTTTCGCGACGGCCGCAGTAGCTCTTCACGGGAGCGCCGGCCAGCGCAAACACGCGCTCGCGCCAGTTCTCGCCCTTCTCGTTCACGCCGCAGAACTGGTTGATGTGCTGCACGATGCAGTCACCCTCGAAGGTGGTGTTGGTGATGAACTGGGTGTACTGGAGGTTGACCAGGTCCTGCTCGTAGTTGGACTCGGTGGTCAGCTCGCAGTAGGACATGGCGGAGATGGTGCGTACCTTATCGGAATTGTTGGTGACCTTGACGCGCCAGACCTCATGGGTAGCGTTCATGGGCACATAGTACAGCACCTGGGACTTGATGCCCGCGTACTCGCTCTCGATCTCCGTGTAGGAGGTGCCGTGGCGGGTAATGGTCTTGTACTGGTCAAGGGGCTTCTCCACCGGACGCCAGGAGGCAGACCAGTAGTCGCCGTTCTCGTCATCGCGCAGGTAGACGTAGCGGCCGGGCTCGTCAAACTGGTTGAAAGAGTAGCGCAGGATGCGGCCGTTCGCGCCGGACTTCACGAAGGAATAGCCGCCGGCGTTCTGCGTCACGATCGCGCCGTACTCAGGGCTGCCCAGGTAGTTCGCCCAGGCCATGGGGGTGCGAGGGTCGGTGATGACGTACTCGCGGGCTGCATCGTTGAAATAGCCATACTGCATGGTCATTTCCTCCTTTGAATGGTTGAGCACCATATTCTAAAACGTTTTCGGACAAGCACAAAGCTCTCCCGACAGAAAAACGATGTGCTTGCCTGCATTGTACCATAGTTTACGGCAGATTTCAATGCGTTTACAAAGGCTAACAGACAACAAATTTGCAGGCAGCGTGACGCTGCACCTCCCGGGCTTCCCCTCGAGGGGAAGCTGTCGCCGCCGCGACTGATGAGGTGGTTGCCTCTCCCAAGGCAGCAAAAAGGCTGCCGGTCAACCAGCAGCCTGTGTATATGCATTTAATCCACAATCAAGTCCATCCCATTGGGCGCAAGGGTATACTTGCTCTTAGAGTTCCCCTCGCCCTGCTGGCCGAACTTGCTGATGCCGGCCGTCAGCACCGTGCCGTCCTTCAGCATCGCCACGCAGAAGAGGCTGCCGCCCTGCACCAGCACCACGTCGCTGTCCCAGACCTGGGCAGGCAGTACGCCCTCCGTGGAGGATGAGCGGAAGCCCTGACCCAGCTGGCCGTAGCTGTTGTTGCCCCAGGACCACAGGGAGCCATCCTCCAGGATCGCGTAGGTCTGGGAGGAATAGGCCGCCACATAGGTCACCGGCAGGGGCAACGGCACAGCCTGCGGTTCCTTGGTGGGCTTGGCTTTCGTGTTGTAGCCCAGCTGGTGGAAGTCGTTGCGGCCCCAGGTCCAGAGGGTTCCCTCGGTGTCCAGCAGCACGATGCTGCCGCCGCAGGCGTCAATGTAGGCGATGTCGATATCGCCGGTGTCGATCTTCGTGGGGGTCTGGATGCGGGTCATCTTCTTGTCCGGGGAGAGCTCGAAATGCTCGTTGTCACCCCAGCCCCAGAGCTGGCCGTCCGCGTCCAGCGCGATGGAGAACTTGCCGCCGCAGGCAATCTGCACGATGTTCTGCAAGTCCACCTTATAGGGCTCCTGCACATGCTTGCGCTTGCCGTTGCCCACCTGATACTCGCTGTTGCGGCCCCAGGCGTAGACCTCGCCGTTTTCGGTCAGCATCATCGCATGGCCGAAGCCGGTGGCCATGGCAACAGGCGCTTCCGGCAGATTGGTTTTCACATGGGTGGAGTACTTGCCGGACTTCACCGTCAGGGGCAGGTAGGAATTATTGCCCGCGCCCCACACAGAGCCATCCTCCATGAGCATGAAGGAGTAATCCGAGGCCGTGACGATGTCCCGCAGCAGGGATACATCCAGCTCGGTGCTCTTGGTTTTGAACTCGAACACCTTCAAATTCTGGCTCACATGGCCCTTGCCCAGCTGGCCGAACTGGTTGTCGCCCCACACACGGAGCACGCCCTCGGAGTCCCGGGCGTACACAAAGCTGCCGCCCACAGCCAGCATCACGTTTTTACCGTCTTCCGTATTCCAGGTGACGGCGGAGGCGGTGGAGATCATCAGGCACAGGAGGAGCAGCAAAGCGATCAGTTTCTTCATGCGCGCACGTCCTCCTTATGGATGCGGCGGCAGATGACATAGCCCAGCCACACCAGCGCCGCAACCATCATCGCGTACACCAGCAGTTTGGGCCAGTTGGTCTTGTCCAGCGCGAAGATGGCGCCGATGGCCAGGCCCAGGCCCGCCGCCAGACCGAGCACGTCCAGCGCGACGCCCTTGGCGCCGATCTGCTTGCCGTTCTTCACCAGCAGACGCAGCAGCGTCACGCCCAGCGTCACCGCCAGGCCCAGGTGGGTCACCCGGGCAAAGACGAACACGGACAGGGAGTCATCCAGGCGCAGGGATTCCGGCAGGATCTGCACCAGGCACCACAGCACCAGGGCATGCTGGAACAGCGCCCCCGCACTACGGCACCTGCTGCGGATGAAGGGCACAAAGGCCAGCACGATGGCCGTCAGCGCCGCCTCGATGAAGCTGACGCAGACCTCCACCTCCATGAAATCGCCCACGCCCTGACCGGACAGGGGCTCCACCGTGCGGGCCAGGATGTACATCACCAGCCCCGGCACGACGGCCATGTCCAGATACTCGGCAACGCTGCGTTTCGTCAGCGCAGCGGTAACAGGCGCCGCCAGCAGGATGCCGGCCACAAAGCCCATCACGTTCACGCTGCCCACCGTGGTGTCAAAAAAACGCCACACGCCGGCAAACTCGCCCATTTCATCCATAAAGATGTCCTGGAAGCAGATGACAGCATATACGCCGCGGCCCACCAGGAAACCCAGCGCCGCAGCGATCGCGCCATACAGGCAGACCTGCCCGGCGGAAAAGCCGCGCTTCTTCCGCAGCAGCAGCGCCAGGATCAGCGTTGCCGCGCCGCACAGCAGCAGAGCCAGCCAATGAATGGGAAACTCAAAATCTCCGAAATACCATACAGGCTTATCGTACATATTATTTCACCAGCGTTGCAAAGTAGATGATGTCACTCACCTGACGCTCAATGTCGGGGCAATTCACCTTGACGTAGGTGAAGCGCTTTTTATCGTTGAAGCCCTTGAAATTCAGCGTGGTGGAGTTGCCGCCATCCAGGTTGAAGGCCAGCAGGCAGCCATTCTCCGGATTGAGCTTTTTACCAGCGATCTCGCACACCTGGGCGAACTCATAAATGGTCATGCCCTTGTTGCCCTTGGTCTGGTTGCCGTAGGAAGCCACCAGCATGTACTCCAGCGGGCCCAGCTGGCAGATCGCCGCGCGCTGAGCAGCGTTCTGGGAACCGATGGACTTGTTCAGGTAGGCTTCGTCAATGACGCTCACACCGTTCTCCACCAGCACGGGGCCAAAGCAGAACACCTGGTACATGTTCTCCTGATTCGCCTCGTAGTACGCAGTGTAGTCCGCCTTCAGCGGGTACAGGGGGCCGTTCTTCTTGTCCTTGTTGCCGCTGATATGGGAAAAATCGCCGTTCTTGTCGATGATCAGCAGATCATAGCGGCCATCCAGGTTATTGCGGACCTGAGTGCCCATGCGGAAGGTCGCCTTGCCGTCGGTCTTGATATGGAAGTCGCCGTTGAGGGACACGACCGCATTGACCGCATCCGCAATGAAGCGTCCGCGGGTTTTGGAGCCCTGCTTGAAGCTGGGATTCTTGAGGCCCTCGCTGTCAATGCTCGCAGGCGCAGAGCGCAGCTGGGAAGGATGGCTGATCTTCACATGTGCATAGATATAATCGGTGTCCGCGTGCCGATCCTTATAGATCCGCACAGAGATGGACTCATCTTCATAACCGATATGGGAAATATACTCCTGCTTCTTGACCGGCTCTTCCGGATTGACGATATAGTTTTCATCCTTGGGCTTGGCGCCAAAGGACAGATCATCCATCGGCAGGGGCTCCAGCACGGTTTCCGCCGAAACAGTCACGGTCAGCGCCATCACGAGCAGCATCAGCAGGGCAGCGATCTTCTTGAGATTCATCGGGCAGATTCACTCCTTACGGTCATTGACAAAGATGCATAGTTTGTCATCATTCAGCATAGCACAAACCGGGGGAAAAATCAAGGTGCGGAAAGCGCAGGAGACCATCCGGGTTGCAAATCCAGCGGGATGCTGGTATAATGTCTGTAAGTACATGCAACATGCATGCTTTTTCGGGAATTTTCTGCAATATCGATGTATTGGAGCAAATGATGAAAACGATGAATCTGCAACACGGCAAATCCTCCGTTCCCCACGCATGGCTGCTGCCGCTGGGGACGCTGGCCTTTGCAGTCGGCATCCTGCTGGGACGGGGTGCGGATAGCTGGACATTGCCCCTGGCAGCACTGGCGGCGGCAGCGGCAGCCGCAGGCGTCTCGCGGGGGCGGATCCGCAGAGGCGCAGCGCTGATGACGATCCTCTGCTTCGGTGCGCTGATGGGCTGGCGGGCTTATCACCCGGATATGCCGCCGGAGGACACTTATCTGGCGCGAGGCACGGTGCTGGAGGAGGTCTCCTGCGATGATGACGGTCAGGTGCAAACCACCCTGACCGGCGTGACCCTCAACGGCGTCCCTCAGCCCGACGCCTACTGGTCCTACTACCTCAAGGAGGATGAAAACCTGCCGGAATGGCTGATCCCCGGTGCACAGATCGAAACCACAGCCAGGGTTTATCATCCGTCGGGGCAGGAGAATCCTGGCGGTTTTGATTTCAGGGAATACCTGCTGCAGCGGGGCGTTGTGTACGGTCTGTACGGCGGCGACGGCCTGCAGCAGACGGAGAACGGCTTCTCCCTGCGGGGATGGGCGGCTAGTCTTCGGCATGACCTGACGATGCGCCTCTTTGGGGTGATGGGCGCGGACGCCGGCGCTTATGCAGCAGCCATGCTCCTGGGCACAAAGGATTTCATCCCCCAGGATGAGCATGCGGCCTTCCGCGAGCTGGGCATTGCCCATGTGCTCACCGTATCCGGCTTTCATGTGGGCGTGCTGATCGGACTGCTGGCCCTGCTGATGAAGCCCCTCCCCCTGCGCCGCGGCGTTCGCATGGCGCTGGACGCGTTCATTCTCTTTGCATATTGCCTGCTTTGCGGCGGAAACGCACCGGTCGTCCGGGCGGCTTTTTTACTTTTATGGAGAAAATATGCACAGCTTCGCCACCGGCAGATCCTTCCGCTGCATCTGCTGAGCGCGTCGGCGCTTTTGCAGCTGCTGATCAACCCCACGCTGCTGACCGGCGTATCCTTTCAGCTGACTTACGGCGCAATGCTGGGGCTGATCCTGCTCTTTCCGCGGCTGAAGCGGCTGCGAGCCTTCTCCGACCCTTTGGCACAGAAGCTGTGGGAAGGCTTCTGCGCAGCGCTGGCAGTGCAGCTGGGATTGCTCTTTCCGCAGCTGTACTGGTTCGGGCAACTGCCACTGCTGGCGCTGCTGCTCAATCCCGTCGTGATGATCTTGGTCACCGGCTTGATCACCCTGTACTGGCTGAACCTGGCAGCCTTGCCCATCCCCGGCCTGCGGGAAGCGCTTGGGGCGCTTTCTGCCTGTGCCACGAAAAGCTTGCTGGAGGCAGTCGCCTGGCTGCAGCAGCTGCCCGTCACCACTCTGTGGACGCGCCAGGCGGACGTATTCACCTTCTGCGGGTGCGCGCTGCTGCTCCTGGCGGCCTCCGGGCTGCTGCCCCGGTGGATTCTCCCCCACCGGCGCAAGCTCCTGGCCCTTTCCGCGCTGCTGATCGCCCTGATCCTCCTCCCCCTGCCGCGAAACAGCACGCACTACGTCCAGTTCAGCGTCGGCGATGCAGATGCTGCCGCCCTGCTGGATCAGGACATGACCATCGTGATCGACACGGGCGAGGACGGCGTGGAGATCGCCAGTTACCTGCACCACCAGCGGCGGCGGGTGGACGCGATGTTCATCACCCACCTACACACCGATCACGCGCTGGGCATCATGGCCTTCCTCAATCAGGGTGTCCCGGTGGATGTGTGCTATTTGCCCGCCGATGCGGAAGTCCCCGTCATTGACGAGGAGGCGCTGCCCGTCCTGGCGGCCCTGCGGGAAAGCGGCACGGAGATCCGCTACCTCTCCCGGGGCGATACGGTAGAGATCCCCAGCGGCGTGCTGACCGTGCTCTGGCCGATGGCGGATCATGTCCGTCCCCAGCACGACGCCAACGACGTGAACCTCGTCCTCCAGGCGGACATTGCCGGGGTAACGATGCTCCTCACCGGCGACCTTTCGGGCATGCACGCTGCCTACTGCGCGCTGCCCTCCGATATCCTCAAGGCGCCCCATCATGGCAGCAAAGTCGCCAATTCTGCGGAGCTGCTGGACGCAGTACAGCCCCAGCTCATCCTGCAAAGCAACCGCCTGGAATCCCGCAGCCTCCACCTGGCGGAGCTCGCCGGGGATATCCCCCTGATCAACACGGACGAGCACGGCGCGGCCATCATCCACTTCACCGGCGACGGGCAATTCACCGTGGAAACCGGCAAGTGACAACGCTGCCAACCTGTGAAACGGATGAAAAACCATCAGGAATACAATGAGAATACGGCGTTTTTCTTGCCAACGCGCGGGTTTTTGCGTATAATCAAGATGGATAACGTTTGGTTTACGGAGGATTGACGGCCATGAAGTATGATTACCTGATCGTCGGCGCGGGCCTGTTCGGCTGCGTCTTTGCGCGGGAAATGACGGACGCAGGCAAGAAGTGCCTGGTCATCGATCGCCGCGATCACATTGGCGGCAATGTGTACTGCGCGGACATCGAGGGCGTGTGTGTCCACCGCTACGGCGCGCATATCTTCCACACCGCCGACGAGGAAGTCTGGCAGTACGTACAGCGCTTCGTGACCTTCAACAATTATGTGAACTCCCCCATGGCCCGCATCGGGGATGAGATCTACAACATGCCCTTCAACATGAACACCTTCTCGAAGCTGTGGGGCGTGAAGACCCCTGCCGAGGCCATGGCGAAGATCGCTGAGCAGACCGCGCCCTACAAGGACATCGAGCCCGCCAACCTCGAGGAGCAGGCCCTGAAGCTCGTGGGCCGCGATATCTACGAAAAGCTGGTCAAGTCCTATACCGAGAAGCAGTGGGGCCGCAAGTGCACCGAGCTCCCGGCGTTCATCATCCGCCGATTGCCCCTGCGCTTCACCTATGACAACAACTACTTCACCCACCCCCATCAGGGCATCCCGGTGGAGGGCTACAACGCCCTGGCCGAGAAGCTGCTGGCCGGCAGCGACGTCAAGACCGGCGTGGAGTACCGCGCCTTCATCGCGGAGAATCCCGATATCGCCGAAAAGACCGTCTACACCGGCGCCATCGACGAATTCTTCGATTACCAGCTGGGCCACCTGCAGTACCGCACCGTCCGCTTTGAGGATGAAATCATCGACACCCCGAACTGGCAGGGCGTGGCCGTGGTCAACTACACCGGCGACACCGAGGCCTTTACCCGTATCATCGAGCACAAACACTTTACCTTCATGCAGAACCAGAACGCGTCGAAGACCGTCATCAGCCGCGAGTACCCCACCGAGTGGACCCCCGGCATGGAGCCCTACTACCCCGTGAACGACGAGCGCAACTCCGCGCTATTCCAGCAGTACCAGGAGCTGGCCAAGACCCGCCCCGACGTGATCTTCGGCGGCCGCCTGGGCAACTACCGCTACTACGACATGGATCAGGTCATCCGCGCCGCGCTGGATGCGGTGAAGACAGCCCTCTCAGTCAGCTGAAGCTGACAGCTCTCCCTCCGGGAGAGCCTTTGGCTGCAGTATATCCCGTACCCCTCCGCAGGAGGGGGCCACCTCTCACTACTATGCAAGTGAAGACGAGTCAGCGCGACGCGAGGACTCTGTGAACGCCGCACAAGCCGGACTCAAGTCAACTTGCGCGTTCACAGATCCGAGCCAAAGCTCACCCAGCCCAAACGCCAATCCCGCGCAAGCCGGCAGCCCGGCCGATGTGCGGCCGGACGCACAACTCCACGCGCACATCCAGCCGCACGCGAGCGCAACTCCAAAAGAACCAATCAACCACGATCGCGAAATGGGTTTCGAAAGGGTCGAAGACCCTTCGCGGGTGGAGGGCAGCGCCCTCCCCACCGGAGGTCGGAACCCGACTGGCGCCCCCACACATCAGGAGGAAACACACATGAAGCTGCTTTCCGTTGCCATTCCCAGCTATAACTCGTCCGCGTATATGCGGCATTGCATCGAAACCCTGCTGACCGGCGGCGACGAGGTCGAGATCCTCATCGTCAATGACGGCTCCACCAAGGATAATACCGCGGAGATCGCCGATGAGTACGCCGCGAAGTATCCCGGTCAGTGCGTCGCCGTCCATAAGGAGAACGGCGGCCATGGCGATGCGGTCATGCATGGCCTGATGAATGCCACCGGCCTGTACTTCAAGGTGGTCGATTCCGATGACTGGGTGGACGAAGAGGCCCTCAAGAAGGTGCTGGACTTCCTGCGTGCCCATAAGGATGACGGCCTGGATATGCTCGTGGCGAACTATGTCTACGAGAAGGAGGGCGCGGCCCATAAGCATGTCGTGCGCTTCCCCAAGGCGCTGCCGGAAGGCAAGATCATCACCTGGGATGAGATCGGCCGCTTCGGCTATGGTCAGTACATGCTGATGCATACGCTGATCTACCGCCGCCAGCTGCTGTTGGACTGCGGCCTCACCCTGCCCAAGAAGACCTTCTACGTGGATAACCTCTACGCCTACAAGCCCCTCACCCATGTGAAGACCCTGGCGTACCTGAACGTCGACCTGTACCGCTACTTCATCGGCCGCGACGACCAGAGCGTCAACGAGAAGGTCATGATCAGCCGCATTGACCAGCAGATCCGCGTGAACAAGATGATGATCGCCGTCACGCCGCTGAGCAAGCTCGAGAACGTGAAGCAGCGCAAGTACATGCGCAACTTCCTGGAGATCGTGACCTGCGTCAGCTCCATCCTGTGCGTAAAGTCTGGCACGGAGGAGAATCTGGCCAAGAAGAAGCAGCTCTGGGCGGACATCAAGGCCGAAAACCCCGAGCTGTACAAGATCTTGCGTCGCCGTCCGCTGGGCATCGCGCTGCACCTGCCGGGCAAGGCGGGCAGGAAGATCATGATCTGGGGCTACAGCGTGGCACAGAAGATTTTCGGGTTTAACTGATGATTACGTCCCTCGCAGTTGCGGGGGACTTTTCATGCCGTTATTTGTGATGAATGTATTGACAAACGATAAATATAATGCTAATATCAATGCGCGAGGAGGTGCGCGCATGAGCGAGGTCAAGCAGAAAAGACAGACATGGCTGTGGGATGTGCTGGTGATTATTGGTGGACTTGCTGGCGCAGGTGGCCTGCTCATCTTGATCGGCGGGATACTGCTGCTGTGTATGAGCATGCCGCTGCTTTATGGTTTTTCCTTGCTGGCTGAAACGGAAGATGAATTGCTCTTTACTTCGACGTCACCAAATAGTGAATATGTACTGGAAGCCAACCGTGTCAATACCCCCGCTATCGAGCCCTATTACGTGGAAGTGAACCTGCTGGAGGATGAAAAGAAAAGGACTGTCTACTATGTCCGCGGACAAGATGAGGCAGAGATCATCTGGCTGTCGGACACGGTGGCGCAGATCAACGGCGTGCCGGTGGACGTGACCGGCGGCGACTGCTTCAAGGCCAACGCGCGAGGTTATTTTGATGTGAATGTACAGGTGAAGGCGGAGGATGTGCGCTGGCTGGAGGTGACCGTCTACATGGACGGGGAGCCGCGTCTGACGCGTTCCCGGATGGGCACTGAGCTGGTGGAGAAGGTGGATGCCTGGGGACTCTCAAATCGGCTTAACGTCCTTAAGGAGCTGCACTGGGATGACGACCTGACAGAGAAGAAGGCAGGGCTGATGATCACCGTGGAGACGGCCGCCGGGGAAAGGATAACGCTGCCAGGTTTCTGGGAATGGTCTGCAGAGGAATATGGGGATTACACTTTTACCCTGACCGGCAGCTGGCTGTATGGGTACCGCCTGATTCCGGAGGGGATTGATTGCACGGTTTCCCAGAGATGACGCTGGAGATGCGAAGACGGTGGCATCCTGATACAACACTTGTAAATCTTTCGAGAATGCATTGACGCAGCGCCGTCCATCTGTCATAATGGAAGCGAATAACTGAAAGGACGTGAACGCATGAAACGTGTTCTCCTGATTGCCATTGTTGCACTGGTGCTGGTGGCGGCGCTGCTGCTGGCCATGCCGCAGACGAAGAAGGAAGCTCCCGCTGATCCCACGCCCGACTGCGTGAGCCGCTTTATGAAGGGCTGGGCCATCAATTTTGTGGATGACATGCTCACCCCCTGCGCGCCCTCCTGGAAGGCTCAGCAGAGCAACCCTGAGCTGCAGATGTTCCAGCTGATGGCAAACCGTACGGCTGCTGCGTGGAACATCGGTCAGCCCGCCAAGGACGGCGAAGCCCTGATCTACCCGGTGGATGTGCTGCTGCGGCGCAACAACGTCACGCAGGACGGCTGGCAGCGCTTTACCCTGCGGGTGGTGACGGAAAACGGTGAGCAGTACGTCATCCCCGACGGCATTGCAGCCTGCGAGCCCGTGAAGGCCCCCAAGACCTATGTGACGCCGTAATGAAAGCGACGGAAAGCTCGGCAGTGATACGATGAAGAAGTGGCTATGGCTGATTCCGGCAGCAATGCTGATGCTGGCGGGATATTTCGTGATCGAAACGCCCTTTGAGGACAAGGTATATGGCAATCCCATCGGCGAAGGGATTACGGCGCTGGAGTTCAGCCTCGCAGACGGCAGCACGAGCATCCGCCTGAATGATGCGGATACCATCGACGCACTGCGCAAGGCCCACCGGTGGACGAATTACCACATGTACTGCTGCTTGGCCCCGGATGAAGTGTATGCCTATGTGCACGAAGTCACCAACGGCAGACGGAACCCTGCGGAGCCCATGAAGATCTACAGCTGCTGGGATGTACCCAGCTTCAACCTGGAATTCCGGCTGCTGCTGCGGAAGGTTTGCGACGAGTTGCTGGACGATTGACCATCGAGAGTAGCACGGATGCTGATAAGATAGCGTCCGTGTTTTTCTGTTTTCCCCCTTCCATTTCCGCGCGATCTATGATATACTGATATTGTATGTGCCTATGCAAATTCGACCCATTGACATAAAGGAGAACAGCCCATGGTTACAGTCAGCAATGTTTCCCTGACCTTCGGCGGTCAGAAGCTTTTCGCGGGTGCGGACCTGAAGTTCATGCCCGGCAACTGCTACGGCGTCATCGGCGCCAACGGTGCGGGCAAGTCTACCTTCCTGCGCATCCTCTCCGGCGAGCTGGAGCCCACCACCGGCTCCGTCACCTACCCTGCCGATCAGCGTATGTCCACCCTGAAGCAGGATCAGTTCAAGTACGACGCCTACACCGTGCTGGACACCGTCATCATGGGCAACCAGCGCCTGTATGACATCATGCAGGAGAAGGACGCCCTGTACGCCAAGCCTGATTTCTCCGATGCCGACGGCGAGCGCGCTGCCGAGCTGGAGGGCGAATTCGCCGAGATGGACGGCTGGAACGCCGAGTCCGACGCGGCCACCCTGCTGACCGGCCTGGGCATCCCCGCTGAGATGCATTACAGCATCATGGGCGACCTGAAGGGCGGCGAAAAGGTGAAGGTGCTGCTGGCGCAGGCCCTGTTCGGCAACCCCGACATCCTGCTGCTGGACGAGCCCACCAACAACCTGGACAACAAGTCCGTCGCCTGGCTGGAGGACTTCCTGATGGAGTTCCCCGGCACGCTGATCGTCGTCTCCCATGACCGCTGGTTCCTGAACAACATCTGCACCCACATCGTCGATATCGACTTCAACCAAGTCAAGCTGTACGTGGGCAACTACGACTTCTGGTATGAGTCCTCCAAGATGATGCAGGCCCTGATGAAGGACCAGAAGAAGCGCCGCGACGACAAGATCAAGGAGCTGCGCGACTTCATCCAGCGCTTCAGCGCGAACAAGTCCAAGGCCAAGCAGGCGACCTCCCGCCGCAAGCTGCTGGATCAGCTGACCATCGAGCAGATGCCCGCGTCCTCCCGCCGCTACCCCTGGGTGCACTTCAATCCCGACCGCGAGGCCGGCAAGGACATCCTGAACGTGCAGAACATCAGCTACACCCAGGACGGCGTGCAGCTGCTGAAGGATGTTTCCTTCCTGGTCACCAAGGGGCAGAAGATCGCCATCGTCGGCTCCAACGAGCAGGCGCAGACCGCCCTGTTCAAGATCCTCAACGAGGAGATCCAGCCCGACGCCGGCACCATCAAGTACGGCGTGACGATTTCGACCTCCTACTTCCCCAAGGATAACAGCGCCTTCTTCGACGGCTGCCCGCTGAACATGATCGACTGGTTCGCCCAGTACTGCCCGGACATGCTGGAATCCGAGAAGCGCGACCTGCTGGGCCGCATGCTCTTCCGCGGCGACGACGTGTACAAGATGGTCAATGTCCTGTCCGGCGGCGAAAAGGTGCGCTGCATGCTCTCCCGCATGATGCTTTCCGGCGCAAACTTCCTCATGCTGGATCAGCCCACCAACCACCTGGACCTGGAGTCCATCACCGCGGTCAACAACGCGCTGATCAACTTCCCCGGCAACGTGATCTTCACCAGCCAGGACCATCAGTTCGTGACCACCATCGCCGACCGCATCATCGAGATCAAGGATGACGGCACCATCGCCGACTACCTGTGCAGCTATGAGGATTACCTCGAGCGCACCAAGAATGAGCGGTAATTGCGCAATAAGCAAGGGCTCTCCCATTCGGGAGAGCCCTTTTGCGTGCCTCAGCGGCGGAATTTAAACATCAGCAGCCCGGTTTCCACGCCCACGATGCCGCCCAGCAGCACCTCCGCCGCATGCAGCATCAAAAACACCTGCATGCTGGCTTCGTTGGCCAGATCGACCGCACCGTCGGTCCATTCGTTCACAACACCGGCAAGGGTGAAGTTGTTGCCCGTCCACTGGGCGATCTTCTCGTCCAGGCCGGTCACTGCGCCGTCGGCGTATTCCAGCACAGTCTGGGCCGCGCCCAGCAGTTCCGCCGGGACATCGCTGGTGGCCCGCAGGGACAAGCCCCACACGCCGCCGGCAATGGCCACCAGGCCCACCAGGATCAGCAAAATGGCGATCAGCGTACGAAGCATGGCAGCCTCCTTACTTGCCCGCCAGGCGCACCAGCGCGTTGGCGTAGATCTTGGTGGCGGTGAGCATGTCCGTCAGGGTGACGTACTCGCCCGCCTGATGCGCCAGATCCTCATCATAGGGGAAGGACGCGCCGAAAGCCACACCCTGCTTGAGGCACTTGGCATAGGTGCCGCCGCCGGTAGACTGGGGCTCGGCAGGCAGACCGGTCTCCTCGTGATAGGCCGCCAGCAGGTTGGACACCAGCTCGCTCTCCGCGGGAACGTGGTGGGGAGCCTTCTTGGACTCGTCCACTACGGTGAAACCGGGCAGCGCCGCGCGGGCATTGGCAGACAGCTTGTCCAGGTCAGCCGTGATCGGCACGCGCATATCCAGCGTGCAGAAGATGGTGCCATTCTCCAGATGGAGGATGCCCATGTTGCAGGTCAGAGGGCCGGAGACGTCATCCTTGCAGGCACAGCCCAGGGATTCGCCGTGGCTCTCCATGCCGACCGCGTCCGCCAGGGTCGCGAAGGGGCCCTTCACGCCCAGCTCCTTGAGGAGCAGCAGCATCATGCCGATGGCGTTGCGGCGGCCTTCGGGGTAGGCGCTGTGGCCGGGGATGCCCTCGGCAGTGACCCACACGCCATCACTGGTGACCTCGGCGGTATAGGGCAGGCCGGTCTTTTCGGCGTAGGCAGCGACCTGTGCGGCCAGTTCAGCGCCGCCTTCAAGCAGTGCCTTGCTTTCGCCGGGGATGACGTTGGTACGCTCACCGGTGAACATCTGCTTCACCTGCAGGCCTTCAGCGGACACAGGGGCCGTCAGGGCCATATGCAGCATGGCCTTCTCGGTGTTGATCAGCGGGAAGGAAGCGTCGGGAGAGAAGCCCACCTCCGGCAGGCCCACATGCTCGGCGTAGTAGGCCATGTCCTCCCAGCCGGACTCCTCGTCGCAGCCCAGGATCAGGCGGATGCTCTTCTTCAGCGGCACGCCGGCTTCCTTGATGGCCTTCATCGCGTACAGCGCGCACAGGGACGGGCCCTTGTCATCGCTGGTGCCGCGGCCGTAGATCTTGTCGCCCTCGCGCACGGCGGCGAAGGGATCCATGGGCCAGCCGTCGCCCGCAGGCACCACGTCCAGGTGGCCCAGCACAGCGATGGCCTCATCGGATTCACCCTGCAGGGTCGCGTCCAGCGCGTAGCCCTCAAAGCCGCGGGTGACGAAGCCCTCAGCCTCGCAGTCGGCCAGGGCCACATCGTACATCCTGCGGACTTCCGCGCCAAAGGGCGCGCCGGGCGCCACGGTAGCGCCGGTCTCGTCCTTGACGGAGGGCACCTGGATCCAGCGGGTCAGTCGGGCAGCAAAGTCCTCGGCATAGGAATCGATCAGGTCGTAGAGCTTCTTGTCCATAAATATTTCTCCTCAGAAGGCATTTCGATAATCGGTTGACTTTTTCTTTTTCGCGTCCGGATCAAGGGTCTTCGACCCATTTCTTAAAACGCATTGCGATAATCCGTCGACTTTTTCTTCTTTGCATCCGGGTCAATAAACTCGATCTCCAGCCGCTGAAAATCGACGGACTCCAGGAAATCGTCGGGCAGGAAGCGGGTCTGGCCGAACTCCTCCCACTCGCGGTCGTGCTTATCCAGCCAGATGGGCCGGCCGATGTCCAGCTTGCGGCAGGCTTCCTCAAGGGCCGCTTGCGGATTGTCGCGGGTGCAGGGTTCCACATGCTGCTTGTCCATCCGCTGATGCTTGATGGTGCGCAGCCACAGGGCGGTTGCCATAGTGGTTCCTCCTTGCGGGTTGATGTGAATATTATGCCACAAATCGCTGCAGTTTGCAACGGCAGATGGCAGCTCGCCTTATTCCGCCTTTTCCATCACCTTGATGCTGGTGATCTTCGGCGCGTAGCCGGGGGCGACGGTGCCGTTGTAGTCGATCACGGGCGTGGCGTCACAGATGGCGTCCACCACCTCGATGCCGCTGAGCACCCGGCCAAAGGCAGCGTACTGGCCGTCCAGATGGGGCGCGTCCTCATGCATGATGAAGAACTGGCTGCTGGCACTGTCGGGGTGGCTGGAGCGGGCCATGGAGATCACGCCGCGCACGTGCTTGATGGGGTTGTTCACGCCATTTTGAGAGAACTCGCCCTTGATGCGCTCGCTGGAGCCGCCGGTGCCGTTGCCCAAGGGATCGCCGCCCTGGATCATGAAGCCGCTGATGATGCGGTGGAAGGTCAGCCCGTCGTAGAAGCCCTCGTTCACCAGCTTGACGAAATTGGTCACGGTGATGGGCGCAGCCTCGGGGTCCAGCTCCAGGATGATCGTACCGTAGTTTTCGATGTCCATCCGGATCAGCGTTCCGCCCTGCGCGAGGCGCAGCTGCACCAGCGTTTCGCTCCGCTGACGCTGCAGCTCCGCCAGTTCCGCCTCCTTCTGGGCGATCTGCGCGTCCAGGTCAGCCAGCTGCTGCTGAAGGGCAGCTTCCTCCGCCGCGGCAAAGGGGCAGAGCACCGCGGCCAGCATCAGGCACAGGAACATTTTCATCATTTTACGCATGTTGATTCTCCTTTACTCAGCCATTTCGATCACGCGAATGCTGGTGATCACCGGCTGATTCGCTTTCTGCACGGTACCGTTGTCGTCGGTGACAGGGGTGTTTGCGCAGATGGCGTCCACCACTTCCATGCCGGTCAGCACACGACCGAAAGCGGCATAGGCGCCATCCAGATGGGGCGCAGCCTGATGCATGATGAAGAACTGGCTGCTGGCGCTGTTGGGCATGCCGGAACGGGCCATGGACAGCACGCCGCGCTCATGCTTGATGGGGTTATCCCAACCATTCTGGGCAAATTCGCCCTTGATGTTCTCCGCAGAGCCGCCGGAGCCGTTGCCATTAGGATCGCCGCCCTGGATCATAAAGCCACTGATGATGCGGTGGAAGGTCAGCCCGTCGTAGAAGCCTTCGTTCACCAGCTTGACGAAATTGGTCACGGTGATGGGGGCTGCATCCGCATCCAGCTCCGCCGTGATGGTGCCGTAATCCTGCACCTCGATCTCAACATAGTGCTTGCCGGTCAGATAATCGCCCTTCGAGCCGCCCAGCACGAAGAACAGCGCCGCGCCCGCCACCAGCAGCACCGCGATGATGCCGATGATCATGTTGCGCTTGTCGGTCTTTGCCTGCGCAGCCTTCTGGGCCGCCGCTGCCGCCGCGCGGGCGACCTGCTTCTTGTTTGCCATGGTTGTTTCCTCCTTGTTATGTCAGGCTTTCGCCGTGGGAACCTTGCTGCGCCGGGATCAGTTGCTTCCGCCCAGCGTAATGTGCTCGCCCTCGCGGCAGATACATTCCATCACGCCGTTGTGGAGCAGGTAGCTTTCGCCGTAAAGGGTGCTTGTACCCTCCGCCTCGAGGATGTAGCTGCCGTCCATGAGCACGTACAGCGGATGCCCGACGCTGTCGGGGTAGGTCACGTCCTCAAAGAGGCGCAGGCCGTCGAGGATGTTGTCGCGCACCTGATTGTAGTGAGGCAGGATGTTCTTGTCAGTCAGGCCCAGCCCCTGCGTCCAGCGGACGAAGTTGGGATCGACCGCCTCGCCTGCCTCCTCCGGCTGGACGTAGACGGTGTCCGCGGCGTTCATGCTGCCAGCGGATACGCCCATGATGACGCCCTTGTAGCCGACCAGCAGCTCCCGCAGGCCGATCTGCTTGAAGAAGGCGTTCTCCGTGGGAACATGCCCACCGGAGAGAAGGATCACGTCGCTCTGTGCGACCAGCTCTGCCGCGCGCTCCTGATTGCGGCTGTCCAGCACGTCCACATCGGCAAAGCCCATGCCGTGCCACCGGAAGCATCCGGCAAAGGAGCAGGCGATATCATCGTTGCGGGCATGCTCGTCAGGCCAGGCTGCGATCACCAGGAAGCGTCCGCCGGGCGCGACATATTTGCGCAGATTGACAACGAACTCATTGCGTTCAAAGTAGATGCAGGGCAGATCGCAGCCCTTGGGGACATTGTCCTCGCAGGGGCTGGAGGTCAGGAACAGCACCATATCATCACGGCCTTTCATGCTGTATTTGTCTATTGTATCCCGATGGCGGGGGATTGTCAAGAAAAGGCCTGCGCGGTATAATGAGAACAGTGATCACATACGTTGCACCAAGGAGGTCTCCCATGGACAAGTCCTTCCATACCGGCAACCGCGAGCGCTTTTATGCCGCGATGAAGCCCGCATCCATCCTCGTTATGTTTTCCGGCGAGGATATCCGAAAAACCAACGATGAGTACTGGCCCTTCTTCACCGAGCGTAACTTTTACTACCTGACCGGCCTGGACAGCCGCGACTTCGCCCTGCTGGCGGTGAAGGATGCCTCCGGTGCAGTCAGCGAGCGGGTGTACATCCTGCCGCCGGACATGATGGCCGAGCGCTGGACGGGCCGCCGCATCAAGCCCCACGAGGCCGAAGCCCTTTCCGGCATCCGGGACGTGCGCTTCGTCGATCGCTTCGAGGACGATCTCCATGCCCTGCTGGCAGGCGGGCATTACTCCGCCATGAGCAGCGATATCGCCCACATCTACCTCGATCTGTTCCGCGTCAGCCCCAGGGACATCGATCGCCCCGCCCACAAGCTGCTGCGGCGCATCCAGGCGGATTACCCCTACCTCGCCTTGGAGAACGCCAACGCCATCCTGCGGCAGCTGCGGCTGATCAAGCAGACCTGCGAGATCGCCGCCCTCCGCGAGGCGGAGAAGGTCACCGGCGAGGGCATCCTGGCGATGATGAAGGCCAGCCGCCCCGGCATGTACGAGTACCAGTACAAGGCAGAATTCGACTACGCCCTGAGCCAGCACAGCCCCTGCGGCCCCGGCTTCCCGTCCATCATCAGCGCAGGCGCGAACAATTTCTGCATCCACTACTACAGCTACACCGGGCAGGCCCACGACGGCGACATGATCCTCAACGACGTGGGCGCCCAGCACGACAGCCTGATCACCGACGTCAGCCGCGGATTCCCGTGCAACGGCCGCTTCACGGAGCGGCAGAAGCTCCTGTACAACTGCGCCCTGCAGACCTCGAACCACCTGTTTGACATCATTAGGCCGGGCTACTCCATGGCGGAGGTGGACGGCGAGATCCGCCGCTACAACGCCGCCCTGCTGGTGGACGCCGGCGTCCTGGACAAGGCCGAAAACGTGGGCAAGTACATGTGGCACGGCGGCGCGCATCACATCGGCTACGACGTGCACGACGTGGTCGCCCGCCCCGAGAAGGTCGCCCCGGGCATGGTGTTCTGCGTGGACGTGGGTATCTATCATGAGGAATGGGGTATCGGGTTCCGCCTGGAGGACAACTGCCTGGTCACCAAGGACGGCTGCGAGAACCTGTCGGCGGCCATCCCGCGGACGGTGGAGGATATTGAGGCAGTGATGCGGAAGATATGAAGCTCGCAAAAAATGCTGATTCCCCCGCATAATATGCATTGACGAATCCCCGCGAACTTGGTATACTTATCATAGATAATGTCCCACTATGGACATTCGTGAGGTCGGATCATCCGACTATCGTAGAGGAGGTAAATCCACATGCAGAACATTCCTGTTGTGAAGCTCGGCCTTGTGGCCGTGTCCCGTGACTGCTTCCCGATCACCCTGAGCGAGAAGCGTCGTGCCGCCATCGCTGAAAAGTGCGGCCAGAAGAATCTCGAGATCGTCGAGATCAAGACCACCGTTGAGAACGAGAAGGACATGCTCAAGGCCGTTGAAGAGCTCAAGGCCAATGAGTGCAACGCTTGCGTGGTGTTCCTGGGCAACTTCGGCCCCGAGACCCCCGAGACCCTGATCGCCAAGTACTTCGACGGCCCCTGCATGTTCGTGGCCGCCGCTGAGGGCGATGGCGACATGATCAACGGCCGCGGCGACGCCTACTGCGGCATGCTGAACTGCTCCTACAACCTGGGCATGCGCCACCTGAAGGGCTACATCCCCGAGTACCCCGTGGGCACCGCTGAAGAGCTGGCTGACAAGATCGCCGAGTTCGTGCCGATCGCCCGCGCCATCATCGGCGTGAAGAACCTGAAGGTCATCACCTTCGGCCCCCGTCCCCAGGACTTCTTCGCCTGCAACGCCCCCATCAAGGGCCTGTACGAGCTGGGCATCGAGATCGAGGAGAACTCCGAGCTGGATCTGCTGGTCTCCTACCGCGAGCACAAGAACGATCCCCGCATCCCCGCCATCTGCGCTGATATGGCCGCCGAAATGGGCGAGGGCAAGTACTACCCCGACCTGTGCGAGCGTATGGCTCAGTTTGAGCTGACCCTGCTGGATTGGGCTGAGAACCACAAGGGCGCCCGCAAGTACGTTGTCTTCGCTGACAAGTGCTGGCCCGCATTCCCCTCTCAGTTCGGCTTCGAGCCCTGCTACGTCAACTCCCGTCTGGCTTCCCGCGGCATCCCGGTCGCCTGCGAAGTGGACATCTACGGTGCTGTGTCCGAGTACATCGGCGCCTGCATCACCGGTGATGCCGTCACCCTGCTGGACATCAACAACTCCGTGCCCGGCTACATCTACGACAAGGACATCGCCGGCAAGTTCGATTACCGCCTGACCGAGACCTTCATGGGCTTCCACTGCGGCAACACCCCCTCCTGCAAGATGTGCGAGGATCGCGCGGTCAAGTACCAGCTGATCCAGCATCGCGTGCTCGAGCCCGAAGGATCCGAGCCCGACATCTCCCGCGGCACCCTGGAAGGCGACATCGCTGCGTCCGACATCACCTTCTACCGTCTGCAGTGCGATTCTGACGGCAACCTGCGCTCCTACATCGCTCAGGGCGAGGTTCTGCCCGTTGCGACCCAGTCCTTCGGCGGCATCGGCATCTTCGCCATCAAGGAGATGGACCGCTTCTACCGTCACGTGCTGGTGCAGAAGCGCTACCCCCACCACGGTGCTGTGGCCTTCGGTCACTGCGCGAAGGCCCTGTTCGAGGTCTTCAAGTACCTGGGCGTGCAGGACATCGCTTACAACCAGCCCAAGAACCTGCCCTACCCCACCGAGAATCCCTGGGCGTAATTTCGCCTGACAGCTTCGGGGAGATGACGAAAGTCATCTCCCCGAGTTTTTTTGTGCCAGCTTTCGATTTACAGTCTGCCGACGGCAAATTTATTCTACTCGTACACACAAAACAGCGGCTCCCCGCATCTTCACGGGGAGCCGCACTTTTTTACTTTTTCTTCGTCCAGTTGGGCAGCTGCCAGATGTACCAGTCGGTGCCGTCGGTCTCCATGACGACGGTGCCGTCGCCGGAGAAAAGGGCGTTGTACTCAGCGAACTTGCGCTTCGTGCCACTCTTGATGCTCTTGTGCGCCTTGAAGTTGGGGATGAAGATGAACTCCGGCTGGGCGACCTCCAGGAACTTCTCCTCGAAGCCGTTGATGCCGTGGTGGACGGCCTTCAAAATGTCGCACTCCAGCAGGCTGTGATCCACATTCTTCAGGAAGTAATTCTGGGGACGGCTGTCGCAGTCGCCCATGAGGAGGATCTTGCTGTTGCCAAAGACGATCTGGGTGCAGGCGCTGCGGGCATTGGTGCCCCAACTCTCATCGCAGCGGATGATGTTGATCGTCGCGCCGCCCAGGGTCAGCACATCGCCGTGGAAAACCTGCACATAGGGGATGCCGTACTTATCCAGCGCGCGGACGGCCGCCTTGTGGAAGCTGGTGTTCTTGTAATCCTTCTTGACTGCGGAGTAGAAGCCGCCGATGGTGTACTTGGGGCCCAGATCCGTCTTGCCGTCCTCCGCGAGGATACGGTGGTTCATCATCTTGGTCAGGCCCTGGAGATGATCGTTGTCCGGGTGGGTGTTGAAGAGGTACTTGAACTCCGTGACGCCCTCTGCGTCAAACAGCTCCTCCAGGCGCGGATAGAACTGCACCGAGCCGCCGTCGATCATCATATTCTCGCCGCCGCACTGGAGCAGCATCGCATCGGAGCGGTCAGTGTCGATGGCGGTCAGGCGGAAGAGCTCCTTCTCCGTCCAGCCCTCGGGCAGCTGGGATTCATCCTCGATATAGAAGATCTCCGCCGAGGCAGCCGACAGCAGCATCGCCAGCATCAGCAGGATCGAAAACAGTTTCTTCATCGTGTCCTCCGGTGGGGGTTTTTGCCCTTTCATGATACCCCATTCGAGGCGCATCTGTCAAGCAAGCAGGCGGCGGGATTTGTAACAATTCAGCCCCCTCCCCCTTGAATTTCCAGCGTTTTGCCTGTATACTATAAGCAGAGTATTATCGACAAAAGGAGAGGCTTTCCGATATGAACAAGCAGGTTTTCTCCTCCCCCATCGATCTAAAGAAAGTGACCGTTACCGACCCCTTCTGGCACCGCGAGATGGAGCTGGTGCGCAATGAGGTCATCCCCTATCAGTGGGATGCGCTGAACGACCGCGTCCCCGGGGCTGATCCCAGCTGGTGCATGCGCAATTTCCGCATTGCCGGGCGGATGATGGCGGATCAGCGCCGCATGGGCGCCCAGTATGTGCCCCCGAAGTACACCAACCGCGGCTTCCAGGCCCTGCCGGAGGATCCGGAGCATCCCGAGGAGGACAAGTTCTACGGCTTCCTCTTCCAGGATACGGACTTCTCCAAGTGGATCGAGGCCGTGGGCTATTCCCTGACCCAGCATCCCGATCCGGAGCTGGAGAAGATCGCGGACGAGGCCATTGACGTCGTCTGCGCCGCCCAGAACCCCGACGGCTATCTGGACACCTACTATATCATCAACGGCATGGACGCCGCGCTGACCAACCTGCGCGACAACCATGAGCTGTACTGTCTGGGCCATCTGGTGGAGGGCGCCGTCGCCTATTATCAGGCCACCGGCAAGGATAAGCTCCTGCGCGCCGCTGCCCGCTTTGCGGACTTTATCGAGGAGCGCTTCGGCCCGGAGGAGGGCAAGTGCAAGGGCTATCCCGGCCACGAGATCGCTGAGATGGCGCTGGTCCGCCTGTACGAGGTGACGGGCGAGGAGAAGTACCTGCGCCTGAGCAAGTTCTTCGTGGATCAGCGCGGCCAGAAGCCCAGCTACTTCGCCGTGGAGGACAAGGCCCGCACCGAAAAGGCCGGCCGCACCTGGAAGGGCGACCTCAATCAGGGTTCCGAGTACCACCAGGCTGCCGCGCCCGTCCGCGAGCAGAAGGTGGCCATGGGCCATGCGGTGCGCGCGGTGTACCTGTACTCCGGCATGGCCGATGTGGCCCGTCTGACCGGTGACGATGAGCTCCTCGCAGCCTGTGACCGCCTGTGGGACAACATCGTCAGCAAGCAGCTGTACGTCACCGGCGGCATCGGCGCCACCGTCCACGGCGAGGCCTTCACCTACGATTACGACCTGCCCAACGACACCGCCTACTCCGAGACCTGCGCCGCCATCGGCCTGGCCTTCTTCGCCCGCCGCATGCTTCAAATCAAGCCCGACAGCAAGTATGGCGATGTGATGGAGCTGGCGCTGTACAACACCGTCCTCTCCGGCATGGCGCTGGACGGCAAGAGCTTCTTCTACGTCAACCCGCTGGCCGTGGTGCCCGAAGCCTGCCGCCGCAATCAGCTGATGCGCCATGTGCAGCCCACCCGCCGCAAGTGGTTCGGCTGCGCCTGCTGCCCGCCCAACATCGCCCGCATCGTGGCCTCCATCGCCTCCTACGCCTACACCGAGAACGAGGACACCCTCTTCACCCACCTCTACATGGGCGGCAAGGTGGAGAAGGACTTCGCCGGCAAGAAGCTCGTGATGGAAGTCAAGGCCCGCATGCCCTGGCACGGCCATGTGTATGTGACCGTCCACTGCAACGAGGCGGTGAACGGTACCCTGGCCTTCCGCATCCCCAACTGGGCTCAGGACGCCGTCATCACCTGCGGCGACAAGGCCCCCGTCTACAAGGACGGCTATGCCTACATCACCGGCGAATGGCATGACGGTGACATGATCACCCTCCACCTGCCCATGCAGGTGCGCATGCTGGCCGCCAATCCCGCCGTCCGCGCGGACGTGGACAAGGTGGCCTTCCGCCGCGGCCCGGTGACCTTCTGCGCCGAGCAGGCCGACAACGGCGACAACCTCCACCTCCTGCGCGTGGACACCCGCTACATCGGCGACCACGGCGAAGGCATCGAGTGGGAATTCGACGAGACCACCTTCGGCCACGAGACCGTGAAGCTCCACGTTCCCGCCAAGCGTCTGCTGCCCCCGGAGAGCGACTCCCTCTACACCATCTGGCAGCCCCCCAAGGAGGAGACCGCGAAGATCCACCTTGTCCCCTACTACACCTGGGCCAACCGTGGCGAGGGCGAAATGCTCGTCTGGCTCCGCAGAAAGTAAGCAGCGTGACGCTGCACCCAGCTCGCGATTGAGTTGGCTATGAGTTCACGCGTCGTTGAATCAAACAGACTGTCCGTGCGGATCAACGGGATGAAGCCCCCCGCACGGACGTTTTTTCGAGGTGCATCATGAGAAAGCTACTGACAGGACTGCTTTTCGCCCTGCTGGCCCTTTTCGGCAGCGCCACGGCGGAGGAAGCGTCCCCGCTCTGGTATCCGCAGGTCACGGCGGACATGCCGGTCATCTCCATCGCCACCGGGGACAGCAATCGTTTCGCCACCGCCTGGGTCCGCGAGGATAAGCTGCAGGGGCGCATCGACTACGTGGACGCGGCCATCACCGTCACTGACGGGGAGCGGGTGCTCCTCCGGGATGAAAAGGCCCAGGTCAAGGTTCGCGGCAACTGGACGCTGGATTACCCCAAGAAGTCCATCCGCATCAAGTTTGCGGAGAAGCAGAGCATGCTGGGGCTGAACGACAATCAGGCCTACAAGAGCTGGGTGCTGCTGGCGGAGTGGAAGGATCTGTCCATGCTCAACAGCGCCACGGCCCTCTTCCTGGCCCAGAACATCCTGGGCGCGGACGGCTACTACTGCTCCGATTATCGCTTCGTCCACCTGTACATCGGCGGCGAGTACTGGGGCGTGTATCTGCTGGCCGAGCAGCAGGAGGTCAACCCGGGCCGCGTGGAGGTCGCCGAGAACGAATCCGGCGATACGAACCGCTACACCGGCTACCTGATGGAATACGACGCCTATTTCAGCGAGGAAGCCGGCCTCTCCAGCAGCGACCCGGTGTTTGAGGTGTACCACTACGGCCTGGGCGGCGAGCAGTACGGCTACACCGTCAAGAGCCGCATCGACAGCAATAGCCAGCTGGCCTTCCTGCGCGGCTGCGTCCGGCTGGCCTACCGCGCCTGCCACTTTGCCGTGGCAGAGGGAAGGCACTACGCCTTCAACGCAAAGCACACGGAGCTGGTCGCCGTCGAAAGCGCCTCCGCGCGCGAAACGGTGGAGCAGATCATCGACCTGCCCTCCCTGGTGGACACCTACCTCCTCAACGAGATCGCCTGCAACCCCGATTTGGGGTGGTCGAGCTTCTACATCTCCCTTGATTTGAGCGACAGCGGCAGCCGCAAGCTGACCTTCCACGCGCCCTGGGATTTCGACTCCGCCTTCGGCATCCGCAGCGATTATGAATCCAACCAGGTGGATTACGCCGCCCACAGCAGCAACCCCTGGCTGCGGCTTTTCGCCCGTGAGCCCTGGTTCCAGGACATGGTGAGGGCACGCTGGGCCGAGCTGAAGGCGCAGGGACTCCCCGAACAGACGCTGGCGCTGATCACCACGCTGACCGATACCTACGCCGCTGACTTCGCCCGTAACTACGAACGCTGGCCCAGCCGCATCGCCGAGGGCAACCACGAGCTGATCGACGAATTGAACCGCTGCCGCTCCCAGCAGGAGGCGGCGGATTACCTCTGCCGCTGGCTCAGCGAACGCTTTGCTTACCTGGACCAACGTTGGCAATAAGCCCGCATACAAACAGGGCCGTCCGGCATCACGCCGGACGGCCCTTGCGTTATTCCATTATTCCTTGACGCTCTTCAGGATCAGCCGATGCGCCGTCACGCCGAAGCCGACGGCGCACACGCCCATCACCGTGTAGCACAGCCACGCCGGGATGTACGCGGACTTCTGCACCGCAAACTGCATCCAGATGCTCACGCCCACGCAAATGAGGAAGATCACCCAGCTGATGATCACCTGCTTCTTGGGCAGGCGGGCCTCCGCGGGAGCCTTACGCCAGCGCCGCAGGGCACAGAACATCATCCCCGCCAGCACCAGCACCGCCGTCAGCTGGGACACGCGGATGAAAACCCGCGTCCAGTGCAGGAAGTTGTCCGCGCGCAGGGCCTCCAGCAGGATCTGGCTGGCGCAGTACAGGATCAGGAACAGCTTGGCATGCTCGCCGGCGCGGGCAGGCTTCTTTGCCAGCAGGATGGCGAAAATCACCAGCGCAGCCACCGCCTCAAACACGCAGATGGCCCAGAACCACATTTCGTAATCCGCGTTGTACAGCGCGAAGGGGAAGCGCTGGAATACGGGCGCGACCACCTCCAGGCCCTTGCCCTCGCCATTGGTCAGCTCGGCCAGGCGGCCCAGCGCGATCACCAGCGCAGCCGGAGCAGACAGCGCGTCCAGCAGCTTCACTGCGGACTGCTTCGTGATCTTCGCCGTCAGGATGGCCGCGATCACCGCGCCGCCGACAGCGCCCCACAGGGCGTAGCCGCCGTGCCAGGGCATGAAGATCTCGCTCAGGCCCATTTCGGTGTAGAAATCCAGCCGGGCCAGGCAGTAGAACAGCCGCGCGCCGATCAGGCCCAGGGGCAGCGCCAACAGCGCGAAGATCTCCGCCGTGTCGCAGCGCAAACCGTGCTTTTTCTGCTGCCACGCCAGCAGCCCCAGGCCCAGGGCCAGCGCAGCCACCACGCACAGGGCATAGGCCGTCACCGGCAGGCCGAAAACCTCAAAGAGAACATACTGCAGGTCGTACATGGGGCGCTCCTTAATCAGGCTGATAGGCGCTGGCGAAGTAGATGATGTCCTTCAGAGGCCGGCGCTTGGGATTGTTGGGGGAATTGACCTTGTCGCGGTTGAACACCATGGTGGAGGAGGAGCCGCCGTCCAGGTTGTAGGCGTTGGTGACGCCCTCAAAGGAGGCGACCAGCTCCGCGAACTGCTCCAGCGTGAGGCCGGTGGAGCCGGGATCTTCCGGGCCCTCGGAGGAAATGCACAGGTACTCCAGCGGACCGATCTGCGCCAGGCACATGCGCTGGGCGGCACGGTCGGCAGCGTTGTCCATGTCCACGAAGCCGGTCTGCTTCTCTCCGTTCACCACCAGGCCGGGGCCGAAGGTGTAGCCGTTGATAATGCTGCGGCCCTCCGCCTCCAGGGCGGCCTTGAAGTCGATCATATCCTGCTTCTTGGGAGCCAGGACGATGTGCATGTTGCCCAGGTCATCCAGCACCATCACGTCATAGGTGCCGTTGCACTTGTTCTTGTATTCCTTGCCCATGCGGGCGGTATAGCCCACATTGCGGCGGGAGGAGAAGAAGTCGCCGTTGATAGCCAGGGCCGCATTGGTCGCCTTGGCCATGGCAATGCCGCCGATGGTATCATCCGTGGAGTAGCTGCCGGACATGGTGGAGCGCACCTGGGTGGGATTGGCCACCTTGACGTAAGCCACCATGTAGTTAGTCTCCTCATAGCGGCCGGTGGTGATCTTCACGGTGATCGAGGGGTCCTCGTAGGTCATGTTTTCCAGGTCGTAGCCATCCGCCTGGAGCGGCACGCCCTTCTTGTCCTTCAGGTCATATTCGATAATTTCCGCCGACGCCACGCTGGTGGGAATCAGCACCAGCAGGCCGGCAAGCATCAACAAAATCGCAGCAATGCGGATGATATGCTTCATAAACAGGCTCCTTTACTTGATTCAGGGCACCATCACGCCGTTTTCGAAGTTGACGATGCCGGTCTCCAGGAAGGACTCCGGGGGATTGTCGCACTTGGCGTAGCCCTTCTTGTACACCAGCTTCTTGAACACGTCCCTGCGGGCGTCCTCGTCGGTGAGGACGAAGGGGCGGAAGTCGGGGCTGGGCTGGGTCTGACAGGGGATCACCTGCAGGCGCTTGAGCTGCACCTCGCCGTTCACCCGCTCATAAGCCAGCTGGAAGATGCCCGTGGACGGATCCACCTGGGACATGGTGCCGAAGGTGAAATTGCCGGTAGAGAACATGATCGGCTTGCCCATGTAGAAGATGATGGGCTGGATCACATGGGGATGATGTCCCCAGATGACGTCCGCGCCGGCCTTGATGGCCTCCTTGGCGAAAATCACCTGACCTGAGGTGGGCGTCATGTGGGTCTCGCGGCCCCAGTGCAGGCTGACGATGACCACATCGCAGCCCTTCTCCTCCTTGAGGATCTTCACGCGGTTGGCAATGCGCTTCTGGTCGGAATCGCTGGGGTAGCTGAAGCCCATAAAGCCGAAGCGGATGCCGTTGATCTCCCGAACCAGCAGGTCGTCATAACCGTCGTCCTGCCAGGGGTAGATGGTACCGAAGTAGTCCACCTCCGCCGCCGTCAGCACGTCCAGGGTATCCTGATAGCCGTCCCGGTGGAAGTCCATGCAATGGTTGTTGACGCTGTTGACCACCTCCACGCTGCCCTCCAGGAGGACGTTGACGTGATCCGGCGCACCCACCATGTTGTACATCTTGTCCGTATGGGCGCGGCGCTCGGTGAATACGACCTCCAGGTTAGCCACCGTCAGGTCATCCGCCGCCAGGTACTCGTTCACCAGGGAGAAGGGCCAGGCATAGCCCTTTTCGTCAATGGTGTTGTGATAAGAGCTGTCGTAGGTGGCGTACTGCTCGGAATCGCCGATGGAGCAGTCGCCCACAAAGGACAACAGCACCTCGCCCTCCGCAGAAGGTGCGGGCGTGGCGGTGGGCTCCGCCGTGGGGGCAGGCGCGGCCGTCAGCTCCACCACAGGCGCCTGAACAGCTTCCTCCTCGGGAGCAGCCGCAGCTTCCGGCGCGGGCGTGGCCGTCGCGGTGGGCGCAGGCACAGGCGTGGCGTCACCGGTATAGGTCAGGATAAAGGGCTTCTGCCGGGTGCCTTCGCCGCCAGTGACCTCCAGCTCGGTCATGTCCACCCGGATGGCCAGGCGCAGGCCCACATTTGTGCGGGTGTAGCCGCCCCAGCTCAGGTGGCCGTCAAAACCCACCAGGGCCAGGCGGTAGGCTTCCTCATCCTTGATATCCGCCGCCCAGTAGGACACCTTGCCGTTGTTGTCAGAGTACAGGCCCTTCGTCCGGACGGCGTAAGGCGTGCCGGCTGCCTGACGGGAGGGCTGCTCGCCCCAGGTATTGGCGGAGAATCCGTAGTCGGGATTTCGCAGCTCATCCATGTTCAGGATGAACAGCTCGCCGCGGGTCTCGTCGGGGATGAGCAGGCTGCGCACCGGATCACCGCCAAAGAGCGTCTCGATGCACACCGTGTTCAGCCAGGGCATCAGGTCGCTCTCCTCATAGCAGGTGATGCGGCGATAATCATAATTGTCCATCTTCTTCTGATCCGTCTCGAAGATGACCTGCTGGGTATCGATCACATATTCGGTGATCAGCAGTGCCACATTGTCCTTGATCTCCAGCACGCGCCAGAGCACCGGAGCCACCTTGCCGTTTTTCTCATAAGGATACTGACCCAGCTGGACAAACTTCCAGCCATGTCCCTTCCAGTAGCCGCGCAGCTCCGTATCATCCTCAGCCATGGCAGGCACGCTCAGCAGCATCAGCAGCGCCAGCAGCCAGATCAACGCCTTCTTCAATCGCATTTTTCCATGCTCCTCATTTCCTTTGCAGCCGAAAAGCACAGCGGAATCGCCATACTTTTTCATTTTACAATATCATTTTTCCGCGGATTTTTCAAGCCCTTCGCCCGGTTTTCTCCGGCTTTTCTGCACATTTTACAATTAAGCAAAAAAGCGCCGCCCGGTCACGCCGGACGGCTCATGTTCCTGTTCGCTTATTCGATGACCAGCTCCACCGGGCAGTGGTCGGAGCCCATCACATCCGGGTGGATGCAGGCGCTTTGCAGACAGTCCAATAGCTTCTCGGAGGCGATGAAATAGTCAATGCGCCAGCCGACGTTCTTCTCCCGCGCATGGAACATGTAGCTCCACCAGGTGTAGGCGTCGGTCTGGTCGGGGTGGAAGTGGCGGAAGGTGTCCACATAGCCCGCGTCGATCACCGCGGTGAGCTTGTCGCGCTCCTCCTGGGTGAAGCCGGCGTTGCGGGTGTTGGACTTGGGGTTCTTGAGGTCGATGGGCTTGTGGGCCACATTCAAGTCGCCGCAGTAGATGACGGGCTTGTGCTGCTCCAGCGTCCTGATATATGCGAGGAACGCATCCTCCCAGGTCATGCGGTAGTCCAGGCGGGTCAGCTCGCGCTGAGAGTTGGGCACATACACGCACACCAGATAGAAATCCGCGTATTCCAGCGTGATGACGCGGCCCTCGTGGTCATGCTCCTCCACGCCAATGCCGTAGCGGACGGAGAGCGGCTCCACCTTCGTGAAGATCGCCGTGCCGGAGTAGCCCTTCTTCTCGGCATAGTTCCAGTACTGGTGATAACCGGGCAGGTCGAGGTCATGCTGACCGGCCTGCAGCTTGGTCTCCTGCAGACAGAATACGTCCGCGTCCAGCGCCGCGAAGGCCTCCATGAAGTTCTTGCCGAGGATGGCCCGCAGGCCGTTGACGTTCCAGGAAATCAGCTTCATTTATGTGAGTCTCCTTATCTCTTTCACTTCTCGGAACGCAGGGATTCCACCTCTGCGGAGGCGGCCAAAGGGCTTTCCGTCATCCAACATCGCTTGAAGCTTTGCCTTCGGCAACTCCCCACTGGGGAGTCGCTTCTGCGCAATGCCCTTTGGAAACCTTCGGAGGCTCCGTTGCTTGGTTGATTTATACCAGCATTTTGAGCAAATGAAACCTGATCAGCCCACAACGCCCGGCGCCTGATACCGGATGCGCATCTTGGGCGCTTCCTCCAGGGTGGCGCGGTAGTTGATGTTCCAGTCCACGCTGCCGTCGTTGACGTTCAGGCCGTCGGCGGGGGGCGCGAAGAGCTTCATCGTCAGCGTGCAGGGGCCGTCGAGGGGCTTGTCGAAGAAGGCGCTCATCATGTCGATGGTCTTCACACCGGGCGCCTTGTAGAACCAGCGGCCGTTCAGCTCCACCATCAGACCGATATTCTGCTCCACGGTCATCTCGCAGAACTCGGGATTGCCCTCAAATTCGATCGGAATGGCCAGGCCGTCCGCGTCCTCGGAGCTGCCCCAGCGCAGCTTGGCCGGGAAGGAGACTTCCTCCCCTTCCTCCATTTTGGGCATAAACCAGGGATCATTCAGCACCTCATCGCGGTACATCTTCAGCATGGGCTGCTCGATGCCCACCGCGTCGTTGTTGGGATCCTCGATCTCCAGGCCCAGACGGCCGCGGTCGCGGAACTGGTACATGCTGATGGACTTGAACCAATCCACCTTGTTATCGCGCCAGTAGTGGGCAAAGCGCACCACGCTCTCGCCCTGCATGCGGGGGCCGGTGACGTCGCCATCGGTGTTGAATTCAGCGGTGATCATGGGCTTGGGCACGGGGGTCAGCTCGCAGGCGCGCTTGTAGGTGCGGGTGAACTGATCCACCAGCTTCTGCACGGAGTCGGCCTTCCAGCTCCTCTGGACATTCTCCGGCTCCGCCACGTCCACGGGCCAGCCGTAGTGCAGCGCCAGGTAGGTGTCGCAGCTCCAGAAATCCGCCACGTCGTAGCAGTTCTTGAAGGCCTCTTCCTGCTCCATGTGGCCGTCTTCCTTGCCCCAGCCGCCGCAGAAGATGATGCGCACATTGGGGGCTTCCTCGCGGATGATGCCCGCGAACTTCACAAAGAACGCGCCGACCTGCTCATAGGTGTAGCGCTTGTTGTGCTGGAACCAGCTGCCGCAGCACTCGTGGTTGATGCGGATCATCATACGGCCATAGGGGCGCAGCTGACGGGCCACCTCGCGCAGCTGCTCGTCGGACAGACCGCAGTCCAGCGTCAGGGTCAGCAGGACTTCCTGGCCATGCTTGCGGATATCCGCCATCTGGTCAAAGGGATGGCCATCCGCGCCGTAGGGGAAGTAATCGTCGTAGGGGTAATCCCACGCGCCGGAGATGTCCTTGTCCTTGTAGTACTTGGAGATGCGCGCGGGCCACTCCTTGTCGTTGGGATAGTAGGTGTACATGATGTTCACGCCGCGGTGCGGACGGCCCAGCTTATGCAGGATGTAGTCCTGGTTGACATACTCGGCGCGTTCGCTGCCGTCGCCCAGGTCGAGGGAACAGTTGGCGGGGCCCATGTGGAGGTGCTTCATAGTATGTTTCTCCTTTCGTGGGGTGCCTCCGGCGGGCAGGGCGCTGCCCTGCACCTGCGAAGGGTCTTCGACCCTCTCGACACCCGCTTCGCGATTGAGTTGCGTGGTTCCTTTGGGGTTGAACGCGCGTGTTGGTACACGCGGGTGTGAAGTTGACTAACCGCGCTCGCTATCGCGCGGGCTACATGGCTGCGCGATCATGCGGCGCTTTTAGTTTCTGAACACATGGTTGTGTGAGCTTTGGCTCGGATCTGTGAACAAGTTCACAGAGTCCTCGCGTCGCGCTACCTCGTCTGTTCTATCACAGTAGTGAGAGGCGGCGACCTCCTGCGGAGGCCGACGAGATAGTGTCGGCACTGATTTCGTATCAGATCGCCCTCGTCGCATCCGCCAGCCAGACATTCTCCTCGGCGGTCATGTAGGGCGCGAGGGTCTTGCGGACTTTCGCGTGGTAGGCGTTCAGCAACGCGCGGCACTCGTCTCCCAGCAGTTCGGGGATGATGGCATCCAGGTCGAAGGGCACCATGGTCAGCGTCTCAAAGCGCAGGAAGCGGCCGTAGCCGTTGGTGGTGACCTCCTTGACCGCGGTCAGGTTCTCCAGGCGCACGCCGAAGGCGCCCTCCAGGTAGAAGCCCGGCTCGTTGGAGGTGATCATGCCGACCTCCAGGGGGTGGCTGCTGGCGCTGGACCAATGGATGCGCTGCGGGCCCTCGTGGACGCTGAGGATGTAGCCCACGCCGTGGCCGGTGCCGTGGTTGTAGTCGGCCTCCAGCCGCCACAGGGGCTCGCGGGCCAGGTAGTCCAGGTTCGCGCCGGTGCATCCGGCCTTCCACTGGGCATTGCCAAGCTGCAGGTTGCCCTTGAGCACCAGGGTGTAGAAGCGCTTCTCGTCATCCGTCAGCTCACCCAGGGCATAGGTGCGGGTGATGTCCGTGCTGCCCTCGATGAAGTGGGCGCCGGTGTCGCTGAGCAGGAAGGACTTCGCCTCCAGCTTCGCGCAGGATTCTTTCGTCGCGGAATAATGCACGATTGCGCCGTGTGCGCCATATCCCATAATAGGCTCGAAGCTCAGGCAGATGTAGCCAGGCTGTTCCTTGCGGAATTCCTCCAGTTTCTCCGCCACGCTGATCTCGTCCATGGGGATCTTGCCCACGTTGGTCTTCACCCAGCGCATGAACTTCGTCACCGCCGCGCCGTCCTTGATGTGGGCGATGCGGAAGTTGTCGACTTCCTTCTCATTCTTGCAGGCCTTGGGCAGGGTGGTGGGGCTCACCTTGTCGATGACCTGCACATTGACGGGCACGCAGGTTTTCAGCTTGCTGTTGACCACGTTCAGGTTCATCATGACCTTGCAGCCGTCTGCCAGGCTGCGGACATAATCGTACACATCCTCATAATTGCGGATGGTCACGCCGTCATTCTCCAAATTGCGGCGGATCTCATCGCTCAGCACCGCCGGGTTGACGAACAGCACCGCTTCATCCGCCGTGACCGCCGCGAAGGACAGCATCACGGGCGTGCAGGCCACGTCCGCGCCGCGCAGGTTCATCAGCCAGCATACGTCCATCAGGCTCGCGATAACCACCGCGTCCGCATTTTCCTTGGCCAGGGCTGCGCGGAGATCCATCAGCTTTTCCGCGCGGGACTTGCCCACCACGTCCGCCGCCAGCTCGAAGGCGGGCTCGGCCGAAAGGGCGGGGCGATCCATCCAGATCTCTCCCACCAGGTCATCCTCGCAGGCGATGGACGCGCCGCACTTCTCAGCAAGTTGACGCAGGACCATCTCCTGACGGGTGGACACCACACGGCCGTCAAAGCCCAGCACATGGCCCTTCTGCAGGTGCTTCCCGAGGTACTCGTTCAGCGTGGGAACGCCGGGCTCGCCCATCTTCATCAGCTCGATGCCGGAGCCTTCCAGCTGCTCCGCCGCCTGCAGGAAATAACGGCCGTCCGTCCACAGGCCGGCCCATTCCTTGCCCACCAGCAGCGTGCCGGCGCTGCCGGTAAAGCCGCTGACCCACTTGCGGGACTTGAAGTGGTCGGACAGATACTCCGAGCCATGGAAGTCGTTGGAGGGAATAAGGCAGTAATCCACGCCGTGCTTTGCCATCACCGCGCGCAGGTCGATCAGCTGCTGACGCATTTGGTTCATATCCTTTCATCGGCGGACTTTCGTCCGGTTCATTCTGCCCACCAGTATACCATCATTTACTGGATTTCGCAAGGCGGGCGGACGGTATCTCTTGTGTATTCCGCATTGACTTTACTGCGGTGATGCAGTAAAATGCAGGTATTCCCCCCAGGGAAAGGAGGATTCCCCATGAGTGACAGTTCCCGCACCATTGCCGCGTCCATCACCGCGCTGACCGACGCGCTGCTTTCCGACTATGCCAACGGCCGTGACATCGACCGCATCGAGCCCTACTCCCAGCCGGACAGGGAGATCATCATCGACCTGATCGGCAAGATGAAGCGGCTGCTGTTCCCCGGTTATTTCCGCGATCCCAGCCAGCGGGTATACAACATCCGCCACAGCCTGGCCGTGCTGATGGAGGACGTAGCCTTCCACCTGGGCCGTCAGATTGCCATTGCGCTGCGTCTTGGCGCATCGGTGGACGCCGAGCGCGCCCGCGTGCTGGACGCCCAGGCCCAGGAGCTGACGGTGCAGTTCCTGGAGCGGCTGCCGGAAGTCCGCGCACTGCTCCAGACCGACCTGGAGGCCTTCTTTGACGGCGACCCCGCCGCCACCTCCCTGGACGAGATCATCATCGCCTATCCCGGCATTTTCGCCATCATGGTCAACCGGGTAGCCCATGTGCTCTTTGAGCTGGGCGTGCCCCTCATCCCCCGCATCATGACCGAGCATGCCCACTCCCGCACCGGCATCGACATCCACCCCGGCGCGACCATCGGGCGGTACTTCTTCATCGACCACGGCACCGGCATCGTCATCGGCGAAACCACGGTGATCGGCGAAAACGTGAAGATCTACCAGGGCGTGACCCTGGGCGCCCTTTCCACCCGCGGCGGACAGAGCCTGCGGGGCAAGCGCCGCCATCCCACCATTGAGGACCGGGTGACGATCTACTCCGGCGCGTCGGTTTTGGGCGGCGATACCGTCATCGGGCATGACGCGGTCATTGGGGGCAATGCCTTCATCACCTCCTCCATCGCGCCTGGCACCCGCGTGTCGGTCAAGAATCAGGAGCTGGAGATGCGGCCCGACAAGACTGCCTGGTGAAAATGACAATCGTTATTCCCAGCGTTCCCCTTGCATCAAACCGGATTTGATGGTATGATATTCAGGATGTAACAATATCTGCAAGGAGAATCCCCATGGAACGCTACGAAGCTCTCACGCTGGACGAGGAACGTGCGCTGTACGGTCTGAACGGCGCAGAGGTCGTCCGCTGCAAATTTGAAGGCCCCGCCGACGGAGAATCCGCGCTGAAGGAGTGCCGCAACGTCCACCTGACCGACTGCGACCTGAAGCTGCGCTACCCCCTGTGGCATGTGTCCGGCGGCTCCCTCACCGACTGCCGCATGACCGATACCTGCCGCGCCGCGCTGTGGTATGACGACAGCCTCACCATTAAGGACTGCGATCTGGGCGGCATCAAGGCCCTGCGCGAGTGCCGCGATATCGTGATTGAGGGCGGCACGGGCAACTCCACCGAGTTCGGCTGGATGTGCCGCGACCTGCGCATCCGCGATTTCGCCCTCACCAGCGAGTACCCCTTCCTCCACACCGAGAACGCCGAGTTCGACGGCTTCCGCCTCAAGGGCAAGTACTCCTTCCAGTACACAAAGAACCTCGTGTTCCGCAACTGCGTGCTGGACACCAAGGACGCCTTCTGGCACGCGGAAAACATCACCGTGTATGACAGCGTGGTCAAGGGCGAATACCTGGCCTGGTACTCCACGAACCTGCGCCTGGTGCGCTGCAAAATCAGCGGCACTCAGCCCCTGTGCTACTGCAAGGGCCTGATCCTGGAGGACTGCACGATGGAGGGCTGCGACCTGTCTTTCGAGAACAGCGAGGTCACCGCGACGGTGAACGGCCACATCGACAGCGTCAAGAACCCGGTGAAGGGCTCTGTCACGGCGGATTCCATCGGAGAAATCATCATCGACGAGTACAAGTGGGCCGGCGATTGCCCCATCACCGTGCGCACCGCGGATGAAATTGCATAACAGGCATATGAAAGCGCCGCTTCCTGATCGGAAGCGGCGCCATTTTATTGGGGGAAGCCGGAGGCTCAGTTGCCCACAGCCTGCTGTTCCTGGGTCAGCTGCCACTTCATGGCTGCCTCGCCGCGCACGTACTCATTGCACATGGCATAACCGTAGCTCTTGCACTGGTTGCGCATGTTCATCAGGTGCATGTTGAACTCGCCGTCCGCCTTGGCAAAGATGGCGCGCCAGCTGTTGGTGGTAATGGCCTTGGCACACTGATCCCACTTGACCTTCAGCTCGTCGGTCTTGGGGGACTCGGCGTAGGGCAGGTCGGGCATCACGGTGTAGCGGTTGATGGCCTCGAAGTACTGGTCGCACAGGGAAATGGGCGTATCGGAAGACACGGTGGAGGCAGCCCAGTTGCGCCAGTCTTCCTGGATCGCGTAGGACGCAGCAGCCTGCTCGGACACCCAGTAATCCTTGTTGAAGGCCTCGCCCAGCTTGCCGTCGGGGTTCACCATGTCGCGGGACAGGGTGGTATTGTTGATCTGCAGGAAGCCGTCGTTCATGGTGCCGGACAGAGTGTACTGCTTGCCGGTGTAGGGAGAAGTCCACACGATGCCGTTCATGTCGTACTTGGAGTCGATGCTGGTCTTCTTGCCCAGCTCGGTGAAGTACATGCCGCCATCCTCATTGTAGTCCCAGGTGAGGCCGCGGGGGCCGTACCACATGGTCATGGAGCCTTCGGGGGTGGAGAGGAAGTCCATGATGGCCAGGCAGAGCTCGGGGTACGCGGTATAAGCGCCGACGGACCAGACACGGTTGCCGCCCAGGGTGGACATGCCGTACACGATGGGGTTGGCCTCATCGGGCACGCGGGCGTACATCATCTTGCCGGCCTCCAGGTGTTCCTGGGTATTGAAGGCAGCAGAGGACGCATAGTTGAAGATGCCCCAGTACACGCCGCCATTCTTGACCTTGGTACCCATCTCGTCGTAGGTCTGGGTCATGGAGTTGGGATCCAGCAGACCTTCGCGGTAGAGCTTGTTGAAGAACCTGAGCATCTCGATGTAGGGGGTATCATTGTTGGGCTGAGCCAGGGCAGCGCCGGTCGCAGGATCGTACAGGCCCAGGCAGTCGTAGTACTCGCCGTTGGTGGGGTTGTACAGACCAAAGCCCAGCTCGTCATAGCCGTAGTAAGCGGTTGCCATGGCCTTGACGTACATGACCATGTTGCCGTCCCAGTCAGGCCAAAGGGAAGCAGCATAGGCCTCGTTACCCAGTTCGTCAGTGGGGCAGATTTCCTTCATCTGCTTGAAGACCTCGATCAGATCATCCAGGTCCTTGATTTCCGGGTAGCCCAGCTGCTTGTACAGATCCCAGCGCAGGTCCCAGGAATACATGAAGGACTGATGGCTGCCGCGCTCCAGGGCCACGTTGAAGCCGTAGCCGTAGCAGTTGCCGTCGCCGGAGATGCTGCGGTTGGTGGCCAGGGCGTCGCCGTAGTTGGCAGCCACGTAGGGCGCATAGAGCTCGACGTAGGAGTGCTCGTCATCATAGAGCTCGTCCCAGTTCAGGAGCATGCCCTTTTCGACGGCCTGCTTGTAGTCCGCGCCATTGTCGCCCCAGACGACCAGGTCGCCCAGGCTGCCGGATTCCATACGGGTCTCGTAGGTGCCGTCCATGTCGGGGATGATGACGACCTCAACATTGAACAGATCCTTGAGCAGCGCGGCGCTCCAGCCGGTCTGCAGGCCGTTGTAGTTGGCCAGCTGGCTGTAGACTTCCAGCTTGATGGTCTCACCGTCCTGGGGGAAGATGTCGTAGATGTCGCTGGTAACGGTGTAGTAAGGGATGTCCTCCGCCAGGGCGGAAACGCAGCCCAGCAGCACAGCCAGTGCCAGCATGAGGGAAACGAGCTTCTTCATGGGGTTGTTCTCCTTTCGGGGATGTATTTTGAGGTCAACGACCAATGGGAACGAGATCATTGAGTGGGGGTAATGCCCTCGGAGAGGGTGCCTTTGGGACAGTCCCCCAGCCACGCACTGCCATGTAGCCCGGCCGATGAGTGGCCGGCAAGTCAACTCCAGGCTGCGCACCAACTGCCACGCGGGTACAGCTGAACCGAAGGCGCACAACCCGATCGCGAGATGCCCGCGGGGGCTCCCCGCTTAGCCTTTGACGGCGCCGAGCATGATGCCCTTGACGAAGAAACGCTGCATGAAGGGATAAACCAGCAGGATGGGAATGATGGACACCATAGAAACGGTGTACTTGATAACGCGGGCGTTGAGCATGTTCTGGGCCGCCTGAGTGGAAAGGCCACCGGAGCCGGACACCAGAGCGCCCAGGTTGGAGGAGGAGTTCAGGTACACGTACAGACGGTGCTGCAGGGTGTACAGGTGGGTCTGCTTGTTCATCAGCAGCAGGGAGTCCTGGAAGGAGTTCCAGTTGCCCACCGCGCCGAAGATGGCAATGGTGGCCAGGATCGGGACGGACAGGGGCAGGATGATCTTCACGAACACCTGGGGCGTGCTGGCGCCGTCAATGACCGCACTTTCCTCCAGGGAGGCAGGAATGGACTCGATGTAAGTCTTCACCAGAATGATGTTGTAGGGCGCGATCATGCCCGGCAGGATGTACGCCAGGAAATTCTCCGTCAGGCCCAGCATCAGCATGTTCATGTACCAGGGGATCAGGCCGGCGTTGAAGTACATGGTGATCACCAGCAGGCGGTACATGAGGGAGCGGCGGTACATCTTCTGCTTGGTCACCAGGTAGCCCGCCCAGGCGGACACGATGACCATCAGCGCCGTACCGATGATGGAGCGCGCCACCGTCACCAGGACGGAGGAACCCAGATCAGCCACGTCCTTCAGGGCGATGTAGTTCTGGAAATGCACGCCGACAGGGAAGAAATTGACCTTGCCGGACACCACCGCGTCATTGGCGGAAATGGTGTTGATGAACAGGTAGTAGAACGGGAACACGCACAGGAGCGTGAACAGGCCGAAGAAAATATACAGGCTGGTTTCAAAGATGATATCACCCGGGGTACGGGCAATGTGGTTGCGAATCTTCTTGCTCATCTCACTGCCCTCCTTAAATGATGCTTTCGCCGCGGACGAGCTTGGAAATACCGTTCGCGCCGAAGAGCAGCGTCACGCCGATGAGGGACTTGAAGATACCCACCACCGTGGACAGCGGGATCAGGCCGGACTTGATGCCGATGTTGTACACATACAGGTCCAGCACCTCGATGACGTCCTTGTTGATGGCGTTTTCAAACACCAGGTACTGCTCCATGCCGTTGGACAGCATGCCCGCGATGGACATCAGCAGCATGACCATGTAGGTGGGGATCAGGCCGGGGATGGTGATGTGCCGGATGCAGTGGAAACGGTTGGCGCCGTCCACCTTGGCGGCCTCGTAAAGCTGCTGGTCGATACCGGCAATACCCGCGATGTACACGATGGCGCTCCAGCCCAGGCCCTTCCAGGTGCCCCACAGGAGCATCTTCACCCAGATCCAGTCAGCGCTGGCGAGGTAGTCGGTATTGGCACCGGTCACCCCGCACACATTGCGCAGGAAGGAGTTGATGAAGCCGTCGGTAGAGAAGATGGCGAAGGCGATGGCGTACACCAGCACCCAGGAAATGAAGTTGGGGATGGTGGTCAGCGTCTGCACCACGCGCTGGAACTTGGAGGAGCGGACCTCCGCCAGCAGCACCGCAAAGGCGATGGGCAGCCAGCTGGTGGCGATACCCAGACCGGACATGATCAGGGTATTGCGCAGCACACGCACCAGGTCGGCGCGGGTGGCGGCATTCTCAAACAGATAGGTGAACCATTTCAGGCCCGTGAAATTCTCCGCCGAAAGGGTGTCGCCCACCTTATAGTCGAAGAAGGCGAAGCGCCAGCCGTAAATGGGCAGATAACAGAAGACGAAGGTCAGCAGTAGCACGGGCAGGAACATCAGCAGGAGGCGGAATTTCTCTTCCATCTCCATCTTGTCCTCCACCTCGCGGGGCAGCACAAAGCGGGTTACCAGGGACAGCACCATCACCAGCACCGCGCCCACGCCAAAGATGTTCAATCCGCCGGGCAGCATGGGCTGCAGGCGCTTCATGGCCTGTGCGCTGGCTGCAGCAGCTGTCTGCAGCAGGGTGTAGGAGTAGTAGATCGCGCCCAGGCCCAGCAGCACCGTCACAGCGCCTGCCACGGGCAGCCACAGGCCGCGGCGCTTCATGCGGTTGTTGCCCAGGCTCATGCAGGCGCCCGCGGCGCATACCACGATACCCAGCAGCACCAGCGCAGCGCCCGCCATCAGCACATAGAAGTTCCAGGGCTCCACCATACCGCGGCGCAGCGGGTAGGCCATGGTGTTGGTGATCGTGGCGTAGCTGGTGGCCGTGGTGAACAGCGATGCATTGCTGTTGATCAGCTCAGACACGCGGCCGGGGTTGAGGGTCGGGAAAAACACCATCAGGCCGAAGATGGTGATGACCGTGCGGGTCAGCCACAGCAGCCAGCGGCCAGCCTTGCCCGGCTGGATCGCAGCGCCCTGCGGAAGAAGCGTTTTCTGCATATCATACTCCCCTTTTGTGAACATTGGGTGCGCTGATGAAGCGGCGAAGGCAAGCCCGTGCACCTCATCAGCACACCCCGAGGGGCATCCGCCGAAAACGGCGGATGCCCCGGGAATATCAGCGTTTCAATTACTGAGCCAGGCCGTTCACGGTGAAGGTGAACACGACCTTGGTGTTGGGGCCGGGCAGGGTGTAGCCGAAGCCGGCGTCCAGCTTGTTGTACTCGTCGGTGACAACGATCTTCAGCCAATCGCCCTCGGAGTGGATGATCAGGCCTTCCTGGGTCTTGCCTTCGCCGATCTTCACCTTCGCGTCGGTGATGGTGACATGGCCCTCAGCAACCAGACGGGCGGGGATATCGGTGGCAACGCGGAAGTAACGGAAGAAGCTGTCGGTGCCGAAGCCCATATCGCCGGTGGTCATGGTCACGGTGTAGGTGCCATTGCCGGTGATGGTGGCATCCTCGAACACGCCGCCGTAATCCACAGCGTTATTCTCGGCATCCCAGCCGGTCAGGCGGGTGAAGAACTCAGCCTGCTCGCCGTCGCGGCCGTAGGTAGCGTCTTCGAAGTCATTGCGGAAGATGTAGTTCTCGGACTGGACAGCCACATAGCCGTGGTACTCAGCGCTCAGCATGGCGTTCAGTTCTTCCTCGGTCAGAGGAGCGGGGCCTTCAGCAGCCGGGGGCTCGCCGTAGATGAAGTCGAAGGTGACCTCGATGGAGGACACGTTGGACAGGGCTTCCTTGGTGGCGATCATGGCGGTGGCGCCTTCCAGGTTGCCGTCAGCGATACGGGCCTGTTCGGGCAGCTCGGTCACCCATTCGTTCCAGATGTTGGAGCGGGTGGTCACGCCTTCGTCGGAAGTGGTGAAATCCTTGGCGATCTCGATGGCTTCGCCGTTGATCTTGATCTCGGTGATGTCCATGAAGTAGCCGGGGAAGTTCAGCTCGCCCTTAGCGATGCCGGCAGCCAGGAAGGCGAAGCCAGGCAGGGGCTCGGCGAAGTCCAGAGCCAGCTTGTAGGTGCCGGGGCCCTCGATCTTCACAGCGTTGGTCTCGGCATACTCGCCGGGATTCCAGGCAGAAGCAGCCCAGTTGGAATCAGCAAACATCAGGAAGGCGGTATCGGTCACGGGGATCAGGGAGAAGTCGATCTCGATGGTCTGGACCTCAGCCAGCAGATCCTTGGCGATGACGATGGGGGAAGCATCCTCGGTCACGCCGTCCCAGGAACGGGCGTCAGCAGGCACGTCGGTGACCCACTCGTTCATCAGGTTCATGCGGGTCTCGAGGCCGTCGTCAGAAGAGGTGTAGCCCTTGGCGAGTTCGACGGCAGCGCCATTGACGCGCACTTCGTTCAGCTTGATCATCATGCCGGGGAAGAGGGTTTCGCCGTGCTTGATGCCCAGGGCCGCGAAGGCAACGCCGGAAGCCTTGCCGGCCTCGGTGGCAGTGAAGTCCAGGCCAACGGTGTAGTCACCGGCGCCGGTCACGGTCGCGTTCTTGGCGGTCACGGGGTACTCGTTGCCGTCCAGCCAGTACTGCTGGGCCCAGGCAGCGTCAGCGTACATGATGTAGGCGGTGTCGATGCCGTACTTGATGAAGGAGAAGTCGACCTCGAAGGAAGACACAGAGGCGAAATCTTCCTTGTTGACGATCATCCAGCTGGCGTCAGCCAGATCGCCGTCCCAGGAACGGGCGTCGGCAGGCAGCTCGCTGACCCACTCGTTGAAGATGTTCATACGGGTCACGATGCCGTCGTCAGAAGAGGTGTAGCCCTTCTTGGCCTCGATGGCCTGGCCGTTGACGCGGATCTCGTTGATGCGGATCTTCCAGCCGGGGAAGACGTTCTCGCCGTCAGCGATGCCCAGCGCGGTGAAGGCAACGCCCTCAGCGGGGGTCTCGAAGGCCAGACCGACGGTGTAATCACCCTCGCCGGTGATAGTGGCTTCGGTCACGGTCATGCCCGCAGGCGTCTCGCCGGCGTTCCACACCTGATTGACCCAGGCGGCGTCAGCGAACATCAGGAAGGCCTGCGTGGTGGGAGCTGCTTCTTCTGCCATGGCAGGCACGAGGCCCAGCACCATGCACAGCGCCAGCAGCATCGACAGGAGCTTGGTCATGTTCTTCATTTGGTTTTCCTCCTTACAATATGGATCGCGCCCGAGGGAAAACGTTTTAGACGCAAGGCCCAGTTCTCCCCTCGAAACGATCCGGTTGCTCACATCATAGCCCAAAATGGTCATTTTGTCAATAATTATAGTCATTTTTTGATCACACATCTCAAAAGCAGAATAATTCCCGCAAAAAACTCCCCGCCGGGATGGCAGGGAGTCAAATATTCTGTTGCTTCTTTTTACTCCGCGAAGAGGCTGTTGATGGCCTCCAGCACGGCGTTGGAAGTGTTCGTCGCACCAGACACCGCATCCACCTCAGCGAAGGGGCCCTTCTTGCCGATAAACTGGCTCAGGAAGGCATTGCCGGCGCAGGGCTTGGCAAGCACAGTCTCGCCGGAGCAATCCACGGCAATGTCCGTGATGACGCCTTCCGCGTCCAGCGTCACAGTCACCACCACGTCGGAGAACATGCCCTTGGCAGAAGCAGTCAGCACAACAGGCTCGGCTTCCGCAGCAGGTTCTTCCACGGGCACTTCTTCAACGGGCGCTTCTTCAACGGGTTCTTCCTCCGCGGCAGCTTCCTTGGCCAGCAGCGCCTCCTGCGCCTGGGCCAGCTCCTCCTTGACGGTCGCCAGCTCAGCCTGGGCAGCCGTCAGTTCCGCAGCGATCTGCTCCTTCTCGGCGGTCAGGGTCGCAATGGCGGCTTCCTGCTCGGCGGCCTTGGCAGCGGCAGCTTCCGCGTCGGCGGTCAGGGTCGCAATGGTGGCTTCCTGCTCGGCAGCCTTGGCAGCAGCAGCCTCCGCATCAGCGGTCAGGGTCGCGATGGTGGCTTCCTGCTCGGCGGACTTGATCGCGGCAGCTTCCAGATCGGTCGCGGCAGCCTCATTCTGGGCGGTCAGCGCAGCCACATTGCCCTCCAGCTCCGCACCCTTGGCGGAGGCAGCGGACAGCTCGCCGTTCAGCGTCTCCACGGTACCCTGGCTGGCGGCCAGCTCAGCTTCCAGCGCGGCGACCTCGTTATCCAGTTCGCCCTTCTGCACGCCCAGCACCACCAGCACCACAGCGGCGATCACCAACAGCACGGAAAGAACAAGCACGACTTTTTTCTGCATAGTATTCTCCTCCTTATGATGCGGACCGCCCTTCACTCTGGATACACTCCACCCTTGAAAACGATCCTGTTGTGCATATCATATCTGTTTTTTTCCAGATTGTCAAGGCAGAAGCGCCGCTGCGGCTGTACTGTCTGTGTATTGGATCGCTTCAGTCCCCGGGCATCGGCCACTGGTACACCACCTCGCCGGAGCGGTTGATGTAGCCCTCGGTGGATGCGTCAAACTGGACGCGGGCCAGCGTGCCCTGGAAATCCTCCGCATCATAAAACCGGTACGGAATGATCACCTTGCCCCATGCATCGACGTATCCCCACGCCGGGATACCAGTCACCTTGGTGACCGCCTGCCAGCCCTGCCCATCCAGGCAGCGGCTGCCAAAATCCGCCGGGCGATCCCACCAGGTAGTAGACGGCTGGCCGTTTTTATCCACCAAGCACCAATAGCTGTTACCCACCAAGCCCACCCGCAGGCGGATGGGTGCTTCCTCCACAAGTGGCTCCTGATACCAGGCCGCATAAGAGAAGGCCGGCACAGTCGTCGTCATGCGCACCGTGCCGTCTGCATTGAGCAGGAAGGGATCACCCTGCGTGGGGTAAATGAAGGCACTGCCATCCACCACGCCATGGAAACTCCAGTTATTGTCACTTTCATAAGCGACGCAGCCCTCGCTGTCGATCAGCAGAAAGCCGCGCTCCGGGTGAAATACCTCTGCAAATCCTCCATCAAAATCCATGACAAAGCTGTATTGGGGGGCGATTGCGATGCGGCCCTGCGCATCGGCATAGCCCATGAGCCCCGCCTCGTTTTCCACAGCAACCAGGCCGCAGCGCATCACAGATTCCGCTTCCACATGGATGCCCTCAGGAAACACGATCTCCTTTCCCTGCATGTCCAGCAACACTGCATGCTCCACATCATGAAAGGTCACGGTGAAGAAGCCCTCACTATATTCGCCCGGGCGCCGGCCACAGGTTTCGACGGGTACGATTTCCTCCCCGGTGAAGCGGTTGAGGTAACCATGCAGCGTACCCTGCCCGACATACATGACCGGCCAGCCCTGCTGTGTCCAGGCATAGTCCCACTGCACGCCGGAGAAGTATCGGTTTTCCGCATTGAACCACCCCTTCATTCCGCCCTTACTCACCAGGAACACGCCCGTTACGCCATATGCAATGCTGTCCTCATTGCTACAATGGTCTACAACCAGATACTCCGGCGACAGCAGATACGCGCCGTTTTTGTCGATGACACCCTGAGCTTCCATTCCAGTCTCCGGTGAGGCTGTGCCTGCCGCGGCACAGCCATCATGGAAATGCCCCGCGTAACCATACTGCGGCTCGATCCCCCAGCTCCCGTCCTCCCGGATATACCCCCACAGCCCCGTTTCGGGGTCGTAGGCGGGCCACAGGGTCGTTTCCGTGTCAGCGTCCGCCGCGAGGGCGGAAAGGCTCACAAGGGCCAAAACGAGGCAAAGAAGGGCAGTCAGCTTTTTCATCCGTATCGCCTCCTCAACAGCACTTTCACCTATAAAGACGTTTCTCATGCCCAAATTATTCCCGGCGAGGGCCTAAAATCCTCCTTTTTGCAAATTTCTTCGCGCGCGCGCGTAATATTAATGAAGAAACCCTCTTCCCTTTTGGCCCAAAAGATGATATAATCATCATGCTGGGGTAGATTGTTTTTTCGTTCCCCAGCCCCATCGAAACCGTTTTATCCCTCCCTGGAAACAGAGGAGTTGACCTGCCCCATTTTTCATTAGAGGTGTATCATGGCAAACGAACTGGAACTCAATCAGGAGCTGGAAACCAACCTGGCAGAAAACGCCACCCAGGCTCTGGGCGCCACCCAGGCTCTGGGGGCCACCCAGGCCACCGGTGAATACGGTGAGGAGCAGATCCAGGTGCTGGAGGGCCTTGAGGCCGTCCGCAAGCGCCCGGGCATGTACATCGGCTCCACCGACGCCCGCGGTCTGCACCATCTGGTGTACGAGATCGTGGACAACGCCGTGGACGAGGCCCTGGCAGGCTTCTGCAAGCGCATTGATGTGACGCTGCACAAGGACGGCTCCGTGTCCGTCAAGGACGACGGCCGCGGCTTCCCCGTAGGCATCCACCCCAAAATGGGCCGTCCCGCGGTCGAGGTCTGCCTGACGGTGCTGCATGCCGGCGGCAAGTTCGGCGGCGGCGGCTACAAGGTGTCCGGCGGTCTGCACGGCGTGGGCGCGTCCGTCGTGAACGCACTGTCCCGCCACTTTATGGTGACCGTGTATCAGGATGGCAAGATCCACCGCCAGGAGTACGAGCGCGGCAAGATCTGCTACGATTTGAAGGTCATCGGCGAAACCGACGTCACCGGCACCACCATTCAGTTCTGGCCGGACATCCTCGCCGAGGACAACCCCGAGGGCATCTTTGAGCGGGGCGTGACCTTCGAGCATGACGTGCTCAAGAAGCGCCTGCGCGAGATGGCCTTCCTCAACAAGGGCATCCGCATCGTCTTTACCGACGAGCGTCCCGAAGAAGCGATTGTCCACGATTATTATTACGAGGGCGGCCTCAAGGAGTTCGTCAAGTACCTCAACCGCAACAAGGAAGTGCTCTTCCCTGAGCCCATCTACACCGAGGGCATCAAGGACGGCGTGCTGGTCGAGGTTGCGATGCAGTACAACGACTCCTACAACGAGAACATCTACCCCTTCGTCAACAACATCGCCACCCCCGACGGCGGCACCCACCTCACCGGCTTCACCACCGCGCTCACCAGCGCGATCAACGATTATGGCCGCAAGTACAAGGTGCTGCGGGACAACGAGCCCAACCTCAAGTCCGAGGACGTGAAGGAGAGCCTCACCGCCGTGGTCTCCGTCAAGATGGAGGACCCCCAGTTTGAATCCCAGACCAAGTCGAAGCTCGGCTCCGGCCATGTGCGCGGCATCGTCAACGACCTGGTGAAGGAAGCCCTGGGCACCTACCTGGAGGAGAATCCCTCCGTGGCCCGCGCCATCGTCGAGCGCTGCGTGAGCGCCCAGCGCGCCCGTGAGGCTGCCCGCAAGGCCCGTGAGGCCACCCGCCGCAAGACCGTGCTGGAGAGCGCTTCCCTGCCCGGCAAGCTGGCGGACTGCTCCGAGCGCGACCCCAGCAAGTGCGAAATCTTCCTCGTCGAGGGCGACTCCGCAGGCGGCTCCGCCAAGGAGGGCCGCGACCGTCACTTCCAGGCCATCCTCCCCCTGCGCGGCAAGATCCTCAACGTGGAAAAGACCCGCCTGGACAAGGCCCTGGGCAACAACGAGATCAAGTCCATGCTGACGGCCTTCGGCTGCGGCTTCGGCGATGAATTCGATGAAAGCAAGCTGCGCTACCACCGCATCGTCTGCATGACCGACGCGGACGTGGACGGCGCGCACATCCGCATCCTGATGCTGACCTTCTTCTACCGCTACATGCGGCCCCTGGTGGAAAAGGGCTATGTCTACGCCGCCATGCCGCCTCTTTACAAGGTTACCAAGGGCAAGTTCGAGAAGTATGTGTACAACGACGACGAGCTGCAGGCCCTGCTGGACGAGATCGGCCGCGACCCCAAGCCGGAGATCCAGCGCTACAAGGGTCTGGGCGAGATGTCCGCCGAGCAGCTGTGGATGACCACCATGAACCCCGAGACCCGCACGATGATGCGCATCACCCCCGAGGACGCCGCCGAGGCCGACCAGATCTTCACCCTGCTCATGGGCGATCAGGTGGAGCCCCGCCGCAAGTTCATCGAGGAGAACGCAGATCTGGTGAAGGATCTGGATATCTGACGTTTCAGATACTTTGCTGCTTGGTTTTAGCCATTGCTGCGCGGGCTCCCTCAGTCAGCCGACAAGCGGCTGACAGCTCCCTCCCAGAGGGAGCCTCAGTTGGTCGGCCCCGCTGCAAATTCCTTGTTCCGTGCAACAAAAGGGAGAAATATTCACAATGAGCAACATTCAAGATAAGCTTATCCCGGTCAATCTGGAAGCGGAGATGAAGAAGAGCTTCATTTCCTACGCCATGGCCGTTATCATTGACCGCGCGCTGCCGGATGTGCGCGACGGCCTGAAGCCTGTGCATCGCCGCATCCTGTACGATATGCACGAGCTGGGCATGACCCCCGACAAGCCCTACCGCAAGTCCGCCCGTCTGGTGGGCGACGTGCTGGGTAAGTTCCACCCCCACGGCGACTCCTCCGTCTATGACGCGATGGTTCGCCTGGCCCAGCCCTTCAACATCCGCTACTGCCTGGTGGACGGCCAGGGCAACTACGGCTCCGTGGACGGCGACGACGCGGCCGCCATGCGTTACACCGAAGCCCGCATGACCAAGCTGACCCCCCACCTGCTGGACGGCATCGAGAAGGACACGGTGGATTTCTACCCCAACTTCGACGAGACCCTCATGCAGCCTGCCGTGCTGCCCGCCCGTTTCCCCAACCTGCTGGTGAACGGCTCCAGCGGCATCGCCGTCGGCATGGCCACCAACATCCCGCCCCACAACCTGGGCGAGGTGATCGACGGCGTCATCTGCATGATCGACAACCCTGACTGCACCATCGACGACCTGATGGAGCACATCAAGGGCCCCGACTTCCCCACCGGCGGCATCATCCTGGGCCGCAGGGGCATCCGCGAGGCATACTACACCGGTCATGGCCGCATCGAGGTGCGCGCCAAGACCAACATCGAGCAGATGCCCAATAACCGCTGCCGCATCGTCGTGACCGAGATCCCCTATCAGGTCAACAAGGCCCGACTGGTGGAGAAGATCGCCGAGCTGGTGCACGAGAAGCGCGTGGAGGGCATCAGCGACATCCGCGATGAGTCCGACCGCGAGGGCATGCGCATCGTCATCGAGCTGAAGAAGGACGTATACCCCCAGGTGGTGCTGAACTTCCTGTACAAGCACACCAGCCTGCAGGAGACCTTCGGCGCGAACATGCTGGCGCTGGTCAACGGCCAGCCCAGGGTGCTGCCCCTGCGCGACATGGTGTACTACTACCTGGAGCATCAGAAGGACGTCGTCACCCGCCGCACCAAGTTCGAGCTGAACAAGGCCCAGGCCCGCGCCCACATCTTGGAGGGCCTGCTGAAGGCCCTGGATCACATCGACGAGATCGTCGCCATCATCCGCGGCAGCAAGGACACTTCCACCGCCAAGACCGCCCTGATCGAGCGCTTTGACTTCTCCGAGAAGCAGGCCCAGGCCATCCTGGACATGCGTCTGGCCCGCCTGACCGGTCTGGAGCGCGATCGTCTGCAGTCCGAGTTTGACGAGCTGCAGGTCGAGATCCTGCGCCTGCAGGGCATCCTCGCGGACGAAGCCAAGCTGATGGAGGTCATCAAGGCCGAGATCCTGGCCATCAAGGACAAGTTCGCCGACAAGCGCCGCACCGAGCTGACCACCATTGACGGCGAGATCGACGTGGAAGACCTGATCGCCGAGGAGGGCATGGTCGTCACCATGACCAAGGAAGGCTACATCAAGCGCATCAGCAAGTCCGCCTACCGCAGCCAGAACCGCGGCGGCCGCGGCGTGACCGGCATGACCACCAAGGACGAGGACTACGCCGTGCAGATGCGCGTCGTGGGCACCCATGACGAGATCATGTTCTTCACCAACCTGGGCCGCGTGTACATGATCAAGTGCTATCAAATTCCCGAAGCAGGCCGTCAGGCCCGCGGCACGGCGATGGTCAACCTGCTGCAAATCGGCTCGGGCGAGAAGGTCACCCGCATGGTGCCCGTGCCCAAGGGCAGCGACAAGACGGAGTACAACATCGTCATGGCGACCCGCGAGGGCATGATCAAGAAGACCCCCTTCGAGGACTTCCGCAACCTGCGCAAGAACGGCCTGATCGCCATCGTCCTCAAGGAAGGCGACGAGCTGATCGGCGTGGAGCTTTCCTCCGGCGAGGACGAGCTGATCCTGGGCACCCGCAAGGGCATGTGCATCCGCTTCAACGAGAAGCACATCCGCCCGATGGGCCGCGCCTCCATGGGCGTGAAGTCCATGAAGCTGGCCGAGGACGACATCGTCATCGACATGGCGCCCATCGAGGAGGGCGCGACCGTGCTGGCCATCACCGAGGGCGGCTACGGCAAGCGCACCAGCCCCGACGAGTACCGCGAGCAGGGCCGCAACGGCAAGGGCATCCGCGCCATCAACCTGACCGAGAAAACCGGCGACCTGGCTGCGCTGCTGCTGGTGCACGAGGAGGAGGACATCCTGCTCATCACCGACGACGGCACCATCATCCGTACCCCCGCGGCGGACGTGCGCCTGTGCGGCCGCAACACCCAGGGCGTGCGCGTCATGCGCCTGGCCGAGGACAGCAAGGTCATCGGCGTGGCCCGCGCGGAGAAGGAAGAGGAGACCGACGTTGCCGAAGTCATCGCGGAGATGAATGGCGAAGTCGTTGCTGAGGAAGTTCCTGTTGAGGCCGTCGATGTGGCCGTAGAAGCCACTGAGGAAACCGCTCCCGAAGCTGAAATTTGATAAATGAAACGGGTCGAAGACCCAAGCCCGGTATGTGTGCTGCATGCCGGGCTGTATTCTTTCAAGGAGGACGTACCATGCTGAACGATTACCTCACCGCCAAGCCCACCCTCGAAACCTCGCGTCTGATCCTGCGCTCCTTGGTGCCGGAGGACGCCGCCAGCCTCCGCCGCTGGCTGGCCCGGGACGAAATCTACACCTACTGGGGCCGCAAGGCCAGCAAGGGCGAGCGCGAGCCGGAATTGATGTTCATCGACCCGCGCCCGTGGGTGAAGCGCAAGCCCGACCCGGATTTCAAGTGGGGCATCGTGCTGAAAGAGACCAACGCCGTCATCGGCGATGTCTCCATCTTCGATATTGAGAATGCCCGTATGGGCAGCGTAGGCTACCGCCTCGACCCCGACCTTTGGGGACACGGCTATGTCACCGAAGCCCTGCGCGCGGCGGTGGAGTTCATCTTCACCCACACCGAGCTTGACCGCCTCCACGCTACGGCGGATGTGCGCAACACCGCCTCCAACCGAGTGCTGGAGAAGTGCGGCTTCGTGCATGAGGGCACGATCCGGCATGGCAAGATGGTGTCCGTGTACTGCGATTATCATATCTGGGGGTTGCTCCGGGAAGATTGGGAGCAGATGAAGGCCACAACCTGACACAAAAACCGGGAACCTCCGACACACATCGTCGTTGGTTCCCGGTCATTTTCATATATACACTTACTCGCGGTACCCCGCGCCCGGCCCTACCAGCTCCGCACCGTCGCCGTAGACGACCAGGTGCTCGGCGGATTCATCATCCTCGAAGAGCCGCCAGCATTCCTCGCCGCCGGAGGTGTCCGCCATGACGGTCAGCGTCGCGCCGCACTGGAACACCATCGTCAGGTCGCCCAGCTGGTTCAGCATCGCCGTCTTGACGGTCAGGCCGTCCAGGTCGCCGTTGAGGCGCTCAAGGGCCTCGTCCAGGCGGTTGCAGCCCTCGTCGTCGGAGTGGAAGTCATCGGGGATGTAGTCCTCCTCGTAGCCCATCGCGCGCCACATGTTCCACATCGCCTCGGAGGGCTGGTAGACGTCGTTGCGCGCCAGGATGGTGCGGCCCTTCTCCGTCAGGCGGTAGTAGCACTGGATGTGCAGGACATAACGCCCAAAGGTCAGCATCAGCATATCCGCTGCGCGGTCCGCGCGGGTCAGGGGCTGCCTGATCAGGTTGTTCAGCCTCGTTTGTACAAGGGTGATTTCAGAGATGTTCATTTTATTCCTTTCAGGGGTTGAGTTTACTTGCCAAAGGCCTCCATGACCGCTTGCGCCATCGCATCCTTCTCGCACTGCTGCTTGTGGCGCACGGGCAGCGTCCGCAGGGCCTTGACCTGAGCGGGCACCTTCACGCCGGTGACCTTCTCCAGCATTTCGCTGCACTGGAAGGCGTCCAGGCCGTTGACGGCTTCCTTGCCCTCCACGGCGGAAAGCACGTCCGCGGCGAACTTGTAGGGGCTGGCGGTGGACACGATCACGGCGGGGGTCATGTCGCCGGTCTTTTCGCGGTATTCCTTCAGGACGTGGCTGGCCACGGCGGTGTGGGTGTCCATCAGGTAGTGATCCGTCTCGAAGCGGGCGCGGATCTCAGCGGCGCACTGCATATCGTCGCAGTAGCCGGCGTCGAACACGTCGCGCATCCACTCCTGGCGCTGCTCGCCGATGGCGTAGGTGTAGCACTCCTTGAGCTGCTTCATCCAGGTGGCGACCAGGCTGCCGTCGCGATCGGCGCACTCATACAGCAGACGCTCCAGGTTGGAGGAGATCAGGATGTCCATGGAGGGAGAGGTGGTCTTGAAGAAGGTGCGGCGGGTGTCGTACACGCCGTTGCGGAAGAAGTCGGTCAGGACGTTGTTGCGGTTGGATGCGCAGATCAGCTTGCCCACCGGCAGGCCCATGTTGCGGGCATAGTAGGCCGCCAGGATGTTGCCGAAGTTGCCGGTCGGCACGACAAAGTTCACCTGATCGCCCAGGGCGATGGCGCCCTCGTTCAGCAGATCCGCATAGGCGGAGAAGTAGTACACAATCTGCGGCACCAGACGGCCGAAGTTGATGGAGTTGGCGCTGGACAGCACCTTCCCCTTGGCGTTCACCTGCGCGTTGAATTCCGCGGAGGAGAACAGGTTCTTCACGCCGGTCTGGGCGTCGTCGAAGTTGCCGTGGATGCCGATGACGTGGGTGTTGTCGCCGCCGGTGGTGGTCATCTGCAGCTTCTGCACGTCACTGACGCCGTCGGAGGGATAGAACACGGTGCAGGAGGTGCCGGGCACGTCCTTGAAGCCCTCCAGGGCCGCCTTGCCGGTATCGCCGGAGGTCGCAACCAGGATGGACACCTCGCGTTCCTCGCCGTTCTTCTTCGCGGAGAGGGTGGTCAGGTGGGGCAGCAGCTGCAGGGCCATGTCCTTGAAGGCCAGCGTCGGGCCGTGGAACAGCTCCAGCACCCAGGTCTCGTCATCGATCTTCTTCATCGGGGCGATGGCGGGATCGTCAAACTTCTTCTCGTCATAGGCTGCCGCGAGGGCTTCCTCGATCTCCGGGATGGTGAAGTCCTCCAGGTAGGTCTTGAGGATCGCACAGGCGCGCTGACGGTAATCCATATCCGCCAGCTTGCCGATCTTCTGCAGGCTGATGGGCGGGAACATGGCGGGGACGTACAGTCCGCCGTCGGGCGCAAGGCCGTAGAGGATCGCCTGGGACGCGGTGACTGCCGCGCCGCCTCGGGTGGAGAAGAAAGACATGGGAATCACACTCCAAATCTATATTGATGTCAATGGCTGGTTCTGAGCAGCGCAGGCATTCTCTCCTGCACTGTTGAAAAACAGCCATCCGCCGCATTGTATACAATCCCTTGCACAAAAACAAAGGAACAGGGCGGCAGCACGTTCACCACCGCCCTGACATGCTTTGATTAGATGACGTAGGCCTTGCAGAACTCGGGCAGAGCCTCGGGGTCAGCGCTGACGGACAGCACGAAGGTCGCATTGCTCTTCTTGCCCAGCGCCTCCAGCGCCTCGAAGAACCACGCAGCGTCAGCCAGCTCGATGCTCACCAGCTTCAGGAACGCATCCACAAAGATGGTGGAGATGTCATAGTTGCTGGCCAGCATGCCGCACAGGAAGCCCAGGAGCTTGTCCGCGCTGGCTTCCTTCTTGGTGTCGTAATAGTCGTTCACGTTGACGAAACGCACCGCGCGGTCGATCTCGTACATGTAGCTGTTGTCCTTATCCAGGAACACAACGTTACCGGCAGCAGTCTTGGCGGTGTCATTGGTCATATCGATGAGCCGCTTGGTCTTGCCGGAGCCCTTGTTGCCTGCGATAATCTTAATCATGGGAAAACGCCTCCTTCAATAGAGATAATTCTCTTGACCTGATTATAAACCATTTTTGCCAAATATGCAATCCCTCCGGGGAAGATTCCTGAAAATCGCACTGTTTTTCATTCGTCTTTCGCATCCACAGGGGATTCACCTGTATCATTCGCCAGCCTGTCGGCCAATTCCTGCCGGGTCAGCGGAGGAAGTACACGCTTAGTACAATGGGGCATGGCGGGGTCAAATCCGCATACGGCGGCATATTCACACCACTGGCAGGCATTCCAGCCCTTCATTTCCGCGGGGCTGACGGAGATATCGCCCTCGCGGATGCCGTCCGCAAGATCAGCAGCGGTCTGCTGCGTATGGGCGAGCAGGCGCTGCATCTCCTCCCGGGAGTAGGCGTTTGCCCGGGCCGCCACTGCGCCGGTCTTGGTGAAAACAGGGCCGATGGCTGTGCCATCCGCGTCCATGGCGCTGACCACATCCACCTCGGAGAGCACCACGCCCTTCAATTGCAGCGTCTTGGCGATGGCGGCTTCCGCAGCAGATTTCACATCCTCCGCTTCCACCAGCGGGTCATTCACCCGGAAGTAGAAGGCGCCTGCAGCATTGCCCTTCATGCCCTGGGCTGCCGCCTGCAGATAGAGCATCAGCTGCAGCTGCAGACCATACCACAGCCGGGTGGGGTCGATGTCCTTGCGGGCGGACTTGTAGTCGATGACCCGCAGATACGCGTCGCTGCCGTCGTCCCAGCGGTCGATGCGGTCGATCTTGCCGCGCAATGCGATGCGTCTTCCGTCCTTGAGCGTCAGCACCACCGGCGGCAGACCGTCCTCCGTGCCGAACTCGACCTCCTCGCCCACCGTGCGGAAGCGGCTGGTCTTTGCATGCCGCGTGAACAGCCACGCAGCCCGCTTCACCGTGCGGACGTACTTTTCGCCCTGCAGCCTCGCGGCGGGGGTGTCGGTCAGGGGGCCGTCCTGCCACTGTGCGGTCAGGGGGCGCAGGACTTCCTCCATCATGGCGTCGATCTCCTCCTCCGGGAGGTCGGGCCAGTCCGGGTGATGGAGCGCCGCATGGGCAAATCCCTGCAGGGCCGCATGATAGAATTCGCCCGCGTCGTCCGCCTCAAAGGCCCAGGCTTCCCGCTTGACGGGCTTCAGGCCGTAATCCACATAATGCTGGTAGGGGCAGGACGCAAACTTCTCCAGGCGGCTGATGGACACGGTGTCCTGGGTGAAGAGCCGCCTTGTCAGCTCATTCGGCAGACGGCCGTCACCGCCTCCGGCGACCGCGCTGGCGATCACCTGCCGGGTGCGCTCATGCCATGCATCCGACTGCCACAGCCACTTGAGCGCGTTGAGCCAGGCGGGTTCCAGCGTCTCCACAATGCCGTCCGCCAGCGCCCGTAAGCGCGGGGCCAGCGCGTCCAGCGCCAGCTGCGGGGACAGGGGCAGATCATCCGAGCCGTCCGCCGTTACGCCGCCGGTGATCACCAGATCAGGGAACAGGCTGCGCACATCATCCACCAGACTTGCCGGGCGCAGGGCCGTGCCGTCCTGGCTGCCCTGGGCGAAGGTGATGAGCAGCTGCGCCTTGGGCAGGGCGATGGTGCGGTAGAAGTCCGACTGGCGCAGGGCCGCGGTTTCCTGCCTTGTCAGGCCGATGGGGCGCTCATGTCCCTCGGCGAGGGCGCGGCGTTCCACCTCGGTGATCAGGCTGTCCTGGCTTGACGCCATCGCGCCGTCCTGCATGCCGCAGAGCACCAGCGCATCGATGCGCCCGGTCAGCAGATGTCCCGCTGCGCCGATCATGACCGCCTCCGGCTGGGGCGGCAGACTGGCAATGCTTGCGCCGGTGAGGCCGCTGGTGACAAACCTCGCAATGTCCTTCATCGCGGCGCGGCGCTCGCCCAGCAGGGCGTGGAGCTGATCCAGCAAGTCCATGATGAGCTGCCACATCTGGCGGTTTTGCGCGGCTTCAGCGCCCATGTTCCGGCGGAGCAGCTCCTCCTCGCGGTGCAGCAGGGTCTGGTAGGCATTCACGTCCTCCAGCAACCGGAACACCGCCTCCACAGACTGCGCGGCAGACTTCGCATCCTTCAGCCGGTCATGCAGCGTCTCCACCGGGGTGATGAGCTTCACCCGCAGCGCTTCCGCTTCCTCCGCTCTGCCGCCCCGCGTGAACTCCTTGCGCCAGCGGCCGTGGTCGATGCCGTTTTCCAGCGCGTAATTTTCGAGGAAGTGGGCCTCCTCCGCCGTCAGGGGGGAGAAGCCGCTCTTCATCATGTGCAGCACGTCCTGGGTGGCATATCCGCCGGTGGCGGAGCGCAGCGCGCCCAGCAGCATCCGCGTGAGGCCGTGGCGAAGAGCGCTGTCCTTGCGGGCGACATAATGGGGGATGCCCGCTGCCGTCAGGGTCGTTGCAAGGATGCCGGCCATGCTGGTTTCATCCGCCATGGCGACGGCCATGTGCTGCCAGGGCATGCCGGCCTCGTGCCAGGCTGTCAGGGTCTTTGCGATGTGGGCTGCCTCGGCGTAGGGGTTGGCCGCCGCGTGGATGGCGATGCCTTCCGCAGAGCCGTCATAGGGCTTCGCCTGACGGTTGAACAGGTTCCTTTCAAGGTATTGCAGGGGGGACAAATCCTCATCGCCGATCGGCAGATAGCGCCATTCCACCGGGATCTCACATTCCTGCAGGCGCTTCATCAGCTGCGCTGCGCTCGACCTCTGGGTGAGGAAGATCCGCCCGTCGGGGGCATCGGCAGCGTCCATGGTCATGGTGACGGTCAGACTTTCGCAGACCTTCGCGCACTCGCAGAGCAGCTCGATCATCGGGCCCGGCAGCACGTCGAAGCCATACACGAACACCGCTGCGCCGTCCATAACTTTGCTGGGAATCAGCCTCGCCCGCACGTCCTGCTGCTGCATGGTTTCGTCAGCAAAGCGGCCGTCGATCACCGCCAGGTAGGCAGACCAGACCTTCGCCAGATCGCCTTCCTTGGCCTTCAGTGCGCCGGGTTGAAGGCTTTCCGCATGGGCCGCGACGGCCTCCGGGGTCAGCCCTGCACGCTGCATATCCGCCATCAGGACGCTCATCTTGTCCGGCAAGCCCGGCGTCAGCGCCACCCGCTTGTAGTAGGTCAGCTCATCCTGCACCAGCGTCAGCGCCTGGGCGATGGCCATGCTGCGTCCGGCAGCGTCCAGCGGGGCAAGGGGGCCGTGTCCGCCGCACTCGCGGATCTTCCGCGTCAGCCGCCGGGGGGACAGGACTTCAATATCCAGCAGGCCCGGCAGATTCAGCCCCGCGATGATTTCCCGCTCCGCCTGCAAGGTGTACTGCTCCGGCACCAGCAGGATCACCCGCGTGCCCGCCTTGCTGGCCTCGCCGATCTTGGGCAGGATATGGGGCAGCAGCCGTCCGGCACGTCCGCCGATGATCTTCACTGTCACGCCGCAGGCCCTCCTTCAAACTTCATTCGTGGATTTCATTATACCACAGATTGACGCAAACCTTCAACCGTGTTATCATCAAACTGATCAACCTCCAAGGAGGAACCATGAGCAACACATTCCGCAGGCCCAGGCCTGTTCAACACAAACCTGCCGAAAATGGGTCGAAGACCCCCTGCCCCTACTCCGCCCGCTGCGGCGGCTGTTCCCGCGTGCACATTCCCTACGGGGAGCAGCTGCACATGAAGCAATCCGCGGTGGAGAAGCTCCTCGCCGGCGTCTGCAAGGTGGAGCCCATCCTCGCTATGGCCGACCCCTGGCACTACCGCAGCAAGGTGCATGCCGTCATCGGCACGGACTTCAAGACCAAGCAGCCCATCGCCGGGGTGTATCAGCGGGGAACCCACCGCGTCGTGCCTGTGCAGGGCTGCCTCATCGAGGACCCCCGCGCTGACCGCATCATCCGCACCATCGTGGAGATGATCCCCCGCTACAAACTGCGCATCTACAACGAGAACACCCATCGCGGCTTCCTGCGGCACGTCATGGTGCGCACCGGGCAGAAGACTGAGCAGATCATGGTCATCCTGGTGGCCACGGCCAGCGAATTCCCCGGGGGCAAGGCCTTCGTGCAGGAGCTGACCGGGAAGCATCCCGAGATCACCACCGTCGTCCTCAACGTCAACCAGAAGGAGACGTCCATGGTGCTGGGCACGAGGGATATCCCCCTGTTCGGCCCCGGCTGCATGGAGGACGAGCTGTGCGGCAAGCGCTTCCGCATCAGCCCGCAAAGCTTCTATCAGGTCAACGCCCGGCAGACCGAGGTGCTCTACCGGACCGCCATTGACTTTGCAAACCTCACCGGCTCCGAGACGCTCCTGGACGCCTACTGCGGCACGGGCACCATCGGGCTGTGCGCCTCCGACCGGGTGAAGCAGCTCATCGGCGTGGAGCTGAACGCCGACGCTGTGCGGGACGCCAAGGTCAACGCGCGCCTCAACCAGGTCGCTAACGCGGACTTCATCTGCGAGGACGCAGGCCGCTTCATGGTGAAGATGGCAAGGGAGAACCTCCCCCTGGACGTGCTGATCATGGACCCGCCCCGTTCCGGCTCGGACGAGCGCTTCCTGCGCAGCGTCCTGACCTGCAGGCCGAAAACCATCGTGTACGTCTCCTGCAACCCCAAAACCCTCGCAAGGGACGCCAGGTTCCTCGTCAAGGACCAGGTGTACCGCGCCGTCAAAGCCGTGCCAGTAGACATGTTCCCCCACACCGAGCATTGCGAGTGCGTGATGAAGTTCACGCTGAAGGAGGATTGATCCCATGCTGACCATCCCTGCGGATCTCCCCCAGTGGAAGCAGGACAAGTACCGCATGGTACAGTCCTGGCAGACCCTCAACCAGACCTGCTGCAAGGGGCAAACCGTCTTTACCGGCTCGTCACTGATGGAGATGTTCCCGGTGGAGAAATTCGCCGCCGAGGAGGGCCCCGACTTCCCCGTGGTATACAACCGCGGCGTGGGCGGCTGGCGCACCGAGGACATGCTCCTCTGCCTCAACGAGATGGTCATTGATTTACAGCCCCGGCGGTTGTTCATCAACATCGGCACCAACGATCTGTCCGACGCTTCCGTCACCATCGCAGATCTCATCGGCCGCTACGAGGATATCCTGGGCCGGATCGAAGCCGCTGTGCCCGGCGTGGAGATCACCCTCATGGCCTACTACCCCGTCAACTATGAGGCCGCCGCGGAAGACATGAAGGCTTGCCTGCGCATCCGCACCAACGAGCGCATCCGGGAGGCGAACGATGCCGTCCGGGCCATGGCAAAGCGCCGCGCACACCGCTACATCGATGTGAACGCGCCGCTCATGGATGACCAGGGCAGACTCCGGGCTGACTTCACCATCGAAGGCATGCACATCAAGGAGGCTGGCTACCGTGCCATCTGGCCGCTGGTGCGCCAAGCCATCCTGAGCTGAATACATTCCGGCGCATCCTGCGGGGTGCGCCTTTCTTTGCCCGCGAAAGGTCAATCCAATAATCACCGTTTTTTCACAAAATCCCCGTCTGTTCCCTTTCCCTTCCGCCGGAAATGTGATATGATAATAAGAGTTGACTTATCCAAGGAGGCAACCCCAATGAAACAGCTCAAGTTTGCAGCCCGCTACATCGCCCGGCACTGGTGGCAGTACCTGCTGGGCATCGCGGCGCTGTACATGGTGGACTGGGTGAATGTGTATGTGCCTGAGTTCACCGGCAATATCATCGACGGCCTGACGGACGGCACCCTGGACATGTCCGGCGCGATGAAGATCGTGTGGATGATCGCCGGCATGGGTCTCATCATCGCCATCGGCAGGTTTGGCTGGCGCTTCTTTATCTTCGGCGCGGCCCGCTCCATTGAGCGTGAGATGCGCGGCGATATGTACGGCCACCTGTCGAAGCTGTCCATGCGCTACTTCAACCAGCACAAGACCGGCGACCTGATGGCCCACTTCACCAATGACCTGATGAGCGTGCGCATGCTGCTGGGCATGACCGTCATCACCGCCTTTGACGCCACCGTCATGCTGGTGCTGGTGCTGGCGCAGATGATCACCGCCGTCAGCCCCAAGCTGACCGCGCTGGCCGTGCTGCCCCTGCTGATCATCACCGTGGGCGACTTCTTCTACGGCAAGATGATGCACAAGCGCTTCAAGCAGAAGCAGGAGGCCTTCTCCGCCCTGACGGATCAGGTGCAGGAGTCCATCAGCGGCATCCGGGTGATCAAGGCCTTCGTGCAGGAGCGCAAGGAGCTCTACGCCTTCGCCGCCACCACCGCCAATGCCAAGGACAAGAACCTGAATGTGGTGCGCCTGCAGGCGATGATGATGCCCGTGATGGACCTGATCATCGGCACGTCCCTGCTGCTGACGCTGCTCTACGGCGGCAAGCTGGCCATCGACGGGGAGATCACCGTGGGTCAGTTCGTGGCCTTCAACAGCTACGTGGGCATGCTGGTCTGGCCGATGATGGCCGTGGGCGAGTGCATCACCAGCATCAGTCAGGGCCTGGCTTCCCTGGGGCGTATCTTCGGCATCTTCCAGGAAAAGCCTGAGATCGTGGACGGTCAGCAGACCAATCATGACGTGACCGAGCTGCGCGGTGAAATCAAGCTGAATCACCTGACCTTCGCCTACCCGGACATGCCCGACGTGACCGTGCTGGAGGACGTTTCCGTCACCGTGAAGCCCGGCGAGACCCTGGCCATCCTGGGCCGCACGGGTTCCGGCAAGTCCACCGTGCCAAGCCTGCTGGTGCGCCTGTACGACGTGGACGACGGCATGATCACCATCGACGGGCATGACCTCAAGACCATCCCCCTGGGGGTCCTGCGTGAATCCATTGCCTGCGTGCCCCAGGACAACTTCCTCTTCTCCGACACATTGCAGAACAACATTGCTTTCGGCTCTCGTCTGAACAAGTCAGCCGAGAGCTACGCGGGCGCTTTGCAAGCAAATCATCCCGCTAGTCAGGCAAAGCCTGACCTCAACGGCAGCGCCGATAAGACCCTGGAATCCGTCATCCACGCAGCAAAGCTGGCCTGCATCCATGACAACATCGCCGAATTCCCCGAGCAGTATCAAACCGTGGTGGGCGAACGCGGCGTGACCCTCTCCGGCGGACAGAAGCAGCGCTCCTCCATCGCCCGTGCGCTGATGAAAGCGGCAGCGCCGCAGGCATCGGCCCCCATCCTCATCCTGGACGACGCCCTCTCCGCCGTGGATACCGACACCGAGCGCAAGATCTTGGACAACCTGCGCACCATCCGCGGCAATGACCGCACCACCATCATCGTGGCCCACCGCATCTCCACCATTCAGGACGCCGATCACATCCTTGTGCTGGACGACGGCAAGGTGGCTGAATACGGCACCCATCAGGAGCTGATCGCGAACGCGGGGCTGTACAAGTCCCTGTTTGACAAGCAGCAGCTGGAAAAGCAGCTCCGGGAAGACCATGCGGAAGGAGGCGAGGAGCATGTCTGAGTTCGTCCGCGGCCTGAAGGACAAGGAAACTGAGCTGCAGTACAAGGGCAATGCCTTCCTGCGGCTGCTGGGCTATTTGAAGCCCTATATCAAGACCGTGCTGATCTGCTTTGTGCTGGTGGGCGTGCTGACCGCGCTGGACCTGATCAAGCCCATGCTCATCGGCGACGCCATCGACAAGTACATCCTCACCATCGACACCGCCCTGGAGGCCCTCACCCCCGATGAACGCTGGCACGGCATCCTCAAAACCGCCGGGCTGTACATCGCGGTCATGCTGATCGCCTTTGTGTGCAACCGCGCCCAGTACCTGATGATCCAGGAAATGGGCCAGAAGATCGTGTACACGCTGCGCATGGAGCTGATGGAGCACGTGCAGAGCCTCTCCATGCGTTTCTTCGACACCACCCCCGTGGGCCGCATCGTCACCCGCATCACCAACGACACCGAGGCCATCAATGACCTGTACTCCAACATCATCGTGCGTCTGTTCCGCAACGTGATCAAGGTCATCGGCCTGATCGCGGTGATGCTGATGCTGGACGTAAAGATGGCCCTGCTCTCCCTGGTGATGGTGCCTGTGGTGGCAGGCTTGACCTTCATCTTCCGCCGCCTCTCCCGCAAGTGCTACCAGGTGGTCAAGAGCCGCATCACCGCCATCAACACCTTCCTGTCGGAGCATCTCAGCGGCATGCGCGTCATCCAGATCTTCCACCGGGAGAAGGAGAAGTGCGACGAGTTTGACGTGAAGAACAAGCAGCTCTACGACGCCGGCTTCCGCGAGATGATGATCTTCGGCATCTTCCGCCCGCTGATCTACCTGGCCTCCATCGTGGCCACGGCCATCATCCTGGGCGGCGGCTCCTCCCAGGTGCTGACAAATGCCATCTCCATCGGCACGCTGTACATGTTCACCCAGTACATCAGCCAGCTGTTCCAGCCCATCCAGGAGCTGGCGGAGATGTTCACGACGCTGCAAAGCGCCATTGCATCTGCCGAGAAGATCTTCACCCTCATGGACGTGGAGCCCATCGTGAAGGAAAAGGACGAGCCCACCCGCCCGGATGAAATCAAGGGCCGGATCGAGTTCGACCACGTCTGGTTCGCGTATGAGACCAAGGACGGCGAAACCCCCACCGAGGCCAACGCCGGCAATGAAAACTGGGTCCTGCGGGACGTGTCTTTCGTCATCGAGCCCGGCCAGAAGGTGGCCTTCGTGGGTGCGACGGGCGCAGGCAAGTCCTCGATCCTGAACCTGATCGGCCGGTATTATGACATTCAAAAGGGCGCCATCCGCATCGACGGCGTCGATATCCGCGACATGACCCGCGAGCAGATCCGCGCAGCGATCGGCCAGGTGCAGCAGGACGTGTTCCTCTTCACCGGCGACATCAAGCAGAACATCCGCCTGCGGGATGATTCCATCACCGACGAGACCATCCGCCAGGCCGCGGTGAACACCAACGCCAGCCACTTCATTGAGCGTCTGCCGAATCAGTATGACGAGCGGGTGACGGAGCGCGGCGCGACCTTCTCCGCGGGCCAGCGGCAGCTGATTTCCTTTGCCCGCACCCTGGCCTACGACCCGACGATCCTGATCCTGGACGAAGCCACCGCCAACATCGACACCGAGACCGAGCAGTGGATCCAGGAGGCCGTGAAGACCCTGATGGAGGGCCGCACGTCGATCATGGTGGCGCACCGCCTGTCCACCATCCAGCACTGCGACAGGATTATTGTCATGCATCACGGCAAGATCCGCGAATCCGGCACCCATCAGGAGCTGCTGGAGCAGGACGGCATTTACAAGAAGCTGTACCAGCTCCAACTTGCATAAGGGGTCTTCGACCCCGTTTTCGCGCGATTGAGCTGAACGCCTTCGGTTGAAGATACGCCCGCGTGAGGCTGTGGCTTTGATCGTAGTTGAGCGTCCGCGCTCGCTATCGCGCGGGCCGCACAGAAGGTCTGTATGCACACAAATAGAGCTGCGACATGTTGCGTCGCAGCTCTTTCAATTTGTTTGATTCAGTTTGCACGATGCAGCCCGCGCGATGAGCGCGCGGAAGACCACGCCGGGCAAAGGCCCGACAAACACGCGGTAGGTCTATGATAGAAAAGTCAACTCAATCGCGAGCCGCCCGCGGGGGCAGCCCCGCTTAACCGTGCATGCCTTCGGACTGCAGCTGCATGTTCTCCACCACGATGTCGTGGATCTCGCCCAGGGTCGCGCAGTATTCGAGAACTTCCCAGGGCTTGTTGGTGTGGAAGTGGATCTTGATCAGCTCGTCATCGCCCACAGCCAGGAGGCAGTCGCCCTCAAAATGCTCGGTGATGTAGTCGAAGATCTCGTCCTCGTCCAGGTCGTGGCCTTCGATCAGCAGCTGGGTGTCAAACTTGAACTCCAGAATCTCAGACATATGTGTATGCTCCTTTGCTTATGTTTGTGGTTGGGGTTTCCTTGTATTGTTCAACAGGGAGTCGGAAAACTCCTGCTTGATCGCGGAAATTTCAGCATCAGCCCTCTCAGTCAGCCGCAAGCGGCTGCCAGCTCTCCCGGAGGGAGAGCCTTTACTTGGCTTCCGCCCAGTTTGCGCCCTGATGCACCTCCGCGGACAGCGGCACACTCAGGGTGATGACGCCCTCCATGGCCTCCTGCAGGATGCGGGCGGCGGTTTCGACCTCCTCGGGCGGGCACTCCAGGAGCAGCTCGTCGTGTACCTGGAGGATCAGGCGGCTTTGCAGCTTCTCCCGGCGAAGGGCCTCGTCCACGCGAACCATCGCCAGCTTGATGATATCCGCCGCCGTGCCCTGGACGGGGGTGTTCATGGCGGCGCGCTTGCCGAATTCGCGCACCATCGCGTTGGAGGCGGTCAGCTCCGGCAGATAGCGTCTGCGGCCCATGAGGGTCAGGGCGTAGCCGTTCTGCTGGCCGTCCTCCACGGCGGCGTCCATGAAGCGCTTCACGCCGGGATATTTTGCGAAATAGCGGCTGATGAAGGAGCGTGCTTCCTGCTGGCTGACGCCGGTGTTGCGGCTGAGGCCGAAGCCGCTGATGCCATAGATGATGCCGAAATTGACGGCCTTGGCATTGCTGCGCAGGGTCGAATCGACCTGGTCAAGGGGCACGTCGAAGATCTCGCTGGCGGTGCGGGCATGAACGTCCTGGCCGGTCCGGAAGGCGTCCAGCATGGCTTCGTCCCCGGAGAAATGGGCCATCAGGCGCAGCTCAATTTGAGAGTAGTCCGCGTCCAGCAGCACCCATCCTTCGCGGGGCAGGAAGGCCTGGCGGATCTCGCGGCCCTCCGCGGTGCGCACGGGAATGTTTTGCAGGTTCGGCTCGGAGGAAGAAATGCGGCCCGTCGCCGTGGCGACCTGATCAAAGGTGGAATGGACTCTGCCGATATCGGAACGGCCACTGGACGCCTCCGTCAGGCGCAGCAGGCCCTCGATGTAGGTGGAGTTGAGCTTGGTCAGCTGGCGGTAGCGCAGCAGGGGCTCGATGATCTCCGGGGCCACGTCGCGCAGGCCCTCGAGGACTTCCGCAGAGGTGGAGTAGCCGCGGCTGGTCTTCTTGCCGTGGGGCAGGCCCAGCTGGTCAAAGAGCACGTCGCCCAGCTGCTGGGTGGAGTTGAGGTTGAAGGGCTTCACCCCACAAGCCTTGAAGACAGCGGCCTTGCTCTCCTCGATCTGGGTCGTGTAGCGCTCGCCGAGGGTCTTGAGGAAGGCGGTGTCCACGGTAAAGCCGGCCTGCTCCATCTGGAACAGCACGCGGGAGAGGGGCATCTCCACGTCCTGCATGAGGTGGGACATCTGGTCAGCGGCGATCTTCTGCTTCTGCCACGCGGCCAGGGACAGCACGCCCCTTGCGTCATCGGGCATTTCGCCGCGCAGGGCCGCCCAGGTGTAGCTCTTCTCCTGGGGGTTGATGAGGTATGCGCCCAGCATGGTGTCCCAATCAAATGCATCCGGTAAAGGCAGACGAAGTCTGTCCAGCTGGTGCCACAGGCGCTTGCCGTCGTGGACGATGCAGGGATGCTGGCAAATCACCGGAGCCAGCGCCGTCAGCACCTCCACCGGGTCAAGGCCGGGCATGAGCAGATCGCCGCCGAGGTTCACCATGCAGCAGGAGCCGTCCTGGGCCGCGATGGACATGCTGATATCGCCCATGTGGATGGCGATGGGATATGCCTTGTCGGTCAGGCCGCCGAGCCAGGCAGAAAGGCCGTCTGCTGTGTCAACGTTCACGAAATCCGCGAAGGTCAGCAGGGTCAGCGGGGCGACCTCGGCCGCGTCCGCAGGAGCAGCGGCGGTTTGCGTTGCGCTCCCCTCCCCGGCGATGCGCTTGATCAGCGCGTTCAGCCGGAGCTTCTTCAGGGCGGGGATGGCGGCCTTCAGGTCGGGCAGCTTGCAGTCCGCGAGGCGGAAATCGACGGGCGCGTCGCGATGGATGGTGGCCAGCTCCTTGCACATGCGGGCCTGGTCGGGCCAGGTCTCCAGCCGCTCGCGGAGCTTGCCCTTCTCCTGGGCGGTGGACGCGAGGATGTTTTCGAGGGTGCCGTACTTTTGCAGCAGCTTCACGGCGGTCTTGTCGCCGATGCCGGGGATGCCGGGGATATTGTCGCTGCTGTCGCCGGCAAGGCCCTTCCAGTCGGTGACCTGCTCGGGGCCGAAGCCGTACTCCTCATGCACCTTTGCCGGGGTGAACAGGATGGTTTCGCTGATGCCCTTGCGGGTAAACATGAGCTCGGTCTTGCCGTCCACCAGCTGCAATGCGTCCCGGTCGCCGGTGAGCAGCAGCGGGCGTACGTCCTCCTCCGCGCGCAGGGACAGCGTGCCCAGCAGGTCGTCCGCCTCCCAGCCCATGAGGGTGTACCACTTCACGCCGATGTCGGTCAGCAATTCGCGGATGGTACGGAACTGCTGGCGGAGCTCATCCGGCGTGGCGGAACGTCCGGCCTTGTAATCCGGATAGGCGGTGTGGCGGAAGGTGGGGCCGTGCTCGTCGAAGCACACGGCGATATAGCGCACATCCTCCTCCTTGATGACCTTGAGGAGCATGTTCAGAAAGCCGTAGATGGCGTTGGTGTAGATTCCCTCTGCGTCCATGAGGGGCAGGGCGTGGAATGCCCGGTGCATCAGGCTGTTGCCGTCAACGATGAGGAAGGTGTCCTTCTGCATAGGGAGGCCTCCTGGGTGAATAGTCTGGCATTAGTATACCACGTTTTGCGGGATTATGAAAGGGGGAATGCGGATGCTTCTGGCGCTGATCCTGCTGATGCTCTGCCTGCTCCTGCATGCGGACGTGACGATGACTGCTGCCTCCGCCGCGTGCCGCCTGTTCGTGACGGCGGTGCTGCCGGGACTCATGCCCTACATGACGCTGTCGCTGATGGCGGTCAGCCGGGTGAAGCGCATGTCCCCCATGCTGCTGATGCTGCTGGGCTGGGGCGGCGGCTCCCCCACCGGCGCGCGGCTGCTGCCCATGTGCGCGGGCCTGACCAGGCAGGAACAGGTTCGCCTGGCCGTCTCCTGCGCCACGATGAGCCCCATGTTCCTGTTGGGCACCATTGGCGGATGGCTGGGATCGCGCACGGCAGGCGCGGTGTGCCTGGTCAGCGTGATCGCCGGGGGATGGATTGCCGGATGGGCCGCGGGGCGGGCGGCGCAATGCCGCCCCTGCGCCCGGAGGGCGGATCGGCGTGCGGCCGCAGGACGCAGCGACGATCACCCCGCGGCCCTCGCCCCCCTGACCTTCGGCTCCGCGGTGGAAGCGTCTGCCCGCACGATGCTCCTTGTCTGCGGCACGATGGTGATGCTGCGTGTCTTCGCCGCGCTGGCCGCGGAGATGCTGCCCTCCGCCATAACACTGCCCGTCACGACGTTCCTGGAGGTCACCACCGGCACAGCGGAGATCGCCTCGCTGTCGCTGCCGCTGCCATGGCGGACGGCGCTGATCGCCGGTGCAACCGGATTTGGCGGCATGGCCGTCGTGATGCAGAACCGCGCCGTGTACCCGGAGCGCTTCCTGACGTTGGAGGGGCAGCTCCTTTGGCAGGCCGTGCATGGGGTGCTTTCATTCCTGCTGGCGCTGGGGATGATGCACCTGGCAGCTGCATAGCGCCCCGCCATCCGGCTTTTCCCTGCGCGGAACAGGTTGCGTTTTTCCGCTTTGTATGGTATCATTTGTCCATGCTCATGTGCATAGGATAAAGGAGGTACTTACCATGGCATTTTGTCGTAATTGCGGCGCTGAGATCCACGATCAGGCCGTTATCTGCCCCCACTGCGGCGTTGAACAGAAGCACTCCGCCGCCGCCACTGCCAACGACACCGGCAGCATCGGCTGGAGCCTGCTGGGCTGCTGCGTCCCGATCGCGGGCCTGATCCTGTTCCTGATCTGGAAGGACACCCAGCCCAAGAACGCCAAGAAGGCCGGCATGGGCGCGCTGATCAGCGTGATCCTTTCCGTGATCTTCACCATCCTGTATGTGGTTCTGGTCGGCGTGCTGGTCGGCACCAGCGGCTACTACTATTGATGCATCCCCTTCGGCGCGCCCTAATCCACGGGATCAACTGGCTGTACATCTGGCTGCCCCGGCTGACGGGCTGTCATTGTCGGCCAGAGCGCTCCTTCAAATGGCGCGGGGGCCTTCGCTTCCCCGTCTGCGCCCGCTGCACGGGGGAATTGCTGGGCATGCTGGTCGCCGCGGCGACGGGCTGGCTATGGCATCCGCCCCTGTGGGCGCTGTTTGTGCTGCTCCTGCCCATGGTGGCAGACGGCTTCCTCCAGCTGCTGACGGACTATGAGAGCACCAATCCCCGCCGCCTGGTGACGGGATTGCTGTTCGGCTATGCCTTCGCGCTGCTGCTGGCGCTGGGCGTCGCCGCCGCCTGGCGATTGGGCGTCCGCATCGGGCTGAGCATCCGCGCATCCTGAGGCCGCAGTTCGCTGCGGTCTTTTTTTCATTGTGTACAATAAAATTGCTGCGTTCCCCTTGATTCTCCCGCAGGGGTTGAGTATACTGGTAGCAGCAAGCATGAGGTGAGGATATGTTCAATCTGTTCAAGCGGCGGAAGTCCCCGCAGGAGATCGTCCGCTATACCAAGGAGGAAATTGCAGCGCTGGCTCAGCATGTGGAGCGCACCTTCGGGCGCATCTCCGGCATGATGGAGGGCGCGGATATCGACGGGCTGCATGTGGATCTGTTCGTGATCTCCCCGGAGGATGACAAGGGCTGCTACACCCTGGTCACCTGCGGCATGGGCGCGCGGCGGATGAATATCCCCGACGATCCGGAATGTCAGGATTACGCCTATGCGGAGCTGCTGATGTGCCTGCCCCGCACCTGGCCGATGGAGAAAACTGCCCTCAAATACCGCTGGCCGATGAATATGCTCAGCGCCCTGGCCCACACGCCGGTGCTGAACGACACCTGGCTCGGCCCGGGGCACACGGTGGGCTTCCGCGACACCTTCGGCAATGCCACCGCCTTCAACAGCGCCGTGCTGCTGGAGCTGACCCACCCGGACGGCTCCGACATGCGCTGCACGCTGCCCACAGGAAAGCTGATCAACTTCTACCAGGCCGCGCCCCTGTACGCCGAGGAGCGGGACTACGCCGAAACGCATGGCACCGGCGCGCTGATCGAGCTGGCGGAGGAGCTGGCCTTTGCGCCCCACGCGCTGATCGACGAGGTGAACGTGGAGCGTCCCTGCATGCTCCGCAGCGACTTCCTGGACAGCACCGAATCCCACGAGGACTGCATTGCTGAAAAGCAGCTGCCGGTGGACGCGCTCGCCGCCTGCTCCCACATCGCCATCTTCCTGCGGTGGATGATCGAGCACAACCTGGTCTGCGAGGAGTTCCGCCTGGCCCACGAGGAAGTCGTGAACGCCATCCGCGAGGGCCGCTATCACACGGATCTGCGCATCTTCATGAACCACAAGCTGCGCGGCTGCCTGCTGAATCGCTTCTTCACCCGGGTCGGACAGGATTTCGCCGCCTGGTACTACGATTTTGACGCCGCAGAGGGCGCCCCCTGTTATCCCGGCGACGTGGACGCCCACGCGCTGGCCTTCTTCGGCGAAGAGAAGTACCACAGCGACGAATTCCAGGACGAGGCGTACCTCTTCGTCCCCTGGGGCGAGGAATACTATCGCGGCATGAGCCGCTTCATCGACGAGAAGTTCCGCCTTTGGAAAAGGCGCTGAATACAGATTTGAATCATCCGAAAGGAGAAATCCGATGTTTATCAAGGGCTACACCTATGGCTTTGACGGCCGCCGCGGCGCATACCGGACGGAGGAGGCCGCCGCGTCCATGGAGCGGCTGGCGGGGCTGGGCGGCGACTGGGCCGCGCTGGCCTTCGTCATCCACCAGGACAGTTTCCACTCCACCATCATCCGCCCCGATTATCGCTACACCGTCACCGACAAGGACGTTACCGTCGGCGTGGAGCGGCTGCATGCCCTGGGCCTCAAGGTCTGCATGAAGCCCATGATCAACAGCGCGGACGGCGTGTGGCGCGCCCACATTTCCTTCCCCGAGCGCGAGTGGGGCGACAAGGACTACTGGAAGGAGTGGTTCTCCTGCTACACCGCCTTCCTGTGCCATTACGCGGAGATCGCCGAGGAGACCGGCTGCGAAATGTTCTGCGTGGGCTGCGAGATGCTGGGCACCGAGCACAAGGAGCAGCTCTGGCGCGACGCCATCGCCGCCGTGCGCAAGATCTACCACGGCCCGCTGGTGTACAACACCAATCACGGCAAGGAATTCGGCGTGAAGTGGTGGGATGCGGTGGATTACATCGGCACCTCCGCCTACTACCGCGTGGCGGACGAGCCCGGCGCCAGCATGGAGCACATGAAGGCCCGCTGGGACGCCCAGAAGGAGCGCCTCAGGGAGCTCTCCCTCGCCAACGGCGGAAAGCAGATCATCTTCATGGAGATCGGCTGCCGCAGCGCCCGCGGATGCGCCATGATGCCCTACGACTTCAGCCACCGCGAGTTCCCCTACGACGAGGACGAGCAGGCCAACTTCTACGAGTCCTGCTTCCGCTCCATGTGGAACGAGGACTGGTTTGCCGGCTTCTTCTGGTGGGACTGGTACACCCGCCTGCCCCAGCGCCAGCCGGAAATGGGCTTCTCCATCGCCGGCAAGAAGGCGGAACAGGTCGTCAAGGAATGGTACGCCAAAGATCGCTGAACCCTGAGCGCCGCTGACATGCGGCGCTTTTTTTGCGCATACAAAAAACCGCAGACACTCGTCCGCGGTTTTGGCACACCCGGCGGGATTCGAACCCACGGCCTACCGCTTAGGAGCAATTCCGAACGACCCAATCGCCCTGTGTTGCGATGCTTTGCAACTTTCCGCAAACCCTTGTATTTCAAGGGTTCCAGCCATTTGTTTGTGCTTTTGGGTATTGCTCGTTTTTGTCCCATCTGGTCGCAATTTCCTGTGTCCTGTTAGCAGACTGTTAGCAACCAGAAGGGCGTAGGCAGGAGACAACAGCCCCGTTCGTGACAGCATAACACGCCCGGATGCAGCCTTGCCGGCTCAAATTGTACAACAAAAACAACTGAATATCAACCTATGTGCCTCTTGAAACAGGCATAGCGGATCAGCGGCATGTGTCCCTCTCAAACGATTGGAACACATGCCGCTTCATTTTTTACAAAGAGGTGAAACGTTATGAACAAGCTGAAAAGCAGCGCGAAGAATATCGCGCTTACTCCTGTGGATGATCTGTTCTCTTCAGCGGAAAGCCGCGCCAACGCCAACCGTGAACGCGTAGTGGAACTGCCCTTGACGAAGCTGCATCCCTTCAAAAACCATCCCTTCAAGGTGCTGGACGATGGCAAGATGCAGGACACTACCCAGAGCATCCGGGAGCATGGCGTGCTTGTACCCGCCATCGTGCGTCCACGGGTAGATGGCGGCTACGAGATTGTCTCCGGCCACAGGCGGCACCATGCCAGCCAGACCGCTGGCCTTGATACGATGCCTGCCATTATCCGCGATCTGGATGACGATGCAGCCACGATCATCATGGTTGATTCCAATCTTCAGCGCGAGAGCATCCTGCCCAGCGAACGGGCATGGGCTTACCGGATGAAGCTGGAAGCCATTCGTCATCAAGGTATTAAGCGTGATCTTCCTTCATCCCAAGTCGGGATGAAGCTCCAAGCCCTTGACATAGTTGGGCAACAAGCTGGTGACAGTCGAAACCAGGTACATCGGTATATTCGTCTGACCGCGCTTATCCCACCCTTGCTTGACATGGTTGACGAGCACAAAATCGCCTTCAACCCCGCCGTCGAGCTTTCTTACCTCAAGCCGGAAGAACAGACCGAGCTACTGGATGCGATGGATAGTGAACAAGCGACACCCTCCCTTTCCCAGGCGCAGCGGCTGAAGAAGTTCAGCCAGGAAGGGAGACTTTCCATCGACGTGATGCGTGCCATCATGTCCGAAGAGAAGAAAAGTGAGCTTGACCGGATCACCCTGACTGGCGACAAGGTCAACAAGTATTTTCCCGACTCCTACACGCCTCAGCAAAAGGAACAAGTCATTTTGAAGCTGCTGGCAGGCTGGCATCGCCGCCTGCAGCAATCCCATGAGCGATAACACTGCACAACACCAGAAGAAAGGAGAGATACCTTGTGAGTGTATTCAGAATCGAGAAAACAAGAAATTACACCATCATGTCCAACCATCATCTGCAAAACAGAAACCTGTCGCTGAAAGCCAAGGGCCTGATGAGCCTGCTGCTTTCGCTGCCCGAGGATTGGGTACATACCCTCTCCGGACTGGCACAGATCAGTATGGAGGGCGTCGATGCCATTCGCATGGCCATCCGCGAACTGGAACAGGAGGGGTACATCGTTCGCAACCGTATTCGCAATGCAAACGGCCAGCTGGGCAGGATGGAGTATGTTGTGTATGAGCATCCGCAGGCAGCAACGGTTTCCGGTAAGCCTGACTCTGCTTCTCCTGCGTTGGAAGAACCTATGTTGGAAAATCCAATACAGGCAAACGCTACACAGGATGTCCCTACATTGGAGACTCCTATGTTGGAAAACACAACGCTATTAAATACTAATAGAGTAAACAAGAATAAAGAAAAGAAAAATGAATTAAATACTTATCCAGCAAATCCTTATCAATCAATCCCTAATCAATCAATGTGCGGGCATGAGCATCCCGGCATGGTGGCTCAGTACAAGGAGCTGGTGCAGAACCACATCGAGTACGAGATCATGTGTCAGCAGTACGACAGGGAGCGATTGGACGAGATCGTGTATCTGATCGTGGAGGTGCTTTGCTCAAAGGCGCAGTATTTCACCATCTCCGGCGAGGAGCTGCCTGCAGATCTGGTGCAGGAGCGGCTGCTCAAATTTCGCAGCAGTCATCTGCAATATGCTTTCGAGTGTCTGGACAAGACAACCAGCAGGGTCGGCAACATCAAGGCTTACCTGCTGACCACCCTGTACAACGCTACCGGCACCATGAACAGCTACTACGATGCCCGTGTGCGGCATGAACACCCGCTTTTGTGATTGAACAATGTACTGATATTCTGAACAATAGTCATGGCGTACTGCCCATTATCTCCTGCATTGTTCATTTGAACTGTTCATTTCGTTCAGATGACCTGCTATTCCAACCCCTGCATTGTTTGATTGTCAGCAAGATATTCCGCATCTTTGACCGTCCTTCCCTTGCATCGTATGATGGAATTAGCAACGGACTTGCCGATCATCAGACGAGGTTCCGACACATTGAGACACTTACAGAACGCACTGAAAGGAGCAGCGAAAATGACTGAGATGAACTACACAACGAGTGGCGACTATCAGTTTCCGAACCTGTCCATGCCCCAGCAGCCCAGTCGGCCTCTGAACAAGTACGGGAGAATGAGGGCAAAATACCTGGAGGAGCAGAGACAGCTCCTGTACCAGGCAATGCTGCTGAACGGGACACTGACGAGTCATCTGCAAGAGATCAGCGATACGGCAAGCCGTCGCCTTGAGCGGATGATGCAGGAGATGGCGAAAGCAGCAAACATGACAGAGGAACTGAAAGCCAGTGACCCGATGTACTGGACGCAGCAGATGAACAGTCTGAAAGCACAGGCCGAAGAAATCCTGCTGGCGGAGCTGATCTACAACTGAGTTTTACCTGATAGCAGCTTCGTTCCTGCAGATATAGGCTGTTTACCTCATTCCCCTTCATGAATGCCACATCCTCACCGCTATCAATATTGTACCGAAATGTGGGCATCATAGCAGGTAGTACCCACTTAGAGTGTTCATGATGGAACACAAGACCGTCATCAGGGGGATCATCACGCGGCTGAATGCTGCGATAATATGCCCGTCCTTAGGAAAGGTATGATCGAAAGGATGTGTCGTTTTGGCCAATCGTTTGCAGCATGAAACCAGTCCCTATCTGCTTCAGCACGCGGAGAATCCGGTGGACTGGTTCCCCTGGGGTGATGAGGCTTTCCGCAAAGCGAAGGCGGAGGACAAGCCGGTGTTTCTCAGCATCGGCTACAGTACCTGCCACTGGTGCCATGTGATGGCCCACGAGAGCTTTGAGGATACGGAGGTTGCGCAGATCCTGAACCAGCACTTTGTCGCCATCAAGGTAGACAAGGAAGAACGCCCGGATGTGGACAGCATCTACATAGCTGTCTGTCAGGCGTTCACGGGCGGCGGAGGCTGGCCCACCAGCATTTTCATGACCCCAGATCAAAAGCCCTTCTTTGCCGGAACCTACTTTCCCAAACGCACCCGGGGCAGAATGGTCGGCTTCAAGGAGCTGCTGGTAGCCATTCATGAGCAATGGGAGACTGACCGCTCCGCCCTTTTGCTGCAGGCCGATGCGGTCACGACGCACCTGAAGCAGGAGCAAGCGGCAGACAGTGTGCCATCGGATCAACTGATTGAATCGGCAATTGCCATCTATAAGCGCATCTATGACCGGGAAAACGGCGGCTTTGGCCATGCGCCCAAGTTCCCCACGCCGCACAATCTACTGTTTCTAATGACCTGCTACGAGCGGCAGGGCGACCAGGAATGCCTTGCCATGGTGGAGCACACTCTTCTGCAGATGTACCGCGGCGGGCTGTTTGACCATATGGGCTTTGGCTTTTGCCGGTATTCCACTGACGAATACTACCTTGTTCCGCATTTCGAGAAGATGCTGTATGACAATGCGCTGCTGATACTCACCTACTGCCAAGCATACGCCATCACGAAAAAGACGCTGTATCTGGACATTGCCGAAAAAACAGCCGCCTACATCCTGCGCGAGATGACCTCTCCCGAAGGTGCTTTCTATAGCGCCCAGGACGCCGACAGCGAGGGTGAAGAAGGGAAATTCTATCTCCTGACGCCGGAGGATATTCAGCAGGCTATTGGCAAGAAAGACAGCAAGGCCTTCTGCCGGCATTTCGACATTAGGAAAGCCGGGAATTTCGAGGGCAAGAGCATTCCCAATCTGCTGCACAGCGATCCGGAGGACAAGTCGTTCGAGCCTTTGCTGGAGCAGATCCGCCAGTACCGCCGCACGCGCTGTCAGTTGCATCTGGACGATAAGATTCTCACCGCATGGAACGCGCTGATGATTGCGGCCATGTGCAGCCTGTATCGCGTCAGCGGAAAAGCTGTGTACCTGGATGCAGCCAAGCAGGCCGACAGCTTCATCCGCAAAAACCTGCAGGAGGGCGACACGCTCTACGTCAGCTTCCGTAACGGCAGGCGGGGTGTGAAGGGTTTTCTGGACGAATATGCGGCCTGTATCTTCGCCCAGATCGCTCTGTATGGAGCCACGCTGGATAGCACCTACCTGCATCAGGCATTGAATATGATCGGCAAGATCGACCAGAGCTTCCGGGATGAAAAGGGCGGTTACTTCTTTTATGGCGAGGATCATGAGGCGATGATTCTGCGCCCCAAGGAAACCTATGACGGAGCCATTCCCAGCGGCAACGGGCTGATGGCATGGAATCTGGTGCGGCTGACACAGCTTGTTGAGGATGAGCAGCTTCAGCGCGATGCGCAGCGTCAGCTGGATTTCCTGTCGCGGAAAGCTGCGCATCAGCCCATCGGTCACGCCATGTTTCTGCTGGCGTTGCTGGATTGGGATGATCCGCCCGCCAAGATCACCGTGGTGCCTACCGATGACACGGACGCTTCCAAGCTTCCCTTGCAGCTTCCCATGGATGTGGCTGTAACGCTTCTGCAGCAGCCCAGCGCCGATTACCCGCTGAAGGATGGAAAAACGACTTACTATATTTGCCGCGATCACAGCTGTTTGCCGCCGACGAACGACCTGCAGATGTATGACCTTCCCTGATTCCGGGCACGCTGAATGTGAGGTGATATCATGGCCAAGCAAGGTATGAAAAGACCAGAGCGAACTCACACCAAGCCGAAAAATGAGATGCCGCCTGTTCCCGAACTCCAGGGCAAGGCAAAGAACAGCAATCAGCCCGCCAACCCTGTCATCAGCGGCACCTCCGGGCCCAACCAGAAGGTGCTTCACGCAGAACGACCTATCTCAAAGGTATATCCTGTCATCGACAATGATCTTGCCCGTGACAACGTCGAAAACGATCTTTCCGCCGCAGACGTGCAGGATTTGTAATCTGCACAAGCCGCCGCGTCAGGGCATAGTCTGGAGTGAGGTGATCCCATGATTCGAAACTCCAGCTGTCCGAGCGCGGTGGCTTTTGTCAGAGGCGGAACGGACGTACCCAATATTTATGGTCAGGTTCGGTTCTATCAGGAACCCGGCAGTGTGCTGGTGGTGGCTGATATCGCCGGGCTTCCGCAAAACAGCGAGACAGGCTTCTTCGGCTTTCACATTCACGAAGGGAACAGTTGCACCGGTGCAGGCTTTCCACAGACCGGCAGCCACTACAATCCTCGGCAAACCGATCATCCCAGGCACGCAGGTGATCTTCCTCCCCTGATGATGCAGCAGGGACACGCCCATCTGGAAGTACGAACAGACCGCTTCCGTGTGCGCGATATCATCGGACGAACGGTGGTCATTCACAGCAATCCGGATGATTTCCACACCCAGCCTGCAGGTAACGCAGGTACAAAAATAGCTTGTGGCGTGATTGTTGCGGGGTGACTCAATAACAGTATAGTAAAAAAGAATCAAACTCTGAGCAGACTCGGAGTTGGATTCTTTTCGTTTCCAAAACACTTAATCATGTGTGAGTCAAAGACCGCGGTTCTCTGAATATTGGTCTGACAGAGCACCGTCAGGTGTGCAGCCGCATGATATCATCATACCATCCGACAAATTGAGACGCTTACAGAACATGCTGAACGGAGCGTAAAAAATGACCAACATGCAGTACACGATGAAGGGCAACTACCAGTTTCCGAACCTGTCCATACCCCCGCAGTCCAGTCAACCCCTGAACAAGTACGGAAGGATGAGGGCAAAATATCTGGCGGAACAGAGGCCGATCTTGTACCAGACGATGCTGCTGAACGAGACGTTAACCAGCCTTCTACAATTGAGTGTCTCAGATGGCAACATGTCCATTACAGAAAACAATAACCATTGAATTTCTTACAGTATTTATCATGAAACATGATAAGGAGGAGGCAGATTATGCCTCCTCTAACCTTGATGGTTCATATTGCTCGGTCAAGTATCTCCATCTCATAGATACTTAGATATGGGCGGATTTCCTCTCGGTGAGCAGAAATGATTTCAATGGCTTTATCTTCAGTAATAGCAGCTGTATTCACTTTATGCATTTCAAGAATTAACTGTATTTTCTGTACTGCTGACAAGGGAATACCGTATTCCAATAAGATTCTAAGGCTTGTTTGTACGAATTCGTTTTCAATCATTTCTGCAACATAAGAATAATCACCAGAAGGCAAACCCAATATCTGCGTCGCATATTTCTGTAACGAATCAACAACATTAATCCATTTCGGAGCTCTATATTGTAGCCAATTCTTTTGCAAGGCAAATATTCGCTCAATAATGCTGTCAACTCGTTCTTGCATCTCCTCAGGGAATTTCCGAAACATCTCATCAACAGAAGAGAAAGAAACCTTTTTGTTTTCGGCCAACTCTTTGGCCCTATATTCAATATCTTTTTCAATCATTTGATTTATGCTTGTGCGAAAACAGTTGCCAACAAGCTTGTTTACAACCCAACCTTGGGGACCGAATGATTTTCGTTCTTCTTCTGTTGATAGTGCATTCCAGCAGAGACCAATGACATATTGAAGACGGCCATATAGCTTCCCATCAATACTGCTCCAGATAATCATTTCCCTTCGTGTTGGGACAGCCAGATCATCAATTAGCTTTTTCAAAATCGCTTCTTGGCCTTCAATGGATACACCGTTTCGGATAAGTATTTCCTGTAAAACAGGATCCTTATCCCGGAATTCTTTATAGCGCTTGATGTTATCACCAATATCTCTAACTTCACCTTCTTCTAAATTGACGAGAACTTCTGTGGAAATTGGGTTTTGTTCATAAAAGGGAAAATCTACATGCGTCTTTTCAGTTTGAGGCGGCTTGTGTAGATTAATCACCTTCCCAACATAATGTTCCATCAAGCGGCCTGCGCGTCCTTTAATGTTTGAATAGTCAAAGAAATCAATGGGGCGACGGCCTATCTTATTATCATATAGAACTACGTTCTTGGCGCTTGTATTGACGCCTTCAATTATTGTATTTGTACAGAATAGATACTTAAGTCTCTTTTGATTGAAATAGGTTATCGTTGATGACGTAATATGTTTAGGCATCGCACCATCATGAACAGCTATTTCATATTGCAAGCATTGTGTCAGCGACCATCTGTATGAAAGATTATCATTAATCCATTCTACCAGAGGAAGATCCGCAACAGGCTTCTTTCCCTTGTTAATCAGATGTTTGCAGTACAAAAAGGCCAGTTTTCTGGCAGATGATGGAGATGAACAATAGATTAGAGTTTGCTCTTTCAAGGCATCAAGAATGGCGAATAGGTCTTCTTCCTCAACTTTTCCACCTCTCTTGCGATGTATTTCTTTATAGCAATCATCGCTCTCTGCAATAACCATTGAAAAATCAGTTTGATAAAAGACTGCATTATACTTTTCGACAAATCCAGTAGGAATCGAATCAACATTAGGCCCAAGCATATAAAACCTACAATCAGGATTCTTCATTAATCTGATAAATGCCGTATTGAGTATACTACTTCGATTATCTCGCCTGGCACTACTTAGTTTATAAAACTCATCTATAACAAGCAGCTGAATCGGAGGCATATTAGGGTATTCCAATACTCTTTCTGCCGTTAACAGAAAAATATTACCTTTTTCAAGGGAAAACTCTTGCGTTGTTTTAACAATTATCTTGTAGTAATCCGAGTATTTCTTGAGTTTGCGTCGTGTTTCATCCAGCAAAGCAAGGGTAGGTTGTATAATAACGATATTCCTATATTCTCTGCTCGCAACGATCTCTTCTATCAGCATGCTTTTACCAAAGCTCGTCGGAGCACTCACGATAACATTTACATGCTGTTTAATCAGCGTATCTATGCTTTTCTGCTCAGCATGGAAATACCTGTTTTCCAGATTGTCTGATTTGTGAAATGCTATGCGTATTTCTTCACCCAGATCATATACAGGCAAATTAAGTCCCTGTATATATGGGTAAAAACCCGCTGCGGATAGCAAATCTGTAAAAACGGCCTTATAACTTTGCGATATATTTTCCCAATTGTCCAAAACACGCACAAGAAGATCTCTCGCTTGAGTTTTTGTTGGAGCATCGCTTACATTTAGCCCCCTGCTTATCTCAAGAGATAGATTGAAGCATTCTTCGTCTGTCATTTTTTCGTGGTTCTGTAGTTTATCAAGTGTACTACTATCCATAGTGCCTCCTAAATGCTCTGCATATTACATATTCTTGTTAGCATCGCAGAAACAATTCTTTTTTTACACTCCACCGGAAGAAGAATTAGTAATGTCTGTACGCGATCTTTATGAACGAAAGTATTCTTCTTATCAAAGTATGCTTTCATAGCCGTGACATGCTCAAATATGAGTGCATCCACGTTTGCTTTCTTGTTGACCGCATCTATCACATCTGCAGCAATACTATCTTCATACACACATAACAGAGGAACCACGGCCATATTGAGTTTTTCTTCCAATCGTGAAGCATTACTGAGCTTCTCAATCCAATCGACTCTCTCTGGACTCTTATTTGATAACGCGCGATTGATAATCACAAACTGTTCATTCAAGTAATCATGCTTGAAATGTGTATTAAGATCTTCAATTAGCGCTTCGATTCCGCGTTTGCCGTTATTATAGAATTTGGTTTCACCCAGCCACAACTTGCCATCCTTGGAAACATGTACCGAATCGAATCCATGTGCTTCATGCGCATATGAATCTTTGAAATATATTTTCGATATGAGTGGTATTGTGTTATGCACTGCACGCAATAGAAAGTGGAGAATAAGTTCGCTAAATATCCCTTTTGACTCATATATGTTAAGTATTTCTGGATCCCATTGATCGTAAGGAATGTCATTATCAATATATTTTCTTATTTCAGAAATCTTTTTGACTTTAATCACACTCCGCGCTGTTTCTCTCAAATATGGAACCAAATCTATGCTATCTGTTGGTGCCGGCTCATCTCCCATAGCATATTCGGGAAGATAACGCATAACAGCGTCAACGAATTCCTTTTCCATATATGAATAGTTCCCATCATCATTTAGATCATGGTTAAGCAAGATTCCCTCGAGATCCTCCTCCGTGATTTTCAAAACAACGACTTTGTGCTTATCAAAGTGGTTATGTATGTCCATGTTTCTCCTCCAATCATCGCGTCAACCACAGGACGCCGCAATTGCAGAAACAGCCTGCGTAGTTACTGCAACAGTTTGGGCAAGGTATTCTTTGGAGATCGTTAAATAGTCTCCTTCTGTCGCCCCGAACAAATTGAACTGATCTATGTACATTTTATCGGCAACACCATTGTGATGTATATGAACATTGCGACGGCCTATCATTTCTTGCAATGCTGGATATATATCATTCACACCGGTCCCAAATACTCCGTTAAAGCTGTCATGTATTATCTTCAGCAAATCTTTTACATAACACTTTTTCAAAGAAGATTCAATATGATTTTTCTTGAATGTATTATAATCATTGCAGGCGGCCATGTCATATGTTTTTATATTGGCATTATCAAAACGCAGCAGCCACTTAAAGAACGCTTGATCCATACAGAAACTAACCATATCAAAAATGCAACTATCAAAATAGGCCATAATCTGGATAAAGTTTTGCTTATATACATTGATTGGATTCTGATAATCGAACAAATCCAAAGATTTGATTGCGGTACGCATATTATCCACTTCAGCAGATAATCCGTTTCTTTTTCTTCTGTTTATTTCCTCCAGCGCGATATCAACTAATCTGCGAATTCGATTGGGATTATCATATAAAGCATGATAATCTTCTCCTCCAGTAAGGTCTCCCTTCGTTATGCACATAGCTTCTATTTGTAACTTCGCATTCTCAAATAGTGTTTCAGCATCTCTTTCTCCTTTGCCAATCAATGTAAGTAGATAAAAGATTATGTCGCCTTCTGGTGTTGGATCTTCACCCGAAGGCTCATCAGTTTGCTTATCCACAATATTTAGCGCTTGCATCTCGATAGACAGACAATCCAGATACGCCGAAAATTCACCTTTGATGACAGCATTATTATCACAGAGATTCTTGATCATTGAGCATGTAGAAAAGGTCGGGGAGGCCAGCTCAAGATTTCCGGTCATTCGAAGCAATGCAATGAAAATCTCTTCAAGATACTGAACATGATCTTTTACATACGATACATCATTAAGGTATTTATCTTGGATATCCTGCAAATTACGTGTCATAGCTACACCTCATTCTTTATTCTATCAGGCACGAACTCCATAATCTCTCCAATATTGACTTCCAGTGTCGTACATATCCTATATAGCACGGAAAGCGTTACCTCTTCATCTCTACGCAGACGAGTCATGGTGTTAGGAGCAATACCGGATGCCTTTCGCAAATCAGCTATACTCATTTTCTTATCAACAAGTATTTTCCACAGTCGGTTATAAGAAATTGACATAAACTTTAACCTCCAACATATAGACGTCACCTCAATTATACACATAAAGCTTTACTTGGGCAAGAAGATTTCGCATTTGTATGCGAAGTCCTCTTGCTTCGATGCAGTATTCCTCAACATATAGACGCTGCTGCCCTCGATTGACTTGCATTGATTTTTGCGGCACATTCAATTTTACCGTGCAAGCTGTCATCATTTTGCCACCGATCTTCCACTCGCTTTTTGTTCAAATACATTAGTGAATGATTCCATATTATTTACCTGCTCAAGATAATGTTGTTACATTAGCACCTTTAGGTGCGTAGCCGCATGATCGCATCATGCGTTCCGGGGGGATTGGGGGGCTGCTCCACCAACAAGCGTTTTGCATTATGGATAGCCATATGCATCGCTTGCCAGTTTGTTCCGCGCATTTGATGTGAGCATTTTACAGCCATAAGGAAGGTATTCTTATTTGAGCTGTCTCTATTGAACGAATCAATGACGGCAGCTGTACAAAAGGCTATGTGAAAACAGCTGCAGCTTTTCTGTTATGAGAATGAGTGCGGGAACTACTTGTTGAAATAGTCCTCACAAGTACCAAGTTGAAGGTTTTGCGGGATAATGCTATAATATTATTTGATAAGAAAGGAGAGTCCTTTATGGAGAGGCAGTTCACCATCCGTCAAAGAACACAATTTGATGAAGAACGGGCACGCAGAATGCTGGCATATGTCTATCCTCAATAATATGATGATGCGCTTCTTTCTGATGCACCGGATATTGTCTGTGAAAAGCATAGCGTCGGTATTGAGGTTACGTCCGGGCTCAGAGAGGACATCCTGCAGAGCCTGTCCCGCGCCGCCAGCATTACCGGTAAGACAGATGACGAATTGACAAAAATTGATAAAGTTAATATTCAGAAGGATAGAGTACTGTCCTTCCATACAAATAGCGGCGTGAATATTGCTGGAACATGGGCAACTTGGGGCAGCACGTTTGCTCATGAGACGATTCTGAAGAAGAAATGTCAAAAACTGAACAGCCCGCATTTTCGAGTTTTTGATCATAATGAGCTCTTCATTTTTGCTTGGCTGATTGATCAAGATGAACTGAATGAAGCGATTGAATACATCGCTGGTGGAAAATGGTTCGCAAAAAATGCGGGATACGTATTTGATACGATCTATATTTTCGATGACAAGGTACTGACTGAGGTAGTTGTGGACGGCATACAGATTATCAGTCATGTAATACCAGCAACAATCATGCGTCGCATTTCGGAGGAGTCCTATAACCAGGTATTTGGTTGTGACAAGGATGATGTTCGGAGGTAAGGATGAGAGTAGAATTCAGAGCGACGAACCTATTCGATACGATTCCAGTAAATGAACAAATAAGGGCACGCTACGAAACGGTTATTATGTCTTTCATCGATCAAGTTGGTCAAAGCATCGATGTGTCCAAGCTTGCAGCTATCATCATTCCGGAGAATTTTGTTTCAGAAGTTATATCGTTTCAGGAATCTATCGGCGAGAAACCATCTGTTACAAAGAATGAACATGCAGAAGCATTAGGCAAGATGCTTTATGATAGAAAACAAGATGCCTACTATATTTTCCTTGATAGTTGTATTGCGCAATATATTATGAGTGATGATCTCATAACAGTCTTCTCACAAGGGGATAATCAAGATACTTATTTGAACAGGCGAAAGTCTGCACTGAATATGCTCGCGCATGAAATGACGCACATCAGTTTTTACGAACGTATTTGGGGAAATGGCGAAGTACGGACAAAATCTATTCTAAGATATCTTTCTGCCATTTTAGTTGATGAATATTGCGCGTGTAGGGTTGCCAATTCTCTTGTAATTGATCCTTTGAGCATTTCAAATCAAACGCAAATCTGTGAATTGGAAAAGCTGATTGCGTGTGAACGTGACAGATACAAAGATCAACAAACTAATGTCAACCAGTTCATGGGCATTCTCTTCCAGCATGCCGAGCTGATAGTAAAGTATATGGCCTACTATATTGGTGCTCAGCATGGGCAAAAACAGCAGAATGTGAACTATACAGAGGGGTACATAACAAAAGTGGCACCTATGTTTTCCAGAAGGTTGCATCGCCTATTTGATAATGTAGAAAGCGGAAAATCACCTGATTTGGTGTCAGTTTCAGATTTAATCATTCAATACTTCGATATTATGGGCATTAAGGTCGTTGAGTATCAATCCGGCCTTGCGGTAGGGATTAAGGACAAGAGAAGTATATAAGTGCGGATATGAAATTACTTACGGCTACTCTGTTATTGGAGCGCAGGCCTTCTGGCTGGCGCTCTTTTCTGTTTAGTTGATTTTTGTTATAATTTTTTACCAAACCATAATTCCGCCTTTCCCAATCGTCAGTATGAGTGTAAGGAGGTGAGCAGCAGATGGAAACTGTCAAGGGCCCGGACAGAAACCACAACGAGCTATTGATCAGTCTGGTCGATCAATACCAAAGCTCTTTGCTGCGCCTGTGCTTCATCTATCTGCACGATAAAGCATTGGCTGAAGACGCTATTCAGGAAACGTTCCTGAAGGCACACAAATCCTTATCCTCATTTCGTGGAGACAGCAGCGCAAAAACATGGCTGACGCGGATCGCCATGAACACTTGCCGCGATATGCGCCGTGCCGGGTGGTTCCGTTACATGGATCGGCGCGTAACGCCGGAGGATCTGCCGCCGGTTCCAGTACATCCGTTTGACGATAGCGATGCTGATGCACTCGCCCAAGCAATCATCAAACTGCCGGTCAAGCAAAAGGAAGTCATCCTGCTGTACTACTATCACGATATGACGATGAGGGAAATAGCTGATACGCTTGGGATCAATGTATCAAGCGTATCGGGACGATTGAAGCATGCGCATACCAAACTGCGCAATCTGCTGGAAAAGGAGGATGCTTATGAATGAGAATAAGATTCGCACTCAGATTCACAATGCTGTGGATCAGTATTGTGCCAAGTGTGAAGTAAACGATGATCCTTATCTGGCGCAGCGTGTCTTGAATGCATCTCATGCTTCCCAGATGAAAGGTGGAATTGTTGTGAAAAAGAAGCTCTCTGTTGGTTTTGTGCTGATGATGGCAGCGATGCTGCTATCTGTAACCGCGTTGGCTGCTGGCATCGTGATGAGCATGATGACCAGCCGTGTGGCTGAAATGGACGCCCAGGGGCAGTTCATGTCCTGGGGATTGGAAGAAAAGCACGCTTTCGTACTTGCCATGCGGGACTCCGGCTTCGACATGAATGAAAGTGACTGGGCAATCCTTTCGGACGAAACTCAACCCGATGCTGACCGAGAAGCGGCTGCCGACCGCATTGTGCACGAACGCTATGGCGCTGTGCAGGAGGAAGCGAATGCCCAGCGCCCCATGCCTCTGGCTTCCGTCATGGGTGAAGCTCCTGACCCGGTCCTGATCTTCCGTGAACGTTTCCTGGCTGAGCATCCTGACGCTACCGAATACGACTATATGGATGCGCTGGGTTACTGGCTGCGTGATGAATACTATCCGCAGTATTTTGCCGCACTACTCACTGAAGAACCCGTAGTAGTAGGTGACACCACGCTGACCAAGGAAATGGCAGAAGAGAGTTTCCGTGGCCATCTGACCGAAGTGTTCAACTGGCCTGCTTCTATCGTCAATAAGGCTCAGATTGTCAGCGAACAGGATGCACAGAGTGGCGCATGGCATGTGACCACAACCATTGACGCCACGGCTCTGAAAGATGCTCTTGGCACCATGATCTGCGATGCCACGCTCGAACATGAGATGATCTCGCTGGAGGGTAACAACTATGTTGTTTCCTACTGGGTGACCCGTACTGCGAATGGCGGCTGGGAACGTACTGGAAGCCTTGAAACCCTGCTTGCTAATGTCGCAGAAACCAACAGGATTGTTTCTCTGCACACCATCTACATTGAGGAAGCAGAAGCAATCGGTGTAAAGGCCATTGCCGAGCAATACGGTCTGAGCGATACCGAAGTCAAGAAGTATTTTGTCTACGATGGCGATACCTACTGGAATGATCCTTCCTGCGTCCGTGTGGCTGTGCTGCTGCGCACCCGTAACAACTCTGCCGCCCCCTGGGATTACGCTGCTATTGTCAACATGACCACAGCACAGGTAGACGATGTGTTTGCAGCCAGCGATCTTCCTGGCAGGGCTGTAATCCTCGCTGAAAACTGGGATAAGCTGCAAGAGAACGATGAATGGCTGCACTATTACCGCTGGTTCACCACCTGGAATCCCTACGGCAGCGTTGACAACATGCCGCGGGATGATCAGATGGTTATCCGTGTTGCCTTCCAGGAGCATGTGAAGAAGCAGCAGGAAGCACTGACTGACCCGAATGAGTATTATCCGCTTCAGATCTTCGCGCTGCCGAACTAAAACAGAACAGATGGTCCGACGTCAAGCGATTGGCGTCGGACTTTTTCGTTGCAGTTGAAGGAAAAACCGGAATTGAGTATAATAACAAAGAAGAAGCATATTGCTCTTCTTGCTATTGATCGGTACATCAACCGAAAGGAAACACAACAGAAATGGTATCGCAGACATATACACTGATGCTGGTCGAAGATGATCAGGCTCTCCGCAGTGGATTGCGTGAACTGTTTGAACGTGAAGGCTATCACGTTATTGCGGCGTCTTGTGTTCAGGAAGCTCGCAACCTTTTTGATGCACACATCCACCTGATCGTTCTGGATGTCACGTTGCCCGATGGTAACGGCGTTGCTCTGTGTCAGGAATGGCGTAATCAAGGTATCACTACGCCGATCCTTTTTCTCACCGCCAAGGACGAAGAGTTTGATGTCGTGCGCGGTCTGGACGCCGGTGGCAATGATTATGTGACCAAGCCCTTCCGCATGATGGAGCTGCTCAGCCGCATCCGTGCGCTGCTGCGTACCAGCCGCAGTCAGGTTTCCACCACGCTTTCCCGAAGTGGAGTTGAAGTGGATCAGGAACACATGCAGGTTCGCAAGAATGGTGAACCTCTGCAGCTGACGCTGACTGAGTATCGTATCCTGCTGGCGCTGCTCCAGCGCAACACTATCGTTCCCAGAAACGTCCTGCTGGAAGCCCTGTGGGATGTGGACAGCAAGTTCATCGACGATAACACTCTGTCCGTGCATGTGAGCCGGCTGCGTGAGAAGATCGGTGCTGAGCATATCAAGACCATTCGAGGGGTGGGATATCAGTGGTCGGATTGATCGCAGCGGTTGTGATCTTGGCGCTTGCGCTGATCGTATTGCTGATCGTGCATCTGCTCCAGCGTCGCCGGATTAAGAGATTAGCAGAGCAGATGGAATCCTTTCTGGTTTCCGGCAGCGATCTACTCAAATTCTCCGTGCAGGAGGATGCTCTGGCTCCCTTGCAGAACGCAGCTGCCGAACTGGAAAATCAGGTGCTGTTGGCACGGGATCAGAAGAAGGAAGAACGCCGCGCCACCCGCGATCTGACGGCAGACATTTCCCATCAGCTAAAGACTCCGCTGGCATCCCTGCGCCTGTTTTGTGAGATGGACGAAAGCGCCCATGCAAACGAGCAGCTTTCTCAAATCGAGCGCATGGAAAGGCTGATCCAATCCTTGCTGCGGCTGGAGCGCCTGTGTGCAGACGGCTATGAGTTTACGTTTGCCGAGCAGGATATGGCGTCGCTTGTGCGGGATTCCTGGCAGGGACTTGCGTCTGTCTATCCCAATAAGAAAATGAGAATCGAGGGCAACGCCACCATTCGCTGCGATGAGAAGTGGATGGGAGAAGCGTATCTGAATCTTTTGAAAAACGCTTGCGAACATACGCCGGAGGATGGCGAGATCACCGTGCATCTGGAACAGAGCGATACAGCGTTCTTCTGCTCTGTTTCTGACAATGGCGGTGGTGTAGATGCGAAGGAGCTGCCCCATCTATTTGATCGTTTTTATCGCGCTCACAGTCGGGAAACGAAGGGTGCAGGCATCGGCCTTTCTATCGTCAAGGAGATCATTCGCCGCCATCATGGCAGTATCTATGCAGAGAACATCCCTGGTGGACTCAGGATGAATATCACCCTCCCGATTCTACAAATGATCCGTACATAAGGCGCTGAAACAGGCGCCTTTTCCCTTACCTTACGAAACCGTAAGGTAAAAGTCACCTGAACGTAAGGTTGGCCTGTTACGATAGACATGCAAGGAGGTATTTGCACTATGGAAATCATTCGCTCTGAATCTCTCAGCAAAGTCTACCGTACGGGCGAAACAAAGGTTTACGCCCTGAATAACGTGTCCCTGTCCATTGAGCAGGGCAGCTTTACCGCCATCACCGGCCCCAGCGGCAGCGGCAAATCGACGCTGCTGCATCTGCTATCCGGTCTTGATCATCCCACCGACGGCAAGGTGATTTATCAGGATGCTGATCTGTACAAGTACAAAGATAACCAGCTGGCTGTGCTGCGCCGCCGCCGTTTTGGTTTTGTGTTCCAGAGCTATAATCTGGTGCGTGAACTGACCGGCTGGGAGAACATTCTGCTGCCCGTGATGCTGGACAACCGCAAGGCGGATGAAGAACACCTGAACCGTATCATTGATCTGCTGGGCATCCGGGATCGTCTGTCCCACCTGCCCGGAGCCATGTCCGGTGGTCAGCAGCAGCGCATCAGCATTGCCCGTGCGCTGGCCAATAAGCCCGCGATCCTGTTTGCAGACGAACCCACCGGCAATCTGGATGGCAAGAGCGGACGTGAAGTGCTGACCCTGCTGCGTCAGGTGAACCGCGAGCTGGGCATCACGCTGGTGTTGGTCACCCATGATCTGAACGTTGCAGAACAGGCCGACCGTATCATTCAACTGGAAGACGGCAAGATTGCCAGGGATAGCGAGGTGGGGAACGCATGAAGCGCCTCACCATGAATCAGGTGGCGCGGGCAAATCTGCGTCACAACCGAAAGGCGTATCTGAGCCTTGCCATCGGTATCTTTCTGGCGGTATATCTGGCATGTACAGCCTGCCTGTGCATTGTCGGCACGATGGAAGCAAACGATGCGAAAATGGCTCGTAAAGTTGGCTGGGCAGATAGTGTCTTGACTTTCAACTCGTCGATCACCACCAACGCTTTGCGTCGCACGGAGTTATTTGATGAGATCGGCCATGTGTATGTTACCGCTGCGGTTGGTGACAGCAACATCTTCATTGGTCGCTACGATGAAACTGCCGATAAGCTCCTGTATCGCCAGTGTGCGCAAGGCCGTATGCCTGAAAAGCCTGGCGAGATCGCTGCCGAGCAGAGCGCTCTGGATAAGCTGGGACTGGAAGATGCGCAGGTTGGCGACATCATCACCTGGCAGCTGAAACCCTTCGGCGTAGTAGCTGACCATTACGAGGAACGTGAATTCACACTGGTTGGCATCCTCACGGAACAGAGCAATTCTTTCGTTGAAATGACGCTGACCAATATGCAGGGCAGCACCAATCAGTTCCCGGCCATCCTGACCCACCCCGATGAACCAGATTGTCAGTATGGCACCAGCTGCGTCCATTGGGTGATGACCAATCGTCCCGGCGTCTCTCTGACACAGATCCAGCAATATGAAAAGCTGCCGCTGAGCAGATGTAAGCGTGTCAGCCGGGTAAGTGGTACAGTATCCAGCATCGACCAGGCTTTCTATGAGCTGAATGCCCGAATGTCCCAGATCATCATTTATGTGATCCTTGGCTGCGCGCTGCTGCTGGTCAACTGTGTGGCCATTGCTTCCGCCATGGAAAGCATGCTGGCGCAAAAGACCGAAGACATTGGCATGATGCGGGCAGTCGGCGCAACCAAGCGGCAGATCCGACGCCTGTACAGCCGTGATGCATGGCTGCTTGCCTTGACAGCTCTGCCCATTGGTACAGTTCTCAGTTGTGTGACGGTATGGGCATTCTCTCTGTTTGCGCCCACGGAAATGCATTTCTGTCCGGAACCCTGGCTGCTGATCCCTGTGCTGCTTATTTCTCTTCTGTGTGTGCTCGTTTCTTCCGCAATGCCGCTTCGACGTGCTTCACGGCAGCTGCCCATGGGTGTACTGCGCGATACTGCTACGCTGCGCAAGGCTAAAAAGTTCAAGCAGCGTAAGGTATTCAAAGGACCGCAGCTGATCGCTTCCCGGCAATTCAGGCTTCATCCTATGCGTCAGGCAGGCAGTGCCTGCATGGCGGGCTTGATGCTTCTTTGTGCGCTGCTGCTGGGAGAAATCCTTTTCGCAGCAGATTGGCATTCGCCCAGCAATATGGCGGCTTTCACGCTAACGGCCGGATATGACCTCAGCATCAGGCATGAGCCCTTCGTGCAGAACCAGAGGGATGATCGCGGACTATCGCTGAACGATATGAGTCAGCTGCGAACGCTGCCCATGGTCAGCCATACAGAAAGCGTGACCACAACGCAGGTACTGCTACCCTTGCCTAACGAAATCCCGGCGTATTTCCGGTCTGTGGAATTGGCAAATCCGAACTCAGATGATGGTTTTTCTGCCAGCATGAGCGCCACGATGCTCAGCGGTACAGATGGCCACTACCTGACCGTAACGGACACCACCACTCCTGCCGATTTTATTGACGAGTTCACTTATAGTACGGCCATTCGTGAGGCGCGGCTGATGCGCCTTACGCAGCAGGCTCTGGGCATCAATCAGCCGCTTGTACCTGTCACGGTCTATGTGGCAGATCTGGATCACGCTGATTTCAGCAAGGTCCTTCAGGATGGTAAAGTGGATCTGGACGCATTGGATGCTGGCAGGGAGGTGCTTGTCGCTGCTCCCAGCAGGGCTGTTTACGTGGCGCCAGAAGGCTGGCTCACCCGAGTCAGTGACATCAACGATCCCCGTGCACAGGTCGTATTCGTTAACGACTACTTCCGCACCGGCATGACGCTGCCCATGGTGCAGCTTTTCGGCAAAGCACCCGGAAATTTGAACTATTACAGCAGCGATGAGGATTTCCTGGCTTACTATAGAGGCGTGGATCGTGCAGATGCTGCGCCTAAGATTGGTGCTGTGCTGAATGGTGCTGTCAGGCTGGCCAACACATTCCCAGACGTATTGTGCATCATCACCACACCCAAAGGGGCTGAAGTGCTTGGCCTGAGAACCAACGGTGTAGACGGCGTAGATGTTTTCCTGTCCGCAATGCCTAATGCTGAAGCAGAAGCCATGCTGGACAACAAAGTAAACCGCATCGGTGCGCGTGGCAGCATGGATGTTACCAATAAGCTGGCGGTTCAGCGAGAAACGCAGGCATATCAGCGGCAGCTGATGATGCTCTTTGGCGGGATGGTGCTGCTGTTCTTCGCAGTAGCCGTATCCATGCAGGTGACGAACACCGCCCGCCGCATCCGTGCTGACGAACGCATGGTAGGTACGCTGCGCGCTGTGGGAGCTGACGAATATGCTTTGCTATCCTGCTATCGTCTGCCCACGATCATTGCTACAGCTGTGGGATATGTTCTTGCGGCGACTGTGTATCTGCTGATGTACTTCCTTTATCCCATCGGCTTCCCCCAATATCATCTGTGGCTGTTGGCGGTTGCGCTGGTTCTGGCCGTGCTGAATGCTCTGTGCGTGCTGCTCGGTGTGCGCGGACAGCTGCGCCAGGTATTGGGCAAGAGCATCGTTGAGAATATCAGGGAGCTGTAATGATATGAAAATCAGAATAGTATGTGCGGTTTTGTTGGCCGCTGTGTTTCTTGCACTCATTTTCACCCCAGCGCAGGCAGAAGAAGCATTCACCATTGATGAACGACGGGTTCTGCAAGGTATGAAACGGTCCTGGCTGCAAGGCTATGAACCCACAATCAACCAGAATACCATGACGTTCGTTTTGCCGATACTGTCGGGCAGCGCTTCCGGTTCCATTGATGCAGAGATCATCCTTGCCGATGAAAGCATATCACCCTTCAAGCTGCAAACCATGAAGGTGAAAGCACAACCTTCTGAAAGCGGCGTGTGGGGTGTGCGCTTTACCCTGAATCTGCATGAGGACAGGCGCAATGGCGATTATGCTGCAACTATTCGTATTACCGGCAAAGATCGGCAAGGCAGCGTATTGCAGACAGAAATTCCGTATACTTTCCGCATTCGTGATGGGCAACCCACCCGCGAAGTGATCCGGCTGCAGGTTGATAAGGTTGAATCGGATTTCAAAGTCGGCGAGGACGGAACAGTCACCATTACCCTGACCAACCCCTGTAAAACGGTACCTTTTGAACAGCCGGTTCTGCAGATCAGTGATTCCACGGGTGACATCATTCCGCAGCGGAGCGGCGTCATGTACCTGGACGATCTTGCGCCCGGTGCAACGGTAACCGTTCAGTTTCCCATGACTGTGCTGCCCAAAGCATCTGTTTCTCCGCACATCATACGGCTCGATATGAACTGGAAGGCGCTTGGACAGGCAGCAGTTCAGTCCGAAAACCACACGCTGCCGGTAACCCAGGAAATCAAGATGGAGCATGGTGGTCTGCGTATGGCTGACAGCGTTGTTGCCGGTGACGCCATTACCGTGACGCTTCCTGTCCTCAACCGTGGCAAGGCGAGCATCATTGATGTCATGGTCACGCTGGAGCTGCCCGGTGTTGTTGAAAGGCAAAGTGTGCTGGTAGGGGTAATCGCTCCCGGTGAAACGAAGAACGCTCAGTTGTCCATCACACCCAGCAAGCATCTGGAGGGTGAGTTCTCCGGCACAATCACGGTAACTGCAACAGACAACGATGGCAACCCAGCAGAGATTTCTCTTCCTGTTGCTTTGTCAGTTGAGAAGCCGGTACAGTACGATGAGAGCAGCATGCAGGCTGCGCAGGAAGAGCAGACCAACCCCATTGTCCTGTATGCGCTTGCAGCAGGGTGTGCCATCTTGCTGATCACTTGTATCGTTCAAGGTGCTGTGCTGCGTAAGAAGATCCGGAAGCTGGAAGAAGACAAGCTGTAAAGGGCTCAATGCGCGTCCAGTATAGCTTGATTAAAAACTTCCAACATAGCTTTTGTTGAAAACAAGATGTATGTCATACCAAATAAGCCTCCTGCGCATATGCAGGAGGCTTATTTGATAAATTGGTGCGCACCATCAGTCTTGGATTAGCTTATTCTTGATAAACCTCTTCCTGACATGCAGGGCTTCTTACGCGCATACAAAAAACCGCAGACACTCGTCCGCGGTTTTGGCACACCCGGCGGGATTCGAACCCACGGCCTACCGCTTAGGAGGCGGTCGCTCTATCCTGCTGAGCTACGGGTGCAGATGCATGGGGTATTATACCACAGCCGCTGCGTTTTCGCAAGGGGAAAACCGCGGGCATATCGGCGAATGCGGCAGGTGCGTTCATCCTGCAATTCGCGCAAAAATACAGCGAAAATCCAGTAGAAAAACATAGTAAGTGCAGGATTTCTATTGCAATCCTGCAAGTTTCCCGGTAAAATGTTCCCGTAAAGTTGATCAAGAAGCGGTTCGTCCGCCTCTGCATTTGAAAGGAGATACCCAAATGGCTGGTTATGCTGAGCGCGTATTGAACGATCTGAAGGTCCGTTATGCCAACGAACCCGAATTCCTGCAGGCTGCTACCGAGATCCTGACCACCCTGAAGCCCGTGATCGAACGCAACGAGGAAAAGTACGAGAAGGTCGCGCTGCTGGAGAACTTCGTCGAGCCCGAGCGCATCATCACCTTCCGCGTGCCGTGGATCGATGATCAGGGCAAGGTGCAGGTCAACCGCGGCTACCGTGTGCAGTTCAACAGCGCCATCGGCCCCTACAAGGGCGGTCTGCGCTTCCATCCCAGCGTCAACCAGAGCATCCTGAAGTTCCTGGGCCTGGAGCAGATCCTCAAGAATTCCCTGACCGGCCTGCCCATGGGCGGCGGCAAGGGCGGTTCCGATTTCGACCCCAAGGGCAAGTCCGACATGGAAGTGATGCGCTTCTGCCAGAGCTTCATGACTGAGCTGTCCAAGCATGTTGGCGCTGACACGGACGTTCCCGCTGGCGACATCGGCGTGGGTGCCCGTGAAGTCGGCTACCTCTTCGGCCAGTACAAGCGCCTGCGCAACGAGTTCACCGGCGTGCTGACCGGCAAGGGCCGCTCCTTCGGCGGCTCCCTGATCCGTCCCGAGGCCACCGGCTTTGGCGCGGTGTACTACACCGTGGAAATGCTCAAGACCTTCGGCGAGGACATCAAGGGCAAGACCTTCGCGGTCTCCGGCTTCGGCAACGTGGCCTGGGGCACCTGCCTGAAGGTCACCGAGCTGGGCGGCAAGGTCGTCACCATCTCCGGCCCCGACGGCTACATCTACGATGCCGACGGCATCAACACCCCCGAGAAGATCAACTACCTGCTGGAAATGCGCGCTTCCTGCCGCGACAAGGTGCAGGATTATGCCGACAAGTTCGGCGTGCCCTTCTTCCCCGGCAAGAAGCCCTGGGAGGTCAAGGTGGACGTGGCCATGCCCTGCGCGACCCAGAACGAGGTTCGCCTGGAGGACGCCAAGAACATCGTCGCCAACGGCACCAAGTACTACGTGGAAGTCTCCAACATGCCCACCACCCTGGACGCTGTGGAATACTTCAAGGAGAACGGCGTGGTCGTGGCTCCCTCCAAGGCTGTCAATGCCGGCGGCGTTGCCGTCTCCGGCCTGGAAATGAGCCAGAACGCCATGCACTACTCCTGGACCGCCGAGGAAGTCGATGCCAAGCTGCAGCAGATCATGAAGGGCATCTACGAGGAGTCCTACAAGGCTGCGAAGGAATACGGCTTCGAGGGCGACCTGATCGCGGGCGCGAACATCGCCGGCTTCATCAAGGTTGCTGACGCCATGCTGGCTCAGGGCGCTGTGTAAGCGGGGCAAGCGAAAGAAATGAAGAAGATCGGTCCCATCCTGCTGATCATCCTCGGCATTGCGGAGATCATCATCGCCTTCACCGGCGTGAAGCTCCCCTTGCCTATCGCGCTTATCTTGGGCATACTCTTCATCGGACTTGGCGCAAAGGCGCTGCTCGATGCGAAAAAATCCAACTAAAATGGCGACTCTCCCGAATGGGAGAGCCGCTTTTCGTATGCAATTATTCCGTTCTCAGTGCCACCACAGGATCCTTCTTCGCGGCGGACTTGGCGGGGATCACGCCAGCAAAGGAGGTCAGCACCACGCTGATGCCGATCAGGATGGCCGCAACCTCCCAGGGAAGGAAGGCCTCCAGGCCGGCAATGTTCGTCAGCGCGTAGATGATCGCGTTGATCGGGATGCACAGCAGCCACGTCAGGCCAACGCCGATGGCGCCGGAAGCAAAGCCGATCATGATCGTCTCTGCGTTGAACATGCTGGACACATTCCGCTTGGAAGCGCCGATGGCACGCAGGATGCCGATCTCCTTGGTACGCTCCTGCACGGAGATCAGCGTGATCACGCCGATCATGATGGAGGACACCACCAGCGAGATGGCCACGAAGGCGATCAGCACATAGGTGATGGCGTTGATGATGGAAGTCACGGAGGACATCATCAGGCCCACATAATCGGTGTAGCGAATTTGATGCATCTCGTCCACGGAGTTGTTGTAGGCGGTGATCTCCGCCTCGATGCGATCCTTGTCCTCAAAAGAGGAAGCATAGATGTTGATGCTGGCCGGGCTGTCCAGGTCAATGCAGCCCAGAGCGATCAGGTTATCCTCGTAGGTGGACTCGGAGAAGTGCAGCACCGCATCGTGGAACATGGCCAGCTGGGCGGTGGTGAAGGGCGGCTGGGCAGCCTCCAGGGCGGCGCACATGTCGCTTTCGGACATGGCAGCCAGCTGGGCGGCGGCTTCCTGCTTGATCTGCTCCTGAATGGCGGGGGCGATCTGCGCGCGCAGGTCATCATCGGACATGGCGGCCAGCATGGGCGCGGCCTGTTCGGGCGCTATGCCCATCTGCGCGGCCATCGCCGGGAGAAGCATGCCCTCCAGCTGCTCGCGGGTCATGGCGGCGAGGGTCTGCTGGGTCAGGGCGTCCAGCTGCTCCTGAGGGATGTTCGCGGCACTCTGCGCATACATGGCGGCCTTCATGGACACCTGCTCCGGCGTGGTCGCCGGCATGGATACGGTCAGGCCCATGGCCAGGGTCGCCGCGTCCATCTGGGACATCTGCGCCTTCACCTGCTCGGCGTACTGGGCCTTTACCTGCTCGCCCATCATCTGGGCGACAAGGGCGAAGAGCTCCTCATCCGTCATGGCGGAGACATACTTCAGCATCTCCTCCGCGCTGACGTTCACCTGGCCCTCCATGGCCTGCAGCATCGCGGCTTCGATGTCCGCGCGGGTCATCGTGCTCAGCTGCTGCTGGACGATCTGGTCGATCTGCTCCTGGGTGGGGATAGACATGACCTGCACATATACAGCAGCCTTTTCTTCCTCGGTGAGGGTGGCGACATAGGCGGTGAACTCCGCCGCCTTGTCCTCCTCGGTCATCGCGCCGGTGGATTCCCGGAAGGGCAGCCCGGTGAAGATGTCCGTGGCGGCGTCCGCCTGCTGGGCCTTCACGGCGGGGGATTCCGCCGCCTGGCGGATGATATGCTCGGTCAGGTCAGCGGTGTAGCAGATGGTGCCGCTGAGCATGCCCGCCACGGCCTCCTCATTGGGGCGGATGACGCCCACCACCTTGAGGGGCAGGCCGTTGTCGTACAGATATCGCAGGCCCGCCGGGGTATCCCGCAGATCCGTCCAGGCGCCGGTGGCCTCGTCCTTGACATAGCAGCTGGAGGGCAGCACCACGCGGAAGGTCAGCCCGCAGATGTCCTCATAGCTCCACTTTTCGTCGGAGACCTCCACGCCGGACTGGTTGAAGGCGGCGTTCGCCAGCGCCTCGATCTCGCTCTTGGGCTTCAGGCCCATGGCGTACAGGGTCATATCGGCGATCTCGTTCTTCTCGTCCACAACGATGACGACTTCGTTGTACTCGTTGGGCCAGGAGCCATAGATCAGGTCATACTGCTTGAGCAGCAGTGGGTTGATGGCCTCGCCGTTCTTGCCGGTGAGCATCTCCTGCCACAGCACCACCGATGCGCCCATGCCGCCGCCCATCATGGACATGCTGGAAGCATCCATGCCGTAGGTGGCGGAAATATCCATCATGGAGCTGAGATCCATGCCCATGAATTCCAGCATCAGCTCCTGCATCAGCACCTGGGAGTCCGCCTGGATGACGTCGCCGTCCACATTCTGGGTATAGACCGTCAGCGGCAGCTGGTAGGTGTACTGCACGCCGTTGATGGCGCTGCTGAGCTCGCTTTCCGGGTCAGCGATCTGGGCGTCCAGGTGCGTCTTGAAGGATTTGAGATCGTTGGTGGTCTCCTCCATCGCGCCCAGGGCGTTGACCAGGTCGTAGATCATGGTCTTTTCGTAGACCGCATCGTTCTCATGGGGCTCGCCGGACAGGGCGTTGCCGATGAAGGTCGCCATCAGCGAGCCCATGTTCATTTCGCTGGCCTGCAGCGTCAGCGGGTAGGAGGACAGGGTATCCTCCTGCACGGTGTTGATGTAGGCAGTCATGCCGCCGGACACCGCGTAGATCAGCGCGATGCCGATGATGCCGATGGAACCGGCAAAGGCGGTCAGCAGCGTGCGGGACTTCTTGCTGATCAGGTTCTTGAGGCTCAGGCCAAAGGAAGTCGCCCAGGACATGGAGGGCTTCTTCTCCTTCTTCGCGCCGGACTGCCGGGCAACCCGGGCGTCCCGGGCCTGCTTTTCAAGGCCGGAAAGCTCCTCCGCCGTCAGGGGCATGGAGTCGCTGGTGATCTCGCCGTCCAGCATGCGGATGATGCGGGTGGAGTACTTCTCCGCCAGGTCAGGGTTATGGGTGACCATGATGACCAGGCGATCCTTGGCCACCTCCTTGAGGATGTCCATGACCTGCACGCTGGTCTCGGTGTCCAGCGCGCCGGTGGGCTCATCCGCCAGGATGATGTCGGGGTTATTCACCAGCGCACGGGCGATGGCCACGCGCTGCATCTGTCCGCCGGACATCTGGGCGGGCTTCTTGCGCAGCTGGTTGCCCAGGCCCACATCCTGCAGCACCTGGATGGCGCGCTTGCGGCGCTCCGCCTTGGAAACGCCGGAAAGGGTCAGGGCCAGCTCCACATTCTGCAGAACTGTCTGGTGCGGGATCAGGTTGTAGCTCTGGAACACAAAGCCGATGGAATGGTTGCGGTACGCATCCCAGTCGCGATCCTTGTAGTGCTTGGTGGACGTGCCGTTGATGACCAGGTCGCCCTCGGTGTACTGATCCAGGCCGCCGATGATGTTGAGCATGGTGGTCTTGCCGCAGCCGGAGGGGCCGAGGATGGAAACAAACTCGCTCTTGCGGAACTGCAGGTCAATGCCCTTGAGCGCATGGACAATGCCATCGCCCGCCGGGTAATCCTTTTTGATGCCTTTGAGCTCTAACATGGGGATAGTCACTCCTTCTCGTGACAGGTTGGTTTTTCTATTCTTGCCAGCCTTTGGAGGCTGGATACTTATTGTACCAAAAAATTATGAACGCAGCAATAACAAATCCCAGCTTTCAAGGGGGAAATTTGGTTGAATCCTGTCGAAATCAAGAAAAAATCCGCCCTTGTGAGGCGGATGAGATCACCAGCGGGTCTGCCAGCGATCCTGGTATTCTCCTTCGGGGATGTTGGCCAGGGCCTCGTGGGTCATGGAATGGGCCGCATGCTCCCGAAGCAGCGCGTCGAAGGCCGCGCCGTCCAGGGGCAGCGCGATGCAGGCGTTGCCCGTCCACTGGGACAGGTACGCCGCGTTGGAGAGGGTCAGCTCATTCAGGCCGTCCGCCGCAGGGGAAATCAGCGTTTCCCCATGCAGGATGGCGTTGGCGAAGTTCTGCAGGATGCCGCGATGCTGCGCGCCGCCGTCGTCGAAGCGCTCCTCCAGGTAGTCACATTCAATGCGGGGCATGCTGTTGTCGGAGTGCCAGCGCACGTCATGCTCGCTTTGACGCAGCTTCCACCACTTGAGCACGCCCTCCTCCAGGACGATCTTGCCCAGGTCGCCGGCAATCTCCAGGCGGTTGGTGCCCGGGAATTCCCCCGTGGAGGTGACGAACAGGCCCGTCGCGCCATTTGCATAGCGGGTCATGAGGGTCGCGTCGTCCTCCACCTCGATGCGGTGATAGCGCGCCACGTCGCAATACGCGCTGACGGAAACCGGCATGCCGCAGATCCACTGCCACAGGTCGAGGTTGTGGGGCGCCTGATTGAGCAGCACGCCGCCGCCCTCCCCCGCCCAGGTAGCCCGCCAGGAGCCGGAGTCATAATAGTGCTGGGTGCGGTACCAGTTGGTGATGAGCCACACCGTGCGTTTGAGCTGGCCCAGTGCACCGCTCTGCACGATCTCCCGTGCGCGCCGGAAGATGGGCGCTGTGCGCTGGTTGAGCATCACCGCGAAGATGCGGCCCGTTTCCTCCGCGGCCTGCAAAGCCTTCTTCGCCGCGGTGACGGAAACGTCCAGGGGCTTTTCCGACAAGACGTGTACCCCGCCGCGCAGACATTCCGCCGCGATCTCGCAGTGCATGGGATGGGGCACGGCGATGATTACCGCGTCGATGCTGCCGTCCAGCAGATCATGATAATCCTCCGCCACCCGCACGCCGGGGAAGCGTTCCGCCGCAACGGCCCGCCTCGCCGGATTGATGTCGCACACCGCCGCGAGGGTCATGCCCTCCACCGCGCCCCGCGCGATGGTCGCCGTATGGGCCGAGCCGATGCCGCCGTAGCCGATCACGGCCGCCCTCACCTGTTGAAGCGTATCCATAGGACGCCTCCTGATTCGTTAATTGAAGCCACAGGCCTTCAAGTACTCATAGCTGCGGCGCAGGCACTCGATGGGGTCCTCGCCGTTGCAGTCGTCCTGCTCAACGAGCATGTACTTCGTACCACTCTCTTCAGCTGCGCTGAAAACACGGTCGAAATTGATATTGCCCTCGCCCACCACAGCCATCTTGCGGCCATAGGCGTAGTCCTTGAGGTGGATGACCGGCACGCGGCCCGCGAGGTTCTTCACCCACTGGGCCGGATCGCCGCCGCCCGCCTGGATCCAGAAGGTATCCAGGGTGAAGCCCATCACATCCGCAGAGATATCCTGGGCCAGCTTTTCCAGGATGATCTGATCACCCAGCCGCTTGAACTCCTGATCGTGGTTGTGGTACATGAAGTACCGCCCGCCCGCGCGGATCTCCTCCGCCACGCGGGGGTAGGTTTCCATGAATTTCTCGTAGGTGTCGGTTTCGTTGAAGGCGTACCAGCCCAGGCCGATGTTTTCGCAGCCGAACACATGATGATCCGCGATGACCTGCTGGGTCTCCCCGACCAAACGCGGCACGGGAATGTGGGTCAGCACGCACTGCAGGTCATTGACAGCCAGCTGCGCCTTGAGCCACTCCGCGTCATAGGGGCAAGTGCCGGAAATCTGCACGGTCTTGTAGCCGATGTCGGCCACCTTGCGCAGGGTCAGGGCGAAATCATCGAGGGTCTGGCACTGGTTGCGGACGGTAAAGAATTGTGCGCCGATTTTCATGGAGCTCCTCCTTTATATCATTTCATCAGGTACAAAACCTGCCAGCCAAACCTGTCTCCGCTGCAGTGGCACCATTGGCATTGCATAATGCCTGCAAGCTTCTGGATTCTCCAAGGAAATGATCCAGATGTGCGTCTTCTGCTCATATTTATCGTAATGAGCTTGCAGCGATAAGGGCTCATGTGCCCGCCAGCCATCATCAGGCAACATCATCTGTACCGGTTCATCAAGCTCCGGCGTGCGGAATCGCACATCACACAGGGCGATGCCCATATGATACTCGATCGCCTGCTCAATCTTCCACGCTTTCATACTGCGCCGCTGCGGAGAATCCGGGTTCACACCACGGAACAGCGGCACATCCGGGAACTCCGCGACCCACCCCTTGCTGCCATCGTTGAAAACAACGCGTTTGGGTACAACCTTCGCCGAATATTCCTCCGGCGGAGGGCAACCGCAGTGTTTGTTGATCTCGTTGGATATCTCTATACAGGGCGCTTCCCAGGTTTCAGCGTCATAATCCTGCGCCTGCATGAGAATGCGCACGCCTCGGCCTACACCGCCGCAAGAATAGAAGCTCAGCTTTCCTGGATTAACATTAAAGTGACCACAAGTAACCTCAAACGCCACCGGCGCATCCTCCGGCATGAGGAAAGGCACAGCCTCCTCCCCCGGCAGGTCAAAATTGAACTCCGCGAAGGGCTTTGCGTCCTCGTCAATGAACAGCGCCTCCGGCGTATAGCCGAACAGCGCCGCCATCTCCTGCGCGGCCTCCTCGGAGAAGACGCGTTCTTCATCGTCCACCGCGAGGATGCGGCGGAATTCCGCCCGGGCTGCGTCATCCGGGAGCAGTGCGTCGAAGATGGACAGGTCTTCGCTGTCCGTCATGGCTTCGTCGTCCTCGTCAATGAAGCCCACGTGGACATGCTGCACAGCCTTGCCGTCCGTCGCTGCGATGTAGAGGAAGTCGCTGTCGAAGTTCATGAAATACAGGATGGGCGTATGCATTTCCGCCGACACCTTGCGCAGGAACTCCAGCTCCTTGTCCAGGTCTTCCGGCATCTCCATCGCTAGGGACAGCCACGCGCTCTTCTTGTCCTGGTACATGCGCAGGGCGAGCGAGGCCTCATCCGCATTGGGTGCCTTGCGGTAGCCCAGGTTCTCCATCGCCACCCGGAATGCCTTGCGGGTGGCGGGCGCGGTTCCGCCGGTCTTCTTCACCAGCGCAGCGGCAAATGTGTAGCCCACACACAGACCTCCTTACTTCTTGAACACAAACCGCTCCAGGCGGGTCAGGCAGCGGTCGTGCAGGCCCCAGGACAGCTGGGTGCGGTCATCGTGGAAGGTGAAGTACACCGCGTGCCGCCCGGTGATGCAGGGCAGCTTCACCTTCAGCAGCTGATCGTCGCCGGTGAAGCAGCCTTCGCCGATGGGATCATTCGCGGCATCGTCCAGATGCACAGTGACGCGGCCCGCTTCGCCCAGGCCCCGCAGCTCCATCACCACATCGGTGTGGGTCGCGCTGTCATCCTCGCCAAAGTCGAAGTACTTGTAGCCCACGACGGTGCCGCTGCGCAGCTCGTCAATGACGGTATGAAACTCGTTGAGGTACTTGATCATGCCGCCATTCCGCAGCACGCAGGCGCGGTGGGCAGGGGTTTCCTCGTAGGGGTTGAGGGACTTAGAAAAGCCCAGGGAAGTCATCTCCACCGTCGGGATGGTGCCGTCGGGCAGGATCTCGATGCGCTCGGCGCAGGCCTGGCGGGAGAAGCAGGTACCGTTGGTCATCCGGTGGTAGAAGATGTACCACTGGTCACCCACCTTCATGATGGAGCCGTGGTCGTTGCCGCCGGGGTAATCGTTGCTGTTGTCCACGATGTAGCCGCGGTAGGTGAAGGGGCCGGTGGGCTTGTCGGAGGTGGCGTAGGCCAGGCGGCTGCCCTTGCGGGGAGAGTAGATCAGGTAGTAGGTGTCGCCGATCTTGCGGGGAGAGCTGGCCTCGAAGAAGCGCATCTCCTCCGGCACGCCGTCCCGGTCGTCGATCACATGATGCCTGAGGCTGCCGGGCAGCACGGTGTTCATCGTCTCCGGATCCAGCTCGTTCATGTGGGAATGCTCAAAGCCGTAGTAGATGTACACCCGGCCGTCGTCGTCCACCAGCACGCCGGGATCGTTGTAAACGCCGTCGTCGCCGCTGTCCTCCGGGGCATACTTGTAGGTGCCGATGACCTTGAAGGGGCCTTCGGGCTTGTCCGACACGGACACGCAGCCCTTGTCATAGAAAATGTAGGTGAAAAGATAGTACTTGTCGCCCTTCTTCACCACGTCGGGGGCGTACATCATGTGCTTGTCGCAGGGGTTCATGTCGTGCCAGGTGACGTCCGCAGGATGATCTTCGTCCGCCTGGGCATGGAAAATATCGCCGTGGCAGGTCCAGTGATCCAGGTTGTCGATGGGTGCGGACCAGGCCTTCAGCCGGATGTCGCAGAAATCGCCCGACAGCGGACGGTCATGGGAACCATAGAGATACACGCGGTCGCCGAACACGCGGGGCTCGCCGTCAGGAATGTGCTCCCACAGAGGCAGGATGGGGTTGGGCATACTGTCACCACTTTCTTCGTTATTCGATTGAGACCTGCCAGTATTATACCAGCAATCGCCCGTTTTGCATAGCCCCTCGCAGGCCCCTCCGGCCATTTTCCCAGCCCTCACGCCGCAGAAAAAGTCGGGACTATTTCGCAGGGCTGTGCTATACTGTCCTCATCATCCACGAAGGAGGCAGCGCCATGCAGACCATCCGCGAAGGCATCCAGGCCGCCCTTGACTACGTCGAGGCCAATCTGACGGAAGACATCGATGTGCACGACGTCGCAGCGCGCGCGTACGTCAGCGCATTCCACTTCCAGCGGATCTTCTCCAGCCTGTGCGGCGTGCCTTTGGGCGAGTACATCCGCCGCCGTCGGCTGACCCAGGCCGCGCAGGAACTGCTCCGGGGCGCGAAGGTCATCGACACGGCGATGAAGTACGGCTACGACTCGCCGGACAGCTTCGTCAGGGCGTTCCGGCGGTTTCACGGCGTGCTTCCTTCCCAGGTACGGCTGCCAGGCACAATGCTGCAATCCTTCGCGCCGATGAAAATCAACATGAATCAGGAGGGCGGAAGCATCATGGAATACAAGATTGTCGAAAAGCCCGCATTCACCGTGGTGGGCTACCTGCGACACTTTCACAACGAGACCAGCTATCAGGAAATCCCCGCATGGTGGGGGGAAATGATGGCACAGGGCATGCCCCTTGACGGCGAGTTCGGCGTTTGCATTGATGCAGACGGCTGCGAGTTTGACTACCTTATCGCAGACTTGTATCAGCCGGGGCAGACGATCCCGGAGGGCTGCGTCACCCGCGATATTCCCGGCGGCACGTGGGCGGTGTTCCCCTGCACGCTGGCCACGCTGCAGGACATCAACACGCAGATGTGGCGCGACTGGCTGCCAGCCTGCCGCGAATATCGCCTCGGCTGGAACTGCAACATTGAGTTCTATTACCCACTGAACCAGGCCGATCCCCCGTCCAGCAGGGTGGAGCTCTGGCTGCCCATCGTGAAGGCATAAAAAAAGGCGCATCCCTCGCGGGATGCGCTCTTTGTTTGCTTACTTGATGACCATCTCGGTCTGGGCGTCGAAGAGGTAGACGCTCTCCACGGGAATGGAGAAGGTGACCTCGGCGTCCATCTGGGGGATCTCATGGGGCGTGACCTTCAGGATGGACTTGTCATCGTCAATGTCCACGTAGACGTTGGCGTTGTCGCCCAGCATTTCGGTCAGCTCGACCATGCCCTTGGCGGCGAAGGCATTCTCCGCTTCGCCCATCACGATGGCCTCGGGACGGAAGCCGAAGACGATCTCCTTGCCCTCGTACTCGCCGATCTTCTCGCCGATGCACTTGCTCAGGTCGAAGGTCGCGCCGCCGATCACGATGCAGCCATTTTCCACATTGCGGCGGATGAAGTTCATCGGAGGCTCGCCGATGAAGCCGGCGACGAACATGTTGCGCGGGTTGAAGTAAACGTCCTTGGGCGTGCCGATCTGCTGCACATAGCCGTTCTTCATGACCACGATGCGGTCGGCCATGGTCATGGCCTCGGTCTGGTCATGGGTGACATAGATGGTGGTGGCGCCGGTCTCGCGGTGGATCTGGGTGATCTCGCTGCGCATGGTGACGCGCTGCTTGGCGTCCAGGTTGGACAGCGGCTCGTCCATCAGGAAGATGCCCACCTTGCGGATGATGGAGCGGCCCACGGCCACGCGCTGGCGCTGGCCGCCGGAAAGCGCACGGGGCATACGATCCAGGTACTCCGTCAGGCCCAGGATCTTCGCGGTCTTCTGCACGCGCTCCTCGATGACGTCCTCGTCCACGCCCTGCAGATTCAGGCCAAAGGCCAGGTTATCGTACACGGTCATGTTGGGATACAGCGCGTAGCTCTGGAACACCATGGCGATCTCGCGCTCGCGGGGGCCAAGGTTGTTGGCCAGCTGGCCGTCGATCAGGAATTCGCCCTTGCTGATGTCCTCCAGGCCCGCGATCATGCGCAGGGTCGTGGACTTGCCGCAGCCGGAGGGGCCGACGAACACGATAAACTCACCCCGCTCGGCTTCCAGGTTGAAGTCGTGCACGGCGTGGAAGCCGTTGGGGTAGATCTTGTTGATGTTCCTGAGCGTGAGGTATGCCATAGCGGTATCGCTCCTTTACTTGGCTTTGGCGGAAAATCCCGCCCGATATAGACAAAACCGACTTGTATGTGGTACAATCGTTCCGAATCCTCCATGAGGTGAGAGCATGAACGATGTAACTTACGCAGAACAGCAGCAGCACGTCCCCGCGGCAGCCCGGCATCAGCACGAGTGCTGGGAGGTTTTCTGCTGCACCCAGGGCGGAGGCAGCTTCGTCTTTGACGATGCGGTACAGCCCTATCATGCGGGCGACGTGGTGGTCATCCCGCCGGAATCACCCCATACCCATGTCAGCTGGGAGGGCGCGAGCTGCATCTGCCTGCAGATCGAGAACGCCACGCTGTCCTTCCGTGACCCCATCGTCATCCAGGATGACGGGAATCATTCCCTGCTGCACCTGTTTCAGGATGCGCACTATCTCTTCCACAGCGATGCGGAATACCGCGCGGCCCTGCTGCCCGCCTATGGACAGCTGATCGCCCAGCATATCAGCAGCAGACGCACGACCTCCCCGCGCAGCGCTCTGGTAGAGGAAATTGCCGCGAGCATATTGCAGAACTACGCCAACCCCCATTACGAGCTGGACGAGCTGCTGCGCTCCGCACCCTACTGCTACGATTATCTCTGCCGGCTCTTCCGTCAGGCGATGCACACAACGCCCCACAAGTACCTGGCAGATCTGCGTTTGCAGTCCGCCGCGGATCTTCTCCGGGCAGGCACCGGCAGCAGCATCACCGAGGTGGCCCGCATGTGCGGCTATCTGGACCCGCTGTACTTCTCCCGCATGTTCAAGAAGAAGTACGGCGTATCCCCCAGGGAATACGGGAAAGCCCCCGAAACGAAATGACTTTGCTCCGCCGTCAGCCACGCTGGCGGCTTTTGTTATGCCTTGCGCTTGGCGTCCTCCACCATTTTGCGCAGCGTGTTGCGGATGGTGACGCACAGCGTATCCGCACCGGTGGCAGTCAGGCCAAAGACGATGGGCTCCACCGTCAGCAGCGGCGCCGTTTCGCTGCCCGCATACAGGGTGACGATCACGGTATTGATGACGTTGTAGGCGGTGATCACCAGGAACAGCACCAATCCGCCATATAGCAGATTCAGGAAGAATCCTGCCGTCCCCCTGCGGGTGACCATCATCCACTTTTTGCTGCCGCCGGGCAGCTTCTCGGTGAAGCGCAGGAAATGATTGATCAGCAGATCCGTCACCATGCCCAGCACGATGGCGGCCACAAAGTACAGATCCAGCTGGTCAGCCACGTACAGGCCCAGGCCCCAGAACACGAAGTAGCATACCGCCCCGTAGAACCAGAACTTGATCAGCCCGACCTTCAGCCACTGAGGGAAGGTCCACTTTTTCTTGCCGGAGCGATACTTGTTCAGCTCCGCCTCGGAATAGCGGGGCGTATTCTCCTTCGTGGCAGACACCAGATCCTCCACCGCACCGGTGTGGAGCTGGTAGTAGGACGCCTCCTTGGCTTCCGGCTTGTTTTGTTCCTTCTTCATCGGACTCACTCGTCACCGGAGAGGAGGATCTCGCCCATGGAGCCATTCTCCTCCACCTGCAGGGAGGTGTTGATCTTCTTGAACAGCTTGCGCATCACGGGCACCAGCAGCGTCAGCACAGCGCCGACGACCACGATAATGCGGTGCACGCCCAGCATGTCATAGGCCTTGGAGATGTAAGCCGTGCCGGCGTCCACCACGATGGGGTGATCGGCGCGGTTGATGGCCGTATGGATCTGGCCCATGTAGAAGGTGTCGCACACGATCAGCAGCGCCAGCATGATGAACATCAGCACCAGCATGGGGATGTTGGTCTTTTTGCGGTGGGGGTAGGAATTGAGGAAGCACACAAAGCTGAGCATGGAGAACAGCATCGTGCAGAAGCCGCTCAGGCCCATGCCGGGCAGCTGGATCTTGGCGGTGGTGTTGGACACCTGCGTCAGATTCAGCGAATAGTACAGGAAGGCGATCGCCAGCACGATCATGGGGATCATCTGGGGCTTGCGCTTGAGGGATACCAGCTTCTTGCGGAAGAACTCCTTCACGCCGCCGGGCTTTTTCTTGTTCAACTGGGACATGATCGTTCCTCCTTTCAGCGGATTGCGTTGGTGGTTTCCTTGTCGAAGAAGTGACGCTTCTCGAACTTGACCAGCACATGGTCATCGGCCTTGTAATCGCACCAACCGCGCAGCTTACAGGTGATGGCGGCATGGGCAGCGACCTCGCCATTGAGGCGGCCGTGCACCAGGGTGTTCATGCCCAGGTTCTCATTGGAGTAGACCGCCACGTCGATGTCGCCGCCGGTGGCGATGTTCTCCGGGCGAACGCCCAGCACCACGGTCTTGCCCTGGTAGGGAGCCAGCAGCACCTGCTCTTCCGGCGTGAGGGACATGGTGAAGCAGGCATGCTCCGCCTTGTCGCCGTTGATGGTGACGTCGAAGAAATTCATGGGCGGCAGACCGATGAAGCTCGCCACGAAGAGGTTCGCGGGGGTATCATAGAGCTCCAGGGGGGTGCCCACCTGCTGCACGCGGCCCATGGACATGCACACGATGCGATCCGCCAGGGTCAGCGCCTCGGTCTGGTCATGGGTGACGTAGAGCATGGTGGCGTTCATGCGCTTGTGCAGCAGCAGGATCTCCCGGCGGGTGGCGCCGCGGAGCTTGGCGTCCAGGTTGGACAGCGGCTCGTCAAACAGGAAGACCTTGGGGCTGCGCACGATGGAGCGGCCCATGGCGACGCGCTGGCGCTGGCCGCCGGAGAGCTGCTTGGGCTTCTTGTTCAGCTGATCCGTCAGGCCCAGGATCTCCGCTGCCGCCAGCACCTTGCGGTGGATGACGTTGGGATCCTCCTTGCGCATGGTCAGGGAGAAAGCCATGTTCTCGTACACGGTCATGTGGCCGTAGAGCGCATAGTTCTGGAACACCATGGCCATATCGCGATCCTTGGCGGGCGCGGTGGTGATATCCTCGCCATCCAGCAGGAGCTTGCCGGCAGAGATATCCTCCAGGCCGGCGATCATGCGCAGGGTGGTGGACTTGCCGCAGCCCGAGGGGCCGACCAGCACGATAAACTCGCCGTCCTTCACCTCCAGGTTGAAGTCAAAAACGGCCTGCACATTATTGTCATAGATCTTGTCCAGATGCTGTAAGCTGATGTTTGCCATAAGGCGGCATCTCCTTTAGCGATTACTTCAGGCGGCTTGCTCGTTCAGGGTCGCCTTGTAGGCGGCCAGCTTGCGGCTGCGGATGACGCTGACCAGGCCAGCAACGATGCAGCACAGGGCGGACAGGCTCAGGAAGATCACGATCCCGATGAACTGGCCGTCTTCCATCACGGCGACCTCAACGACCTTCTTGAGCACCGGGTCGCTGCGCTTGGTGAGGGCACTGTTGGCCATCAGCGGCAGGATGAAGATGCGGGCGATCTGCCCCACACCCAGGCCCAGCAGCAGGTAGCCGTAGCCGGTCTTGTAGTTCTTCACGCCCTCGGAGGCGAGGAAGGCAACCAGCATGAACACCAGGTTGTACACGATGGAAACGCCGATCAGCGCCTGGTAGTACCAGGTGCCCACATCGGACTCGTACACGCTGACGAAATAGAACACATTGAAGAGGATCGCAAGATACACCAGGCGGGAGCCCAGGGTGTTCTTGTTAAAGCGCATCCGATCCAGCTGGATCTGCTTCTTTTCAGCCTTATTCATCATACGGCAGCCTCCCCTTTCCCGGCGTTGATCAGCCGCTTTTCTGCCTTCATCAGGTGCAGCTTCCAGAAGTAGTTGATCACCAGCGCTGCACACACCACCAGCAGGATGGCCAGCACCACATAGTGGGCGTCGAACCAGAAGGTGGAGTCGATGTACGCCTTCCTGCGGCGGGTGGCGTACTTCTCATAGGCAGCGAAGTCGATCTGCAGGAACTTGGCCTTGAAGGCCGTGATGTTCTGATGCGCCCAGATGCTCAGCGCCACGCCGCCGCCCGCAAAGGCGAAGGTGGAGACCGCGTTGCTGATGTAGTACCGGCGGCGGTTGTGGGTGCTGGTGAGGAACAGCAGGCAGCCCGCCAGCAGCAGGACGATGCTGTTGTTCAGCAGCTGACGGTTGAAGGGCTGGATCTCATAATAGACCTCTGCGCCGGGAACGTTGACCCGTGAGGTAGCCAGCTTGGCTTCCTCCGGCAGGGCGTAGAACAAGCCGTCGAACAGGTCGGTGGACAGGCCCAGGGAATACAAAAAGAGGATTCCGCAGGCGGCCAGCGCCGCAAAGCAAAGGATCTTCTGCCAGGTCAGCTGCTTTTTGTACATGATAACCCTCCTGTGATAAGCGAATATGTCATCCGCAGGGCGGACGGAAATTTTACGAGGCCGGATCGGGGCTCCGGTCAGCCTCCCGCGTGGGCAGGGGGCTGGCGGGAACCCATGACGGGGCTTGCGCCCCGCCATGGAAAGGGATCAATTAGTTCAGGGTAGCGTAGTAGGTCAGCAGACGATCGTAGGCTTCCTGCTTCAGGTACAGGTAGTCAGCGCCGCCCAGATCACCGGCGATGGTGTTCACAGCGTCTTCCGCGGAGAACATGCCCTCGGTCACGAAACCAGCAACGATGATGTCCACGAAGGCGTTGGCGCCGCCCTTGGCCGCGTTGAAGGTCTCGGTCAGGGTGGAGTAGCTCTTCAGGGTCTCATTCTCGTTCTTGGTGTTGGGCAGAACGGTGGGCACGGAGGTGTACCAGGGATTCTCGGTCACAGCCAGCTCGGGGTGCTTGATGGTGCCCAGGCCGATGGCGACAGAGATCTTGCCGGCGCCTTCCTTGCCGACCTCGTGAGTGCACTGGTACTCGAAGGCCTGGCTCTTGGCGAAGGACAGGGTGGAGCCCAGGTACTGACGGGCGTAGTTGGTGTAGTTGCCGGAAGCCTTCTCCCACAGCTCAGCGTAGGTGGCGTCAGCAATCACGGGCATCTGGGTGCCGTTGAAGTTGAAGGTGACGTAGGAGCCGTCGTCATTCTTCTTGATGAAGGCGTCGGGGCCGTAGGACATGAGGATCATGCCTTCGGGGCTGTAAGCGTAGTCGATCAGGGCCAGAGCAGCATTCAGCTTGGCGGGATCGGACTCAACGTGCTTGGGGATGCCCCAGCCGTCGGTCTTCACAGAGCGCCAGGACTCGGTAAAGCGCATGTAGACGCCATCGGCGTTGGTGCCGTCGAACCAGCGGGCAACGGGAACCATCACGGCCATGTACTTCTCGCCGTCCTGCAGCTTGGTCTCGTTGTACACGGTCTGGGTCTGGTTGTAGTCGTAGTGCATGAAGCCCAGGTCGTTCTCCAGCATGGTGGCGGTGGATTCCTTGGCCATGTCAACGAAGGACTGGGAGATCAGGCCTTCCTGAACCAGGGTGTTCATGCGGCCCATGGCCTCATAAGCGTCCATTTCCTGACGGGCGTCACGCAGGAAGCCGTCAGCGTCGATCCACAGGAAGTCCTGACGGGACTCCAGGCCACGAACGCCGAACAGGGTGCCGGCGAAGCGGAACATATCCACGCGGCGCTGGTTGTTGTTGTCCTCACGGGAGAACAGGCCTTCCACGTTATCGGTGCCGTTCAGGGTCTGGGGGTTGGCGACGACGCAGCGCAGCAGGGCGACCAGCTCGTCAGCGTCCCAGGCAGCGTTCTGACCCACGAACAGGTTGGAACGCTGGGTGCCGTAGTAGCCATTGTAAGCCACGTCGATGTACTCACGCAGCATGTTGACGGCGGCAACGCCATCCAGCTCGCCAGCGGCGTTCATCTTCTCGACGATGTTGCCGGCGGCGTCGTAGTTCTTGGTGACGGTCTCCACAGCGGTGCCTTCCAGGTTGACAACGTCAACGGTCACGGAACCGGTGGTGGGCATGTAGGGGGTGTAAACGGGAGCAGCCAGCTTGTTGGAAGCTTCGGCAGTGAAAGCGCCTTCGCCGTCCAGGAGCTTGACGACCCAGTCAACGCGCATCAGGGGCATACGCTCGATGTCGTTCACGCCGTCGAAGTAGGGGGAGAAGTAGATGGCGCCGGTCTCGGTGTTACCGGTGATGGACAGGCGGACGATGGGGTTCTGGTCCAGGTAAGCCTTGAAGTTGGGCATCTGATCCAGGTAGTCAGCCAGGTTCACGAAGGAGCCGGCCTCGCCGTACTCGGACAGCTTGGCAGCGGTACCGGACAGCATATCAACTTCGTCCAGACGATCCTTCCAGAAGTCGAACTCGTTGGAGGCGGAGTTGCCCTGGTACTGGTTCTCGAACTTGACGTTCAGCACTTCCTGCACACGGACCCAGGTAGGCTTCAGGTCGCCGGTGTGATAGGTGATGCCGTCGGCCAGGGTGATGCCTTCGCCAGCGACGGAAGCATCAAAGAACAGACCGGTCTTGGCGTTGTTGTAACCGGTGGCCATACGCAGGACCACGGGTTCTTCGGCCATGGCGCCGACAGTGAAGATGGACATGACCATCATCAGCACCAGAGCGAGAGAAAGGGTACGCTTCATAGTTGTGTTCCTCCTTTTTATTTTCACCGGGTTGACCCGGCAAAGCACAATGGAAAGATGGGACGCAGGGCCCACGATCCGCCCCGCGAAACCCCGTGAGCGGCCGACCATGCAGCCCGCGCGATGAGCGCGCGGATGCACGACTCCGGGCACCGCCCCAAGCCGCACGCGGTAGGTCTATGCCAGAGCAGTCGACTCAATCGCGAGTTGGGTGCAGCGGCACGCTGCCGCGAGATGGGTGCAGAGGCACGCTGCCGCGAGTTGGGTGCAGCGTCACGCTGCTTATTCCTTCACGCCGCCCATGTTGACGCCCTTGGCGAAGTACTTTTGGATGAAGGGGTAGATGATCAGGATGGGCACGATGGAGCAAACGATCAGGGCGTAGATGACGGAGTCCGAAGAGTAGATCTCGTTCCAGCCGGCCATCTGCTCGGGATCGGTGAACTCCTCCAGACGCAGACGGATGAAAACCTGCAGGGGATGCTCGTTGGAGTTGGAGATCATCTGGCGGGCCCAGAAGTAGCCGTTCCAGCGGGAAATGGCGAAGAACAGCGTCACCGTCGCGATGGTGGACTTGCACATGGGGATGTACACCTTGGACAGCACCTGGAATTCCGTCGCGCCGTCCACGATGGCAGCCTCTTCGATCTCGCTGGGCACGCCCTCGAAGGCGTTGCGCAGCAGGATGATGTTCATCGCCGCCATACCCATGGCGATGACGACCAGCCACTTGTCGTCCATGATGCCGATGGAGTTGAAGACATCCTTGGTGGCCAGGTAGTTGAGGTACTGGGGCACCAGACCCGCGGAGAACAGCATGGTGAACACCAGGAAGAAGTTGAAGAAACGGCGGAACAGCAGCCTCTTCTTGGACAGGGCGTAGGCGCCCAGAATGGCAACCACCAGCGCCCAGATGGTGCCGTAGAAGGTCAGGAACAGGGTGTTGGAGTAGGAATTCCAGAACATGTTATCATTGAACATGCGAGCGAATGCATCAAACTGGATATCCTTGGGGAAGATGACCACCTCGCCGTAATCCACCGCGTGGGCGCCGCTGATGGAAGCGGACACCGCGTACACGAAGGGATACAGACACGCCAGGGCGAAGATGCACAGGAAGGTGTAGCTGATCACCTTAAAGATCTGTTCGGACAGCTCAAGCTTTCTTTTCATCTCTCTCCCCTCCTTAATACAGCGACGTGTCGGAGGCCTTGCGGGCAATGGTGTTGGCACTGATGACCAGCAGCATGCTGATGACGTTGTTCATCATTTCCGCCGCGGAGGCAAGGCCCTTCTGACCGCCGATAATGCCCTTGCGCTGGGCGAAGGTGGAGACCACGTCAGCGGTAACATAGGTGTCGGTGTTGTATAGCAGCAGCACCTTCTCGTAACCGATGTTCAGCAGCGAGCCGATACGGGTGATGAGCATGATCACGAGGGTGGACAGGATGCCGGGCAGCACGACGTAGCGCATCTGGGCCATCTTGCCCGCGCCGTCGATCTGGGCGGCTTCATAGCTGGTGGGCGAAATGGCGATGATCGCCGCGAAGTACACGATGGAATCGTAGCCCGCGCCCTCCCAGATACCGGAGATCTGGTAGATCGCACGGAAGAAATCCGGGTTATTCAGCAGGCCGGCCTTGGCAGTCTCGGTGCTGATGAGGCCCAGCGCCTCCAGCGCCTGGCTGATGATGCCGTAGCCCGTGGTCAGCGCGCCCTGCTTGACCAGCATCGTCACCAGAGAGGTCATGACGACGGTGGACATGAACTTGGGCAGATAGGTCAGCACCTGGCAGGTGGAGCGCACCACGTTGCTGCGGATCTCGTTGAAGAACAGCGCCAGGATGACCGGCATCGGGAAGCCGAAGCACAGGCCATAGAAGCTCAGCAGGAAGGTGTTGCGCAGCGCGCGCCAGAAATCCGCCGCATCAGCGCCGAACAGCAGGCTCTTGAAATAGGAGAAGCCGGAGAAGTACTGATCCGCCACGGGAAGCACCTCATCGGGCACCTTGAAGCAGCCCAGCAGCTCGTACATGGGCAGATAGCGCCAGAACAGGAACACCAGCAGCATGGGCACCAGCATCAGGTACAGCCGCCAGTCCTTGATGATCGTCAGCGCGATATGGCGCCAGGCGTGCTTCTCCACATCATCGCGCACTGCCTGCTCCGGGTTTTCGCGGTATACACCGGCCGCCTCATCATAAATGAGGAAATCCGCCGCTTTCGCTGCCATGAAAACCAACCCCCTTAACTATCGTTTCGTAAAAATGCTTTGGCATTTTTACGAGGTATTGCACTCCGTCACTGTTCGGATGGCCTTGCCATCCTCACGGCCGTTCCTTCGTGTAAGGAATGTTTTCCGCCCAGCGGAAAACGCCCCGCCCCGCCGGGAAACCCGGCGGATACGATTGTAGTCAGAGGGCCAGCGGGCCCTCCGACACCTCCCGAAGGCGTCGTCACTGCCACAGGTCATTGCCCTGGACAGCCTGTTCTCTTTCTCGTTCCATTTCCTCTGCGACCCGCCTGAGGTAATGCTTCTGCTCCTCCAGCATGCCGTCCAGCTTGCGCATGATCCACACCAGCAGCGCGCTGAACACAGCGGAGAGGACGTCCGTGGTGATGAAGCCCAGGCACACCGCCAGAGGATTCCCCATCACCAGGGCGATCAGCGCCCGGCCCAGCTGCATCATCAGGGCTGTCAAAAACCCGTAAAGCAGGGAAAGAAGCACCTGATCGTGTAAACGCTTCCAACCAAAGCGATAAAGAAACTGTGTCAGCGCAAGCGCAGCAAGATTGCCAACACAGTAAATGACATATTGAGGAAGCGATGCGCCTGAGGCCAGGCAGAAGCACAATGCTCCAAAGAAGGCAGGAATCGCAGCAAAACCGCCCCAGCGGACCATGACGATGGCCGTCACCGCAGGCACGAGGGAGAGCGTGTAGGGCTCTGCCGGGAACCAGCGGGTCGCGCCCAGCGTGATGAGCACTTCGCCCACACACACCAGCACGGTGAACATCAAAACATCCATCGCCCGGTACTGCCGGAACGTGATCTGATGCTTCATGTTTTTTCCTCCCGGAGAAACATCCTGACTCACAGCCTGACAGCTTTGTTTGCAATTCTTACATGGTGTACCCGGAAAGGTACAATCCGAGCAATATTCAACCTCATTTTACATGCATCCGCCCGCCGCGTACATACTTTATTCAAATCAGTTTATGGACATTTTCGACTTTTCCCCTTCATTTTGCGGAAAAAACACTTTAAATCCAATCCCCTGTCGTGAAAACGCTTACTTGACCATATCTGCCATCCCCAGAGAGCGGCTGACAGCCTCCTGTTCTCCCACGAACCGGAAAACACCGGAAAGACTTGCAATCCCTGCGCCGATATGCTATCCTTGCAGGGTATTCAATTTTGTGACACGGAGTGATCCCACATGCCGAATTTCTCCCTTTCCGACAGCATTTTCGAGGCGGCGGCGAACAAATTCCCGACGCCCTTCCACCTTTATGATGAAGCCGGTCTGCGTCAGAACGCCCGCGACCTGAACGCAGCCTTTTCCTGGTGCAAGGATTTCAAGGAGTACTTCGCCGTGAAGGCCCTGCCCAACCCGGCCATCCTGCGCATCCTCAAGGAGGAGAGCTGCGGCGTGGACTGCTCCTCCGAAACCGAGCTGATGCTGGCCCGCGCCTGCGGCTTCCAGGGCGAGGAGATCATGTTCTCCGCCAACGCCATGCCCTACCATGAGTTCACCATGGCCCGGGGGATGGGCGCCTTCGTCAACCTGGACGACATCACCCACATCGGCGTGCTGGAAGAGAACGGCGGCATCCCGGAGACCATCTGCTGCCGCTACAACCCCGGCGGAGACTTCCGCATCGGCACGGCCATCATGGGCAACCCCGGCGACGCCAAGTACGGCTTCACCTACGCCCAGCTGCAGGAGGGCCTGCGCATCCTCAAAGCGAAGGGCGCCAAGCGGTTCGGCCTGCACTCCTTCCTGTCCTCCAACAACACCGATACGGCTTACTACCCCACCCTCGCCAAGCTGCTGTTCAAGGCGGGCCGCGATCTGGCGGAGGAAACCGGCCTCGAATTGGCGTTCATCAACCTCTCCGGCGGCGTGGGCATCCCCTACCGTCCCGACGCGCAGAAAACCGACATCTTCGCCGTGGGCGAGGGCGTTCGCAAAGCGTATGAGGAGATCTTCCCCGAGGGCGGCGTAGCCATCAAGACCGAGCTGGGCCGCTGGATGACCGGCCCCATCGGCTGGCTCGTCACCCGCGCCATCCACAAGAAGGACACCTACAAGCACTACATCGGCGTGGACGCCTGCTGCGCCAACCTGATGCGCCCCGCCATGTATGGCGCGTACCACCACATCACCGTCTGCGGCAAGGAGAACCTGCCCCACGACCACCTCTACGACGTGGTGGGCTGCCTGTGCGAGAACAATGACAAGTTCGCCATTGACCGCATGCTGCCCGAGATCGTGAACGGCGACCTGATCGTCATCCACGACAGCGGCGCCCACGGTCACGCGATGGGCTACAACTACAATGGCCGCCTTCGCTCCGCGGAGGTGCTGCATCAGGCCGACGGCAGCTTCCGGCTCATCCGCCGCGCCGAGACCGCCCAGGACTACTTCGCCACGCTGGATATCGACGTGGGCGCGAATGACCTGGGGCTGAGCAAGTAACGCATAGAAACGTCCGGTCATGGCACCGGACGTTTTTTTCACAAAACGCTTGACAGTTCGGCTTTTCCGTGCTATGATGGCTCCATTCTTTTCAAAGGAGGTATCCTTATGAAGGCTTACGCTTTTGCCGTCAACAATAACGTGCAGCGTGCTGTCGTCGTCAATTGGCGATGTGGCAGGCTTTCATTGCGGTACCCTTCTTTGGGGTAATCTCCGCAGCAGCGCGGAGCAGAAGCAGTGCAGGCTTGCCATTCGAGGCATGATCTGCACTGCTTTTTTCTATTTCGATCATCACCATTTGACAAAGGAGGACACGACCATGAGCGAGAACCTGAATCCCACCCCCTACCTGCAGGCCTACTACGAGACCCACGACGAAGACGGACGCCTGCTCAGCCGCACCGGGCAGATCGAATTCCTGACCACCATGCGCTACATTGAGAAATACTTGAAGCCCGGCATGCGCATCCTGGAGATCGGCGCGGCCACGGGACGCTACAGCCACACCCTGGCCCGCATGGGCTACCGGGTGGACGCCATCGAGCTGCTGGAGCATAATATCTCCATCTTCCGTGAGAACACCCAGCCCGGCGAGAACATCACCATCACCCAGGGCAACGCCATTGATCTGTCCGTCTTCCCGTTGGATACCTACGACATGACCCTGCTGCTGGGCCCCATGTACCACCTCTTCAGCACGGAGGAGCAGCATCAGGCCCTCGCCGAAGCCCTCCGGGTGACCAAGCCCGGCGGACTGCTCTTCACCGCCTACTGCAACAACGAGGCCACCATCTACAATTTCTGCTTCATGCGGGGGTACTTGATGGATCCCCACTTCTTCCCGCTGATCGACAAGGAGACCTTCAAGTGCACCTCCAACCCGGAGGATCGCTTCGTGCTGCATCGCCCGGAGGAGATCGACGCGCTGATGGCGGATCTGCCTGCCGAGCGCCTCCACTTCATCGGCACCGACATGATGACCCATTACATCACGAACACCATTGAGGAAATGAGCGAGGAGATATACCAGTACTACCTCCAGTACCATTTCCTGATCTGCGAGCGGCCGGACATGACCGGCATCACCAACCACTACCTGGACATCTGCCGTAAGCGGGCGTAAATCCGCCGTACCCTTTGACGGCGCGGCTCCCCTGTGATATGATGAAGGCATCCCCTTCACTGGAGGTTGTTATGCAGTTTCTCTACCATGACCACGACCTTGCCGTCGTCCTCAAGCCCGTGGGGCTGGACTCGGAATCCGCCGTGCCTGCCGCCATCGTCGCTGAGCTGGGCGGCGAGTGCTACACGGTGCACCGCCTCGACCTGAACGTGGGCGGCGTGATGGTCTATGCCCGGTCGAAATCCGCCGCAGCGGCGCTGTCCCGCGCGATTCAGGAAGGTACCGTTGTCAAGGAGTACGTCGCCCTCGTCCACGGCACGGTGGATGCGGAAGGAGACTGGACCGATCTGCTGCTCAAGGATGCGCGGAAGAACAAGGTTTTCGTGGTGGACCGCATGCGCAAGAGCGTGAAGGACGCCCGCCTCACCTTCACCCGGCTGGAGGAGGGCGACCCGAGCCTGGTGCGAATCCGCCTGTACACGGGCCGCAGCCATCAAATCCGGGTGCAGTTCGCCAGCCGGAAGCATCCGCTGTTGGGCGACCACAAGTACGGCGCGCGGGACGAACACAAGTCTCCCATGCTGTACTCCTGCTGTCTGACCTTCCCGTGGAAGGGCCGCGAGCTGTGCTTCGAGCATCTGCCGGAATGGGCCATGCTGCCCACCGAACGGCTGGAACACATCGCCGCGATGGAAGAAATCTTCGCCCGCGCCTGTACCCATCCCACGGCGGAGGGCATGCGTGTCCTCACTGCCTACATGGACTCCGGTGACTGGCTGCGCGACTACACCGCCGATGAGCAGGGCCGCATCCCGAAGGACATGAAGCGCGGCGTGCTCAGCCAGGACGGCCTGTACAACCTTGTGACCGACTGGGAGGCGTCCAAATGAAGCATGTGATTCACATTTTCGGTGCGTCCGGCTCCGGTACGACCACGCTGGGCCGGGCGCTGGCTGCCGACATGGGCCTTGTCCATATGGACACCGACGACTATTACTGGCTGCCCACCGACCCCAAATTCACCACCAAGCGCCCCATCGAAGAACGTCTCCGCCTGATGAACGCTGACATCGACGCAGCGAAGAAGGGCGTAGTCATTTCCGGTTCACTGACCGGCTGGGGCGATCCTTTGATCCCGCAATTTACCCATGTAGTGCGCCTGACCACCCCGACAGAGGTGCGCATTGAGCGCCTGCGTCAGCGGGAGTACGCCTATTTCGGCGAGCGCATCCACGAGGGCGGCGACATGTACACGAACCACCTTACCTTCCTGGACTGGGCCGCCCAGTACGATACCGGCGACGTCACCATGCGCAGCAAGGCCTGCCACGACCAGTGGATGCAGCAGCTGCTCTGCCCGCAAGTCATTGCTCCCGGCGACATGCCGCTGGACGAACTCACCCGCTGTATGAAACAAGCGATTCTCGGCATCCGCCCCATGACCATCGCCGATTACGATCAGCTCCACGCCCTGTGGCTCGCGACCCCCGGCATGGGCCTCAACGATCTGGACGACAGCCGCGAAGGCATCGCCAGGTTCATCGCCCGCAACCCGCATACCAGCTTTGTCGCCGAGCAGGATGATCGGCTCATCGGCGCGATCATGTGCGGCCACGACGGGCGTCGGGGCTACATCTACCACACCTGCGTCCGGGCAGACAGGCAGGGCGAAGGCATCGGCCGCGCGCTGGTGGAAGCCGCGCTGGACGCACTGAAGGCCGAGGGCATCCACAAGGTCGCGCTGGTCGTCTTTGACCGGAACGAAAAGGGCAACGCCTTCTGGGAGAAGATGGGCTTCACCGTCCGGGAGGATCTCGTCTACCGCAACAGGGCGCTGACAGAGCTGGTACGCATTGATACCTGAACAACGCAGAAAGCAGTTGCCCTTTTGCCAAATATGTGATATGATATAAGTCAGTCTATTCGCGAGGGTCTTCGACCCTTTTTCAAAAAAGTGTCATCCCTCGATTGGAGGTATATTCCCATGAGCATCATTACCACCCTTGAACTCAAGGATCGCCTGAGCGAGCTGCAGGGCAGCGAAGTCACCCTGCGCGGCTGGATCCGCAACCACCGCAAGCAGAAGAACATGGGCTTCATCGACTTCTTCGATGGCCTGTGCTTCAAGAACCCTCAGGTCGTTTATGATAACAACATCGCGGGCTTCGAGCAGATCCAGGCCCTGCGCGTGGGCTCTGCCATCACCGTGAAGGGCACCGTGGTTCCTTCCTATAAGGATCCCACCACCCCCGAGGTGCAGGCCACCGAGATCATCCTGGAGGGCGACTGCCCCGAGGATTACCCCCTGCAGCCCAAGCGCCACTCCATCGAGTTCCTGCGTGAGATCGGCTATCTGCGCCCCCGCACCCGCCTGTTCCAGGCTGTGTTCCGCGTGCGCAGCGTGGCTTCCATGGCCATCCACACCTACTTCCAGGATCGCGGCTACCTGTACGTCCACACGCCTCTGATCACCGGCAACGACGCCGAGGGCGCGGGCAACACCTTCACCGTGACCACCCTGGATCCCAAGAACGCAGGCAAGTGGGATGAGGACTTCTTCGGCAAGCAGGCTTCCCTGGCCGTCACCGGCCAGCTGGAGGGCGAGACCTTCGCCATGGCCTTCTCCAAGATCTACACCTTCGGCCCCACCTTCCGCGCGGAGAACTCCAACACCAAGACCCACGCGGCGGAATTCTGGATGATCGAGCCGGAAATCGCCTTCTGCGACCTGGATCAGCTGATGGACGTGGAGGAGGACTTCCTCAAGTACCTGGTCAAGACCGTGCTGGAGAAGTGCCCTGACGAGCTGGCCTTCCTGGATACCTTCGCCGCCGGCGGCAAGGGTACCTCCGGCCTGGTGGAGAAGCTGACTGCGCTGGCTGACGCCAAGTGCGCCCGCATCACCCACGAGGAAGCCATCACCATCCTCAAGAATTCCGGCAAGGACTGGCAGTTCAAGCCCGAATACGGCGAGGATACCGCCAAGGAGCACGAGAAGTACCTGACCGAGGAGTACTTCCACGGCCCCGTGTTCGTGTACAACTGGCCCAAGGACATCAAGGCCTTCTACATGTACCAGAACGACGACGACAAGACCGTTGCCGCCGTTGACCTGCTGGTGCCCGGCTCCGGCGAGCTGATGGGCGGCTCCCAGCGCGAGACCCGTCTGGACAAGCTGACCGAGCGCATGGATACCCTGGGCATCTCCAAGGACAGCCTGGACTGGTACATCAACCTGCGCAAGTTCGGCGGCTGCACCCACGCGGGCTTCGGCATGGGCTTCGAGCGCCTGCTGATGTACCTCACCGGCGTGGACAACATCCGCGACGTAATCCCCTATGCCCGCACGCCCATGAATTGCGAGTTCTGAAATCCAACGCACGCATGATGCTTCTATCGTGCGTGCGTTTTCTCTATTATGGAGGCCCCTATGCAAGACAAACTTCCCCTTTGGCGGCGGATCGTCAAAGCCGTCATCGCCGCGCTGCTGACCATCGTGCTGCTGGCCGCATTCTACATTGCGGTCATCATGGGCAACCCGCAGGAGGAGGAATCCTCCGCCATCACGGCGAAGATGGATCAGCCGCTGCTGACGGCGATGTCCTCGCCCGTGCTGATCCGCGAACAGGGCCAGCTGGGCGCGCTGCTGGATGCATTCCCCGCGCCGGTCATGGCCGCGATGAATTCCCCCGCCCTGACCTTCGTGCAGGGCCTGTGCGAGGACGTGCCCTTCGAGGGAGGTCTGGGCCGCCGCGTGACGCTCACCTACCGGACCGCGGCAGGCGCATCCGTCACCGTGACGAGCCTCTACCCTGCCCGCGCGCTGGCGCTGATCGACAAGGCGGACTACACCATTTCCGGCACGACGGGCCTGCCGCTGGCCGGTCTGCGCTCCGTGCGCATGGAGAACGCCGCGTCCGTCCGCATGCACGCCCAGGGCGCCGACGCCCTCTATGTGGTCACGCTGCCGCCCCTCGCCGCGACGGAGCTGCGCGCGCTGACCTCCACCCTCCAGCTGTACCAAGGAGATTGATATGGACTTCACCACCTACTTGCGGGAGCAGCTGCGCCTGCACCCCGCCATACAGCCTCAGGACGTGATCAAGCTGTGCTACCAGGCCGCCCGCGGCGCGGAGCATCTGCTGGCCGACACGACCCGCGCCCGCGCCTATTTTGATCAGGAGTACGCCGCCACCCCGGCTGATGCTGCCCTTCCCCTGTTTGAGCCCATTTCGGAGAACGTCGCCCGGGTGAATCTCGCCGCATGGAAAGCAGCGAACCTCCCGGCGGAGTGGCTGTTCCGCATGTTCGTGCACACGGCGAGCGTCCCCATGGGCGGGCCGGAGCTGCTGGCGCAGTATATCGCGGAGGCGTCTGCCGTTGTCGGCGACCTGCCCGGCTGGGAGGAAGCCCTCGCCGAGTGGCAAGCCGCCGGCATGCCTGCCGTCCACCACTCGGAGGACTACCGCGCTGGGGAACGCCCCGCCTACCGCATCGTCAATGCACGGTTCATGTGCATCCTGCCTCTGATCGAGCATCTGCACCGCTCCCCTGATGTGCGCGTCATCGCCATTGACGGCCGCGCGGCCTCCGGCAAGACCACCAAGGCCGGGCTGCTCAGCGCGATGCTGGACGCGCCTGTCATCCACATGGACGACTTCTTCCTGCCGCCCGCCCTCCGAACGCAGGAGCGTCTCGCCCAGCCCGGCGGCAACGTGCATTACGAGCGTTTCGCTGAGGAAGTCTCACCCGCCCTGCGCAGCGGAGATGCCTTCTCCTATCGCATTTTTGACTGCGGGCAGATGGATTTCGCCGGCGAGCGCACTATCCCTGCTGCGCCCATCCGCATCGTGGAGGGCAGCTACGCCCATCACCCGACGCTGGGCGATTACGCCGACCTGCGGGTCTTCACCAGCGTGGACGAAGGGGAGCAGATGGCCCGCATCCTCCGCCGCAACGGCGAAAGGATGGCGGAGATGTTCCGCACGCGGTGGATCCCCATGGAGGAGGCCTATTTCAGCGCTTTTGGCATCCGCGAACAGGCGGATATTGTGCTGTAACCATGCAAAAAGCCATCACAGCATTACACTGCGGTGGCTTCGCGATTATGCTTCTTTGTCGTAACGGGCAAGCAGCTGCTGAACTGCGTCCTCGGGGCCGGTCAGGATCGCCCTGGCATGGCTGCCGTTGAAGCTGAACCCAAACCGGATGCAGCCCGACCACTCCCGGTTGATCGCATCGCAGAAAAACTCCGACATGGCGTTGGCCTCGTCCAGGGTGGCGCGGCGATCGATCACGGTGCACATTTCGTCCCGCTGCTTGCAGTCATCGGCCAGGAAATCGAAGATCAGCGCGTTCCGCTTCGCCCGGACAGCCGGTGCAACGTTGGGATTGGCAAAGAAATCCCCCACGGCTTCCGCCGAAAAGTGCCACACGCCGTTGATCATTTCTCCCTCGATGAAGCCCATTTTCATGTAGTTGCGGATGGTGCGGCTGCTCAGTCCGCTCATGAGGGCAACGTGGTTGATGGTGTACATTTCCTGCATGATATCTCGTCCTTTCACTTGATTGACCGGTCACTAACATCATACCATATCAGCAGCAGTGCTTCAATTTGAACCTTTGCGACTTTTTCAAGGCAACTCTACGCTCCGTCGGTTGACGCGCTGCGTCCGGCGTGCTATCCTGTCCCCAGGAGGTGGCCGCCATGCAGCATGTCGCACAGCTCATCCGCCAGCGGCGGAAGGAACTCGGATTCACCCAGGCCGCGCTGGCTGAGCGCATCCACGTCAGCGCCAAGGCCGTGTCCAAATGGGAGCGCGCCGCCGGGATGCCCGATGCATCCATTGTCCCGGCGCTGTCCGAAGCGCTGGGACTGAGCGCGGACGGCCTGCTCAGCGGGCGGATCAGCCCCAATCCACCCGACGGAGGCAATATGAAGCGCATCAAGTTTTATCAGTGCCCGGACTGCGGCAATCTCCTGACCGCCACCGGCAAAGCGGAGCTCTCCTGCTGCGGACGGCGGCTGTCCCCCATGACCGTCGCCCCGGCGGACGACGCGCACCGCCTCACCATCACCAACATCGAGACCGAGAAGCTCCTCACCTGGACGCACCCGATGGAGAAAGCCCACCACCTGACCTTCCTGGCGGCGGTGGGGTATGACAGCGTCCACATCGTGCGGCTTTACGCCGAGGGCGCGCAGGAGCACCGCCTGCCCCGCATCCCCTGGGCAAAGTACTACTGCGGCTGCACCGAAGCGCCCGCCGTCCTCTACGAAAGTAAACCCTGACCAAGGAGGCTCCCCATGAAGATCATCCTGCTCATCGGCAAGATCTGCGTCGGCAAAAGCACCTACGCCAAGGAGCTGGGCGGCATGCTCATCTCCTGCGACCAGCTGATGCAGACCCTGTTCCCCGGCGGCTGCGGCGAGCATCACGACATGCTGGCCGAGCGCGCCCGCAAGTACCTGCTGGCGCTGGCCCGTCAGTGCGCCGAGGCCGGCGTGACCCCCGTGGTGGACTTCGGCTTCTGGACGCCCGCGCTGCGCAAAGAGGCCGCCGACATCCTCGCCGGTTTCGAGCTGGACTGGCGCTGGCTGGACGTCCCGGAGGACGAATGGCGCCGCCGCATTGCTAAGCGCAACGCCGCCATCCAGGCGGGGCAGGCGGATCCGTCCGACTACTTTGTGGACGACGGCCTGCTGGACAAGGTGAACCGCCTGTTCATCCCGCCCACGCAGGAGGAGCTGCCCGGACTGACTGTCATCCGGAATTGACCGCATGCAAAAAGCCCATCGGCATTGAACCGGTGGGCTTTGCTGTATTATCGGGCGTACACGCCGGTCAGCACCTCCGTGATGAAGCTCTCCCGGTGCGGGAGGTTCACATCCTGACGGGCGATTTCCGCGGCTGCCTCGTTGTCGTAGGGCACGGAGAGGATGGTCATCGTCATGGGGGCGTCGGCCTGGCAGCCCAGCTCGCCGTCGATGATGAGGGCATGGGCACGCGCGACACCCAGACTGTTGCCCACGCTGCCGGTATTGAGGGCATAGCCGTCGTTCAGCGTACGGACGAAAGGGCGGTGGCTGTCGGCAAAAATGATGCCGGTGTAGGTCGTGCCATTGGCGCGGAAGGCCTTGGCGAAGACCTCCTTGTCCGTCTGGGCGCTGATCAGGGGCGTCACCGGACGGCCGTGGAACAGGCGGAAATGCACGCCGCTGATCCACACGTCCCGTTCCGGGGGCAGGGTGCGCAGCCATTCCATGCGCTCGGGGCCCAGCTGGTTCCAGAAGTAGCCGTCCTCCGGGAATTCCTTGCCGCCGATGCCGTAATCCCAGTTTCCGCCCACGCAGAGGCTGCAGTGTTTCATCACCCAGTCGCAGGTTTCGGCGTTTTGAGGGCCCTTGCCTACCGCGTCGCCCAGGAAATAGATGTCGTCCACATTGTGACGGCAGAGCTCGGCCTCCAGGGCCTGGGTGGCGACATAGTTGCCGTGGAGGTCACCGATAAAAGCGATTTTCATGTTCTTTCCTAATCAAATTCGTCGCGGAACAGGGTTTCGCCTCTGCGGAGGCGAGGAGGGGGCTTTCCGATCGCCCCCTCCACCCCTTCGGGTGGATGTCACTTGATTTATTCCGGGTACACCAGCGTATCCGGGGTGACGTTTTCCAGCACGCGGACGTAGGCAGCGGCCTCCGCCTTCGCGCCGGGCAGATCGTGTTCCAGGTAGTTGCCGCACTCGATCTGCTTCGCGCCGGGGATCTCGCCCTCGAAATCCGCCGCGAAAGCAAACGCAGCCTTCACCAAGTCGATGGCCTGCTGGTGGCCGACGGCATCCCGCATGATGAGGTAGAAGCCGGTCCGGCAGCCCATGGGGCCGAAGTACACCACCTGATCCGACCAATCCGAGGAGCGGACATAGGTAGCCACCAGATGCTCGATGGTATGCAGGGGGGCCTGAGCCAGGTAATCGCCCTTGTTGGGCCACTTGCAGCGCAGGTCGTAGGTGATGCAGTCCCCATCGACGCGGGAGATGTACATGCCGGGGGTGAGGGTATCGTGATTAATGGTAAAGGATGCGATCTTGCGCAGCATAATGGCCTCCTGAAAGTGTGATTGCCGGCGGGATTTCCGCCGCCCTATTATAGCACAACCATCACAGGCGTTTCAAGTAGACATTCACCCGGTTGCGGGCTGCGGTGGCCGATTCATGGGTATAGCCACAGCACATGCCAGAATCCCCCTTGCCAAATCCGCCGCGATATGCGACAATAGGGGCAGCAAGCACAAGGAGGCCCGTTATGAAGCTCCTGTATTACACCCGCGTCCCAATGCACGAAAATCTCTATGCCCCAAAGCTGGCGGACAGCCTGCATTTCGCCTTTGTGGAGGGCTGCGCCTGCATGCCCCTGCTGCATAACTCCGGCATCGTGTACGCCAAGGCTGTTCCGGGCGAGATGGGCGTGCTGCATGCCTACTCCCTGCGGAATCCGTGGATGACCCGCGCTGATGACCGGTGGCACATCCTGGCACGCCGCATTGAAGTGGACGGCACGCCGGACGCCACCAGCGAGGGTAGGCTGCTGCACTTCACCTCGGACGATCTCATCCACTTCACCGAGCAGGCGCTGCTGCCCGAATCCGACTCTCTGGCCCAGGGCTACGCCTCCCGCGAAGCAGCGGATGTGACCGGCCTCACCCTGCCCGAAGGCTGCATCCCCGGCGGCATCATCGACATCCCGGAGGACGTCGCCCTGCGGATGCGTCACCGCTTCATCACTCCGGTGAACATCGCCAATGAAGTACCCGCCGTGGTGGAAGCCGCCTCTGCCGCCGATCTGGCGAAGGTGAAAGCCCTTGCCCGCTATTCCGACGGCAGCACCGTCGAAAAGCCCGTAGACTGGCATCTGGCCCGTGTGGACTTCAGCATCCCCGGCGAATACGAGGTCGAGGGCTGCGTCCATCAGGATCACTACGAATTCCCCATGGCGTGGCACAAGGCCGATCCCGCCATCTGCCACTGGGAGGGTAAATACTACTTCATCTCCACCAACGACCTGGACGGCAATCACAGCCTGTACATCCGTCAGGCGGATTCCATCCCCGGCCTGGCGACCGCCCAGCAGCACCTCATCCTGGACACGAAGACCTACCCGCATCTGGGCAACCTGCTGTGGGCCCCGGAGATGCACGTCATTGGCGGGAAGCTGTACATCTTCCACGCGGGCACGCCGGGCTCGTTCTTCTGCGAGCAGAGCCACGTCATGGCGCTGAAGGAAGGCGGCAATCCGATCAAGGCCGCCGACTGGGAAATGCCCCGGCGCGTCCTCCGGCCCGATGGCTCCATGCTCTACGGCGAAGAGGGCATCACCCTGGACATGACGGTCTTCTGGTCAGCCGGGCGACTCTATGCATCCTGGTCGCAGCGACAGTTCAGGCCTGTTGACCTGGGCGCATGGCTGTACATCGCCGAGCTCGACCCGGAGAGGCCCTGGCAGCTCCTCACCGAGCCCCAGGTGCTGACCGTCCCCGAGTACGGCTGGGAGAACAACCACACCTTCGTGGTGGAAGGCCCCTTCGCGCTGTACCGGGAAGGCAAGATCTACCTCAGCTATTCCGGCGCGCTGGTGGATTCCACCTACGTCGTGGGCATGCTGAGCATGGACGACGGTGCGGATCCCCTCGATCCCGCCAGCTGGACGAAGGAGAACTATCCCCTCCTGACCTCCCGCAGCGTGGAGGGCGAATACGGCCCCGGCCATAACGCCTACGTCACCGATGCGGACGGCCTCGTCTGGAACATCTATCACGCGCGGCCGGGGCTGATCCCCGCCGGCAAGCCCCAGACGGACGGCAACGCCGACTTCGGCGACCGTTCCTCCGGCATCCGCCGCGTGCACTTCAACGTGGAGGGTTACCCCGTGCTGGACATGACCGAGGAGATCGACCTGGTACCCGCCCTCAAGTGGGTCAAGACGAAGGTCATCGTGAGGTAAACAAAACCGGCCTGACATGTGCGCAGGCCGGTCTTTTCGTGCATCAGCACGGGTTGATTGTTATTGTTTGATAAACGCTTTATCCCTCTCCGGGATGCCTGCGTCATCGGACACGCAGCGTTCCACCCGCATGTGCAGGTCGTACTTTTCCCGCAGGGCGATGATCTTCGCCATCATCGGGGACGCATGGTGAGCGTCCAGCGCCGCCTGATCCGCCCAGCGGTCGATCAGCAAAACGGTGCTGTCGTCCTCCAGGGGGCAGAAATACTCGTACTGCAGGTTGCCCGCTTCGGCGCGGATGGCGTCCACCACGCCGCTGGACAGCATTTCCCGGGCAAACTGCCGCGCGTTGTCCTTCGCGCCCGTGTAGTAAATGTGAATGGTGATCGCCACAGGCTTCCCTCCTTACTGCACCGCGTCGCGCAGGATCTCCTCCGCCTCGCGGAGGATCGTGCGCATCTTCGCCGCGTCCACCTTGCAAACCTGCCGGTCGTAGGTGTACAGGCCGTTGATCTCGTCCTCCACGTCGGAAAGCTGGGTGTACACCACGCCGCACAAGCCCTCCGGGATGGCGGGATTCACCATTTCTGCGTACATCTTGCCGATGGCGGCGGTCAGCTGCTCCTCGGTGTCGGTCTTGCCGTAGCCGTACTCGTTGGCCGGGTTCCACAGGTGGCCGTCGATCTTCCGGGCATATCCTCCGCACTCGGAGAGGAACATGGGCCGCTTGCCGGGATTGAGCCGCTTGTTGCGGAAGTAGACATGCTTGGAGTCCACGTCGGTTTCCTTGGGGATGAACCAGCCCGAGGCGGTATCGTAGAAGCGGGTTGGGTCAAGAGCCTTCATCTGGCGGTACACGCGGTCGCCGTCAAACTGGCCCCAGCCTTCGTTGAAGATCGTGTAGCCGATCACGCAGGGGTGACGGTGCAGATGGGCGATGGTGTCCGCCGCGCAGGTCTCGAAGATCTCCTTGCGGCGCTGGCTGACGGGCCAGTTGGGCCGCCACTGGAAGCCGATGGTGGGCAGCACGGTGTCGAACAGGTAATTGTAGCCGCCGTTGTTGACCATGTCCTGCACGACCAGCATGCCCAGGCGGTCGCAGGCCTCGTAGAAGGCCTCCGGCTCCACCTTGATGTGCTTGCGCAGCATGTTGAAGCCCAGCGCCTTCATGCGGCGGACGTCCCGCTCGTACTCCGCCGGATCGCCGGGCAGGTAGTGGCCGTCGGTGAAGTATCCCTGATCCAGCACGCCGTTGAGGAAGACGGGCTCCCCATTGAGGCACAGGCGCTGGACGCCATGCTTGTCCGCCTTGATCTCCACCGTGCGCAGCGCGAAATAGCTGTGCACCGTGTCAGCCCCGGCGGTGACGGTCAGGTCGTAGAGCGTGGGTGAATCCGGCGTCCACAGGCGGATGTGCTCTGCCGGGATATCGATGCGCACCGGTTCTGCGGCATCCCAGGCAGCGCGGGCGACCTCTGCGCCGTCCAGGCGCACGACGGCCTCGCATTTTTCAGTCTCCGTATCCGCCCGGAGGCCGATGCCGGTCAGGTCGGGGGTGATCTTCATCCCGGTGATGGCCTTCTCCGGAACGGCCTCCAGCCACACGGTCTGCCAGATGCCGGTCACCGGCGTGTACCACATGCCGCCGCGCTTTTTGCGCTGCTTGCCGTAGGGGTAGTCGCGATCCAGCGCGTCCATCACGCAGACAGTCAGGTGATTCTCCCCCGGCAGCAGCGCCTTGGTAATGTCCCCGCTGAAGGGCAGATATCCGCCCTCATGCCGAACGATGGGCCGCCCGTTGACAAACACCTCGGCGATTTGATCCACCGCGCCGAAGTGCAGCAGCAGCCGATGGCCCCTGGGCAGGAAGGCTTTGGGCAGGGTGAAGGTGGTTTCATAGGTGCTGGACATGCCCAGCTCGCCCTCGTAGCCGCTGAGCAGGCTTTCCGGGCAGAAGGGCAGCGTGATCGGGTTGCCGTTGAGCTTCCAGCCGTCCAGGAGCGGCAGGAAGGAATCCCGCCGCAGCTGCGGACGGGGATAGCAAGTCTTCCAGGTGGACATCATTTTCACCTCGCATGTGTGTTGAACCCATTGTAGCACATCCCGCAAATTTTGTCCACGCGGCAGGATTTCCCGCTCCGCAGGCAGAATCCTATCATGACGATTCCCAAAGAAACAGGAGGGCCCTCATGCTCACCCGCAACGACGTATTTCAGCTGCTTGAATCCTTCTCCATCCACCGCGACGACATTGTCACCATGCACTCCTCCCTGCGCGAGATCGGCCCCATCGAGGGCGGTGCGGACGGGCTGATCGACGCCCTGAAGGACTACCTCTGCGACGGATTGCTGCTCATCCCGACCCACACCTGGGCGAATGTCAACGCTGCCAATCCCCACTTTGACGTGCGCTCCACCGTGCCCTGCATCGGCACCCTGGCGAAGGTCGCCGCCTTCCGCAAGGACGGCGTGCGATCCCTGCACCCGACCCACTCCATAGCCGCCTTCGGCAAGGACGCCCGCGCCTACATCCAGGGCGAGGAAAAATCCTGCACGCCCGGCCCCATGGGCGGTGCGCTCAGCCGCCTGTACGAGCTGGGCGGCAAGGTGCTGCTGGTGGGCGTCGGCCACGAGCGCAACACCTACCTGCACGCGGTGGACGAGCGCATCGACCGTCCCAACCGCCTGGCTCCCACCGGCTTCTCCGTAGAGATCACCGACTGGGACGGCAACACCCTGCGCAACGAGGACTTCCACCCCCACGCTACCTCCGGCATCAATATCGGCCTGAGCGAGTACTACCGCAACTACAAGCACGCCCTGGACGCGACCGGCGCGGTGCAGTACGGCTGGATGGGCAACGCGCTGACCTACTGCTGCGACTGCCGCAAAATGACCGACACCGTCATGCGCATCTGGGAACATGCCGACCGCGACGTGTGCATCGGCATCCAGGACATCCCCGAAGAATGGTATCTGTAACATCATGGCTGCGGAATCATCCTCCGCAGCTTTTTTGATTGCAACGAAAAAAGCCGACCGCAATGCGATCGACTTGCGCTCCCCAGGTAGGGCTCGAACCTACAACAACCCGGTTAACAGCCGGGTGCTCTGCCATTGAGCTACTGAGGAATATGGATGCCGGCAGCGACCTATCCTCCCGGGCCGTGTCCAGCCAAGTACTTTCGGCACTGAAGAGCTTAACTGCTGTGTTCGGTATGGGAACAGGTGGAACCTCTTCGTCATTACCACCGGCCCAATTATTGTAGCACCATCGCGCACGGCTGTCAAGCACTAATTTCGCTTCCAATGCACTGGCTGCGGCGTGATCATCGGCACCAGCGTCTCTTCCAGCACTTCCATGATGCCCGCCACCGTTTTGGCGCCAATGCCCTTGACCTGCGCCAGATCGTCGGGAATCCGATACGGCCCCCAAAGCTCGCGGTACTCCACCATGCGGTTGGACAACACCACGCCAATATTGGGAAACTGATCCAGCTCCTCCGCGCTGCCCACGTTGAACACCGAATCCTCCGCAAAACTCATGATCGGCGGCACGGTTGACGCCGGGTGCGCGGAGGCATAATGTACCGGCAGCCCCGCAATGAAGTCCCTGACCAGCGGCCAAAGAAGGCCGCATGACGCAGCGATCAGGCACAGAACGCCCACGACCTGGCGAACACGCTGCTTGCCCATGAACGTCCCTCCCTTCAACACGACCCATCATAACACACGAAAGCAGTTTTTGCAACGAAAAAACCGACCGCTAATGCGATCGGCTTTACGCTCCCCAGGTAGGGCTCGAACCTACAACAACCCGGTTAACAGCCGGGTGCTCTGCCATTGAGCTACTGAGGAATAAAGGGGAACCGGCAGCGACCTATCCTCCCGGGCCGTGTCCAGCCAAGTACTTTCGGCACTGGAGAGCTTAACTACTGTGTTCGGTATGGGAACAGGTGGGACCTCTCCGTCATTACCACCGGTAGGGTCTTCGAGGGTCTTCGACCCCTTTCCTTTCACCTTTCAGCTACTCGGCTTTAGGTCGATCACAACCCTTTCGGGTTGCACCCTGACAACTGCACAAATCGGATTCAATATGTGACCTTTACAATTGATCTCATTGTTTCTTTGAATGTTTGCATTGCTGCTCTCATTCAGGTTTGTTTTATCAAGCGCTTGAATCAAGCCCTCGACCGATTAGTATCAACAACCTGCATGTGTTACCACACTTCCAGCGTTGACCTATCACCTGGTAGTCCTCCAGGGGTCTTACTCCTTGCGGATGGGAGTCTTATTCTTGAGGTGGGC
>JAZNSI010000063.1:0-41931 GCA_045591175.1 Clostridia bacterium
GGATGTCAACCGTCTTCGTCGTTCCATCAACGAACGCGGCAAGATCCTGCCCCGCCGTATGACCGGCAATTGCGCCAAGCATCAGCGTCAGCTGAGCGAAGCCATCAAGCGCGCCCGTGCCATCGCGCTGCTGCCCTACACTGTTGACTAATTGATACGTAAACGCAACCCTGATCTCGCAAGAGGTCAGGGTTTTTGTTGTTGAAACCCCTCAGTCTTCGCCTCACGGCGAATCCAGCTCCCCTACGAAGGGGAGCCTCTGTCTGTGCCGTCACTTGTCTATGACTTGCAGCTTCCCACATACCGCTGCAAGGAGTGCACCAAAAGGCTCCCTCCGGGAGGCGCGACGCGTTAAAAAACATGCCAGTGGCATGTTTTTAGCCAAAGCGGGGAGCAATCTATGATTGCGACCGGGACAGCTGGATTCGTGAGCGGATGAAAATCCGCGAGCGAAGACTGAGGGAGAATGCGGGAGCAACTACTCCGCCTCTTCCAGAATATCCACGGGCTTACACGCAAGCGCATTGCACAGCCTAAAAAAGGTCTCAACAGACATACCGCCATCACCGCGCTCCAGCCTTGATAGCTGGCTTACGGACAACGCCGCACGCGCCGCCAAATCCTTTTGTGTCCATTTTTGATTCAATCGCATTCGACGGATGTTCTGCCCCATTCTGCTACAATCCAATCCCGACTTGGCCATTGTGGCCACCTCCCTGCGTTTCATGACCACATCATAGCAGAAAACAGCAGATAAATTGCTATGAATCCGTTGCAATGCCGAATCACCCACACAAAAAGGCCGACCCCAACCGGGATCGGCCCCTTTTTATTCGATCTTGCTCCACTTCGCCGGCACCATCGGGCACATCTGCCCCTTCTTGGCGGCGCGGGTCTCCACGTAGCAGCCGCAGAGCCGGCAGGTGCCGTTCAGCAGCTGATCGCAGCCCTCGCAGATGGACAGCCGCGCGCGGTATGCGTCTTCCGGGGTGCGGATGGCCTCGTCCAGCCCGGCCACGTATTCCGCGATGACGCGGGCCATGTCCGCTTCACCGGCCTCAGCCAGCAGGCAGCGGCACTGCTTGCGGGGCTCAGCCACGGACAGTGACCTCCACCACGGAGCAGGCGGGCATGTTCAGCACGACGCCCTCCTCGGTGATCTCGAAGTCGGTGAAGTCCACGATCTTCACGTTCTCCTTGTCCTCGAAGGTGTTCTTGTCGTGCATGTCGCCGGTGAGGATGCGGGCGGTGACGTTCTTCACGTCGAAGCTGCCGATCTCCACGGTGACGCGCTGGGCGTTCTCGCAGTCCAGGTTGGCGGCGGTCACGGTGACAACGCCGTCCTTGATGGACGCGGAGGCGGTGATGCTCTCCAGTCCGCCGGCCTCGCCGCACTCCAGCTCGCGGGGCAGCAGTGTCGCGTCGTGATGAGCCTTGTACAGGTCGAAGACGTGGTAGGTGGGGGTCTTGATCATCTGATCGCCGTCGGTGAGGATGACGGCCTGCAGCACGTTCACCATCTGGGCGAGGTTCGCCATGACGACGCGGTCAGCGTGGTTGTTGAAGATGTTCAGGTTGATGGCGGCGACCATGGCGTCGCGCATGGTGTTCTGCTGGTAGAGGAAGCCGGGGTTGGTGCCGGGCTCCACAGTGAACCAGGTGCCCCATTCGTCCACGATCAGGCCGACGCGGTGCTTGGGATCATACTTGTCCATGATCGCCAGGTGGCCCTTGATCAGGTGATCCATCCAGGCAGCCTTGCGCAGGGTGAGGTAGTACTCCTCGGTATCGAATTCGGTGGCGCTGCCCTTTTCCTCCCAGCCGCGGGGATGGGTGTAGTAGTGCAGGGTGATGGCGTTGCAGTAGTTGCCGGCCACCTTCATCACGCCGTCCATCCAGGCCCAGTCATTGACGTTGGGGCCGCAGGCGATGCGGTAGAGCTTGCTTTCCTTGCTGTAATCGCGGCAGTAGGTGTTGAAGCGGCGGTACAGATCGCCGTAGAACTCAGGGCGCATATTGCCGCCGCAGCCCCAGTTCTCATTGCCCACGCCCCAGTACTTGACGTTCCAGGGCTCCTTGCGGCCGTTGGCCCAGCGGCGCTGCGCCACGGTGGAATCACCGGGGCTGTTCAGGTACTCGACCCATTCGGACATTTCGCGCACCGTGCCGGAGCCGACATTGCCGTTGATGTAGGGCTCACAGCCGATCTGCTCGCACAATTCCAGGAACTCATGCGTGCCGAAGGAGTTGTCCTCCACCACGCCGCCCCAGTGGGTGTTGACCATGCGCTTGCGCTGTTCCTTGGGGCCGATGCCGTCCTCCCAGTGGTATTCATCGGCGAAGCAGCCGCCGGGCCAGCGCAGCACGGGCACCTGGATGTGCTTCAGGGCCTCCACCACGTCAGTGCGCATGCCGTTCTTGTTGGGGATGGGGCTGTCCTCGCCCACATACAGACCGCCGTAGATGCAGCGGCCCAGGTGCTCGGAAAAATGACCGTAAATGTTCTTGTTGATGACCGCACCCTGATTGGCGGCGTTCAGCTTGATCTTCGCGGACATGGATGTACCTCCAGGGTCTTCGACCCATTTCGTTTTCGCCGGATGTTACCCCTTTCATGCAGGGCAAACCGGGTCGAAGTATGATTCGTGATGCAAAGGGGAAATCCTGCTGCATATGGGGGATTTTTTCTGGAAGACCACATTTTTGTCGAGATCTGATCCGCTGCAGGAGCATGCTCTCTCAGTCATTCGGCTCACGCCAAATGACAGCGCCCTCCCTGAGGGAGCTGGCTGCGATCTTGCTCGCAGACTGAGGGAGCACGCAGTAGCCGCACTTCCCTCCTGCTTCATCCAAGATGCCAATCCCCACAAAAACCCCGGACACAGGCGTGAAACCTGCATCCGGGGTCAAGTCTGTTACTGGAGAGAAGCCTGCAGCTCCGCCCAGGCCTTGTCCACCGCGTTTTGATGCTTGGTGGCGTAGGGGCCGATGGAGGTGACCTGCGCCATCGTGCGGGGGAAGTGGAGGCACGCATGGCCGGGGAAGTTGTTGTCGGTACGGTGCTGCACCTCGTGGGGCACGGAGTGGGTGGTCGCGATGCGGATGGTGCCGTCCGCGAAGATGACCCACACGGGCTTGGGCGTCCACTTCTGATAGCCGACGGCCTTGTACATCTTCTCGGTGTCGGCAGCGGTGAGGGGCTCGATCTCCGCGTGCTTGCCGTAGGAGAACATGTGCACCTGCCAGGAGATGCCGCTCTCAGGATCAAAGAGCGTGCAGTAGGGATACTTGCGGCAGGCGTTGCGCACGGTGGAGTACCAGTACTCGTACTTCACGCTGCGGGCCATGGCCATGACGCCGGCGGCTTCGCTGCTGCCAGTGTTGCCGGTATTGCCGGTGCTGCCCGTATTGCCGGTATTGCTGCTGCCGATGCCGTTCAGCGCGGCGATGGTCTGGCTGCCCGCGATGCCGTCAGCGTAGAGGGCGTTGGCCTTCTGGAATTCCTTCAGGGCACGGTAGGTCTGGGTGCCAAAGACGCCGTCCGCCTTGCCGGACAAGTAGCCCAGGCTGATGAGCTTCTGCTGCATCAGCAGGACGGAGGTGTTCGAGTCGCCCTTCTTCAGCGTGCCGGTGGGGATGGAGGCCGGGGGCGTGGTGGGCTTGGGGGTGGGCGTAGACGCGGCATTATTCGCCACGGCGGAGGTGCTGAAGAGCTTCTTCAGCGTGTCCTCACCGGCAACGGAGTCGCGCACCAGGCCGTTGTTCTTCTGGAAGTAGTAAACCGCCTCGGCGGTGGAAGTGCCGAAGATGCCGTCGGGCGTGCCGGACAGGTAGCCCAGCTCCACCAGGCGGGCCTGCATGGACTTGACCGCGTCGCCGCTCATGCCCTTCTTGAGGGTCTCGTAGGCGACGGTCAGGCTGCCAGCCAGGCGACCGTCATACATGATGGCGTTATCGGAGTACAGGCGCACCTGGGTGTCGTAGCCCGCGATGCCGTCCTGCGCCAGGCCGTTTTTCTCCTGGAAAAGGCGGATGGCCACCACGTCGTCGTATTCGCACATGCTGTCCTTGGAGGAGGTATAGTAGCCCAGCTCCTCCAGGCGCAGCTGCAGACGCAGCACAGCGCTGCCGATGGTGCCCTTCTTGATGACGACCACGTTATCCTTGGTGATGGGCGTCTGGGAGGGCTTGGGAGTAGGCGTGGGGGTGGGCGTCGGCGTCGCGGAGGAAGCATTCGCCGCGATGGCCTTGTAGGAGAAAAGCACGGCATTGGTGCCCGCGCCTGCCACGCCGTCGGCCTGGAGGCCGTTCTTGCGCTGGAAGGCCTTGAGCGCCGCCACGGACTGGCTGCCAAACTGGCCGTCCGCCTTGCCGCTGAGGTACTTCAAATCGATCAGCCGCTGCTGCACCAGCTTGGCGTCGCTGCCCTTGGAGCCGTTGCGCACGGTGGTGGAGGGCTTGACCATCTGGGGCACAGGGGTCGCGGTGGGGGTGGGAGAGGGCGTGGGCGTTGCCGCGGAGGTCATGCCGCTGCCAAAGAGCAGCTTCTGCGTGCCCTCGCCGCAGATGCCGTCCGCCTTCAGGCCGTTCTTCTGCTGGAAGGCCTTCACCGCGGTGACGGTCTTGGTATCGTAGGTGCCGGTGATGGAACCGGTCAGGTAACCCTTCTCCCGGAGCTGGGTCTGGATCTTGCGGACGATCAGGCCCTTGTCGCCGGACTTGACGTTCAGGCCGTTGATCATGGGCAGGGTCTTGATATCGGTCTTTTTGCCGCTGGAATTCAGGGGCTTGCCGTTGAAGATCAGGGCCTGGAGGTTCGCGTCCGCATAGCCGGTGACGGGGTAGCCGTTCTTGCGCTGGAAGGCCATGACGGCGTTGGCGGTGCCGGAGCCATAAATGCCGTCCGCCGTGCCCCTGAGGAAGCCCAGCTCGATAAGGGCCTCCTGCAGGGCCATGACCTGCTCGCCGTCGGAGCCGTTCTGCAGCTTGACATAGGTGGTGGCGCCGATGACCACATCCTCATAGATGTTGCCGCTGTTGCCGCTGCTGGGGGGCGTAACGGGGGTCACAATGGTCGCCACCTGGATGTAATCCTTCACCACCCAGCCGGTCTTGCCGCTGTAGGTGACATTGGCCCAGGAGCCGCTGACCTGATGCACGGTGATGGACACGCCCTTGGGGATGGTGGTCAGCCGCTTGGCAGAGGTGGAGGCCGTCTTGCGCAGGTTGACGCTGTCGGTGGAGATGGTCATATACGGATACCCCGTCGCCGTCAGGCCGGTGCTGCCGGAGCTGACAGTGTCGGAGGTCTTCTCCACATACTGCTTGAAGACATAGCCGGTCTTGCCGTCATAGGTGATGCGGTAGAAGTTGCCCGCTTCGCCGGTGACGGTGACATAATCCCCTTCAGGAATACGGCGAATCACGTTCGAGGCATAAGAGCTGGCCGTCGAGCGCATATTCGTGTCATCCTTGATGACAGCAGTGAAGGGGTAGCTGGCTGCCATGGCGACGCTCGCTGCCAGCGTCAGCAGCAGCGTCACGAGAAGCATCACGCCCAGCTTTGTCCTCATTCGTTCCCAAATACGCATCATTGGAACCTCCGTGTTTCATAAATGCACGCAAACAGGGGTATACTGCGGACAGTACACCACGTTTATTGTACGCCATCTTTTGGGGTGTTGTCAATCAATTTGTAACAATTTCGGGAAATTTTTATGAATTTATGTCACATTTTTCTTGCGCAGGGCCGTCGATAAGGCTTCCGTCCGGCCCAAAGCGGGAGCCGTGGCAGGGGCAATCCCAGGTTTCCTCGTCCGGATTCCACGTCAGCTCACAGCCCAGATGGCGGCACCGGGGCGCAGGCGTGACCCTGGCAAGGTTGCGGATGGCATGGCCGGCCTCATTCATCAGGGGCTTCATGTTGTCCGCGGTGATGACAGGGCGCTGGGGACTGAATACCTCCGCGAAGTCGGGAACGTCCCCCGCGATCATGCCGGAAATGATGCGCGCCGCTGCCATGGAGGAGGTCATGCCCCATTTGGCAAAGCCTGTGGCAACGTACCACCGGGGCTGGGAGCGGGCATACTGACCGATGCAGGGCACGCGGTCCACGGTGACGCAGTCCTGCGCGGACCAGCGGGCAACCTCCCGGCTGCCGGGGAAAAAGGCGCGGGCCGCCTCCTCAAGCGCGCCGTACTTGCCGCCGTCGGGGTTTTCGCCGGTGCGGTGGCTGCCGCCGCCCAGGAGCAGCATCGTCCCCGCCGCGCGCAGGGACAGCCCATCGCCGTCAATGCCCAGGTGGACATGCCTGGGCAGCCAGGTGTTCTCCAGCGCAAGGACGTAGCTTCGCTCCTGGTGCATGCGGGCAAAATAGAAGCCCGGCGCGTTGACGAAGGGGTAGTGACACGCAAAAACGATGCGCTCCGCCTTCACCGTGCCGCGATCGGTGTGGATGCGATCATCCTCCACCGAGAGCACGCGGGTGTTTTCGCGGATGTCGAGGCCATCGACGATGGCCCGCAGGAACTTCAGCGGATGAAACCGCGCCTGCTCCCTGAACCGCACCGCCCCGGCAATTTGATAGGGCAGCTCGCTCTCCCGGGTGAAATCAGCGGCAATGCCGAGGCGGCTCGCAGCCTGTGCCTCCTGTTCCAGGGGCGCCGCCTCCGTCCGGCTGTACAGGAAAGCGTCGCAGCGGGTGAAGTCGCAGGCAATGCGGCCTTCCTCTATCATGCGGGCGTAATCGGCGATGGCTTCCTCGTTGGCGCAGGCATACTGGGCCGCAGCGTCCTCTCCCAGGCGGTCGATCAGGCTCGCGTAGATCAAATCGTGCTGGCTGGTGATCTTCGCCGTGGTGCGCCCGGTCTGCCCGGAGCAGATCCGCCCGGCCTCCAGCACCAGGGCGCGGATCCCCCGTTCGCGCAGGAAATGGGCCGTCAGCAGCCCTGCCATGCCGCCGCCGATGATCGCCACCTCCGCGGATTCATCCCCCGAAAGGGGCGGAAATTCAGGCAGCGTTACGCTTTTGTGCCAGATGGACATAGTGTTCATAGCATCCCTCCTGCCGCCAGTATGCCCAAAGCGCGAAATTCCCATCATGACCGGCGCAGCTTGTGCGCATACTTTCTGCGAAGGAGGGATGCAAGATGTCTGAACGCAATCGCAAGCGTCCGCCGGATCTGGTGGAAGCCATCATCCGGGAGCAGCGGAAGAAGGACCCCACGGATGTGCTGGGCTCCTACACCGGGGTGCCCTGGGACGAATGGGACGAGCCCGTGCAGGACGCGGATGACCTGTGACATGCGGCTGGGGCGGATCCTGGGGCTGCCGGCCGTGTGCGGCGGGCGGATGGTGGGCCATGTGGAGCGCGCCATCCCGGACGAGGACTGTCGGCAGGTGGCGGGATTCGTCATCCGGCGGGGGCTGGGCGGCGCCCGATGGGCTGACCGCAGCGCCGTGACCGTGCTGGGGGAGGTATCGGTGATCCTGCGGGAGAAGCCTGGGCGCGTCCCGAAGGGGAGCGGCCTTTCCCCCGCGGCGGTGAAGGATGAAAGCGGCCTCACCCTGGGACGGGTCACGGACTGGTGGATCAGCCGGGACAGCCTTCAAATCACCGGGCTGGAGATCACCCTCGGATTGCTGGAGGATCTGCGCAGCGGACGACGGCGGGTGTCCCAATGGGCTGTTCAGCCGGGGGAGGAAGGCCTGACGGTGCTGATCCCCCGGGAAGAATGGGAGGAAAGAAGGGAGGATGTGCAATGAACAAGCTGCTCTTTGGCGCTGCCATGGGCATGATGGCGGGCATGGCGCTGATGATGTCGCCCATGGGCAAAACGCTGCGCAAGGATGTGCAGATGGGCATGAGCAAGGCCAGGAAAATGGCCCGGCAGATGGACATGATGTAAGGCATGCATCCCACAGAAAGGAGCCGTCAGCATGGAGCGAACCCACATTGCCGCCCATCGCTGGCGGCTGATTTTCTTTGCCGCAGGGGCCATTCTTGCGGGATGGCTGCTGCGGGGCGTGCTGCGCGCACTGGCGATGCAGCTTCTGGCAGCATCGGCGCTGGCCGTCGCGGCGCTGCCCCTGTGCCGCCGCCTGGAGCGGCGCATGGCTGGGGGCGCATCGGCGGCGGTGGCGCTGCTGGCGCTTTTGGCCGGGGCTGCGCTGACCGCGCTGCTGGTGATCCCTCCGGTGGCGGGGCAGCTGCGGACGCTGGCGGAATCCCTGCCTGCGCTGATGGAGGAGCTGCAGAGCTGGCTGAATCGCTTCATCGCCTGGCTGGAGGGTCGGCACATCGACCTCGCTTCCCTGCGGGATGGGCTGATCGGGCGACTCACTGAGGCCGCCGGGAGCCTCGTCACCCGGGCAATGGGGATGGTCAGCGGCATCATCGGCAGCCTGAGCAAGGTGCTTTTGTCCCCCCTGATGGCCTTTTACCTGCTGCGGGACAGGCGGCGGATCGCCACCGGGCTGACGCTTCTTTTGCCGGTACAGCACCGCGCCCGCGGCGTACGGGCGGCCCGCGAGATGAAGCGGGAGACGGCAGCTTTTCTGCGGGGGCAGCTGATCCTTTCCCTGGCGGTGGGGAGCATGACGGGTGCAGCGCTGGCGGTGATCGGGGTACCGGGGTGGCTGCTGCTGGGGGCATTGATGGGGATTTTGGAGCTGGTGCCGTACATTGGCCCGGTGATCGCGGGGGTTCCGGCGGTATTGCTGGCATTGCCGGGGGGATGGTTGAAGGCGGTTTGGACGCTGGCGGCGCTGGTGGTGATCCAGGAGGTTGAGGGGGCGATCCTGTCGCCGAGGCTGGTGGGGAATGCCACGGCGCTGCATCCATTGGCGGTGTTGTTATTGGTTTCAGCGGGGGGGATGTTAGGCGGTGCATTGGGGATGGTGTTGGTGATTCCGGTGGTTGTGAGTGCGCGGGGCGCCATACGGGGATGGCGCGAGTAACACCCCCGGCGAAAAAGGGTCAAGGGTCGATGACCCTTGCGCGGGTGGAGGGGCGGCGTTAGCCCCTCCTGGGGTACAGGGGCAAGGCCCCTGCTCCGTGCCCGCAGGCACAAAAAAGCATGCGTCTTTCGAGAATCCCCTGGATTCGAGAAACAGCTCCCCCAGCCGCAAAGGAGCCACTCACCCTTGCCATGCCTATTCCAGGGAAATCGGCCAAAGCCGCCCTCCGGGATGGAGCTGGATCCGCGCTTGCGCGGAGACTGAAGGAGAACGCGCAAGTTGCTGAAGCAGCCTGCCGCATCAGGGGCGATTGCGGGTTGCCGTTACAGGGCTGTATTCTTTGTGAATAGGCTGTAGTGCTGCATGTACTTTCTCTCCCGCGAGAAAGTACCAAAGAGCGTCCGGGGTGGCAAAATTCAGCCCGGAGATTGCCACCCCGGACCCCCTTCGCTCCAATCTTGAGCTTTCCTGAGTTTTCTTCGCTCCAATCGCCTCGCGGGGGCGGGCCGCGGCTCCTGGACACTTCCGCTGCTCGGTGCGGCTTCGCGCGGTTCCGCGACTCAGCCGCCAGCGATACAGGCGGCTTCCTTGGGGGTGGGCGGTATTGGTGCTTGGGTTTCTTTTCTTGGGGGCGTGATGGTACGTTCTGCGGATGAGGGGCAATGGATATGCTGGGAGCGCAATTTCCCCGTGACAACTTGCGGCAATGATGCTATACTATATACACATCAACCAAAGGAGACGCACATGAAGCCCTACCGCCCATCGCCGCGGCATATCCCGGAGCTTAACGGGCTGCGGGTGCTGCTGGTGTTTATCGTCAGCTGGTACCATATCTGGCAGCAGTCCTGGTGGACGCCCCATGTGGGAAAGTATTCGCTGGATTTCCTCGTCCGTGCGGGATATGTGCCGGTGGACGGCACGATATTGCTGTCCGGATTCCTGCTGTTCCTGCCCCACGCGCGGAGCATGCTGCTGGGGGAGAAAGTCCCCGATACCCGCGAGTTTTATCAGAAGCGCGTGATGCGCATCGTGCCCAGCTATGTGTTTGTCACGCTGCTGATGCTCTTTGCCGTGGCGATCCCCTACGGGCTGTACTACACGCCCGCGGCTCTGTGGAAGGACGTGCTGATGCACCTGACCTTTACGCAGACCTTTGACTTCGCGACCTATATCGCAACGCCCATCGGCGTAGCCTCCTGGACGGTGGCCATCGAGATGCAGGCGTATCTGATCTTCCCCCTGCTGGCCAGGTGGGCCAGAAAGAATCCGCTGGGGACGCTTTCCTCCATGGCGGCGCTGGCGCTGCTCTTCCGCAGCTTCGTAGTATGGGGGATGAAGGACTACAACATGGTGGTCAACCAGCTGATCAACTTCCTGGACGTATACGCCATGGGTATGGCGGCTTCGATCCTGTATGTAAAGCTGACGACCCTTTACCCGGAGGACAAGCGGCGCTTTATCTGGCAGGCCGCAGCGACGGCCGCCGTCGTGCTGGCGTTCGTGGGGCTGAAGGAGCTGCTGCAGGATCAGGCGGGCTCCAACGGGCAGATCGAGATCCAGGCCGGGCAGATGATCCGCCGTCCGCTGTTTGCGCTGCTCCTGGGTACGCTGACCCTGGCGCTTCCCTTCGCGGTGCTGCCGCTGCGCTTCCTTTTCGGCAACAAACTGATGGGCTTCCTGGCGATGATCAGCATGAACTACTACCTGATGCATCAAAACATCGCCGTGCATTTAAAGCGCATACAATTCCCCCCGGCGGAGCACTACCCCAACCCCAACATGCTCGCCGGCGGCCCGGAAACGCCCTGGAAGTACCAGTATACGGCCCTGTGCTTCGGCCTGAGCATCCTGACAGCCATCGCCATCACCTTCCTGATCGAGAAGCCCGGCGCGTGGGCGCTGAGGAAGGGGTTCCAGCGGCTGAATGAGAAGCAGGATGCGTGGATGGAAAAGAGAAAGCACGCGGAGTGAACTCCCTCCTTGCACATACGACCACTCTTCATATAACAATCTACCCCCGAAAGGAGAAATACTTATGTCCACCTTCTATCGCTTCCCCGGCGGCCTGCGCAAGGCCGTCACCCTCTCCTACGACGACGGCGTGGAGCAGGATATCCGCCTGATGGAGATCCTGGACAAGCACGGCGTCAAGTGCACCTTCAACCTCAACAGCGGCTGCTGGGCCCCCGAAGGCACGGTCTACGCGCCCGGCACCATCCACCGCCGGATGCCCAAGTCCCAGGTGGAAAAGATCTACGCGAACCCCAACCACGAGGTCGCGGCCCACTGCCTGACCCATGCGTCCCTGACCGAGCTCTCCCCGGCGGAGGTCGCCCATGAGGTGCTGGCTGACCGCGAAAACCTGGAAGCCATGTTCGGCGGACTCGTCCGCGGCCTGGCCTATCCCTTCGGTACCTACTCCGACCAGGTGGTGGACGCCCTCAAGGCCACCAGCGCCGCCTACGCCCGCACCGTCGTCAGCACCAACGATTTCACCGTCCCCACCGACTGGCTGCGTCTCCACCCCACCTGCCATCACAACGCCCCCAACCTCATGCAACTCTGCGACCGCTTCCTGGCGGACACCGTCCCCTTCGGCAGCAAGCTGTTCTACCTGTGGGGCCACTCCTACGAGTTTGAGGCGGACAACAACTGGCAGGTCATCGAGGATTTCTGCGAGAAGATGGGCGGCCGGGACGACATTTGGTACGCCACTAACATCGAGATCGTCGATTATGTGAACGCCTGCCGCCGCATCATTGCCTCTGCGGACGGCAAGACCCTCCACAACCCCACCTGTATCGACGTGTGGGCGGACATCGACGGCAAGCGCGTAGTCATCCACGCCGGCGAAACGGTGAAGGTGTGAGCCATGCAGGAAGAATGTCTCATCTGCGGCGCGCCCCTTGAATACCTTGAGGCGGACACGCCCATGACCTGCGCCCTGTGCGGCAAGACCGAAAACAGCAAGACCCGCTGCGTATCCGGGCACTATGTATGCAGCGAATGTCACATGTCCGGCATGGACAGCGTGATCGGCCTGTGCCTGCAGGAGACCTCCGCCGACCCCATCGCCATCCTGGAGAAGATGATGTCCCTGGATTTCTGCCACATGCACGGCCCGGAGCATCACGTGATGGTCGGCGCGGCGCTGCTGACCGCCTACCGCAACGCCGGCGGACAGCTTGACCTGCCCCGGGCGCTGCAGGAGATGCTGCGCAGGGGCAAGCAGGTTCCCGGCGGAGCCTGCGGCTACTGGGGCGCATGCGGCGCAGGCGTCAGCACGGGCATGTTCGTGTCCGTCGCGACGGGCTCCACGCCCCTGGCCAAGGAAGCCTGGGGCCTGTCCAACCGGATGACCGGCCTTGCCCTCAGCCGCATCGGCGAACACGGCGGCCCCCGCTGCTGCAAGCGGGATTCCTACCTGGCCATCCAGGCCGCGGTGGCGTTTACCGCAGAACACCTCGGTGTGCAGATGTCGCTGGGTGATATCCGCTGCTCCCGCTGCCACATGAATAATCAGTGCCTTGGGAAGGATTGCCCCTTCCACCCAACCAGAAAGTAAGCACACAAAACAGCCTCCCTCTGCATACACAGGGGGAGGCTGTTCATTTTGCAGCAAAACAAAAAAGTGGCCGAAGCCACTTTTTTGATTCCTACGATTAGCCCAGGGGCAGAACCTCGGTGATCTCGTAGAAGGAAGCACCCTGACGGGCATCCTGCATCAGGATGTCCAGCACGGCCTGATCTTCCAGAGTCTTGAAGTAGATGCGGGCGCCGGTAGCAACGGCAGTCTCGCCTTCGACCACGGCAGCGTACACAGCCAGGCCTTCGCCGGTGGCTTCCAGGTTGGCCTTGGTCTGGTTCTCAGCCATGCCCAGCTGCAGGTAGTACTTGTCTTCAACCTTCTTGATGTTGAAAACCAGCACAGCAGCGTTGGCGGAGCCGTCGGGGTTCACGGTGCAGACCAGGTAGAAGCCAGCGTTGGTGTTGGCAGCTTCCATCAGGGCGTCGCCGGTCAGAGCCTTGGCAGCGTAGTAGTTGGTGGTGGAGGCAGAGGTGAAGGCGTCAGCAACGGGAGACTGAACAGCCTCAGCCATGGCGGCCATGGGCAGAACCATCATCAGAGCCAGGAGCAGAGCAGCAAACTTCTTCATAGTAATTTCCTTCCTTTCATGGATAGATAGGGGTACAAAATAAGGATATCCCATTTATGCCCGATTGTCAAGCGTAATATTACAGTTTTGTGGCATGGAAATGTAAAATTTTGATTGTAATTCATCCATTCCACACCGCTCGGCCGGTATGCAGTGTCCTGACGAAGGAAAATCCGGCTTCTTCGTAGATTTTCCTCGGCGTATCGCCGTCAGGCCAGAGGGCGCAGGGGACGCCTTCCCGCCTGCAATGGCTGACAAAGGCATGGGTCAGCGCACGTCCCAGTCCCTGGCCGCGGTGGGCGGTGGCCACCAGCAGGTAGTCGATGCGGCAGATGCCCTCGTCGTTGACGTGGCCGTAGATCGCACCGACGGGCTTGTCCTCCGCATAGGCAGCGAAGTAGATCGTGTTGGGATTCGCCAGCTGGCCCTTCGCCACGGCGATCTCCCAGGGTTCGCCGGCGGCCTCGTAGAGATAGGTCGCCAGATTCTCCGTCCATTCGGTGACGCGGCGGACGTCCGCCTGTGCGGTGATGCGGCTGTCGCTGTCCAGCAGCATCCAGTGCTGCGCCTCCTGCCAGGAGCGGTAACCGGCAGCCGCAAGCTCCTCGGCGATCTCCCCGAACCAGCCGTCGTCCAGGATGGACTGGTAGATGATGGGCGTCCTGCCCCGGCTGAGGTAGAAATCCGCGATTTCCCGAAGAACAGCGGGGAGATCGTCCACCTTGTCGCGGTAGATCAGCGCATGGTTGCTGTCGTAGGAGTCGGGGTTGTCGGGGCTGTAATAGATGTTGCCCCAGGGACGCTCGATCACCTGGGTGAACTCGCGGGGGAAGAGGTCTTCCTCCCGGTAGAAGGGGTGCATGTGCATGATAGCCCTCTCAGTCAGCTGAAGCTGACAGCTCTCCCGGAGGGAGAGCCTTTTGGTTGGTTTTACTTTTCAAAGCAGAATTCGATGAACTTCCTGATCTCCCGATCCCAGAAACCCCACTCGTGGGTGGCGTCGGGCTCCTCGTAGGCCGTCACGTCCCAGCCGGCCTTCTTCAGCGCGGGGATGAACTTCTTGTGCTGGCCGTAGAGGAAATCCGCCGTGCCGCAGGACACATACAGGCGGGGCTTGTGGGGCGCCTCCGCGTTGGCCTTGAGCATGTGGAACAGGTCGTTCTCCGTGCCCTTGATGGACTTGCCGCCGGTGATGCGCTTCCAGTTGTGATTGTGGCGCTGGCGGGTGGACGCAATATCCACCGCGCCGGAGAAGGACGCCGCCGCCCCGAAGCGCTCCGGCTGATTGAGGGCCAGCTTCATCGCGCCGTAGCCGCCCATCGAAAGGCCCGCGACGAAGGTATCCTCCGGCTTGTCAGACAGGCGGAAGAAACGGTGCATCATCATCGGCAGCTCCTGGGAGACATAGTCCCAGTAGCGCTCGCCGTACTCCTCGTTGCAATAGAAGGAGTGATTCACGCCGGGCATGACGATGGCCAGATTGTGGCTGGCGGCATAGCGCTCGACGCTGGTGCGGCGCTGCCAGATGGTCTGGTCGTCGGAGTAGCCGTGGAGCAGGTAGAGCACCGCAGGGAGCTTTTCCTCGCCGGCAGCGTCCACGCCGATGCCCTGCTTGCCCTCGGGGATGATCACGTCCACCGGGGTCTGCACGCCCAGCACGTCGGAGAAATACACGAGATGAAACAGCGCCATGGGAGTCCCTCCTTATTCTTTGGTCATGAAAACGGGCTCGCCGTTTACCTTCACATTTGCCAGCACCATGTCCAGCAGCGCCTGCGCCTTTTCCTCGTCTCCAGCCATGTCATAGCCGGAAAGGATCAGCAGCTCGCCCGCATCGCTGAGCACCATGACGGTCAGCACATCCACGCCCCCGTCGAATTTATCCGCCGACAGGGCCTGCACCGCCGTGAAGCCCTCCGCCGTAGGGAGCGTCTCGCCTGCGACGGCAGCCGGATCGTACTGGCCCAGCATGCGCAGGAGGGCAGAGGCCGGATCCTCATCGGGCACGCGCTCAATGATGATGGCCACCACGCGGGCGGTATCCAGGACGAAAGTGCCGGAGGATTCGGTGGACTCCACCTGCACCCCCTCGGGAACATGCAGCACATACCCCGGCCATGCAAAACGAACCGCCTCCTCCGTGGAGGAGGCTCCTTCGGCCAGGGCAGGCATAACGAATATCAGCATCAGCAGGATGCAAAGCAACTTCTTCATTTTCTCACCTCCGGATAACCTTATGATACAGCATGGGGCGGCGGATGTCAATTCAGGATGTAACAATGGCGCCCCTCCACACCGGAGAGCCGCCTATTGTTATTCACATCCACCCCACGGCATGCAGGAGGATTCCTCCCGCGCCGCAGCACAGCATCACCAGGATGGGGCTGATGGCTTTGCCCTTCACCTTCACCCGCAGGGCGAGGAAGGCCGCGATCATCAGGATGCACCCGGGCAGAGAGAATCCGCCGGAGGAAGCCATGCAGGCCACCTGGATCAGCGTCACCGCGGCAGAGGCGATCAGCGCCACCACCACCGGCCGCAGCGTCCCCAGGATGGACTGCATCACCCGGCCCGACTTGTACCGCGCGTACAGCCAGGACAGGATGCTGACGATCAGGATGGACGGGATGACGCAGCCCAGCGTCGCCACGATGGCGCCGGGAAAGCCCGCCATCCGCATGCCCACAAAGGTCGCTGCGTTCAGCGCGATGGGGCCGGGGGTCATTTCGGCAATGGTCACCAGGTCGGCAAATTCCGCCGCAGTAAGCCATGCGTGGCTGTCCACCGTCAGGGACTTGATCAGCGGCATGGCTGCGTAGCCGCCGCCGATGGAGAAGGCGCCCACCTGCAGGAAGGCAAACAGCAGATCCAGCATCATGCGGAACCCCCCTTTCTCTCCAGGAGCACCCGCACTACGCCCACCGCGATCGCGCCGAGAATGATGAAGATCACGTTCACCTTGAGGAAGAAGGTCAGCACGAAAGCCAGCGCCATCAGAGCGATTTTCAGCCCATCGCGGCTTTTCACGACCTTGCCGCCCAGGCCCGCCACCACGTCCGCGATGACCGCCGCCACGCCGCAGCTCATGCCGGACAGCGCTGCCTTCACCCACTCATTGGACGCAAACTGGGCGTAGATCAGGCTGATCACGCCGATGATCACAATGGGCGGGATCAGCGTGCCCAGGACGGCCGCGAGCATGCCGGGGATCCCCGCGATGCGCCTTCCCACCAGGATCGCCGCGTTCACCGCGATCGGCCCCGGTGCGGACTGGGACAGCGCCGTCATGTCCAGCATTTCCTCCTCCGTCAGCCAATGGAGGGTATCCACAAATTTCTTTTTCATCAGCGATACGATGACGAATCCGCCGCCGAAGGTGAAGGCGCTGATCGTCAGCATCGCGGAAAACAGCGTCCACAGGGGGCGCTTTTTTTCTATGTTCGTCATGATCACTCCAGGGTGAAGTCATATTCGCCGGCGATCTGCCCGTCGATGCAGTACAGCACGCGGTATTCACCGGCAGGCCACGGTTCGCCGGACCCGAAGGATTCGTAGCCCTCAAACAGTGCGGTCAGATCCCGCAGCCACATGTCGGAGGCCTGCAGGGACACATCGAAGGTGTAGTAGCCGTACTCCACAAAGCACATGCCGTCCGGGGTGCACAGCACCAGCGCCAGCGGATGATTTGACGAGGTTTCGCTCACCTGGTAGGAATCGCGGGTCTGGAAGAACACATACGTCCCCGGAGCAGTGAGGGCCTCGCGGGTGATGGGGGCAACGGGCAGCAGCGCGTTCCGCATGGCTGCGGCAGCATCCGTGGAGGTCACAACGCTGATGTGCATATTGGTGAAGCCGTTGTCCATGAAGGGCGCTTCCAGCGTCGGGGCGACGGAGACAACATCTTCCGCGCGCTGGGGAACGGCGTGGGTGACCTCCTCCGACATGCTCCAGAGCGCCCAGACCGCCACGCCCCGTCCCGGCACGGAGAAGAACTGCGCCTCGGTTTCGCCGTTCTTGTACGGCTGATAGGTGTAGTAGGTGTTGCCATCGTACAGGCAGAAGACCGTGACGTTCGCTCCCTCGGGGAAATCGGCCTCCGCCCAGGAGACGTTGATGGCGCCCTTGTCCGCCGTGACGGCCAGGTCGCTGATAAAGCCAACGTCCGCCTCTTCGCTCTCCTGCTCGGGGACGGCGCTTTCCTCCACCGTGAAGGGGTATTCGCCCGCGATCTGGCCGTCAAAGGCATAGCGGATGACATAATCCCCCAGGGGCAGCGTGCCGCCGGCGTACTGCCTGCAGTAGTCAAAGAGCTCCTGCACGGGAAGCGCATAGCTGTCGCCGTTCTCGCCATCCGGAGCAAAGCGATAATCATAGGTGGCGAAGAAGAACTGGCCGTCCGGAGCAACGAGCTCCACGGACATGGGCAGGGTGACCCACTCATCCACCTTGTAGGTACAGTCTACCTGCAGATACACGTCCGTCTTTTCGTTGAAGATGGCTGCGGGGGTGATCTTCTGCATGGGGGGCAGAGCCTGGGCGTCATCGCTGCCCTTGGGGCCCGCGGCCAGGCAGCAGCTCTGCTGATACTCGTAAGCCGTAAAGGTTCCCGCCGGGACGGACACGCGCTGCATCCTGTCCCAATCCGGCTCCACCTTTCCGTCCGCAGGCACCCACTGCAGCAGCCATTCATACGCATGCCCCGGGGCCAGGAAGATCTCCTGGCTCCTTTCCGTGCTGGCTGCGTCAAACCAGGTGTAGTACTCGTTCTCATCGCTGCTGACGATGATGGCGTACTGGCCGTCGATGCGTTCCTCGTCCTCCCAGGTGATAGTGAGGGCAGCGTTTTCCCACTTGCCCTGCGCAGGCGGGAATATCCCGTCCACCGGAGCCCGCAGGGTCGTCACAAGGCCCTCCGGATCCAGGGCGACGTACATGCCCAGGCCCTCCGTCTGCTGGCTCACCACCATCGCGACGATGCCGCCGTTGGCGTCCACCAGCACCGAACCGGGGAGAAGCCCCTCCTCGCTGCGCAGCACAAGGGCGGTCATGTCCCGGTACTTGCCCTCCAGCGCGGAGGTCAGGGGCTTGCTGGTCAGCGCGCCCTCCCGCGTCGCACCAAAGAGCCAGGGCAGCACGCTGGCGTCATATTCCGCCAGCAGCAGCGGCTCGCCCGCGGATTTCCCGGCAAGCTGAAGCACCGCCGCGCCGCCGCCATTGGCCATTTCCGCATAAACGACGGGGAATTCCCCATCCCTGCCGATGGCATAGAGCGCCCCCTCCTGACAGCAGTATTCCGCCGTCAGCAGCAGATCCTTTTCCACAAAGAGCACGCCGGCGCCCAGGGTCGTGTCGCCCTCATCCGTGCGCAGTACGATACGGTACAGCGCCTGCAGGAGCTTATCGCCCACGTTTTCCTCGCCCTGGGCGGGAAAAGCCAAAAGCAGCAATGCCAGCAGCAGGATCATCATACGCTTCATCAGGAACGCCTCCTCATTCATCGGCTTCCTGTATTATAGCGCACATCCGCCCGCTTGTAAACGGCTTACTGGCGCAGGATATGGTCGGAGAGCATCTCCACGAACTCCGTCACCGTGGGCTCGTGGTGCATGGGATACCCCGCCAGCTCGCCCAGGTAGGCACGGTTGACGCACCAGGCCCGGTGGATCACCGTGCGGATGTTGCGCTCGATGGTGCGCCAGTCGCACTGCTGCTGCTCCGACAGGGGGATGAACACGCCCTGCTTGATGCACAGCAGCCGGTTCTCATCCTTGAGCACCATCCGGACCGCCTTGATCGTAATGCTATACCCCAGGTATTGGCGGCCTACACCCAGGGTGCGCAGGTCGCTGGCGATGATCTTTGTCTCCATTCGTATGCCTCTCTCTGCTTCTTATGGATAAGAAACAATTCTTTTGGCGTGTTATTTCTATACTATAAGACAGAAATCCTTCTTTTGGAGCAAAAAAGTTCCGCTGCCGACAGAAAACGACATCCATCGTCGTCATTCACCGGATATCCTGGGCGTCATTGACAAAGCCGCTGCAGCGTGTTACACTTTTCGCAGTCTGCATTCCATCCACCCTGTCCGGGAGGTCACATATATGAGCATCATCGAGCTTCTTCTCATCGCCGTCTCCATGAGCATGGACGCCTTTGCGGTGTCCATCTGCAAGGGATTGTCCGTGCGCAAAGTCACTGCGAAGCAGTGCCTGGCTGTGGGCGGCTGGTTCGGCGGCTTCCAGGGCGTCATGCCGGTGATCGGCTTTGTGCTGACCAGCCTGTTTGCCTCCCTGATCACCTCCATCAGCCACTGGATCGCCTTCGGGCTGCTGCTGTTCATCGGCGGCAACATGATCCGCGAGGCCCTGAGCAAGGAGGAGGAAGAGATCGACGATTCCTTCGCCTTCATGACCATGCTGACGCTGGCCGTGGCGACCTCCATCGACGCGCTGGCCATGGGCGTAACGCTGAATCTGGCGGGCGCGAATATCTGGCTTGCCGCGCCGCTGATCGCCGTCACCACCGCAGTGCTGTCGCCGGTGGGCCTGAAAGTGGGTAACCTCTTCGGCGCGAAGTACAAGAACAAAGCTGAATTCGCCGGCGGCATTGTGCTGGTGCTGCTGGGCGTGAATATCCTGCTGGAAGGGCTGAATGTTCTTTAATACAAAAAAAAGTGGCAAAAGCCACTTTTTTTGTTTGCCATACCTTAGGGCAGGACGTAGAAGGAAGCCTCGTTGATGAGGTAGCCGTCCAGGAACATGCGGAAGCCGTACTCGCCGGACTTGAGGTTGCCGTCAAGGTCAGCACGCTCGAACAGGCTGTCAATGTAGAAAGCATAGCGCCAGGTGGAAGCTTTCTTGTAGGTCATTTCCACGGTGTGGTTCTCGGTGTAGACATAGCCGTAGGGGGTGGTCATCTCCACGGTGAACACCATGTTCATCGCCTTGCCGCGATCCAGGGAGAAGAACAGACGGTAGGCAAAATCCAGATAGCCATCGTAGCTGCTGATGGTGTACAGGTCGACGGTCTCGAAGTTCACCTTATCGTTGCTGTCGTTGATGTCCTTGTCCTCTTCCACATAGGTGAACTGCATGGTGTTCAGCTGGAAGTTGCGCTCAGAGTAACGGCCACGGCGGGGCTGAATGGGGTCATCAGCCAGGGCAGGCAGGGCAACGGACATCAAAAGCATCAAACACAAAACAAAAGAAACGATCCTCTTCATGATAAATCCTCCTATTCTCTTTTGAGAAGCATCTTGCATACATTATAGCTTTCCTGCTGGAATTTGTCAAGAAATTCTGTAATTTCCAGCATAACAAAAGCCCCGGAGCATAATGCTGAATCATTCAGCGAGGATTCACTTCTTCCCCGCCAGCAGCGGGATCAGCAGAAACACCAGCCAGCCGGGATGCCACAGGTTGCACACCGTGCCCAGCAGCAGGTAGATGATGGTGACCATCACCGGGTTGCCCAGCAGGCGCACGGGGGTGCGGTCATCCTCCTTGAGGTAGAACAACGGGATGGTCAGGAAGATGATCCAGCCCGGATGCCACATGTGGAAGAAGAAGCCCATGATCAGATAGGCCACCGTCACCCACAGGGGATAGGGGACATTGCGGCGCTTGCGCTCGCGCTCAGCGGCCTCCTGACGGGCCTTGTACTCAAAGTAGCTGCCCTCGGGCAGTTCTGCGTCGTGGGTCCTCTCCGGAGTCTTGTTTTCCTCGCTCATGATGTTCTCCTCCTTTGCGATGTCAACGCTATTATAGCGCATTTCCGCCGGAATTTCCATTAAATACACATTAAAACCCGGCTGGATTTCCCTGAGAAATGCGCCGCAGGCAGGAAAATCACCCTTCTGTGACGAAAATTTACGAATATGTCCATTTTTTGCGAACATTTCCGGTTGGCTGTGCGTCTAATCAGGTGTAGAATATCTTCATAAGAAACATTGAAGGGGGGAGAGCCTATGCGCCGCGCATTGTGTGTGCTGATCGCGCTGTGGCTCTGTCTGCCCTTTTTTGCCTTTGCGGAGGACGCCGCGGAGCTCCTGCCCGCGCCTCCCGAGCACAACGGCCGCACCTGCCGCGCGCTGCTGGTGGGCTGCGACCGCTTCCTCAGCCAGCCGGCGACCACGCCTTCGTCCTACAACAACGTCATGCGCATGGCCCGGGCGCTGGAGGGCGGCACGATGGATTTCGCCGTCCTGACGACCCGCCCCGACGGAATGGCCACCACCGGTGATCTGGCGGCGGCCATCCTGGACGCCTTCTCCCAGGCGGACGGGGACGATCTGAGCTGCTTCTACCTCTCCACCCATGGATTGTGGGATGAAACCATGACCTCCGGGCAAATGACGCTGCTGCTCTCCGACGGCAACCGCGAAACCGCTGTGTCCGCCTACATGCTGCGCACCATGTTCGACCAGATCCCCGGCAAAAAGGTGCTGATCATCGACGCGTGCCACGCCGGCGCCATGCTGGGCAAGGGCGTCGCCGCCCCGCTGGAGAACGTATTCGCCGGGCCGGATTACATGGTCATCTGCTCCTCCGGCGGTGCGGAGGAAAGCTGGTTCTGGTCGGGAGACATCGAGGGGGAACGGCTGGCGGGTGCGGGGTATTTTTCCGGCGCGCTGGTCAGGGCCATTTCCTCCGAGGGCAACTACGCCGCCGACGACAACCGGGACGGCGAGATCACCCTCACCGAGCTGAAGCGGTATCTGCTCGGCCACCACGGCGCATCCACCGTGCGCACCTACCCGGAGGAAAGCAGCGAGGTCATCTTCACCTACGACGTCAGCGGGTATTCCGGCTATCGCCGCGAATCCCTGGTAGAGGGCGTTTCCTACGAATCCGACGTGCTGACGGCGGACGATCCCACCGTGTACTTCTCCTTCAACGTGGTCAGCCGGGTGCAGGTGGCCTACCAGCTGGTGTACCACCGGGGCGGCCGTTGGGATTTTGAGGGCGCAACCCTCATCTACGACAACAACGGCGATTTCTCCGCCCATCAGAAGCCCGGCGGCACGCTGTCCCTGGGCATGAAGGAGCGCGCCATCACCATCAGCCGCGATGACGCGGGCTCCTCCGGTTATGTGCTTTTGCAGCTGCTGACCATCGACCGCGGCGTGCCCTCGGTGGCAAGCTCAAAGCTGCTGTGCGTCCCGCCGGAAAGCGGTGACCCGGCGCTGTCCCTCTCCATGCCCAGCCTTTTCGCCCCGGAGGACGGCGAGGAGCTGACCTTCTCCGTTGCCCATGCCTTCCCCTGCGAGATGGCCATCACCATCCAGGACATGGAGGGCCGCACCGTCCGCCGCCTGAGCGCACGGCAGGGCACCCGCCCCGAGCAGCTGGACCCCATGGCCAGCTCCTTCACCTGGGACGGCCGCCTGAACAACGGCGATTACGCCCCCGAGGGCATGTACCGCATCGTGGTGAAGGCCTACGTGGGCGATGACCGGTACGAATTCGTCTCCGACCCGGTGATCCTGCTGGGGGTATCCGGATAAACCGTGATGTACGCACAGAAAAAGGCCCGTGCCATTCGCACGGGTCTTTGCTTTTACTCCGCAGGAACTTCCGCGTCGGCTACCTCGGCAGGAGCCTCGGCAGCTTCCTCGGCGGGGGCCTCCTCGGTCTCCTCAACGGCAGGCGCTTCGGCTTCCTCAGCGGGAGCCTCGGCGGGGGCTTCGGTCTCCTCGGTCACTTCCGCAGGCTCCTCAGCAGCCGCTTCGGCTTCCTCGGCGGCCTCGTTGTCCAGGCCCTCCAGGATGGACTGCACCACGAGCAGCGCATCGTTCAGGGTCGCCTCGGCATGCTCCAGACGGGTGTTGGCCTCGGCCAGCTCAATCTCCTTGGCAGCCAGGGTCTCGTCCTTCTCGGCGATGACGGCATTGGCAGCGTCCAGCTCGGTCTGCAGGGCGGCCTTTTCCTCGGTGAGGGCGGCGTTGGCGGTCTGCAGATCAGCGATCTGGACGTTCATTTCCTCCGCGCGCTCATTGAGCTTCACCACGGTGAAAGCCAGGAAAACCAGGCAGCAGATCACGATCAGGGCGGGCAGCAGCTTGACGAACTTCTTCATAATTTTTTCCTCCTATCAGTCACTCGGGAACATTTGGGTGAAGGTTTCGTAGTGATCGTCGGTGTAGTACACCAGTCCATCGTTGGAGAAGAGGATCCGGTGGGCGTTTCGCTTGCCCTTGGTATAGTAGCAGTCTGCTTCGTACCACTGGCGGCCCTTCTTGTTGGGCAGGCGGCCTTCGTAGTTGCCGAAGCGGTCGCCGCCGATGGACTTACCCGGCGCCACGTCGCTGACGTAATTCCGGCTGGAATCCCAGCCCATCTTCTGTGCTTCCTTCTTGGTGATGAAATTGTCCGGCAATTCGCCGTGCTGGAAGATATAATCCGCGATGGCCTGAGGCTCGATGATCGGGCCGGCAGGCTTCTTTTCTTCCTCCGCCTGATAGACCAGGCTGTTCAACGCGGCGACCAGATCCTTGGAGGTCTGCTGCGCCTGCGAAAGGGGCGCGACGTCGTCCTGCTTGCCATTGCCGATGGTCAGGGGGATGTCCTTGCCGATAAAACCGTAGAGGTAGCTGTTCTCTTCAACGAGCTTGTCCCGGTCGGAGCCCTTCACCTCGGCGCTCAGGCCGTAGATGACCATGTTCTCGTCCACCGTGACGGTAACGACGAGATCCGCGAACCTGCCGTCATACTCGACGACCAGGTCCTCGCACTCCGCTTCCTCCGCCAGGCGGGCCTGCTCAACCTGCAGCTCCGTCAGCTTTTCCGCCGCAAAGGCATAGGCCGCGTCGGCCTCCTCCTGTTCGACCCATGCATCGAACAGCTGATCCTGTATTTTCGTGCTGCTGGGGTTTTTCTCGTACTTTTTCTCCAGCGCGGCGACGTCTGCATTCGCCTGCGCCAGCTCCTCCTCCGCTGCCTGAACGGCGGATTCTGCCGCCAGCAGCTGCGCGCCCAGGGCTTCAATGGGGGAGAGCTCCTCCACCGCACAGCCCGTCAGCGGCAATGCCAGCAGCAGCGCCAGCAGCAGCGAGAGCACTTGCTTGATCTTCTTCATGAGGTCCCTCCTTTACTGCGCCGCAGGGAGATTGTCGTGGGGCGTGGCGTACTCCGGGGTGAGGGTGTTTAGGGCATTCACCACCGCCTGAGAGGTGATGGTCGCGCCGGAGACGGCGTCAACGTCTTCGCCCAGGATGAGGGGCAGCGTCTCGCCCTTGAACTGCTCCACGAAGCGGGGCTCCAGCACTTTTTGGCCCCTTTCCTCGCCGGATACGTCGATCTCCAGGCAGACGATCACGCCCTGATCATCCACCACGGCCTTCACGCTGACCATCCCGGTATGCCCGGGGACGGTGGCGGCCTTGCCCAGCATGGACATCAGCACATTCTGGGCAGCGGTGGATTCGTCGATGGCGGAATGCAGGGCCTGTCGGGTGGCCTCCAGGGTCGCATCCATGCTGCCCAGCTCGGTCACCAGCGCTTCGTTGGCCTGGATGAGCTCCGCATTCTGGCCCTTCAGCTCGGCGATGGTTTCATCCTTGGCCGCAATCTGATGATTCGCGCCTTCGAGCTCGCTCTGCAGCTGGCCCATCGCGGTATTCAGCCCGTCGATCTGCCCCTGCATATCCCCGACCTGTGTCTGCAGCCCGGTGTTTTCCGCGGACAGCGCCGCATTGGTGGACTGCTCCGCGGCAAGCTGGGAGCGCAGGGCGGCATTGTCCTCGGTCAGCACCGCATTCGCGGATTGCTCAGCCTCCACCTGCGCCTTCAAGGTGGCATTGTTGGCCGCCAGCTCGGCGTTCACGACCTGCTCGACCTTCAGCTGGGATTCCAGCTCGCTGTTCTTGGCGGAGAACTCCGCGTTGACCGCGCGCTCCGCAACCAGTGCGGATTCCTGCGCAGCATTGGCCTCAGTGAGACTCTCATTGGCGGCGGTCAGCTCCGCATTAGCAGCCTGTGCCTCGGTGAGCTGCGCCTGCAAGGCGGTATTCTCGTTCGTCAGCGCATCGCGGGCGGCGGCAGTTTCCTCGTTAATCGCGCTCAGTGCCGCGTTTGTTGCCGTCAGTTCCTCATTCGCGGCCTGTGCGGCGGCAAGGTCAGCGGACAGGGTCGTGTTTTCCTCGGCAAGGGACGTATTGCTGGCAGTCAGCTCCTCGTTCGCAGCCTGCGCAGCGGCGAGGTCGGCGGACAGGGTCGCTTGATTCTCGTTCAGTGCAGCGTTGGTGGCTTCCGCCTCAGCAAGCTTCGCTGCCTGCGCGGTGTTTTCTTCCGCAAGGTTGGCGTTGGTCGCGGTCAGTTCATCGTTGGCCGTCTGCGCTTCCGCAAGCTGCGCCTGCAAGGTCGCATTCTCGCTCGTCAGTACATCGCGGGCGGCGGCAGTTTCTTCGTTGGTCGCGGTCAGCGTCTCGTTTTCTGCGGTCAATTCCGCATTGGCAGCCTGCGCTTCGGTGAGCTGCGTCTGCAAGGTCGCGTTCTCGCTCGTCAGCGCATCGCGGGTGGCTGCATTTTCCTCGTTGGTCGCAGTCAGCGCTTCGTTGGCAGCGGTCAGCGTCTCGTTTTCTGCGGTCAATTCCGCATTGGCAGCCTGTGCCTCTGTGAGCTGCGTCTGCAAGGCTGCGTTCTCGCTCGTCAGCGCATCGCGGGCAGCGGCGGTTTCCTCGTTGGTCGCAGTCAGCGCTTCGTTGGCAGCGGTCAGCTCATTGTTGGCCGTCTGCGCCTCGGTGAGCTGCGTCTGCAAGAAGGCATTGGCATCCATCAGCGCATTGTTCGCGGAGGTCAGCTCGTCGTTGGCGGCCTGCGCCTCGGTCAGCTGCGCCTGCAGGGCAGCATTGTCAACCGTCAGCGCATCGCGCAGCCCAGCGTTCTCCCGCTCATAGTGAAAATATCCATAAACCAGCACGCCGATGGCAATCAACAGCGCGATCAACAGCAGAAACGCCGGAATCAGCAGCGGGTTTCGCCGTGTGTACTTCGACGGCATGGAAAGGCCTCCTTTGCATGGCGGATTGTCCGCAGGACGGGCATACGCCGGGTATTGTATCTATTCTACCATAGAAATGCGGAAAAAGGAAGTTATTTTTGTCAAACCTGGGCGGATGTACACCAAAAATGCCGCCCTTTGCAGAGCGGCATGGGGTCATCTGATCTGACGGCACTCCATGTAGAAGCGCTTTTCGTGGGCGTGGCCCATGGAGAAAGTCTTGCGGGGGAGAATGCCCAGCGTGCTGACAGCGCGGAAGAAATCCGTCTTTGCCAGCGGGGGCAGCAGGAAACCGATGGCCCCCGGCGCCTCCGCGAGGCCGCGCAGCACGTCGTCCCCGTGAATGTAGTCGATCTCCGCCTCCGGATGGCGGGCCAGGAAATCATCCAGGTAGGTTTGCAGCGTTGCACAGGGGATGGGGCCCTCCGGGTTACCGATGGGCACGGTGGTGCCGTATCCGCCGAAGCACACGCGGATCACCTGCTCGTCAGGGGTGGGCACGCCGCCCATGACCATGCCGCGGGCCTGGCAGTAATCGCACCAGTCCTGCAGGAGGGCGCAGGGGTCAACGCCTGTCACGATGCGGTGGATGGGCTCGAACTGCAGCGCCTCGTCGTGGATGTTCTCCACTTCCACCATGGCGAAACGGGCGGGGTGGGTAATCTGCTCCTCCTCCGTGAGGGTGGGCTTCAGCTCCTCCCAGCGGGCCTTGGCGGTCGCCAGGGAATGATTGCCGTCGCCCACGGCAAACAGCAGCGGCTCCGGGCCGAGGCTGTCTTTCAGCGCCGTCAGGGCACGGGCGATGGCGGGATGCTCCGCGGCAGGCACGGCCCAGCCCTTCAGGTGACCGCCGCCCTGCATCAGCGGGAAATCATACAGGCGGGGCAGCTGACTGCGCTTGGCATAGAGGGGCTCGATGATGGAAGCAGCCGGATCGTCCACCAGAAGCATGATGTGGCTGAGCTCGATGGGCGCGTCCCGGCGGATGACCAGGCGCGCAGGCAGGCGGGAAGTGATGGTCTGCTCCGTGGGGCGGACGAGGCACTTTTTGCCCGTGAAATCGTAGTGCTCCAGGTCGCACACGCACATCAGTCCCAGGCGTTTGCCGGATTCCGTCTTGCGCTCCACAAGAATGAAGCCGTTCTCGACCTTCTTTTCCAGCGTGCCGTCGGTGAGATAGCGCTGCATCTCCCGGTGGATGCCGGGGACCCGCTGCGCCGTTTCCGGCAGATAGCACTCCGGCAGCACCAGCTTCACGCAGGAGGGCGCGTCCCCCGCGACGGCAGCAGCCTCGCGCCAGTATTCCGGCTGGGAGGTATACTGATCGCAGGCCACGCAGGCCCAGGAAGTAGGCTCCACATGGTCGGCAGGCAGGAGAAAGTCAGCGGGGCGGATGCCCAGATCAGCAAACATCACGGCGATCGTCCTTTCGGGTGGTTTGCTTCCATTGTATGTGATTCCCGCAGCGGGGGCAAGTTTTTTCGATGTACTGCCCCGGTTGACGGCCCCTGGCCCCATCTGCTACAATGTTCACAGGAAAGGGGGAGTCGCCATGGGCCGCATCAGGTGGAAGGAAAAGCTGCTGATCACCGCAGGGCTGATCGTTGGGATCGCGCTGATGTTCGTCTTTCAGGTGGGCTGCCCCTTTCAGCGGCTGACGGGCGTAGATTGCCCCGGCTGCGGCATGACCCGCGCTGTGCTGCTGGCGCTGCAGGGACGCTTCACTGACGCGCTCCGCCGGCACTGGATGGTCTGGTCGCTGCCGCTGATATACGCGCTGTTTCTCACCGACGGGCGCATCTTCCGCCGAAAAAGGATGAATACCGCGCTGATCAGCTCGCTCTGCATTGGTTTTTTGCTGCATTGGGGCTGGAAAATTTTCTCCTGATTCCGACATGAATTGACATCATTTTCTGCTTGTGCTATAATGTCCTCGTAATCGGCCCATTCAGGCCATGTATGGAGGTAATGACAATGTTTTGCAAGAATTGTGGCGAACAGATGAATGACAACCAGGCCATTTGCGTCAAGTGCGGCGTGAAGACCGGCGACGGCAACCGTTTCTGCGCCAGCTGCGGCAAGGAAATCGATCCCGCTGCGACCGTCTGCATGAACTGCGGCGTGGCTGTGAAGAAGGCTGCCGGCAACCTGGGCGGCCAGGACAAGATCGTCATGGCGCTGATCTGCTTCTTCCTGGGCGGCTTCGGCATCCACAACTTCATGATGGGCGAGACCAAGAAGGGCATCGTCAAGATCGTCGGCACCGTCGTTCTGTGCGGCATCGGCGGCATCCTGGCCCTGATCGACTTCATCAAGATCCTGATGGACAAGTACGAAGTGGATCCCGAGAAGTTCATCTAATTGAACAAAACAGAGCAGCTCTCCGAAAGGAGAGCTGCTTTTTTCATGCTTACATCGTTTCCCGGCGGCGGAACAGAAGCGTGATGCACCACAGCGCCGCCGCACCGATGACGGTGTAGATGATGCGGCTGATCAGCGCAGCCTGTCCGCCGAAGATCCAGGCCACCAGGTCAAACTGGAACACACCCACCAGCAGCCAGTTGATGCCGCCGATGATGGTCAGAAGCAGAGATACGGTATCAAGCATAGGGTTGTCCTCCTTGTGTTGGTTTGTACTTACAGCATATGCCGCCGCAGGGAGGATTATGCGCCAAATACAAAAATCCCGGCTGACGGCGCTTCGTCAACCGGGGAAGTGTCATTGTTCCATCTTTTCCAGCCTGTTCAGCAGCACGGTGAGATGCTCGCTTTCCTCCCGCACGATGGCCATGAAGGCGTCGTGCACCTTTGCGTCCCCGCACTTGCTGGCGAAGCTGCCGTAGGTCTCCACCGCGCCGGCTTCGCTTTCCGCAGCGTAGCGGTACAGCCCGATGAGAGTCGTCAGCGCCTGCTCGCGCTTCATTTCCATCACGCCGCCGGTAAAAAGAACCTCTGCGGCCATGGAGGAGATCAGCAGTTTTTCCTCCTCCGCGGTGACGGGATACTGCGCCTTCATTTCGCTGAAGCAGCGCAGGTGCTCGCGTTCATCCGCCAGGATCTCCCGGATGCCCGCGATGACCGCGGGATCCGTCGCCAGCATCAGCGCACGCTCATACACGCGGATGGCCCGCTTTTCCATTTCCACCGCCACGCACAGCGCCTGGCCTTCATTCTTGACGACCATTATCCACACCTCTATTCACAGCCTGACCCGCATTTATCCACGGTATCCACTGGTTTATCCACACTTATCCACAAAGTTATCCACAGTATCCACAGATAATTCGATATGAAACCATATATTTGTCCACAATATCCACAAGGTTATCCACACGGGGTGTGCATGTCTTTGGTTTCACATATTTGCCCGCAAACCCGGTAAAATCAAGCCTTTGCGGACTTTCAGCAAAACGGCCCCTTTCGCGAAAACGCAGAAAGAGGCCGCTGTTGCTGTGCTTATTCCTTTTCGAGGTAGACCTCATTCAGCTGCTCGACCAGCACGTCCACGTCATTGCCGTGCACCATGGCGGCCTGCTCGAGGGTCTCGCCGGTGGAGTGGGGGCAGAACAGGCAATGCATGCCCATGTTGTTGAACACGCGCACAACGTCTTCGAAGGCTTCTTCGCGGCAGGAGCGCAGCACTTCGCCGACGGTCATATCCTTATGGATCATCTTGATTTCCTTCTTTCCGCGGACGAATTCGGCTTGTCCGCACCTATTATGATACGACAGGCGGCAGACATTGTCAAGATGCTTTCCGGAAAGGGAGACTTTTCCATCCTCACCGCATGTCGATGGGGAGATCCGTTTCGTGGAAGGGATCAGCTCCCTCGTAGCCGTCCAGGCTAACGGCCTGATCGGCGGCAGGCGCGGCCTGATGCACCGTCGGGACGGACAGCAGGGTGATGTTCATAAAGCCGTCGTCCTCAATGTCCAGCGTGATGGCCTGACCGGGGCTGCTCAGCGCGACGATCTCTGTTTCACGGGTGCGACTGCGGCGGGCGAACTCGCTGATGACGTCGCTGCGGCCCCAGAAGTGCATCGGCAGCAGCAGCCGGGGCTTGGCCGTCAGCACGAAATAATTCGCGCCCGCGTCGAAGAGCATGCCCATGCGGGGATCCACCGGGAAGAACGCCACGTCGATATCGACGCCTTGGATGTCCGCCATTTCGCTGCGGAAATCCGCATCCGCCTCCTGAATCTGATGCGCGTTGCAAACCTCGCGCCAGTGCCAGAAGTTCAAATCGCCCGCGTGGAAGAAGCTCACGCCGTCCACCGTCACCAGGAAGGACACGCCGGAATCCGTGGAGCCGTAGCACTTCACCTGCACCCGGTCGGACAGGGACATTTCGCTGCCCTTCTGCACCCGGTGGCCGCGGGCCTGCTCAGGCAAGCAATCCGCCACGATGTAGGTCACTGGCGCGTACTGATCCCAGGTGTATACCACGCCGTCATAATGATCCTCGTGCTCATGGCTGATGAAAACGTAAACCTCGTTGTACCGGGCGAGCACCTCGGGCGTGATCCCCAAAGCCTCGGGGAAGTGATTCGCCTTGCCGCGCCAGTAGTCAAACACCAGCAGCACGTCGCCGCTGGCAACGGAAAAGCCGCTGTGGTGATAATACGTCACCGTCATCTTCTTGCTCATCGTGAGCACCTCCGGAATACCGTACAAAGGATGATCCCCGGGCTGCCAAAGCTCCTTCTTTGGTCCCATACCCGATTGCCTGTATTATGCCACGAATTTCCCTATTTGTCAAATAATTGGGTGTTTTTTGTACATCAAAAACCCTGTTTCATTCAAATATCAGCCGTATTTGATGTATCATTCCCACTTGAAACCCATTTTTCGTCCAAAACCGACGTGTATCGCCACTTTGCGTCAAATGCGCCAGAGGATCATCTTCCGCTGATCAAAGCTGGCCTGATACTTGCCTCCCAGATCGCGCACCATGTTCTTGGCCCGCTCAATGCCATCGTAATTGCGGCTCACGTCATGGCTGTCCGAGCCGAAGGTGAAGTTCTCGCCGCCCAGTTCAATATACCGGCGGATAATCGTCGAATGGGCGAAGGTGTCCCCCGTGGAGGCGAATCCGCTGGTATTGACCTCCAGGCACTTGCCCAGATCGATGATGTGCTTCAAAATCGCATCGAATACGTCCGGCGCATCTTCGTACACCAGCGCCCGCTCCGCCCCGCTGAAAACGCTGAACTTCGCCGCATAGCCGATGTGTGCCACGCTGTCGAAATCCGTCCAGTCCAGGATGGACTCCGCCTTGGCCTCGGCATACTCCCGGTACGCCTGATTCCGCGTCTTTCCGGCAAAGTACTCGTCCGATTCATAGGGATCGACGCCGTTCACCAGATGCAGCGACAGCAGCCGGAAATCCAGCGGCAGCGCATCGAGATCCGCCTTGATTTGATCCCGCAGCACCGGATTGTCGCCGATCTCCACGCCCGCGCGGATGGTCAGCGACGGATATTTTTCCCGCGCCTGACGGATTTCTTCCATATATACAGGCCACACCGGCGGAATATCAAGGCTCCGATCGGGATGCCCGGGCTCGATGTGCTCTGTCAGGCAGATTTCCTCCACGCCTCGCTCCAGCATCGTCCGGCAGAGGTCGTCCACCGTCTGCCGCCCGTCCATCGAGTGAAAAGTGTGCAGGTGGTAATCCATGCGCCTTTGTTTCACGTGAAACATTCTCCTTTCGGCCTGCGCCAGATACAAAGTCTGTCGTAGGCTTCGCTCCTGCGGTACAGTAGTGTCCTCGGAGCTCATCGGGCCCATGCCCGACCTCCTTTATAACTCATACTCCTTACCCAGGCTGATCGAATACAGGTACCTTGCCTTCACCGGCAGCCCAGTAATGCGCTCAAGCGCCTTGGCGTACCAGTCGATCTGCCCCTGATACCGCTGAATGAACGCGTCCTCGTCCGCAATGCGGTCGGTCTTGTAGTCCACCAGCACCCACGCGCCGTCCTCCAGGAAGGCGCAGTCGATCACGCCCTGCAGGATGGTTCCGCGCTCGTCCATGACCAGGTTGAAGGCCCACTCCCGGCGGACATTCGGACTTGCCAGCAGCCGCTGACCCAGCGCGCTTGCGAAGAAATCCGCCACGCCCTTGATGTAGAGCTGCATGACCTCCTGGTAGGTGAAGATCTCCTGGTCGGCCATTTGGTGGATGGCCTCCTTGGCCGCCGCGTACAGGTTGGCCGCGCCCCGCATGTCCTCCAGCGGGATCAGCGACAGTGCCCGGTGCATCAGCGTGCCGCGCTCGGCGCCGGTGACGACCCGTTCCTCCATGAACGCCGGACGGCTGGGCAGCTCCGACAAGCGCAGGGGCGAGACGATCTCCTCCTCGACACGCTTGGTCGCTTCGTCCTCTTCCGCACCGGTGAGCGGCAGCGGATCGTCCAGCACGGCCTTCTTCGCGATCGCAGTGACGGAGGTCTTGATGGGCATGGCGTCCGTCTTTTTCGGCGCGTCCCAGGCGGAGAAATCCCCCTCGATGGGCGCGTCCAGCAGCGTCCGCAAGATACCGGTGATCTCCCGTTTGTCCACAGATTTATCCACAGTCACGCCGGTCAGGTTGCTCCAAGCCCGGATTTTCCATGGGTTTCCGTCCTGTGGGCAAGTTGTGGATAAGTTGTTGATATCAGCAGAAACCGCCTGCATGACCCAGTCGGTCATGGAGCGCGCGTTCCACACGGCGTAGTCGCTTTCCGGCAAATTCCACACGTCGCGCTGGCTTTCCTTGCAGCAGCCGACCATGATCAGCCGCTCCCTGGCGCGGGTCATCGCCACGTACAAGAGGCGCGCCCGCTCCGCCTTTTCGTCCAGCTCGCGCTGCACCTTGAAGGCCGCATCGGCGATGGTCTTGCGCTTGACGCGCAGCGCCCGGTTGACGTAGGGCATCGCCACGCCGAGCTTCGTGTGCATGAGCAGCTCGCCGCGGTAGGGCTTGTGCAAGCCGCCGCTCATCTGCATCAGGAACACTACCGGAAACTCCAGACCCTTCGATTTGTGCATCGTCATGATGCGCAGCAGGTTCTCGTTTTCGCCCAGCATTTTCGCGGACATCTTGTCGTCCCCGGCGGACTGCTCGTCCGTCAGCCGCAGGAATTCTGCGAGGCTTTCGCCGCCGTCCTGCTCAAACTGTGCCGCTCGCTGGTACAGCATCCGCAAATTTGCCTGCCGCAGCTCGCCCTTTGGCAGTGCGCCGACGGCCGCGTAGTACCCGCCGTGCTGCATCACCCGCCAGATGAAATCCGACAGGCGCATCGTTTCCGCCTCAAACCGCCAGGTCTCCAGCTGTGTACGGATGGCCCGGCATTTTTCAGGAAGGGTTCCTTCCAGGGCACAAATTTCGTCAAACGCCTCGTAGAAAGGCACGTTTTTGCCCGTTTTTGCCGTGCGGATGCTCGCCAGATCGCTGTCCGTCAGCGAAAACGGCGGCATTTTCAGCGCAGCCAGCAGCGGAATGTCCTGCATCGGGTTGTCGATGATCGCCAGCAGCGCCTTCATCGCCCGCACCTCCGGCAGGGCAAAGAACGCCGCCGCGCCGTCATAGAACACCGGAATGCCCGCGCGCCCCAGCAATTCCACCAGCTTCGGGGCCGTGTTTGCCGCCGCCGAAAGCAGGATCACCATGTCGCGATAGGTATAATTGCGCAAGCCGTTTCCGTCGTCAAACTGCTCGTTCAGCAGCGCCTGGATGCGCTCGATGACCACCTGCGCCTCGGCTTCCAGGGCCTCAACGGTCTCGCCGTCCTCGCCGGGCGACACATCCAGCAGGTGCATCTCCACCGGCGGGTCGTCTTCCGTGTCCCGCCCGCAGATCAGCTCATCAATTGGGTCGTAGGTCAGTTCGGTCACGTCCGGACGCATCGCCCTGCGGAACACCTCATTGGTCGCGTCCAGCACATTGTAGCGGTTGCGGAAGTTCTTTTGCAGGATGATCCGCCGGCATTTCGCGGTTTCATCATCGGAATACGTCCGCAGACGCTCCATAAACAGCGTCGGATCGGCCTTGCGGAAGCGATAAATGGACTGCTTCACGTCGCCTACCATGAACATGCAGTTGTCGTCATTGTGGATCGCCTGCAGGATCGCGTCCTGAATCTGGCTCACGTCCTGACATTCATCCACAAAAATATGGTCGTACTCGCCCTGCATCTGGGCTTTCAGCGCCGAATCGGACAGCACCTGCATGGTGAACTGTTCCATGTCGGAGAAGTCAATCAGGTGCTTTTCCGCCTTTTTCGCGAGAAATTCAGCGTGCGTCGCCTTCGTCAGCGCCGAAAGACCCCGCAAATGCCGGGACATCATGGCAAATTCACGGTTGATCTTCTCCTCGTCGAGGGTCAGATTTTCCCGGATCTCCTTCACCATTTCGCTGATTTTCTTGCGCTGTTTGGAGATCCGCTCGCTCCATTCCTTCTCCGCGTCGCTCAGGCCGCGGATGACCTTCGCTTTGCCCAGCGAAAAGCCGTCCAGCAGACTCAGCAACTCGTCAATATCGCAATGTTCCACGTGAAACAATGCTTCACAGGCGATTTCATCCGCATGAAGCGTCTCGCGGCGGGCTTCCACGGCGTTTGGCTCGGAAAACATATTCCGCATCGCCAATAAAATCGCCGGAATCCCCTGCAGCTGCATTTTTGCGTGCCGCAGCAGCACCTGCACCCACGGATGCGCCCGCATTTCCGTCCCGTCTACCCCCGAAATCGCGCTGTCCAGCCAGTCGAAGGGGTTCGGCAGCGACATCAGGAAGTCGTAGAGCTGCGCCGTCATTTCCTGCAGCGAGCGCTGGTCCCACGCCTGCGCAAGCTCCATAAAATCCGGGTCATCCTGCTTTTCCAGCAGCGCGTTGAAGGCGTCCAGCCATGCGGCGTCAAAAAGCGCCTTCTTCATTTGATCATCGCAGGGGCGCACCATCGGGTCAATGCCCACCGCCTGGAAATTGTTGCGCAGCACCTTCTGGCAGAAGGCATGGATGGTCGAGATTTCGGTGGATTCCAGCTCGTCCAACGCGCAACCGAAGGTCACCGGGTCAGCAGCCGCTTCTTTGATCAGCCGCTTATTGAGGCGCTGGCGCATTTCCGCCGCCGCGGCCTTGGTAAAGGTCACGATCAGCATGCGGTCCAGGTGGAACCCGCCGCGAATGAGCTGCACGATGCGCTCCACCAGCACCGCGGTTTTACCGGAGCCCGCCGCCGCGCTGACAAGGATGGTATTGTTGCTGGCGTCGATGGCCTGCAGCTGTTGTGTGGTCCAAACCGGCATCGCGCTCGCCCCCTTTCCTGCCCCTATTTTACCACAGACCGCGCGTTTCGTGAAGTGTTTCACGTGAAACACCGCGGATTTTTTCTGTTTCTAATTTATATATACTTTCATTATAATTTAACGGCTGTATCCCTTGATTTTCCTGCCTCAAGCGCGAATTTTGCCATCAAAACCGGTTTATATCCCCTCACATGAGGATGGATTTATGTTGACGGGCTCATAATCGCTCTCATCGCGACAAATGAAACAGCCCGGAAAAGCGAAATTTTCGCCGTCCGGGCTGGTCATGTTTCATACGAAAGGGTCTTCGACCCATTTTTCTGTTTCATTTGAAGGGGTCTTCGACCCACTTTTTTTGTTTCACGTGAAACAAAGTCTTCAACCCGCCGGTTCACTTCGTCCCGCTCATTCAAAATCAAGATCATCAAAATCATCCTGATCCTGACGAACCGCTTCACCGGCGGAGGCTTCCTGCACATGGCCGAAGCCCGCTGCGTCCATGAACACCTGATAGCTGCGGCGCTCGCGGCAGCCTTCCAGGTCGCTCTCGTCCGTGCAGGTGATGAAAGTCTGCACGCCGCTGATCTCCTCCAGCAGCCGGGTGCGGCGGGTCATGTCCAGCTCGGACATCACGTCGTCCAGCAGGAGGATGGGCGCTTCGCCGGTTTCGCCGCGGAAGACCTCCAGCTGGGCGAGCTTCATGCTCAGCGCCGCCGTGCGGATCTGCCCCTGGGACGCGAATACCTTCATTTCCCGGCCCTTGAGGGTCAGCAGGATATCCTCGCGGTGGATGCCGAAGGAGGTCGAGCCGCGGAATACGTCCTCCTGGCGGCCAGACTTCAGCTCGCTGACAGCGTAGGCCACGATGTCCTCACCTTCCGGCACGCAGCACTGGTACTCCATCTTAAATTCTTCGTACTCGCGGCCACTGATGGATGCGTACTTTTCGCCCGCGATGAACGCCGTATGCACGACCATCCGCCGGCGCAGCGGGATCACCACGGCGCACTGGGCGGCCATGGCCTCTTCGAAGGCGTCCATCATCGCGGAATCCAGCCGCGCACCCTTTTTCGCCTCGCGGAGGAGGGCATTGCGCTGGTCGAGGGCCTTCTGGTACTGCTGCAGCGCGGTAAAATAGGCCGTAGACAGCTGGGAAAGCATCATGTCCAGGTAGCGGCGGCGGATGGAAGGACCCTCCTTGACGAGCATCAGGTCCTCCGGGGAGAAAATGACGCACTGCACGTGGCCCATGAGGTCGCTGAGGCGGTTTGCCCGCTTGCGATCCACGAAAACCGACTTTTTCTTGCCGTCATTCGGGGTCAGCTTGACCTGGATGTCCATGCGGACGCTGCTTTTCTGCAGCTGCACGCCCACGGCGGCGAAATCCGCGCCCTTGCAGACGACTTCCTTGTCCTGAGAGGTCCGGTGGGAGCGTCCCAGCGCGCAGTAATGGATGGCTTCCAGCAGATTTGTCTTGCCCGAGCCGTTCTGGCCGAAGAGGATATTCACCCCCGGATGGGGCACGATCTCCAGCTCCTGATAGTTGCGGAAGTCCCGTAATTTTAATGATTGTATAATCATAATCCTTATGTATCAAGAACGGGATACAGGCCATTTACAACCTGTATCCCGTTACTATTTCATTACTATTTTAGGAGAAAACACGCACCGGCAGGATCAGGTACAGGTACTGATCGCCGTCGATGGGGCTGACCACGCAGGGGCTGACGTTGGAGTTGAAGTGCATGCACAGCTCGTCATCGGTGATGTTGCGGATGACGTCGGTGATGTACTTGGCGTTGAAGGCGATCTCAATGGGGTCGCCGGTGAGTGTGGCGTCCAACTCCTCCAGCACGTCGCCCAGCTCGGCATTGGAGGTGATGGCCAGCGTTTCGCCGTTCATGGACATGCGGATCAGGTTGTTCTTGCCCTCGCGAGCCATCAGGCTGGCACGATCGATGGCGCTCTGCACGCCAACGCGGTCGGCCTTCACCACGGTCTTGAAGGACAGCGGCAGGATGCGGCGGTAGTCGATGTACTCGCCGGCCAGCAGCACGGTGCTCAGCTTGGTGTTGCCGAACTTGGCCTGCATGCGGGTCTTGTCGATCAGCAGCGTGCAGTCCTCCTCTTCCTCAGCGAGGATCTTGGACAGCTCGTTCAGCACGCGGCCGGGGATGACGGCCTTCAGGGTCTCGACGCCTGCGGGCAGCTCGAAATTCTTCACGACCTTCTGGATCGCCAGGCGGAAGCCGTCCAGAGCGACCATGCGGGCTTCCTTCGCGGTGACCTCCAGCAGACAGCCGGTCAGGATCTGACGGCTCTCGTCGGTGGCGATGGCGAAGACCACGCGGGAGATCATCTCGCGCAACTCCTTCTGGGCGATGACGACGGTGGTGCCGGCGTCCACGGAGGCCATTTCAGGGTACTCCACGGGATTCATGCCCGCCAGATTGGACTTGAAGGACATGCAGCGGATAGCGGCCATGTGATTGTCGCCCACCTTGATGGTGACCTCGCCGCCGGGGAGCTTGCGGCACAGCTCGGTGAAGAGCTTACCGGGCAGCACAGCACGGCCGTCCTCGCGGACGTCGGCGCACAGGGCAGTCTCGATGGTCAGGCTGCCGTCGGAGCAGGTCAGGGTGATGCCCTCTTCATCCGCCTCGATCAGCACGCCCTCCAGAATCTGCTTGGGCGGACGCGCAGCCAGCGCACGGGTGACGGTATTCAGGCCCTCCAGGAGCTCCTGTACGTTCACGGTAAACTGCATGCAAAAACCTCCAATCTGTTGGACGCATCTCATTCCGGCCTTTCTTTGCCGTATGCATCCGCATCCAAAGCAAGAATAGTTGTTGTAGAATATATTTAACCAGTAATAGTAGTAGGCCCTGTGGAAACTGTGGAAAAGCCGCTGTACCTCATGGCCTGCCTGGCTTTGCGCCTTTGGATAAACTGTGGACGAATGACGCCCCTTTTCCACACCATTGTGGAGAAAAAGCCCATTCCCCTATATATTCGCTTTTCCCCCGCCCGATTCCTGCTGACTACACTGCATATGGTGCATATTTTTTTGCCAAAACCGGCTTAAATCACGTTGAATACATCTTCATTCATCAACATCCGTGAAGTTTATCCACAAACCCACAGCCTGTGGATAACATTACCTGTGGACGGACAAACTTCGTCAAAAACGGGCTTTTTTCCATTCCGGAAAAAGATATGCACCGTTTTTCCACATGCCGCGTCCTCTTTGGATGAACCAAAATCACGATGAATAGCAGTGAATAAGCGAATAAATCTGCGTCAGGGAGCGGATGAAACAAATTAAGCCGATATAGCGTGTTTGTATCACACTCTTCCTCAGTCACTGTCCCACCCTGCCCCAAGGAACCCGCCTGCAACGCTGGCGGTTGAGTCGCGGAACCGCGCGAAGCCGCACCGAGCAGCAGAAGAGTCCGGGAGCCGCGGCCCGCCCCCGCGAGGCCCATGTGGGGAGGACGACTCTGGCAAGGACTACTTTGTGGGGACGGGGGGAGTCCAGAGGGGGCAGACGTCCATGGGCAGAACTCGGCTGCCCCCTCTGGCCCTCTTTGCTTCTTTCTCGGGAGCGAGAAAGAAGATGCAGCACTAGCGCCTATAAACAAAGGAATAGTTGACCATGCCGACAGGTGAACTCCCTCCGGCTTCGTTCGGTCGGGGGCGACCTCACGAATCCATCACCCTCGAGAGGGCGGCTTTGGCGATTTTCCTGGAATAGGCATGGCAAGGGTGAGTGGCTCCTTTGCGGCTGGGCGAGCTGTTTCTCGAATCCGGGGGATTCTCGAAAGACGCATGCTTCTTTGTGCCTGCGGGCATGGAGCAGGGGCATTCAACATCGCTTGTCGCTTTGCCTTCGGCAACTCCCCACTGGGGAGCCGCTCCTGCACGATGCCCCTGTACCCCGGGAGGGGCCTCCGCGGCCCCTTCCATCCCCCGTAAGGGCCTTAGGCCCTTAACCCTTTTTTCCTCCCCTGCACCGTTGATTTTATCCACCAATTATGATACCATAGTTTCATCACCCACGCAATATATAATGAAAGGATGAACCCCATGCGTATTGCCCTCATCAACGAAAACTCCCAGGCTGCTAAAAACCCCATGATCGAAGCCTCCCTCAAAAAGGTCGTCGAACCCATGGGCCACGAAGTCATCAACTACGGCATGTACTCCGCCGATGACGCCTGCCAGCTCACCTACGTCAAGATCGGCCTCATGGCCTGTATCCTCCTGGAAACCGGCGCGGTCGACTACGTCGTCACCGGCTGCGGCACCGGCGAAGGCGCCATGCTCGCCTGTAACTCCTTCCCCGGCGTGCTCTGCGGCCACCTCTGCGATCCATCCGATGGTTACATGTTCGCCCACATCAACGACGGCAACTGTGTCGCCCTCCCCTTCGCCAAGGACTTCGGCTGGGGCGCCGAGCTGAAGCTCGAAATGATTTTCCAGCAGCTCTTCGGCTTCGGCCACGGCCAGGGCTACCCCAAGGAGCGCGTCATCCCCGAGCAGCGCAATAAGAAGATCCTCGACGAGGTCAAGAAGGTCACTCATCGCAAGCTGATCGACATCCTCCATGACATCGACCAGACCTTCCTGAAGGAAACCATCTCTGGCGAGCACTTCGCGGAGTACTTCTACCCCTTCTGCAAGGATGACGAGGTCGCCAGTTACCTCAAGAACCTGTAATTCCATGAAGGACTTCGATGAACTCGCCTTCCTTGCCCAAATAAAGGAAAGGCCGGGGATGTATTTCGGTCGGCCGTCTCTGCGCAGCATGGCAGATATGTTCTTCGGGATGCATCATGCTTTCTGCCTGTGCGGCAGGGAGGATCAGTTTCCTATCTTTCATGCCTTCATTGACTGGTATCATGAAGAGGTATTGAAGGATCAAAACGGCTATGCCTGCTGGTGGAATCACCTGATTTACCTCAGCGGCGGCGAGGATCGGGAAGCGTTTAATGGCTTTTTCCGTGTGTTTGAACGGTATTTGCAGGACGTCCACGGCAAGACGCTGCCTAAGGCTGAATGAAATAATGACCGGTAACAGAGAAGGAGTCGCCCTGGAGGCGGCTCCTTTGTGCTGAAAGAAAAGCTTGTCCGTCATTTTTTTCACAATTTCATGGAGAAAAGTACAATAAGCCCCTTGCAAAATGTGGAGAAATCGGGTACAATGATATGTGGAGAAATGGTCTGCTGATGCCACCACATCCGGCAAGCAAGGACGCCATTTCCAATCTTACCTGCGGAATCATCCGCTAACGATTAAGGAGGTAATTCCAATGTCCGTTAAGGTTGCAATCAATGGCTTTGGCCGCATTGGCCGTCTTGCTTTCCGTCAGATGTTCGGTGCTGAAGGCTACGAAGTGGTCGCCATCAATGACCTGACCAGCCCCAAGATGCTGGCCCATCTGCTGAAGTATGATACCGCTCAGGGTGCCTATTGCGGCGCTATGGGCGAAAACAAGCACACTGTGGAAGCTACCGATGATTCCATCACCGTGGACGGCAAGGAAATCAAGATCTATGCCGAAAAAGACGCTGCCAACTGCCCCTGGGGCCAGCTGGATGTAGACGTTGTGCTGGAATGCACCGGTTTCTACTGCTCCAAGGAAAAGTCCATGGCTCACATCAACGCCGGTGCCAAGAAGGTTGTTATTTCCGCTCCCGCCGGTAACGATTTGAAGACCATCGTGTTCTCCGTGAACGAAGATACTCTGACCGCTGACGATCAGATCATCTCCGCCGCTTCCTGCACCACCAACTGCCTGGCCCCCATGGCCAAGGCTCTGAATGATGCTTATCCCATCCAGAGCGGCATCATGACCACCGTGCATGCTTACACCGGCGACCAGATGATCCTGGACGGCCCCCATCGCAAGGGTGACCTGCGTCGTGCCCGTGCCGGCGCTCAGAACATCGTGCCCAACTCCACCGGCGCCGCCAAGGCCATCGGTCTGGTTATCCCCGAACTGAACGGCAAGCTGATCGGCTCCGCTCAGCGCGTTCCCGTTTGCACCGGTTCCACCACTCTGCTGGTTGCCGTTGTGAAGGGCGAAAACGTGACCAAGGATGCCATCAACGCCGCCATGAAGAATGCCGCCTCCGCTTCCTTCGGCTACACCGAAGAACAGCTGGTGTCCTCCGACATCATCGGCATGACCTACGGCTCCCTGTTCGATGCCACCCAGACCATGGTTGCCAAGATCGCTGACGACACCTATCAGGTGCAGGTTGTGTCCTGGTACGACAACGAAAATTCCTACACCAGCCAGATGGTTCGCACCATCAAGTACTTCGCCGAACTGTAATTCGGGAATTACGAGGCTTTGCGAGGGCTGAGCTGATGAGGCGAGGTTCTCCAGGTACGAAAAATGTTGAAATAGGCCTGTAAGCCTGCAAAACTTTGTGGCTCTCAGGTACGATAAACATTTACCCCCTTTTTCCGCCTGTTTTGGACTGTTCCCCAAACAAAAGACAAAGAAAAGAAGAACC
>JAZNSI010000064.1:0-32937 GCA_045591175.1 Clostridia bacterium
CGCCTGGACAACAAGCAGGATCTCGTTGCTCTGATGCTTGGCATTGAAGGCGTTCACGACGCGACCCTGGTGGCCTGCCAGACGGAGGCAGGAGCGTAAGCACCTGCCAAAAGGCTCCCTCCCCGAGGGAGCTGGCATCGCCGCAAGGCGATACCTGAGGGAGTTTATTGTGAGAGGAGGCGTAATCCATGCCTGCAAACATCCCCCTTCGGCATGAGCTGAAGTTCTTCATCAGCGAGATGCAATATCAGGTGTTGTCCCGCCAGCTGGATCGCGTCCTCTGGCGTGACCCCAACGGCGATGAGAACAACGAATATCACATTCGCTCGCTGTACTTTGACACCATCTTCAATGATGCGCTGTTTGACAAGCTGGACGGCGTGCAGAACCGCAACAAGTACCGCATCCGCATCTACAACATGCAGGACAAGGTCATCAAGCTGGAATGCAAGACCAAGGTGGGCAGCCTGATCTCCAAGCGCAGCCTGACCATTCCCCGTGACCTGGCTGATCAGCTCATCGCAGGCGATACCACCGATCTGGAGAAGACCCGCAGCGGTCTGTTGGGCGACGTCTTCCGCGAAATGACCTGCAATCTGTTGCGTCCGGTGGTCATCGTGGACTATGTGCGCGAGGCATATCTGCATCCGGCGGAGGAGGTTCGCATCACCTTCGACAAGCAGCTGCGCACCGGCATGGGCAGCATTGACCTGTTCAATCCCCATGTGCCGACGGTTCCGCCCTTTGAGAACAACGAGATCATCCTGGAGGTCAAGTACAACCGGGTGATGCCGCCCTTTATCCGTGATCTGCTGTGCACCTACTGTCCCAATGCCGTGCAGAGCGCCATCAGTAAGTATACCTGGTGCCGCCGGTTTGAGGATATGGAGGCATAATATCAAGGCTGCGTGCAAGCGCGGCCTTTTTTGTGCATAAAATATGTAGAGGACACACAATTTGTGAATTTACTGCTTGATACCGACCACAAAATATAGTAAAATAGAAAGACAGGAGGCGTGAAAATGACTCTGAATGAAAGAATTACAGCGCTGGAGGAACGTCTGCGTGCGGCGGACGAGCATCTCAGCGTCAAGCGGAATGCGCTCATGGCGCGCTATACAACGTTGCATCTGGGCGGCCCGGCAGATATTCTGGTTTCGCCCGACCGGCCGGAACAGATCCCCATGGTGCTCAAGGCAGCCCACGAGCTGGAGGTGCCCGTCATTGTTATCGGCAACGGCAGCAATCTGCTGGTGCGGGACGGCGGCATCCGCGGGTTGGTGCTGCGGATGTGCCGTGATATGCAGGATATTGAACTCCGCGGCAACACCATCCGCGCCGAGGCCGGCACGATGATGTCCACCCTGTCGATGGCGGCGGCCCAGGCAAATCTGGCGGGGCTGACCTTCGCAAGCGGCATTCCGGGCACGGTGGGCGGCGGTGTCCACATGAACGCCGGTGCATACGGCGGCGAGATGAGCCAGGTCGTTACCCTGGTGGAGGGCTACAACATGGATGGCACGCCCTTCCGTTATCACCGGTACGAGATGGGCTTCAAGCACCGCTATTCCCGGCTGATGGACGAGCACAAGCTGATCACCCATGTGACCTTCCAGCTGCAGCCCGGCAAGCGGGAGGAGCTGCTGGCGGAAATGGTGGACTTCAACACCCGCCGCGCTGACAAGCAGCCCCTGACCCAGTTCAGCGCGGGCAGCACCTTCAAGCGCCCGGCGAACGGCTATGCCTCCGCGATGATCGACCAGTGCGGCCTGAAGGGCTACACCGTCGGCGGCGCGCAGGTGAGCGAGAAGCATGCGGGCTTCTGCATCAACAAGGGCGGCACGGCGGCGGATTTCCTCGCGCTGATGGCCGGCGTGCAGAAGGCTGTGCAGGAGAAATTCGGCGTGCTGCTGGAGCCGGAGGTGCGCATCCTCGGCGAGGACGCGCCGGTGACTGAGGCATAAGATCACACTACCAAGGAGGAGCGTCATGCGCTTTTTGCTTGTCACAGGCCTGAGCGGCGCAGGAAAAACGTCCGTCAACCGGTATCTGGAGGATATGGGCGCATTCTGCGTGGACAATCTTCCGCCAAACATGATGTTCAAGATGATGGAGGCCTTCGAGCAGTCCACCATCAACTGCCCGTTGGTGGCCATGGCGGTGGACGTGCGCAGCGCGGCGTTTTTTGACGCCAAGGCAGTCAGCGACCTGATCAGCGAGACCCGTGAGCTGGGCTACACCATCGAGAGCCTCTTCCTGGAGGCCAGCGACGAGGCCCTCGTCAGCCGCTACAAGGAGACCCGCCGCGAGCATCCCCTGGCACGGGAGCTTTCCCTCACGGACGCCATCGTCCGGGAGCGCGAGATCATGCAGCCCCTGCGCGAAACGGCCAATTACATCATCGATACCACGACGCTGAAGACCAAGGAGCTGAAAAAGCGCCTGACCGGCATTTTCAGCGGAGAAAGCCAGTCCAGCGGCATCCGCGTGGAGCTGAGCAGCTTCGGCTTCAAGCGCGGATTGCCCCGTCAGGCGGATCTGGTGTATGACGTGCGCTTCCTGCCCAATCCCTTCTATATCAAGGGCCTGGGCAGCCACACCGGCCTGGACGCGGACGTGCGGGACTTTGTGCTGAAGAATCCGATCACCATCGACTTTGTCGCGAAAATGGAGGACATGCTGACCTTCCTGCTGCCCCATTATCAGGAGGAGGGCAAGCACCGCCTGTCCATTGCCATCGGCTGCACCGGCGGCGCCCACCGCAGCGTGGCCATCGCCGAACGGCTGGGGGAATTCCTCCGCGGCAAGGGCTATCAGGCCACCGTTACCCACCGCGACCTGGCCCTGGAGCAGGCGCACTGGAAGAGCAGCCAGGAGGCTGAGTAAATGTCGTTTTCATCCAATTTGAAGGACGAGCTGTGCCGTTTGCCGCTGGGCAAGAACTGCTGCATGCTCTCCGAGCTGACGGCGCTGTACCGCACCAGCGGCAGCCTGAGCTTCCATGGCTTTGGCCGCGTGCAGGTGCAGTACCGCACGGAAAACGCCGCCCTGGCGCGCCGGATCTTCCGTTTGCTGCGCGCAAGGCTCGGCATTACGCCCAGGCTGCATTATGTTCAGCATGCTCGCCTTGGCGGACAGCGCACCTGCGTCCTTACCGTGGGCGATGAGGACAGCCAGAAGCTGATGCTGGCCCTCAACATGACCGAGCAGGACGAGGAGGGCAATATCCGCTACCGGCGCACCACCGTCCGTCATCCCATGACCCGCCAGTGCTGCCGCAAGGCGTACCTGCGGGCAGCGTATCTGGGCTCCGGTACCATGTCCAACCCGGAGAAGGAGTATCACTTTGAGATTTCTGCCACCGATCAGAGCCTGGTGCGCGAGCTGAGCCGGCTGCTGGAAAAGAGCGGCCTCCCCGTGAACACCTACCAGCGCAAGGGCAGCACGGTGGTATACCTCAAGGGCGCGCAGCAGATCAGCGACGCGATGGCCATGATGGGCGCCACGGGCAGCGTATTTGCGATGGAGGACATCCGCATCCGCAAGCAGGCCAGAGGCGCCGCCAACCGCGCCATCAACTGCGACGAATACAACTTCCAGCGCATGCTGGACGCTGCTGACACCCAGGTGGAGGGCATCCGCCGGTACGTGATCGTCAAGGGCATGCGCTCCCTGCCGCCGGCGCTGCAGGAGATCGCCCAGAAGCGCCTGGACAACGCCGATCTCTCCCTGGTGGAGCTGGGCCAGCTCTTTGAGCCGCCGCTGTCCAAATCCGCCGTGAACCACAGAATGAGAAGGCTCATGGACATCGTCCGCGAGCATGAAGCACAGCTGATACAGGAGTTCAGCGAAACGAAGGAGGAAAAACCATGATCCGCAAGCCCATCGTGTTTCCCGGCAATGCCCCCCTGACCCGCGCTGTTGCCGCCGAGGTGGTGCAGACAGCCAGCGGCTTTGAAGCCCGCGTGATGATCCAGCGGGACCAGAAGATCGTCAATGCCAAGTCCATGCTGGGGCTGCTCTCCCTGGGCGCGGACGATCAGTCCAACATGGTGCTGATCGCCGAGGGCGCGGATGAGGATGCTGCCGCTGCCGCCGTGCTGAAGGTGCTGGCGTAAGCGCTGCCGCTGCGGGCGGTTTGTTTCTGCTGTCATGAATGAAGCGTCCTCTCCGTGGGAGAGGACGCTCTTTGTATCCGCAGAGCAAATGAACGCTCACAATTTGCGGTGTAGAATGCAGAATTTGCTTGAAACTTCTCGCAATTTGTGATAGAATGAATTATAGCAACCAATGAGTACTTCAGGAGGCTGCCATGAAGCACAAGCCGATCGTTTCCGCGGAGGAGAAGCACCTGTTTGCCTCCGGCTTCCGCGTGACCCAGGGCGAGCACGAGTTCGTCACTTATCCCGAGAATACCTCCATCCGCATCTGGAGCGGCCGCGTTCCCGATGATTACGAGCAGCACTTCCACTCTGCGGTGGAGGTGATCCTTCCGCTGCGCGGAGAGGTGCTGATCACCGTGGCGGAGGAGGAATACCACGTGCAGGCGGGGGAGGTCATCCTCATTCCGGCGGGCTGCACCCATAGCCTCCACATGGGCGATGAAAGCGAGCGGGAGCTGCTCCTGTACGAGATGAACGGCGTGTTCACCCTGAAGGAATTCAGCGCCCTGCGCCAGATGATGGCCAAGCCGCTGCACCTGACGCTGACGAATCCCTGCTGCGAGCGGGTGCGGGGGATCTTCTTCGAGATCATCCAGAAGCACCGCAGCGGCGCGATGCTGCGCAACATGTACAACTACGCGCTGCTGCTGGAGATCTACGCGATCCTGGGCGAAGAGTACCTGAATACCTCTGCCACCGCGGCGGAGCGCAACAGCCTGCAGCGCCAGCTCTCCGGCGAGGACGCCTTCAACCGCGCCCTGGATCACCTCAACAAGAATTACATGGATGATATGACGCTGGACTCCCTGGCGGCCTATGCGGGCTTCTCCCGCTACACCCTGTCGCGGATGTTCCGCCAGCACACCGGGCTGACCTTCACCCAGTTCCTTTCCCGACGCCGGGTGGACATGGCCATGGAGCTGCTGGCCAGCACGAAGCTGCCTGTTACCCAGGTCGCGCTGCAATGCGGGTTCAACTCCATTGCGACCTTCAACCGGGTTTTCCGCGAGGTCAAGGGCTGCACGCCCACTCAATACCGCGTCATTTACGGGCGCGACGGCAACACCAACACCAAATAAAGAAACCGCCTGCCGGGCCATCAAGGCTGACAGGCGGATTTTTTGTGCTTACTTGACCAGGTAGACAACCGCGTCGTGGGGAGCCAGTACGGCGGAGATGCCATCCTTGGCGCAGACGGACGCGCCGTTCCACAGCTCGGTGGCGGTTTCGCCGCCCTCGTACTGGGTGGCAGCGACGGACACGGTGCGTTCCTCCTCCGACAGGTTGAATAGCGCCACATATACACCCTGACCATCCCTGCGGGGCGCGACCCAGACGGACTCTGCCTCCGTCGTCCACAGGGGATGCCCACAGAAGCTCTCCTTGCCGATGTTCAGCACGTCCGTGTTCTGCAGCAGGGACAGGGTGAAGGCGTCGTTCTTGGTCATTTCGCCGCCGATCATCAGCGGAGAGCGCATCATGGACCACAGGGTCATCATCGTGTGCTGCTCTGCCTGGGTGAAGCGCGTCCAGTCATCGGGATTGTCGCACTGACGCAGCGCGCCCAGGGGGAGCATGTCGGCATCCGGCCAGTGGCCCGGCGCGGAGTGGATGCACCACTTTTCCGCCCGCTCGAACATGGCCTTGAGCAGCCGCCAGTCATCCCAGAAGTCGTCGGTGATGCGCCACATATTGGCGTACTTTTTGAGGTGCTCGGCCTGCTCCAGGGGGGCGGGGCCGGGGGAGAGGGACAGCACGATATCCCGGCCGCAGGCGCTGCGGGCCTCGGAGATCAGCTCGATCTCCCGGGCGCAATGGGGATATTCGCGGGCGATATCGTCGCACTTGACGAAGTCCACGCCCCACTCGGCGTACAGCGCAAAAATGCTGTTGTAATAGTCGCGGGCGGCCTCCTTGTGGCAGTACAGGCCGTACATGTCCGGATTCCACGCGCAGATGCTGTTGGGGTTGGCGACCTCATGGCAGAAATGCTTGCTGCCCTTGATGGGCAGATGCTTGTGGGCCGCCATGCGGGGCATGCCGCGCATGATGTGGATGCCGAATTTCAGGCCCAGGGAGTGCACATAATCCGCCAGGGGCTTGAAGCCTGCGCCGTTGGCGGCGGAGGGGAAACGGTTCTCCGCGGGGAGCAGACGGCCGTATTCATCCATGGTGAGCGTGGAGAAGGGCTCGTAGGCGTGGTTGATGGCGGTGGGCTGATACCACTGGATGTCCACGACCACATACTCCCAGCCGTATTGCTTGAGGTTGGCGGCCATGTACTCCGCGTTCTGACGGACGATATCCTCGGTGACGGCAGCGCCGTAACAGTCCCAGCTGTTCCAGCCCATGGGCGGATGCTTTGCGATCATATGTCATTCCTCCATAACGATTGGATGCGGTTGAGACGATGATAACACAGGGGGCAGGCTTTGTCAATCGATAACCAGCTGCTCCATGGAGCGGCAGCCTGTCACCCGTTCGCCCAGAGCGTTGGCCCATTTCTCGGTGAAGAAGGAGAAGTAGGATACCTGCTTCTCCCGGCGCAATTTGTACGCGCTGGGCAGGAAGCCCCACAGCGTGGAGGGAATCCCCATCACCAGCAGGTACAGGGGGCCAAGCAGCAGCGACTGGATGGTGTGGCCGTACTCGTGCACCAACAACCGGGCGGAAAGCTCCTCACGGGGATACTGGGGCAGCTTATCCAGGAAGAAGGGCTCCGCCGTCACGAACACGAACAGCCCCAGCGATACGCTGGAACGCCCCGCCCACTCCGTCACCACGGCGCCATGGTAGTGGTAGTGCTGATCCCGCAGGTGGGCGAGGAACACAATCAGCCCCAGCAGCGTCTGCGGCAGTCCCCAGGTGCATTGTATCAGCAGGTAAAGCGCGGTTTTCATGGCGGCTTCCTCCTTTTTCTGCGAGAATTGTAGCATCCGGGCGGGGAAAAGTCAATGCAGGCAGCAAAAAGGCCTCCGCGATGGCGGAGGCCGGTGCATCAGTGGGACTGGGCGTATTCCTTGGGACTCTGGGTAGCCTGGCCGGTCAGCAGCAGGCGGTTGCGCAGCCACTTCATCACCGTGAAATAGCAGGGGAAGAGGAAGGCGTCCGCCAGGAGCCAGGCGGCAGGGTTGGCCCACACCGCGGCGTCGAAGCCGAAGAAGGGCACCAGCAGGAGCGCCACGCCGGCGCGGCCGATCAGCTCCATCAATCCGGCAGTCATCGCCACGGTGGTGAAGCCCACGCCCTGAATGGTGAAGCGCACGATGTTCACAAACAGCAGCGGGATGTACAGCGCGCTGTTGACGGTGAGGAACTGGTGCGCCTTGCTGAGCACCTGCTCGATGATGGCGGGATCATCCGCGTCCACGAAGAGGGCCACGATGTCCTTGCCGAAGAAGAAGATTACCAGGAACGCCAGGACGCAGTAGATGCAGCCCACGACGGAGGCGGCCTTCAATCCCTGCCCGATGCGGTCCAGCTTCTTCGCGCCCACGTTCTGTCCGGCGAAGGTGGCCATGGCGCTGGCCAGCGCGTCAAACACGATGCAGAACAGCATGCTCAGCTTGCCCGCAGCGGTCACGGCGGCAATAGCGATGGTGCCAAGGCCGTTGACTGCGATGGTCACGGTCACCGAGCCGATGGCGGTGATGGAATACTGCAGACCGAAGGGCAGGCCCATGGCCAGTAGACGGCGGATGAAGGGCTTGCGGATGCGCTTGTCGTCAGCGGTCATCTTCAGCTCAGGGAACTTGTGCATCAGCACCCACAGGCAGAACAGGCCGCTGCACAGCTGGCTGATGACCGTTGCCCAGGCCGCGCCCGCCACGCCCATCTTGAAGACGATGATGAACAGCAGATCCAGCACGATGTTCATCATGGCGGCGATGACAATGGCCAGCATGGGGGTGCGGCTGTCGCCCAGGGAGCGCATCACGCCGGCAGCCATGTTGTACAGAACCGTTGCCGGAATGGCGAAGAACACGGGCTGGATGTAGCTCACAGCCATGTTCATCAGCTCGTCCTGGGTGTTCATGAGCCCCAGCAGCAGAGGGCTGCCAAAGCCGGTGATCAGCGCCATGCCGATGGAGATGACTGCGCACAGGTACACCGAGTGCATGATAAAGCGGCGCAGCTCGGATTCATTCTGCGCGCCCTTGGCCTGGGCGATGGGGATGGAGAAGCCGGAGCACAGGCCCATGCAGAAGCCGTTGATCAGGAAATTCAGCGAGCCGGTGGAGCCCACGGCAGCCAGGGCGTCATAGCCCAGGAACCGGCCGACAATGGCGGTATCCACGAAGCTGTACAGCTGCTGGAACAGGAAGCCGCCCAGCAGGGGGAGGGAGAAGCCGATCAGCAGCCGCAGGGGAGAGCCCTGGGTGAGATCGCGGGACATATTGCGTGCCATGATGACGTCCTTTCATAGAGGGTCGAAGGCGGAAAATACTGTGTTTGCGGCGCTGCAAAACATAGCAGAACCATCAGCATATATAGCACATTTACGGCGCTTGCGCAAGGGGTAAAATGAGGCGATTTTTTGCCCGGAATAGCTATCTCGGCACACAAAAAGGGACAGGCGTTATCGGCCTGTCCCTGGGGATTGATGGGGATTATTCCTCGTCAGCCTTGCGGCGGCGGGTGTAGGTGGCTTCTTCGGCCTCCTGAGCAGCTTCGGGATAGAGCTCAGCCATCTTGTCAGCGACCACGGCGGCCTCTTCCACGGGGGCGGGAGCTTCCTCTTCAGCGGCGGGCTGGGCGGGGTGGTACTCCTCGTCCACCTCCTGCTCCTCTTCGACGGGCATCATGTGGCGCTGCTTGGCGGGCACGGCCTGGGTGTAATCGCGATAGCCGTCGCGCTCCAGGTGATCGGCAGCCTTGGCAGACTGGGCAGCGTTCTTGGCGCGGCCAGCAATGCCCACCACGATCAGCGCCACGCAGAGGGCGCCGATGGCCAGGAACACCCAGGTGCCGATGCTCAGGGCATCCTGCAGGGTATCCACATAGGGGGGCAGGCCGTCCTCAGTGGGGAGCTTCTCCATCGTGGGCACGACGGGGGTCGCGATCGGCACGGAGGTGGGCGCAGCGGTGGGGGTGGCGTGGCTGATGCGGATCAGATCGCTGCTGAAGGTTTCGGTCTCCTCCAGCTGATTCTTGATGCGTGCATCGAAGCGGAAGTTGCCGGCCATTTCCACCTTGACGTCCCGCACGAAGGAGCGGGTCTCGCCGGCGGGGATGGTCTCGAAGGTGTACAGGTCAACCTTGGAGGCGGAGACGACCACGTCCTTGGCCTCCACGGCGGAGTTGTTGGTGACATGCACAGTGAACTTCACCACAGCGGGCAGGCTGTACACGGTGGGCTTATCCACCTGCACGGCCACGGAGAGGGCCACGGCCTTGGCAGGATCCACCGCGGTGATGGCGACCACGTCGGTGGCGGTCTCCACCGTGTTGCCGGAGGACGTACCCGTCACGGTGAACTGGTAGGACGCGGACTTGGCGATGGTGATCTCCTTCTCCTGGGTGAGGGTCTCGCCGGCCTTCACGGTCAGGCCGGTGAAGACGGTGCCCAGGGTCGGATCGGTCACGGTGACGTTCTCATAATCGGTCTTGCCGGTGTTCTTGAGCTTCAGCGTCAGCTTGACGATGTCGCCGGCATTGCCGCCCTTCTTGTCCGCAGACAGGGAGGCCTCGAGCTTGACGTTGCCGTACTTGATCTTCTGGCTGGCGATGGTCTCGGTGTAGGTCTTGCCGCCGGCCTTGTAGGTGACGGTGGCCTTGGAGGTCAGATCCTTCTTCGCCATGGTGACGGTGAAGGTGTAGCTGGCCTTCTCGCCGGCCTTGACCAGCTCAATGGTACCGTTGCTCTTGGAGATGGCGGTGGCTTCCTTGATGACCACGTCGGTCACGTCCACCGTGCCGGTGTTGACGATCTCGTAGGTCACACTGACCTTCTGGCCATTGCGGGCCATGGAGGGCGTGATGTAACGGTTGATCTCCACCTGGGCGACAGCGCCTGCATCCTCGATGGTGCAGTAGTAATTCGCCTGCTTGCGGCCGATGGAGCCATCCTCGGCCAGGTAGGAATACTGCACAGCGAAAATGACCTTACCGGCCTTGATCTGCTCCTCGGTCACGGTCCAGGGGCCGGTCCAGGTCAGGGTCTGACCGGCGGACAGGGTGGGCGTGCCAAAGTCCTGGATCATCTTGCCGGTGGGATAATACAGCGCCATCGGGCCGGGCATATCCTCCTCGGTGGTGTTGGTGACGCTGATGGTCACATTCACCTCCGCGGGGCCGGAGAAGCGGGTGGCGGACAGCTCCATCTCCAGCTTGATGGGATCCTCTGCCGCCATGGCAGCGCCAGTCAGGCCCAGGACGAGCAGGGCCACCAGCGTCACAAGAACCAGAATACGCTTTTTCATTGCATTGTCGGGTGAAGAGAAATCCACCCTTCCTCCTTCCACACCTGCGGGCGCAGGCTCAGGGATCGCATTGGGCTGCATCACAAAATTGATGATACAAGCCGTCTATCCTATTGTACTCGTAAACAGCCGTTTCTGTCAAGGTCAACCGTGGCAGAAATGTAAAACTTGGTGAAGATTTCGTCATATTTTTGCGGTGTACGGAAGGAAAACAATGGACTTTCCCGCCCATCACTTCACAAGAGGCTTCAAACGTGCTATAATGTAAGAAGTGCAATTTGTTTCAGGCCGCCTTATCATCGGCCATAAAAGGAGGAAACGCATGGACATCAAGAAGATACTGTCCGAGTCCACGTCCACCCTGGGCGTATCCGGACAGGAGGAATGCGTCGCCGCGTACTTCGCCGAAGCCTTCAAGCCCTATGTGGACGAAGTCACGGTGGACAGCATGTTCAACGTCATTGCTCATAAGAAGGGCACGGGGCCGAAGGTCATGCTGTGCGCCCATCTGGACGAGATCGCCCTGATGGTCAACCACATCGAGGATGACGGCTGCGTGCGCTTCGCCAGCGTGGGCGGCGTGGATCCCCGCATCCTGCCCGGCTCCCGCGTATGGGTGCATGGCCGCAGCGGCAAGCTCTTCGGCACCATCGGCGCGCTGCCGCCCCACCTGATGAGCGCGGAGGATCGCGCCAACAACTACAAGATGGACAAGCTCCACATTGACCTGGGTATGAGCGCCGAAAAGGTGCGCGAGCAGGTCCGCGTGGGCGATCTGGTCACCTTCAACACCCCCTTCACCGAGCTGGCGAACGGCCAGGTGGCCGCCAAGTCCCTGGATGACCGCAGCTGCATCGCCATCATGCTGCGCGCTGCCGAGCGCCTGCAGAAGATGTACTGCGAGGCGGATGTGTACTTCGTCTGCTCCGCGGAGGAGGAAGTGGGCGGCCGCGGCGCCAAGACCGCTGCCTTTGCGGTGGAGCCCGACCTGGCCGTCGTTCTGGACGTGGGCTTTGCCCTCACCCCCGGCTGCGGCCCCGATGTGGCTCAGCCCCTGGACGCGCCCATCATCACCCATGGCCCCTTCATTCAGCCCAAGGTGTGCAAGCGCCTGATCGACTGCGCCCGTGCGCATCATGTCAAGATCAGCCAGGATGTGTCCAGCCGCTCCACCGGCACCGATGCGGATGATATCAACATCTCCCGCGGCGGCGTGCCCACCGTGCTGATCTCCCTGCCGGAGAAGTACATGCACACCTCTGTGGAAACTATTTCTCTGGATACCCTCGAAGAATGCGCGCGCCTGCTGGCCCATTTCGTCAGCGAGCTGGATGCGAGTTGGGAGGATGACCTGTGGATCTGAAGACATTGACTGAAATCAACGCGCCCTCGGGCCATGAGCAGCCCATCCGCCGCGCGCTTCTTGAGGAGCTCAAGGCGAAGGGGCACAATCCCTACATTGACCGGATGGGCAACGTCATCGTCGTGAAGGAAGGCACCGGCCCTGCGCCCCGCAAGCGCGTCATGGTCGCCGCCCACATGGACGAGGTCGGCCTGATCGTCACCGGCCATACCGAAGGAGGCTTCCTGAAGGTCAACCAGGCCGGCGGCATCGACCCCCGCGTGCTGATCTCCAAGCGCGTGCTGGTGGGCGATGACAACATCCCCGGCGTGATCGGCGCGGTGGCGATTCACCTGCAGTCCGCCGCTGACCGTGCCCGCGTGATGGGCTATCGCGACATCGCGGTGGACATCGGCGCGATGGACAAGAAGGAAGCCGAGCGCAAGGCCCCCATCGGCACCTACATCAGCTTTGATACCCCCTACGTGGAGTACGGCGAGGGCTTCGCCTGCGGCAAGGCCTTCGATGACCGCGTGGGCTGCTATACCATCCTGCGCCTGCTGGAAGAAGAACTGCCCTGCGACCTGATCGCGGCTTTCGTCTCCGAGGAGGAAGTGGGCTGCCGCGGCGCTTCCGGCGCTGCCTTTACCCAGGAGCCGGACATCGGCATCATCCTGGAAGGCACCACCTGCAACGACCTGGGCAACGTGCCCGAGGTTTCCCAGGTGTGCAAGGCCGGTCAGGGCGTGGCGGTGTCCTTCATGGACGGTGCATCCATCGCCAACCGCGACCTGTTCAAGAAGGCTCTGGCTGTCGGCGAAAAGGAAGGCATTGCCCATCAGGTGAAGGGCTCCGTGTCCGGCGGCAACGACGGCGGCGTGGTGCAGCGTGCCCGCGAAGGCATCCCGGTGGTGGTGCTTTCCGTGCCCTGCCGCTACATCCACAGCCCGTCCACCGTGGTCAACCTGAGCGACGTGGAATCCCAGTTTGCGCTGTGCAGTGCGCTGCTGAAGACGTTTTAAGTGAAGGAGAAGATAAATATGTTCGAGCTTCTTAAGAAGGTGCTCTCTCCCGTCGGCCCCTCCGGCCTGGAAGCGCCTGTTGCTGAAGTCATCCGCGAGGAGATCGCGGCTTATGTCGACACCATCGAGGTGGATGCGCTGGGCAATTTGATCGCCACCAAGCTGGGCAAGGCGGAAAATCCCCGCAAGGTCATGCTGAGTGCCCATATGGACCACATCGGCTACATCGTCACCGGCTTTGAGAAGGAAGGCTTCCTGCGCGTGACCAATGTGGGCGGCATCGGCCTGGTGAACAGCTACAACCGTCATGTGGTGTTCCCCAACGGCGTGCACGGCGTGGTCGTGGCGCAGCCCGTGGCTGGCCAGCCCGCGCTGAAGGATCTGTTCGTCGACATCGGCGCGCAGGACAAGGATGACGCCAAGAAGATGGTGCAGCTGGGTGACGTGTGCGTCTACGCCAACGACTGCTTCCGTCTGGGCGAGAACCGTGTGTCCGCCCCCGCGATGGACGACCGCTGCGCCTGCGCGCTGTTGGTGAAGCTGCTGCAGACCGTCGGCGAGACCCAGGATACCATCATTGCCGTGTTCTCCGTGCAGGAGGAGGTTGGCTGCCGCGGCGCGAAGGTGGCTTCCTTCGCCAAGGCGCCCGACGTGGGCATTGCGCTGGACGTGACGGCCTGGGGCGACACCCCCGGCACTACGCAGCCGGAGATCAAGCTGGGCGAGGGCATCGCGGTGAAGGTGATGGATCGCGGCAGCATTTCCAACCCGGCGCTGCGCGAGGAGCTGCTTGCCTGCGGTGAGAAGGCTGGCGTGAAGACCCAGCGCGAGGTGCTGCCCTTTGGCGGCACGGATGCTTCTGCGATGCAGACTAGCCGCGGCGGCATTCCGGTGTGTACGGTTTCGATCCCCTGCCGCTATGTCCACAGCGCCTGTGAGGTCATCGACATGCGCGATATGGATGCGGGCTTGAAGCTGCTGCAAACCTACTTCGGGTAAGACGAGCGAAAAAAGGGTGTCGAGAGGGCCCGTGGCCCTTCGCGGGGTCAAGGGGCAGCGCCCCTGCCGTCGGAGACCTCCGTCCGCAGACGGAAAAAGCTCCATGCGCATTTCGAGAATCCAGCGGATTCGAGAAACAGCCCGCGCAGCCGCAAAGAATCCGCACCCTGCCCCACACCCCACCAACTCCCATAGACCCACACAGCGGGGAGGAGCCACGCCGCTTCTCCCCGTCGTTTCTTCAATGCGGGTATCTGGGGGCTTTCCGATCGCCCCCAGACCCCTTCGGGTTTGTTGCGGAAGCCAAGTGTCCTCTGTGCCGCTTTGCTCCCCCAGCAAACACCAAAGCTGACATACCGAACCGACCATTGGAGGTTTCCCTGATGATCGCATTTCTGTACCTCGCGGCGTACATTTTCTGCGGACTGTGCATCGCCCGCTTCCTGCTGTCGAGGCAAAGTGTGCTGACCCGCGCGTGGCTCGGCGCATCCCTGGGCCTGCTGCTGATGATGTGGCTGCCGGCACTCATGGCCTTCGCGGTGAAGTTCTCCGTAACGGGCCACCTGCTGGCGCTGATTCCGCTGGCGGGCATCACCGTGGGCACGTACTTCCTCCGCGATAAGCGCCCCGTGCGCGGCTGGGACGCCGACGAATCCCGCCTGGGCATCCAGATGCTCATCGTCGTGCTGCCGCTGACGGTGTTGTCTGCGTGGCTGCAGTATACCCATAACGTCCGCATCATGGAGGATGGCTCCTGGTGGGTGGGGCAGTCCACCTACGGCGACCTGGCGATGCACATGAGCTTCGTCACCTCGCTGAAGAACGCCGCCTTCCCGCCGGATTACTCGCTCTTCCCCGGCATGCAGCTCAGTTACCCCTTCCTCATGGACAGCCTGAGCACCACGTTCTACCTCTTCGGCTGGAGCCTGCAGGCCTCGCTGGCCATTCCCGGCACGCTGATGATGGCGCTGTGCTACATGGGCGTGATGTGCCTGGCCCGCGAAATGACCGCGGGGAAGAAAACCATCATATTGGCGGCACTGCTGTTCTTCCTCAACGGCGGCCTGGGCTTCCTGTACGACTTCGACCTGGCCGGCGGCATGGAGCGCGACGGCACGCTGACCCTGTGGACGCGCATCGAAGCCATCCTCGACGGCTACTACATGACCCCCACCAACCAGCCCACCCCCAATAATCTGCGCTGGTCGAACGTGCTCGCCGACCTGATGCTGCCCCAGCGGACGCTGCTGGGCGGCTGGTGCATGGTGATCCCGTGCTTTTATCTGCTGTACGCGGCGTTCACCCCCGGCAAGCGGGAGGACAACCGCTGGCGCATGGTGATCCTGCTGGGTGTGTGGGGCGGTGCGCTGCCGCTGATCCATACCCACTCCTTTGTGGCGCTGGCGCTGTGCTCGCTGGGTATGCTGATTTACGACATGATCCGCGACGAGGAACGGCTGAAGCAGCTGGGCTGGTACGCCCTCTATGGCGGCATTGCCTTTGTGCTGTGCATGCCGCAGCTCTTCGGATTCACCTTCAACCAGGTGTTCCAGGAGGGCATGGAGGGCGCAAGCAACTCCTTCATCGAGTTCTGGTTCAACTGGGTCAACTCCACCGACGGAACCTTTGCCGGCATGATCGATGGTTACGGCTGGTTCTACGTCAAGAACATCGGCTTGCCCTTCATCATCCTCGTGCTGGCGCTGTTTGAGAAAAACGGGAAGTGGCGGCGGATCTTCGCCGGTGCGCTGCCGATCATCCTGGCAGGGGAGTTCATCCGCTTCCAGCCCAATATTTATGATAACAACAAGCTGCTGTACCTGGCGTGGCTGCTGTGCTGCATGATCGTCGCCGACTGGTGCCGCATGCTGTGGCACAAGCTGAAGGGCCTGCGGGCGCGGCCTGTGATCACCGTCCTGGCGGCGGTGACCTTCTTCCTGTCCGCCGGGCTGACGCTGTGGCGCGAGGCCGTCAGCGAGTACATGGCTTTCTCCGCCGAATCGGTGGCGTTGGGTGAATACGCCCGCGACAATACCGAAGAGGACGCGACCTTTCTGACCGGTGTGCACCACCTGAACCCCGTGGCGTCCATCGCTGGGCGGGACATCGTCTGCGGGCCGGATCTGTGGCTGTATTACCATGGCCTGAACACCGCTGCCCGTCAGCGGGATATCAGCGTTTTCTACGCCGACCCGGAAAACAACACCCACATCCTTGAAAAGTACGGGGTGGATTACATCCTCGTGTCCAGCTACGAACGCAACGATTACTATGTGGACAGGGAAGGCCTGCTGCTCATCGCGGAGGAGGTCTTCTCCAACCGGGAGGGCACGATCTACCGGGTGAAGGAGGCAGAGTGATGGAACGGCTGCTGCGCTATTCTACGGAGCATGACCGGGTCATCCGCCTGATGCTGATGGACGAGGAGGGCAACCTGAGCCAGGTCAACGCGCGGATTCTGCGCTATGACGCGGACTCGGTGGACTTCATCACCACCCGTTCGCCCAGGACGGTGACTGTGCCCAGGAAGGACATCCTGGCCATTGATTTCCGCAAGGGGGACGACGGACAGGTCGTTGGATAATTCGGAATGCAGACGGAGGTACTTATGCTGACTGCGATTTGTGTGTTTTTGCTGGTGATGAATGTGCTGGCTTTTGCCCTGATGGGCATTGACAAGCTGAAGGCGAAGGCGGGCGTGTGGCGCGTGCCGGAAAAGACGCTGTTCCTGGTGACGGCGCTGTTCGGCGGGCTGGGCGGCACGCTGGGCATGTATTTCTTCCGCCACAAGACCAAGCACTGGTACTTCAAGTTTGGTTTCCCGGCGCTGCTGGTGGTGCAGATTGTGCTGCTGGCCCTTGTTCTTCCCAAGATGCTGTGATACAAAGGATGGTAGAGCATGACGGATTTGTTCTCCATGGAGGAAAGTGCGCCTCTGGCTGACCGGATGCGCCCGAGGGATCTGTCCGAATTCATCGGGCAGGAGCATCTCGTCGGCCCCGGACGGCTTCTTCGCCGTGCCATCGAGGCGGACAGGCTGACCTCCTCCATCTTTTTCGGCCCGCCCGGCTGCGGCAAGACCACCCTCGCGTCCATCATCGCGGGGGCGACGAAGGCTGCCTTCGTCCAGTTGAACGCGGTCACCAGCGGCGTGAGTGACGTGCGGGATGTGATCAAGTCCGCCCAGGAGCGCCGCACGCTCTACGGCCAGCCCACCTATCTGCTGCTGGACGAGTGCCATCGCTGGTCCAAGGCCCAGTCGGACTCCATTCTGCCCGCCATCGAGCGGGGCACCATCCGCTTCATCGGCTCCACCACGGAGAATCCCATGATCGCCATGACGCCCGCTATCGTCAGCCGGTGCCGGGTGTTCCAGTTCCAGCCGCTGAACGAGGGCCACGTCATCACCGCGATGAAGCGCGCCCTGGTCGACAAGGAGCGGGGCTATGGCGCCCTCAACGTCCGCGTGGACGAGGACGCCCTCAGGCACATCGCCCGCATTGCCGGCGGCGACACCCGTGCCGCCCTCGGCGCGGTGGAGCTGGCTGTCCTGACCACTCCGGCAGGGGAGGACGGCGTGATCCACGTTGATCTGGCGGTGGCGGAGGAAAGCATCCAGAAGCCCATGCTCCGCTGCGACGAGAGCCTGTATTACGACATGCTCAGCGCCTTCTGCAAGAGTCTGCGCGGCTCGGACAGCGACGCGGCGCTGGCCTGGTTTGCCCGGCTGATCTACGCCGGCGTCGACCCGCGCATCATCTGCCGCCGGGTGATCGCCCATGCCTCTGAGGACGTGGGCCAGGCCAATCCCATGGTGATGCTCCAGGCCCAGGCGGCAGCGGCGGATCTGGAATTCGTCGGCATGCCCGAGGCGCGGCTGCCCATCGCTCAGGCGATCATCGCCCTGTGCGAGAGCCCCAAGTCCAACAGCGTGTGCGCTGCGGTGGACGCGGCCATGGCGGACGCGGAGAAGGGCGGCTACGGCCCGGTGCCCGTTCATCTGCGGGACACCCATTACGCCGGGCATGACCGCATTGGCTCCGGCGATGGCTACAAGTATCCCCACGATTTCCCCGGCCACTGGGTCAAGCAGGAGTACATGCCTCCGGAGGTCAAGGGGAAGAAGTACTACAAGCCCACCGAAATGGGCCACGAAGCCACGATCCTGAAGAACCAGCAGGCGAGGGAGGGACGCAAATGAGGCTGCCCGAAACGCCGAAGAAGGCATCCGTCCGCAAGGCGACCAACTACGCCATTGTCATCAACGCCCTGCAAATCGCGCTGATCCTGGTGATGCTTATCGCCATCATCATCGTCCCGGAGATCGAAACCAGCTACCGGCTGCTGCTGACGCTGACCATCACGGCGTCGCTGGTGATCGTGTGGGGCGCGGTGGTGGACATCCGCGAGGCCCTGCACACCCGCAGGCTCCTCACCCAGCTGGACGACATGGACGATACCATCGACGCCATGAGCCAGTTCAACAACACCCTGCGCGCCCAGCGGCACGACTTCCTCAACCATCTGCAGGTGGTGTACAGCCTGATCGAGATGGAGGAATACAGCGAGGCCAACGAGTATATTGAGCAGGTGTACGGCAAGATCACCGCCGTCAGCCGGGTGATGAAGACCGCGAATCCGGCGGTGAACGCGCTGCTGCAGGTGAAGGTCGCGGCCTGCGAGAAGGCGGGCATCCATGTGGATGTGTCCATCACCTCCAAGTGGGAAAGCCTTGAAAACACCATGCCCGACTGGGAAATGTGCAAGGTGCTTTCCAACCTGATCGACAACGCGGCAGACGCGATGGAGGGCCTCCCGGAAGGGGAAAAGCGCCTGAACATCGCCCTGGGCGAGAATGTCAAGCAGTATACCTTCCGGGTGGAAAACACGGGCGATATGATCCCGGAGGATATTCGCGAGCGAATTTTTATCCCCGGATTCACCACAAAGGGCGATGGTCACGGCATGGGTTTGCACATCGTCCGGCGCACGCTGCGTGACCGCGGCGGCGACATCACCGTGCAGAGCGATGCGAAACAGACGGTATTCACTGGATATTTGCCTAAAACAGACCGGAAGTCGGAAATGAAAGACTGATACAATGAAGGGAGTGTCCCCAAATGAAGGCTCTTGATCTGGATATTGAGCAATTCTGGAAGGACGAGGAACTGGCACACAAGGATAACTGTTTCTCGCAGGATGCGCCCCAGGTCGCTCTGGGCATCCGCATGAGCAACGAGTGCGTTTATGCGGAGCTGGGGGTGGAGGGTCATCCCTGGGATCCAGTTGACCCCGTCAAACAGGCGGAACTCAACAAGCGCTACAACGACAAGGCCGAGAAGATCGTGGGTCGCCGCCTGCTGCAGGAGCACTTCGATATCGTGCATTTCCCCTATGTCAAGCGCATTGGCGAGGTGTTCGGCAGCCGGTATGAGTACATCAACCACTCCGAATGGCTGCACCGCTGCGCAGAAACTCCGGAGGAACTGGAGGCGCTGCTGGACCGGGTGGACAAGCTGGACATCCGTTCCTTCATGCTGCCGGAAAACTGGGAACGCGACGTGAAACGTATCTATGAGGAAACCGGACGTCGTCCCAGCCCCATGCGACACATCCGTGGCCCGGTGACGCTGGCTTGCTCCCTCATGGGCGAGGAGAACCTGATCTTCCTCATTTTGGACGAGCCCGACTTGGCTAAGCGCTTCTCTGATACCATCCGCCGCGTCATCATCGAAATGGGCGATGTGATGGACGCTGAAGCCGGCGTCAAGCCGGAAGAACGCGGCAAACACGGCTTCTCCTTTGCGGATGATAACTGCTGCCTGCTCAATCCGGAGATGTATGAGTTTTTCGGGTACCCCATTCTGCGGGATGTGTTTGCCCACTTTGCTCCCGGTGAAAATGATAGTCGCTACCAGCATTCCGACAGTCCGATGGGGCATCTGTTACCGACTCTCGGTCGGTTAGGGCTGACTGGCGTGAACTTTGGCCCCACAGTATTGGTGCCGGAGATCCGCAAATACCTGCCAAAGGCCCGTATCGACGGCTGTCTGGCCCCCTTCGCGTTCATGCGTAATGACGAGGCGGAGATCGTTGCCCAGGTAAAACGTGACTGTGAAGCGGCAAAAATGACCGGCCGCGGCGTGAATATTGCCACCGCGGGATCCATTAACAATGGCAGTCTGCTGAGCAGCATGCGGTTGGTGATGGCTGCGATACAGACTTTCGGTCGGTATTGATGTAAAACGGACATGAAAATCAGGCGTGCTGCGCAAGCGGTACGCCTGATTTTTTAGTGACGGCGATTCCCAAAAACGAATCTTTTGGGAATCGCAAAATGTAGCGGTGACACTTATGAAAAACCACATTTAATTGTGGTGCAAACATTGACAAGATAATACAAAGGGTGTATAATAATCATTGGGTAATTGCGCCCATTTTGCGGAAACTTATGTTTCTAAAACGTTTTAGGGATGCAAAATGTCAAATGGGCAAGTAATCGTAAAGTTGCTGGCAATGCTGCTTTGATCGTGCAAAAAGAGCAGCTGCTGCGACGTCGGAAACGGCTCCTCCCCCTCAGAACCGCAAGCGAAAATGCGGGCGATTTTGAGGGGGAAGAGGTACGAACCTCTGACACCTGCGTCACCTGGGAGACCCCACATGAACGGAGGACTGGAACGAATGAAGAACATGACGAAGGCATTCATCCTGATGCTGGTGCTGGTGCTCACGCTGGTTTGCGGCGTGGGCTCGGTGGCGTTGGCGGCGGTGGAAGGCTCTGAAACAGAGCTGGAACTGATGGATACGTATGCTAATGCAACAGTGACGATGACGGATTCGGCAGGTAAAGCCTATCCTGAAGGATACCAGTTCAAGGATGGCGACGATATCCGCTTCAGGATTGACCTGACACCGACTGCAGCGGAATATGAAAGATATGGCAATTTGACTTTCGATTATCGCCGGTACACTTGGAGAGAGGATTACCTTGGAGCATGTCAACATGCAATTCGAGAAGCCTACCGCCAAGGTTATAATAAGATAGAATACACAGACATGTTTGGAAATCGGGTGTTTTACCCGGAGTGGACCTCCCTTCCCCAGATCGATGAGAACACCGAGTTCACCATCCCGTTCTCTGATGTCAAGTACTTGACGCTGAGTGGTGTTCCTACTTCCAAGGAGACTGCCAATACGGCTACGGATAACGGCCTGGATGTCTTCAAGTGGTGGGTTGATACGGCGAGTGGCTGCATTCGTTTGACCTTCACCGAGGAAGCACTGCAAAGCACAAAGACTATCAACTCCATGTACATCGCCGTCGAAGGCAACCTGAACCTGAATCAGGCGCAGGGCGAGGATGAAATTCACTTCGATGTGGCGAAGGATGACTTTGATCTGCCCCTGGCCAACAACTTCGGCGTGCGCAAGGGCGCGCAGCTGGTGTACAACCGCGACACGAAGAAGTATGAGGCACAGTATACCGTGACCGTGACCCTTGATCGCGATCAGAACCTGGCGGAGAAGCCGCTGAGTGTTGTGGACGTTCATGGCGACAATATCGGCGAGCCTAAGCCGGATTCCATCAAGGTCACCACGACTTCCGGTGATGATGTGACCGTCAAGCGTGAACATCAGCCGGGCAGCAAGACGAACGAGTTTATCTTCCAGTCTAATGACAATGTGCTGAAGAAGGGCACTTACACCATCACTTATACTGCTGATATTCCTGGCGGAGACAAGCTTGATAACGATGACGGCGCTAGCTTTAACAACGGCGACGGCAACCTCCGCAAGAATACTGCAACCGTTTATGAGAATGGCGTATCCACCGATAAGAAGGCGGAAGCCTGGGTGCAGTATACTCCCTTGGGCGATAAGGTGCGACTGGACAAGGGCCAGAGCAATGTCAGCAACAAGGTCAATTACAATGGTATTTACACCGAGACTGTCAACGGCGAGAACGTCTACTACATTGATTACTATCTGGATGTGAAGCTCAAGACCGAAGCGTCTGAGTTTACCGTGACCGATGGCGGCAGCGACATGCTTTCCCATGTTGCAGAGGGTCCTACGGTTCAGTATGTGCAGGATGGCTGGGACTGGGTAAATGAAGGCCAGCTCACTACGGCCAATGTAAATGTCAGCTGCACGGATGAAGGCGGGAAGCGCACCTTCAAGGTGACGCCCAATGGCAGCGATGCGCTGGCTGAAGGCACCTACCGCCTCAAGTACCGTATGAAGCTTGACAAGGCTGCTGTTGAGGAGGCTTTGTCTACTGGCAAGGATGTTACGGTCGGCAATACTGCGGCGACTGTGACCGTGGACGGCCGCTCCGTGGATAAGAGTGACACGCAGAATGTCACAGTTCCTTCCTATAAGAATACAACGAAATCTGCCAGCAACATCACGCTGGATGATGGTACCGTCCTGACCAAGTGGACCGTTACCTTCCAGTGGAACTTCCACCAGGATGGCAGCGCCAAGGTGACCGATATCCTGACCAACGGCAAGTACTACATTGATGCTGATCATCCCTTCATCATCAACAGCAACTGGCGGGATATCATTAAACTGACCGACAGCACGCAGACTGCTGGCGGCCTGACGCTGAATGATACCAGCTTCACCTATGAGCTGGGCAAGTCCGGCCATAGCGGCGAGAACACTGCCTCTCAGTACACCATCACCTATTACACGCAGGCAGATGCCCCGGCTGAGGGTGCAACTGATCCGGTTGTCATGTCCAACGGTTTCGGCGTTGACTATGACGGCGATGGCACGACGGATGACTATGTCTCCGAGGAAGCCCCCGGCGATGAACCCGACGAACCCGATGATCCCGATCAGCCTGAGAACATGAATATCTACAAGAACGGTGACATCACCGCTGTAGATAAGACCAGCCAGAAGGTTACGATCGAGTGGACCGTCACGGTTGATCTGCAGAATGTTCCCTATGCCGAGCTGACCAAGTGGGATATCACCGACGTGATCCCTGCGGATATGCAGAGCATCATGCAGCTGAGCAGCACGGTTGATCCTGTTGTGACGCTGACCAAGACTGACAACTCCTCTGTTGTCCTGACCAAGGATACCCACTATACCCTGACCCGTACGGATAACTACACCCAGACTGTTTCCCTCAACATGGAGGCTGTTCGCGGCGCGGCTGATACCTGCCGTCAGGTTAAGGTGGTCTTTACGGCTGAAGGCACCTACACTGTGGGGGACCAGGATACAAATACTACCTTCAACAACACTGCGAAGAACAATTATGCCTATGGCGAGTTCGAGCCGGAAGGTACCACCAATGGCAATGTAAATTATCAGAACAAGGTTTCCAAGAAGCTTTCCACGCTGGAGCAGAACATTTACAACGCGGCAACCCATTCTTACGGCTGGAATATCAATGATGGCACGAAGGACTACGTCTATACGCTCGAACTGAGGGACGAGACCTTCAAGAATCGTGGCACAACCACCCATATCACTGTGGTGGATACGCTGCCAACCATCACCCTGAAGGATGGCAGTGTCATTCCTGTTTTCAAGCTGGTGTCTGGTTCTGTGAAGGCTTCCAGCAGTAACTGGGACAATGAGTACTACGCTACCTTCATCACGCCTGTCAGCGTCTCTTCCACTTCCGGCGGATTTACTGTGGAATTTGACATTCCTGCTGATTGGCCCTCTGATACTGTCTATGTGTACTACAACTGCACTCCTTCTGATGAGTACCGTGCCAATGTGAAGGGCGACCAGTACCTGAACGACAGCAATTATGGCGCGTTGGTGAACCGGGCCACCGTGTCCTGGAATGGCGAATCCCAGAATCTCAGCAAGTCGGACAACGCTTGGATCAATGATGATCGTGTGTCCAAGGACGCCGTACTTGTCGGCTCTGGTAACAACAAGGCTTACAAGATTACCTACACCATCAAGATCAACCCCACCGGTGCCGATCTGGTTGCTGACAGCGACACCATGACCCTGACCGATAAGTTCTCCAACGGCGGGTCTCATGTGACCTACAACCGCGCCAGCTTCTCTGTGATTGATGGTAATGGCAACAAGCTGGCTCGTGCGGCAAGTGCGTCGGACAGCACCTATCTGTTGACCTTCGCTGATGACGGCAGCAGCTTCGAGATCACCGTGCCCGACGGCAAGGCACTCACGATTACCTATGACGTTGTTCCCACCATCGAGGCGGGCGAGACGACCAGCAATCTGCGTAATGAAGTCAGCCTCACCGGCGTGACCAAGACGAAGGACATGAACGGCTTTGTCGTTTCCCTGCCCACCGAAGGCGTTGATACCACGCTGAAGGAAGGCGAGCGCGGCGTCAAGATCAATAAGGAAGAAACCGGCAGCGGTCTGCTGCTGGAAGGCGCGGTGTTCACGCTCTACACCGTGGACGCTGACGGGAACCTGACGGAAACCGGCAAGACCGTTACCTCTGACAGCGTTGGCCTGGCGATGTTCCGCATTGCCGGCACTGAGCTCGATGCGGTGTATGCGGTCAAGGAGACGAAGGCTCCTGACGGCTATACTGCCTCCACCGAGGTGTGGTACTTCTACTTCATGTCCAGCGATGAGGAAGGCAATGCCAAGGAGATTCCGGCAGAAACGCAGGCAATCATCAATGCTGTGAAAGCTAACGTGATGCAGCCTGGCGAAACCAGCTACGAATTCACCGCGCATAATGACAAGGTAGCGTACGAACCTGCCTCCATCACCCTGCCTCTGACCAAGACGGTGACAAACAACACTGGTTGGGACATGGCGGCGGACAAGACGTTTGACTTTGTGCTGACGTTTGACAGCGCGAAGGATGCGGAAGGTAACGCTAAGACGTCCGGCTATGAGATCACCGATGACAAGGCAACTGTTGCCTATGCCAAGGACAAGACGGACGCTGCGACGGTCGATGCAGCCTTTGCTGTTACCTTCGCCGAAGCGGGCGAGTACATCTTCAAGGTGACTGAGACCGCTGATGAAAATGACGCTTACATTACCTACGACGACACGGTGTACTATGTCAAGTACGTGGTCACCGAGCCTGCAGCAGACGCTGAAAGCAACGCTCTAACCTACGTTTGCACTATCTACAATAATGAAACGATGGGTACGGCGGATGAGCAGAATGCTGTCGTCTTCAGCAACACCTACACCGCGATGTCCTTCTCCGTGAAGAAGGTGTGGGAGGACAATGAGGACCAGTTGAAGCTGCGTCCCGCTTCCGTGACGGTGCAGCTCAAGACCGATGTTGCCAACTATGGCGATGCTGTTGAGCTGAACGAGGGCAACGGCTGGGCCTACAATTGGGAAAATCTGCCCGTAGCGGAGTACACCGTGGTTGAAGTTATGCCAGAGGATTCTCCCTACACCAGCTCCGATGCGGTATGGGATGTAGAGGCGGATAGCTACGTCATTACCAATACGCTGAATACGCTTGAGAGAAGCATCCTGGTATGGAAGTACTTCAAATGGGCCGGCAACGGCGAAGTCCCCTCGAATCTGCCTACGAGCTTCCAGTTTACGGTTGAACAGCGGCAGAGCGACGGCAGCTATACTGCGCTGCCGGGCAGTCCCTTCTCCTTTGATGGGATGAGTGTCGGTTCGGCTGCTAATTTGTCGGTGCCGCTCTTGTTCGCCGAGCCGGGCACCTACACCTACCGCTTGAAGGAAGTCGTCCCTGCCGATATCGGTATGTACTACGATGACGGCGAGTTCATTGCTACCTATGTGGTGACGGAGGACGCGTATGGCGACCTGTATCTGACGTCCAATACGATTACGCGCAATGGTGAGGAATACACCGGATCCGTGGCATTCAATAACTACGCTGGTGTGACTACGGCCAAGCTGTGGTTCAACAAGAACGTGCTGGGTACGCAGAACGATTCGGATACGTTCACAATTGGTTTGTACAGCGCAGACGAGGAGTTGCTGGAAACCCAGGTTGTCACTGCGGGAGAGACTGCGTCCTTGCACTTGAACTACAATGTGACGGATGTTCTGGATGGCACTCTGGTTGGCGGTGTGTACACCAAGACATACACCTACTATATTCAGGAGACTGCAGGCGACCTGGCCTACGAGTACGACACGAACAAGTACAAGGTAGAGGTTGTGCTGACCTTCACCCCTGAAGCAAATAGTTCGGACGATCGTTTGACTGCTCAGGTGAAGTACTATGATGCCGACGGTAATCTGGTTGAGAATGATACAAATGCTACCATCACCAACAAGAAGCTGACCGACATTAGTGTGTACAAGGCCTGGAGCGACAGCAACGATGCTGATTTGACCGAAAACTTCCACCTGTTCAAGGTTGTGAACGGCGAGCGCGTGCTGGTGACTGATGAAGACGGCAACGCGCTGAAGCCTGTGCGCGATGCTGAAGATCCCTCGAAGTACACCTGGACCCGTCTGCCCGAGACGGATGACGAGGGCGGCACCATTACTTACATTGTCGAGGAAGTCAAGGTGCCCGAAGGCTATGTCGTGTCTTATCCCAATGATCAGAACTACGCGCTGGATGGCGAAACCATCACTAACACCTGCAATACCATCGACCTGTGCGTTTTCAAGAATTGGCACAACGCCGATGGCGAGCTCGAAAATGACACGCTGGGTGAGGATGTGTCCGGTGCGCTGGAGCTGTACATCCTCTCTGCCGACGGAAAGCAAACTCGTGTGAACGATGCGGACGGCAATGCGCTGCGGCCTGTGCTTGAAGACGGCGAGGGCGAAGAAGCCTCTGATCTGTACTGGTGGCGCGGCATGGCGATCCTGCCCGAGGGCGCTCAGTATATCGTCAAGGAAGATCTGAACAGGGTGCCTGCCGGCGTCGTGGTGCACTACAACTCGGATCCGGAGGGAACAAAGGGCTACGAAACCATTGATGAGTACGGCTATGGCCACCTCTACAACCAATACTTCCAGTCTTTTGAGGTCTTCGTGGCAAACAAGACGGTCGATGGCCAGTACGTGGAAGACACCTTCACCTTCGAGCTGGTGGATGCGAAGACTGAAAAGGTCGTGGCGACGGAAACCAGCATCTTCGGGCCTGATATGAACGTTCCGTATGATCCGGACAACCCGCCGGCTGAGCTGAAATCGGCCAACCAGGTCGCGATCATAGTGAACTATGACAAGGATGACCTGCCCAAGAGCGGGGACGGCCTGACGGAGTACGAGTACATCCTGCGCGAGGTGAACGCCGGTGGCGACTACATCTACGACACGGCTGTGTACGAGTACAAGGTGACCATCGACCGCACGGGCAAGACGAAGCTGTTCATCAAGGTGAACGGCGAGTATCAGCCCTTCAGGTACTCTGAGGATGAGCCTACCTTCGAGAACAAGGCGACCGTCAGCATTTCCGGCACGAAGGTCTGGGCCGACAACAACAATGCCGGCGGCATGCGTCCGGAGGAGATCACCATCTGGCTGTATGCGGATGGCGAAAAGACGGAGAAGTTCGTGACGCTGAAGTCCGACGAGACCGACTGGAGCTTCACCGGCCTGCCCAAGTGCAAGGCGGACGGTACGGAGATCGACTACACCGTACAGGAAGAGGAAGTCGAGGGCTACAGCAGCCAGGTGACGGCAGGCGAAACTGAAAACAGCTACGTCATTACCAACACGCTCCAGGAAACCGAAGCGAGCTTCGCCTTCAACAAGTGGATCCGCAATTACGGTGGGGGTGAGTTGCCTGTACTGGACTATGTCTTCACCATCGAGCCCCTGGACACGTACGACGATACCATGCTGGCCTTCAAGGACGGCTACCCGGTGGACGAGGCCTTCACCGTTATCGTCACAGGCGACAAGGCGCTTGAAAACATCACCACCACCTTCGACCTGACCATCTGGCAGGCCGGTACGTATGAGTTCAAGATCACCGAGAAGATTGACGATGTGCCGGATGGATGGAGATTCTCGACCAGTGAGATCATTGTGAAGATCGTCGTTGAGGCGCAGAAAGACGGCAGCCTGAAGGTCGCCGACGTCAAGTATAACGACCAGGGCGCGGTGTTGGAGTTCATGAACTCCTACTACGGTGAGACGAGCTTCTATGCGAACAAGACCTGGACGAAGTACAACGGCGAGGAAGACATTGCCCTCAAGCTGTACTACCGAGAGGTGCTGGTCCTGGACGATGAAGGAAATCTCCAATATTCCGAATGGACGGAATACACTGGCAGCTATACGGTACAGCTGGAGAAGCCCGAATCTGCGGAGCTGGGCGAGATGGTCAACTGGGGGATCCGGATCGCCAACCTGCCCAATCAGATGAACAACCATACGATCGAGTATGGCGTGGCCGAGGTTGGCGTGGGCGACGACTATACTGTCACCTACACGGATAATGCAGGCAACCTGATTACTGAGGACAGCAACGGTCTGCGTGTTGTGACCCACGGCGGCACGATTACCAACACCCTTGAAGTGACGGAAGTCTCTGTCACCAAGGTCTGGGAGGGCGGCACGCCTGCCGATGCGGACCTGACCAAGAATCTGAAGCTGTACATTCGCACTGTTGACAGCGAGGGACAGGAAGTCTTTACCCTGGTGGACGATATGCCCACCCGGAACGGCGAAGTCTACACCTGGTCCAACCTGCTCAAGTATGATAAGCAGGGGAACCCGATCTTCTACGTTGTCAAGGAAAGTGAAGTTCCCGCTGGATACACTGTGTCCTACGAGTCGCTGAACATCGGCGAGGACGAGGGTCAGGAAGTGGCGAAGGATTTCGCGCTGAATGGCGAGACCATCACCAACACGCTCCAGAAAACCGAAGTAACCTTCGCCTTCAGCAAGTGGATCCGCAATTACGGCGGGGGCAAGCTGCCCGTACGGGATTACGTCTTCACCATCGAGCCCCTGGGCACGTACGACGATACCATGCTGGCCTTCAAGGGCGACTACCCGGTGGACGAGGACTTCACTGTCACCGTCAAGGGCGACAAGGTGTCTGAAAACATCACCACCACCTTCGACCTGACCATCTGGCAAGCCGGTACGTATGAGTTCAAGATCACCGAGACCTATGACAAGGCGCCGGACGGCTGGGAATTCTCGACCAGCGAGATCGTTGTGAAGATCGTCGTTGAGGAGCAGGCCGACGGAAGTCTGACGGCTGTCGTTACCTATAACGACATGTACATGGCGCCGGAGTTCATGAACACCTATTGGGGCGTGACGGACTTCTATGCGAACAAGCAGTGGACGAAGTACAACGGCGAGGAAAACCTTTCCCTTAAGCTGTATTATCGCCTGCTGCAGGGCCTGAATGAGGATGGAAGCTACATCTACAGCCCCTGGATGGAATATACGAATCAATATACAGTTGAACTGGTCAAGCCTGACAGGGCTGAGCTGGGTGAAACGGTTTCTTGGCGAATCAACATTTCCGATCTGCCGATGTTCATTGATAACATGGAAGCCGAATACGGCCTGGCCGAGGTTGGCGTGGGCGACGAGTATTTCGTCACCTACATGGATAACGCAGGCAACCTGATTACTGAAGACAGCAACGGTCTGCAGGTTGTGCCCGAAGGCGGTGTGATCACCAACACCCTCAAGCAGGGCGAGGCGATGCTGTACTTCAACAAGAACCTGAGGCTTAGCGCCGTTACGACCCTGCCGGAGGAGGGCTACACCTTCACCTTCAGCCTGACGCCCGACGAGAACACGCCGGATACGTACACCCTGGTGGATGGTGCACCTACTCCGGAGGAAACAATCATCATCACCCCCGTGGAGGAGAACGGCAAGGTTGTCAGCTACACGCTGGAGAAGACGCTGACTTCCAGCGAAGCAACGAATAGTCTGCAGCTTTGGTCCTACCTGAAGCTTACCTTCACGGCACCCGGCACCTACATCTTTACCCTGCAGGAAATCGCACCGGAGACCATCCCGGAGGGCTGGTACTACGATACCACGCCGTACACCTTCAAGTTTGTGGTCACCGATGGTGAAGACAAACTGCAGGTGGAGCGCCAGGATGAATCCGGCAACCCGGTGATCCGCAACAAGCTGATGACCGAGAAAGTCGACATCTTCAAGTTCTGGAAGGACAGCGGCTACGAGGATGACCGTCTGGAAATGACGGAACTGCCCGAGTATCTGTATCTCCGGTACAGTACCGATAACGGCGCGACCTGGACGGAATACGGCAACCTTGCTGACCTTCAGACGCAGAAGGGGATCACGGTTGATGTCCAGGATTGGCAGGACGGCCTGTGGTACGTCAACGTCAAGGATCTGCCTGCTTACATCGGCGGCATGGATGTCCAATGGTCCTTCGTTGAGAAGCTGCCGGAGGGCAGCCCCTATGAGACGGCCTACGGCTACGGCAGCAACTTTGATCCTTCTGCCGGCCTTACCGGTACGGATTCGAATAACACCACCATCTTCAACATCCACGAGGTTGAGATGACCTTCGAAGGCACCAAGAAGATCAATGGTCGTGCGCTGACGGAGAAGGATATCTTCACCTTCGAGATCACGGAGATTGGCACGGACAACAGCTGGACCGCCCGGAATGACGCGACCGGCAAGATCAACTTCCCGACGTTCACCTACGGCCTGTCCGACATTGGCGAGCACAAGTACACCGTGAAGGAAATCAGTGCGGATGGCAACGGCATCACGGCGGACAAGAAGGTCTACGAGCTGTGTGTGACGGTCGCTGTTGAGTACGGCGCGTTGACGCTGACTTACGACGCCGACTGCGTCTCGGTGGACTTCACGAACACCTACGAGGCCAAGGGCGAGATCACCTTCGAAGGCACGAAGAGCATCGAGGGACGTGACTGGATCGATACTGACATCTACAGCTTCGAGGTTTGCGAAGAGGGACGCTACATCGCGGAAGCTTACAACGACGCGACCGGCAAGATCAACTACCCGAAGATCGAGTACACGCAGGCGGATGTTGGCAAACACACCTACGTGGTGCGTGAGACCAGCACCGATGGCAATGGCATCACGGTTGATACCAACACCTACACCGTGACGGTGACTGTCGAAGACAACGGCGACGGCACCCTGAAGGTGACCGCCACCGACAACGCGACTGTGCTTGACTTCACCAACACCTACGAGGCTAAGGGCGAAGTGACCTTCGCAGGAACGAAGACCATCGAAGGCCGCGACATGACCGAGGATGACGTGTTCACCTTCGTCGTCATGGAAGGCGAGACTGTCATCGCGAACGTCGAGAACGACGTGACCGGCAAGATCGCCTACCCGAAGATTGAGTACACGCAGGCGGATGTTGGCGAACACACCTACGTGGTGCGTGAGACCAGCACGGACGGCGATGGTATCACGGTTGATATCAACACCTACACCGTGACGGTGAACGTCGAAGACAACGGCAACGGCACCTTGGAGGTGACTGCCAGCCACAACGCGACTGCTCTGGACTTCACCAACACCTACGAGGCGGAAGGCGAAGTTACCTTCGAAGGCACGAAGAGCATCGAAGGCCGCGAGCTGACCGAGGATGACATGTTCACCTTCGAGATCAAGGAAGGGGAGCAGCTGGTCGGCAGCGCGACGAGCGACGCGAGCGGCAAGATCAACTATCCGACCATTCCCTACACGCTGGACGACATTGGCGAACACACCTACGTGGTGCGTGAGACCAGCACGGACGGCGATGGTATCACGGTTGATACCAACACCTACACCGTGACGGTGAACGTCGAAGACAACGGCGACGGCACCTTGGAGGTGACTGCCAGCGACAACGCGACTGCCCTGGACTTCACCAACACCTATACGGCAGAAGGCGAAATCGAACTGGAAGGCACGAAGAACCTGGTGGGCCGCGAGCTGGCAGCAGGGGAGTTCGAGTTCGAGCTGGTCAACGAGGCTGGCGAAACGGTTGCGACCGCGACGAATGACGCGGAAGGCAAGATCGTGTTCACAAAGCTGACCTACACGACCGAAGACATCGGCAAGACCTACACTTACACCGCGAAGGAAATCAAGGGCAGCCTGGCGGGCGTGACCTACGACGCGGCGTCGATCACCGTGAAGGTGGCAATCACCGACGCGGGCGACGGCACGCTGAACGTGGTCAAGACCACGGATTCACCTGATATTGCCTTCACGAACACCTACTCCGCCGAGGGCGCGATCCTTCTGGCGGGCACGAAGAGCCTGAGCGGCCGCGCGCTGAAGGCTGGCGAGTTCAGCTTCGAGCTGTACGACGCAGCTAACAACCTGCTGCAGACGGTTCAGAACGACGCCAAGGGCGCCATCGCGTTCGTGGAGATCAAGTACGATCTGGCCGACGCTGGCAAGAACTTCACCTATACCGTGAAGGAGAAGGCCGGCAACCTGCCTGGTGTGACCTACGACGACGCGGTGATCACCGTGGAAGTCGAGGTCAAGGACGTGGGCGGCAAGTTGATCGCGACGCTGACGCAGAACTCAGAAGCAATCGCCTTCACCAACACCTACGAGGCCACCGGCGAGATCACCTTCGCGGGCACGAAGAGCATCGATGGCCGCGACTTGACTGAGAATGACGAGTTCACCTTCGAAGTCAAGGAAGGCACGACTGTCATTGCGACTGTCGAGAACAACGCAGAGGGCAAGATCGCCTACCCGACGATCAAGTACACGCTGGCGGATGTTGGTACTCACACCTACACGGTGAAGGAGACCAGCACCAATGGCAACGGCATCACGGTTGATACCCGTGAGTACACCGTAATGGTGACTGTTGCCGACAAGGGCGACGGCACGCTGAGCGTGACGGCCTCCGACAACGCGACTGCCCTGGACTTCGTGAATACCTACGCAACGGAAGGCGAAATCACCTTCGCCGGCACGAAGACCATTGATGGTCGCGAGCTGACTGCGAACGACAAGTTCACCTTCATCGTCATGGAAGGCGAAAATGAGATCGCGACCGTTGAAAACGACGCGACCGGCAAGATCGCCTACCCGACGCTCAAGTA